>DKNY01000046.1:36293-55039 GCA_002470275.1 Gammaproteobacteria bacterium UBA7376 | reverse complement strand
AGGAACGGTGACATTCAAGCCCCTGCTTTTGATATTCACCCATAATTTCGGCGGAGATTACCTCAAGCCGGGCTAAATTGAATGTTTTGGGGGGGAATTAGCGCTTTCTGTTTGACCGACGCTTGGGACCTTTCTAGCCTGGCGGACTAAAACGGACTACCGAGGGGACCCCACAGATGATGCTCGCAAAGAAATTCATTAAGTCAGAACTCAAGCAACGCAAGGAAGAAGGCTGCGATACTCAGGCCATCGCAGAGCGTATCCAAGCCGCCCTGGCCTCGGACGCTAGCGAGGCAGAGTTTGAATCCCTTTACGATGAGTTGGTCGCGCTTCCCATTGCGGACACCTTTGAATATCAGGAGCCCTCTACCCTAGATGAAATCCAGCAGCTGCGTGGACCGGGCACACGCCGCTATGATCTCGCCTGGGATGAGGCCGCTCTGTACGACAAAATCTACGGCGCCTGGTTAGGCCGAGCTGCCGGCTGCGCCCTAGGCAAACCCGTTGAGGGCTGGCCCAAGAAGCGAATCAATGAATACCTGAGCGCTCGGGACGCCCTCCCCCTTGACGACTATGTGCCCTTTGACGAGAAAGTCCTTCCTGACATTCACAGGCCTTCTACCCGGGGCAACATTAGCTTCATGGACCGGGATGACGATATGGACTTCCCGATTCTAGGCCTGCTGGCGCTAGAGCGAAGGGGGGCCAAAACGACGGCACGGGGTATCGCAAACATTTGGCTGGCCTCCATGCCCTTCAGCCTTCTGTATACCGCCGAAAACGCGGCCTACCGTAACTTCGTGGTTGGCACCTGGCCACCCGCGTCCGCCACCCATCGCAATCCGTTCAGAGAGTGGATTGGCGCCCAAATTCGTGCCGATATATTCGGATATGCGGCTCCGGGATGGCCAGAGAGGGCGGCAGCCCTCGCGTACCAAGACGCGTCAATCTCACACACTAAAAACGGCATCTACGGCGAAATGTTCGTTGCAGCCATGATCGCGGCGGCCTTTGTTCTGGATGACGCCGAGGAGATTATCTTGGCGGGTCTGGCCGAGATCCCCAGCAACTGCCGTTTGGCTCAGGCGATTCGAGACACCCTTGGATGGTGCAGGGAGGAAGCCGACTGGGAATCGGTATGGGAAAAGGTCAACGCGCATTACGGCCACTATCACGGCGTACATACCATCAACAATGCGGCCGTGGTGGTGCTCGGCGTCTACTATGGCAACCATGACTACGAGCGCGGCATTGTGGTTTCTGTGCTCGCGGGCTGGGATACCGATTGCAATGGCGCAACCGTCGGCTCAATTCTTGGCGTCAAGTTCGGCGCCAAGGCTCTGCCTGAGAAATGGGTTGGCGTGCTCAATGACCGCCTCATATCCGCCGTTCGAGGCGAAGGGGACAATGAAATTTCATCTCTCGCGCAACGGACTCTGGCGGTAGCCAAGCAGGTCAGCGCGGACACCGATTCTGCGGAGGCCAAGAGCCCTCCGGGGAACGCAACCGGTATCTGGTTTCTCGAATCCAAGTGGGGCGATCATCGGGTGGACTTTGCCCAAGGCACCGTCGCCGTCAGCGGCGAGAATTTTGCTGATACCTACCCCATCAGGGCCAGCAACGTAGACAACGGTACCCTGACCTTTGCCTACACCATCGATAAGGGCGGCTGGGATTTCGTCGTGGATTTCGACGGCTTTATGAACGGCGATCAGCTGGACGGCGCCCTCTATCCGGGTGGCATACCGGCCAAGGGGAAACGCCTAGCCTTGGCTTAGTCTTGGCTTTGTTCTGATTTAGCCTAGGTCCTGGCCGAGCGAGGTCTTGGCCGAGCTTTGACCTAAGTTGGGGCTAGCTGGCCTGAAGCTCGACGTACCGGCGATAGAGGCTGTCAGCCCTGGCCATCAGGCTCTCATGGTCGCCCACGTCAGCTACCTGGCCGTTATCTAGGAAGATGATGCGATCTGCCTCTCGTATGGTAGACAACCGATGGGCAATAACCACGACCAGACGATTCCGCGTCGTCTCTCGAAGCGCCTCGACCAAGGCGTTCTCCGTGCGGGGATCCAGGGCTGCCGTGGGTTCGTCCATCACCAGGATCGGCGTATCGCGCACGATGCCCCGCGCAATGGACAGCCGCTGCTTTTGCCCCACCGAGAGCGTGTTCCCTCCCTTACCCAGCGGGGCATCCAGACCTGCGGGCAGAGCTTCAATGAACTCCAGGGCACCCGCAACACGACAGGCCTCCAGCATGTCCGCCTCGCTTGCATCAGGCTTGGCCAACAGCAGATTATCCCTGATGGTTCCGGTGAGCAGCATATGCTCCTGAAAAACGTAGGTAACCTGATCTCTGATGTCCGCCACTGCGGCCTGGCTGAGGTCTTGATCGTCGAATCGAATCTGGCCTGAGGAAGGTCGTAGGTAGCCAGGCAGCATATAGGCCAGGGTGGTTTTACCCGCCCCCGTTGGGCCTACCACGGCCACCAGCTCACCAACGGGCAGCTCTAGGTTCACGTTCTCAAGCGCCTGGCGACCATCTGGATAACTGAAACTCACCTGATCAAAATAGACGCCGCGCTGAGGTACCGTTATCGGCGTCTGTGCCCGATCCAGCTCAGAGGTGAAGTCGATAAAGAAGAACACGCGCCGGACAGCGGCTACGTTCTTTTGCAGTTCGATCCAGTAAAGGCCGATGGATCGGGCTGCATACATCAGGGTCATTAAAATACCAATCATGGCGGTATAGTCGCCGGGCGTCAGTACCCCCTCGATCACCTCATCGGTGATCAGGATGAAGGCCAAGACACCGCCACAAGTTATGGTTGCATAGGCAATGACCGTTATTGCGGCATCCAGCAGAACCGTATGCCGGTGCCGGCGGAAGGCCTCCTCACTCTTGGTATTAAAGCGTTCGGTCTCTTTCTGCATGGCGCCGAGGGCCTGGACCGCGGCAATGTTGTCCATCCCCTCTTCCATGCTGTTTACAGACGCCGCTCCGGCGGCGCGGCTGGTCTGATGCAGACGCCGGGCGATCCTGGACAGCGGGAGGGTCAGCAGCAGGGTAACGGGTATCAGGCATGTGGCGACCCAGACGATTTCAGGTGTTACCCGGCCATAGCTGTACTGCATGATGTAGACGGCTAGTGCCGAGCTGATGAGCAATAGCAGGGGCGCTATCGTCAGTTTGTAGCAAATGTCGGGGAGCATGGGGGCGTCATACATGACTCGGTAGACGGAGTCCCCAATGCGCTGATCGTCCAAGGTCGTCATTTCGAGCCGGCTCAGGCGGCCCATCAGAGTGGTCCGTAGCGAATTCGCCAAACGCTGGGTCATGCGCACCGTCAGCAGGACTTCGATGGTGCCCCATAATCCGCTGGCCTCGCTGGACCCTGAAGAGATCGCCTGCTCTGACTGGGTCGCCGCATCATGTCCCTGAGGTAAATCTGCGAACTGTCCCGAGGCCCGAAGACCAAAGATAAAGAGCAGAGCAAAGGACAGCAGGGTTGTAGATAGCATGATGCCCGTGGGGCTCATGTCCATGATTAGGTGAATAAAGGGCATCATGAAGGGAGGAAACGGCACCTCCTCTAGCTGAAAGGGCTGCTGCAGGATCACTTGGTCCACAATGATTTTTAGGATCCAGGGCAAGATCAGCGGCGGTAGGATCGCTACCGAAGCGAATAAGACCTTATAGAAAAACAGTACCCTGACTCGCCCGATAAATTTCAGCGAGCGCATCAGCAAAGCCAGCGTCTCCCCGGAGGAAAGTTCAGGATCAGTATCCACACGGTCATCAAAGCGGGCAGTCTTGCTCATGGGACTAACGGGCCTCCCCGGTTTCAGCCTCAACAAAGCGGCTATAGGCCCCCTGCTGCGCCATCAAGGACTGGTGATCACCTAGCTCTCGAATCACCCCGTCTTCCAAGAACGCGATCTGATCAGCGCGACGAATCGTTGATAGCCGGTGGGTAATAATAAAGACCACGCGCCCCCGACCCCACTCGGCCAGGTTGCGCATGACAGCCTGTTCGGTCATCGCGTCGAGGGATGCGGTGGGCTCATCCAGGATAAGAATTGGGGTATCTCTAAGCACCGCTCGAGCAATGGAGAGACGCTGGCGCTGGCCGGTGGAAAGCTTGCCACCACGCTCGCCCAGCTCCGTGTCATACCCTTCGGGCATGTCCTGAATAAATTCGTCGGCACAGGCGATCCGAGCCGCCGCTTGAATTTTTTGTTGGTCCGTATCTTTCTGACCATATCTAATATTGTCGGCAACGCTCATGGCGAACAGAATATTTTGCTGCAACGCAATACTGACGCCCCCACGCAGATCCTCGGTGGCCATCTCTCGAATGTCCTCGCCATTAATGGTGACCCGACCCTGCTCTGGCTCGGCCAGCCGCAGCAACAGCGAAACCAAGGTGGATTTCCCCGCCCCGGTAGATCCAACAATGGCGGTGATGGTCCCCACTTCGGCACCGAGACTCACCCCGGCAAGCACCTTTTGCTGCGACTGATAGCTGAAGTGCACAGCGTCGAAATCAACCCGTTGGATGGGACTGGGAAAGGCCTTAGGATGTTCGGGCTCGTTCACCTCAGGCTCCAGATCAAGCAGATAAAAGGCACGCTCCAGACCCACCACAAGGTCCTGCACAATGGCCCAAGTTCCTGCAAATTCTCTAGCCTGCTTGGTCAGCTCCAAGCCCCGTCCCGTGGCCGCTTTAAAGGCACCCAAATTCCAAACGGCAAAGCCCACCAAGGCGATGGCAGCCCCCATATAGGTTGCTCTCTCGGAGAGCGCCCAGGTAGCCATCAAATACTCGGCAACCAAAAGCGCGGAAACACCGACCAGGGTGACTCCAACGCTCAACAGGACAAAGTAGTAACGCACTCTATAGGCGGCATCTAGCGCCTGCTGAGACTCTAGACCGAATTGCTGCATCATATGGTCCTCGGCGCCGCTGGCCTTGATCACGCGAATGGCCGCCAGGGTCTCCTGAATTCTGGACGTCAGCTCACTGTTGGCCTCTCGAGATTCCCGAGCAGCGAGTCTTATTTTCGGCATGTAATGGCGCATCAGACAGTAAATAGGGACACCGGCAGCGACCATGAATAAAAATAGCCAGGGCGAAAAGAGGACGATGACTACCATGCCAAAGGCAAACCAGGCGAGGATTCGGAGCGGCGTCAAGAGCATAAACTGAAGTACGTTCGTGATGGTGGCGCTGTCCTGATACACCCGGTAGATCGCATCCCCCGTGCGCGATTGACTGTGATGAGACAGGGATAGCCGTTCGGCCCGAGCCAGCATTTCTACTCTCAGCTGTTGGTTGATTCGCTGAAAAATCCAAACCATGTAGTACCAAACCAGGGCCACAGAAGCGGTGAGCAGGATCATATAAAGTGCACCGAGCACCAGGACTCCAAGGCGTACCTGCCGACGCTGGTCTTTGCTTAAGGGCGGCTCATCCTCAGCACCCGAGGTGACATAGTCCGCGTCCAGAAAAAGCGCCCTGGCCTGCAGGGGCTCTAGGCGCTCACCCAGCAAGATTTTGTTGTCCACCACATCGTTGGCCAGCACCATCCCGCCCAGGATCATGCCGCCGATGAGGGTGTTAAGCAGGACAAAGATCAGCAGGTGGGGGACTTGAGGGCGATAATACGGCCAGCAGCGGAAGCCCAGCTGCACGATGGCTCCCAGGGAATACTGATGTCGCGCCTGGCTATCCTTCCCCACGCCTCTCCCCGAACCTCTCCCCAGAGGTCAGTTAGTTAACAGTAACCCTGGGCCGCGAACTGGGTCCAAGGGTCGCGCTCACCGATACCGTATCCGGTTAAGAGGCCGTTCCTTAGCCACTCGCAAAATTCTGGATAAGGTTGAATGCCTTCAATGCGTGCGAGCGCCGCAAGCCACGGTGCTGGGTCATAGGTCACCTGGCGTGGGTCATAGACACCGTCCTCAAACACGCCATAACAGGCATGGAGCTTGCCGCAGCGTGGCTGACCCACGCTACCCGGATTGATGAATTGTCGTTCGCCAACAACACGGCTAAACTGCACATGGGTATGACCGAACAAAACCAGAGGCGCCGTGCTGCCGGCGGACAAATCCTCAAAAACCTGATCCTCTGCGTCGGGCAGGGCGGCCGGTCGACCTCGTCCCATTTCACCATGATGCATGAAGGCCTTAAGCTCTCCGACCTGGTACTCCCCAGCGGGCAAGAAACCGGCAATAAAGTCTCGCCCCGAGGGGTCCAGACGTTCCAAGATCCACTCGTTCAACGCGATCCACTCTGGCGGCCAATTAGCAAAGCTCGACGGATCCATCACCTCGTGGTCGTGATTCCCCATGATGGCCGTCATGGGTCCAATATGCTGGAGTAGCTCTAGCGTTTCGTTAGCCTGAGGCCCGGAAAGCGCGCTATCTCCCAAAAAGATGGTTGCATCCCGATCTTGCTCTGCCTGCATGACGGCTTTCAATGCCTCTGCATTGCCGTGGATATCGCTGATTACCAGTATTTTCATAGTTTCTATTTGTTGTTGTGAGCCATCGTTCTTTTGGGGGCATACTACCGATTAGCGCGACCGATCACAGTGCTCGTTGCGGTAGCCGGGCTAAAGTCACCCAATTCACCGACCCGCCTCTCGACGCCAGGCAGAGGCCAGTTCGTGCACGGCGATGTCTCGAAGGCGAAGATCGCCCCCGTAGGCATTAGCCACCAGAGTATTCACATAGGCGCCGGGGAGGAAGCAAAACGAGGCACTCATGCGCCCACCCTGAATAAAAATCTCAACCGAGGTCAAATCCACGATGAGTCGAACGTCCAGGTGCTCCTCATTGGGCAGCTCAACATACTCGGGCGTTGGCTTGACCTTAGGCACATCGCTAGGGCGGAATCTGAGGCGACCGTCCCTGAAATCAAAGACCATGGACTGGCCTCGGATCACGAGATAAAAAACCGCTGCCGTACCCTTTTCCACGGTGAAGCTAACGTCTAGCAGTTTGGCATTAGTAGGAACAACAAAGGACGCGCTGGGCGTAACGGCCACGGAATCCGGATGCACGCTCCGCAGACGTAACGCTTCAATCTCGCGCACAGGCTGACGCACCAGCCGGGCGTCTTCCCCCTCCCCTGTCAAAGACAGCTCAACGGGCAGCGACATCTGTTGATTAAACGGCATCTCTGGGTAAAGGCCGCCGGCCATCCATGAAATTTGTATTCGCCTATCGTTGGGCGCATCGCTCCATGTCTGCGCCGCATAGCCATTGGGCCCGAATTCGCCCAGCAGCACCGGACTCTCTGGCACGAAAGCTTCACCGTCAAAACGCCCAAGCTGATAGTGGCCGCCGGCTGCCCAAAAGACCCAGTGTTCCTGCCCCGCCTGATCCCGAAGCGGAAAGAAATCCGGGCACTCTGACTCGCCCGAAAACCTAAACCTCTGCCTTAGCTCCCAACTCTTGGCATCAGGGGAGGTCAGCAAGCAGTATTCGTCCTCGCTAAGGTAAAGGGCCATGACCCAGCGCTGGGAGGCCTCATGCCAGACTACCTTAGGGTCGCGATTCCCCTTGGACATCTCAGCCACCAGGGGATTATCGCTGAACTTCGTCCACTGTTTACCGCTATCCACGCTGTAGGCCAAACACTGGGTGTGAGCGCCGTTGGGTACCCGTTTCAAAGATGCCGTAGGCTTATCGGCAAATCCGGCGGCGGTATAGAAGGCCAACAGTGCGCCTGCCCCGAAGCCGGCGGTATTGTGTTCGTCCACGACAGCGGACCCAGAAAACATATCGCCCATGTCATCGGGCTCTAGAGCGATCTCCAGCTCTCGCCAATGCAAAAGATCGTCGCTGACCGCGTGCCCCCAACTCATTTCACCCCAGACCGGGGCGAGACGATTATGCTGAAAAAAGAGGTGCCATATCCCGTCTCGATAGACCAAGCCATTCGGGTCATTGATCCAGTTCTTCTTGGCTGAGAAATGAAACTGGGGTCGGTGTAACTCCGTGTAGATTGCCATTGCCCCTCCTCTCTTTTTATTGGCGGTCGACAGGCAGAGCCTACCCGAGTTAGTTCCGCATTGGCATCGCTTCTGCGTAGGCAACGAGGTGCCCGGTGCTGTGCTGCTTCGTCAGGCGGGAGCCTGTGTTTTCTCCAATAATTTCTGGGATTAATCCGCTGGCGGATAATGGGTGGGTTCCAAACCCCATCACTTGCACGACGACCCTGAGCATCGACAATCACCACACTCAAAAGAATTCAAAAACGCAGGAAACTACGAATGTTCACCACTCCCATTAATACGGCTGAAGACTCCCTGGAACGCGTTGGCGGCAAGGGCCGTTCGCTTGCCAAAATGGCGCGAGCTGGGTTCGCCGTGCCGGGCGGTTTTTTGGTTACCGCCGATGCCTATCGGGACTTTGTCAGCACCCATGGCCTTCAGGCAGAAATTTTAAAGCTGGCCGAGCCTCGGCTAAAGGATGGGTATCCTGCCTTTGATGAATGCGCCACGGCCATCAGCGAGCTGATTCTGGCGACGGAGCTGAGTGATGCGCTCAAGCAGGAAATTCTCGCGGCCTATGCAGCCGTAGATAATGGCCTCACGCCCGTCGCAGTCCGGTCGTCAGCGAACGCTGAGGATCTGCCAGGATTTTCCTTTGCCGGACAGCAGGAAACCTACCTGAACGTTAAAGGCGGAGCGGAAGTTATTGAGGCTGTGCACAAATGTTGGGCCTCTCTGTGGACGGCGCAAGCCATCAGCTATCGCCATCAAAACGGTATTTTAAACGACCAGGTTGCCATGGCCGTCGTGGTTCAGGTAATGGTGCCCTCAGATGTGTCTGGCATCCTCTTCACCGCCAACCCGACCACGGGTGAACGTTCTGAGATGGTCATCAATGCAAGTTTTGGACTGGGCGAAGCCGTTGTCGGCGGACAGGTGACGCCGGATACCTATATCGTCGAGCGCAGTGACCTGTCGATCAAAGAACAGGTTATCGGCCCCAAGGAACAGCAGATTATTTCTGACGGCGATCAGGGTGTTCGTATTGAGGAAGTGGATGCCTCAGATCGGGAGCTGTCTTCTTTGTCCCCTGAAATGCTCACCGAACTCTGTGAGCACGCCCTTAAAATTGAAGGCCTTTATGAGGGCCTTCCTCAAGATATCGAATGGGCTTTTCGCGATGGAAAGCTGCATTTGCTGCAGTCACGCCCCATCACCAACCTTCTGCCTCAGCCCATTGACCTGGTGTGGGAGCCTACGCCACCGGCTCAATTTGTAAGCCGACGACAGATCGTTGAGAACATGCCAGATCCCATCTGTGAGCTGTTCGAAGAGCTGTACCTCACGCGCGGCCTCGAGGCGCCCAGAGGCGGCAAAAGTCTGATGGTTGGCGGCGGACCGATGTTCGTCACGGTAAACGGCTACGCCTATCAGCGTTTCGATTGGCCGCAAATCATTAAGGACGTCGAAGAGCGAAGGAAAAGAAAGGACGAGAATCAGGCGATTTCCGAGGGCGCTATTGAAGAAGCCGAGTACAAGGCCTTTGATGACCAGATGAAGGCACAACGATCGGCGGCGGCCACGGCTGCCGTTAACGATCTGGGCATCTTCAAGGGGGAACTCAACGAAGAGGATCGAGCAGCCTTCGACGCCTGGTATCTGGCACAAGACCTGCCGGATTTGGATGCCCGGATTACCATGCCGACCAGCGACAATCCGACCTATATCGCGTTTAACAATACGACTACCAATGACGCTCAGCTCAATTCTTGGTTCAAAGGAGCGAAACCCCGCATCGAAGGCGTTGCCGATAAATGGCGTTCGTTGGATGTCGCGGAGGCGTCAGACCAGAAGCTCCTGGAGGGTATTACTGAGCTGGGTATTGAAGAGGGCTATTACTGGTCTAGCGACTCCAGCCATACCTTCGGCGTTGCTAAATCCACCGACGACCAGCTCCAGTGTTTTTTGCGCGAGACGCTGCCGGACCACAACTTCATCAGCGGGCAGTTCCTTTCGGGGATCGAGTCCAAAACCATGCAGGCCAACGCGGACCTATTTGCCATTGCAGAGGTCGTTCGCGCTCATGAGGACTTGTCCTACTTAGTGTTGGTCAAACCCTCTCAATTCCTGATGGAGGCCCTGCGTGAGCACCCGAAAGCCAGCCAGGTGGTTGCGTTACTGGACACCTACCTGCAGACCTATGGTCACCAGGGCTACAGCATGGACTTCATTGAGCCCACCCAGATCGAGGATCCCTCGGCACTCTTTGCGACTCTCAAAGCCATGGTGCGCGATCACAACTACCACCCCAGGCAGCAGGCCGAAAAGACAGCGGGCATTCGTAAGGAGAAGTTTGAGGAGGTCTCCAACCTGCTATCGGGGCTGGAGTACTGGCAGTTTCGCTTCAGACTCTGGCTGGCGCTGAAGTACAACTACATTCGCGAAGAGGTCGCCTTCCGCTTTGGCTACACCTGGTCGATTTTTCGACCCATGGCGTTCGAGCTGGGCCGGCGCTTAGCAGAAAGCGCTACGCTCAAACGGGCCGAGGATCTGTTCTTCTTAGTGACCGAGGAACTGGAGCAGGCGCTCAGCGCACGCGCCCAGGGCCAAGGTAAGCCCGAGCTGGGTGAACTGGCCGATCAGCGCCGGGCTGTGCGTGAGGCGCGCAAGCAGCATCATCCACCCGGTACGATCCCCCTGGAGGCTAGCGAGATCGAGGCGGTTTCCTTCAAAGAAACCCAGATCAAAAATGACGATGGTAGCGACGTCATGCGCGGCTTCGCGGTGAGCTCCGGGAGCATCACCGCCAAAGCAAGCGTCGTGCTTGGGCCAGCGGATTTCGACAAGATGGTGCCAGGCAGCATCCTCGTCAGCCCCCTGACGACCCCAGCCTGGACCCAGCTATTCGCCCATGCAGTGGGTCTGGTCACGGATGTGGGCAGCATTCTGGCTCACGGTTCCATCGTTGCCAGAGAATATGGTATTCCCGCAGTGCTTGGGGTGGGTAACGGGACCCAGCGCATCAAGCACGGTCAGAAAATCACCATCGATGGAGATACGGGGATCGTAGTCATTCACGACGACGACTAAGGCGGTCATAGGGCCATCTCTGGCCACCGTCGGGCGGCCTGAGCTGACCAGGAAGGGGCGATCCCCTCCCTGATCATGTTTGGCGGTGCGCTACGCTGAGGGCACATCCTCGATGGCCACAGCGCGTACCCAGGTTCCCTCCATGGGATCAACGTTCAGCGGAAAGCTGATCACGTAGACGCGCTCTTGGGTCAGCTGATCAATATTCACCAGCGGATAGAGAATGGGAATATTGTTGCCTGTCATCGCTCGGTGGGTGGGGGAGTTATTCGGCTCCGGCGCATCGGTCGCAGTTTCCCAAGAGATGCCGGGGACGCCCACGCCAAGCATCTTGATCTTCATTTCTTCCGCAAGCCAATCCGCTGTCTCTTTCACGATGGTGGGCTGTTGACCACCACTGTGCGCGCTCCCCAATAGTACGATATCTCCTTCCCGCACATTTGACAGATGCTCTGGCAAAATGGGCTGCCCCGCCAGATGATCCAGGTTGCAAACCACGGCTTCACCGCAATAGGTCGACAAAGGCATCTCCCAAAGACCAAGCATCCCTTCCGGCAGGCAGGTCCAGTTATCGTTGTGGCCCACGCCCAGTTGAATATGGGACCCCATATGTCCGCTAACCACCCCAATGGGCCACTCGGGGATTGTGGCTCGGTTGCCGCCCACCAGGTGCTCCATGGTCCCATCACGCTCGTTGATGGTCTCCTCCACAATCCAGGGCATATTGTAGACGTCTCTGGTGCCCTCTTCTATCGAGCCATCCAGGCGTGTCACGCGGGAGTTTATTTCCCAGGTTAAATCGACAACGCGGGTATTCTTCATATTAATCATTACGCTTCCTCCGGGGCTTCATAGGCCACCGCCCTGATAAAACTCGCCTCAAACTTATTCATTCGCAGGGGTAAGCCCACGTAAATAACCCGATCGGATTTAAGCTGATCGATGTCTACGAGCGGGTGCGCGATGGGCACGTTGGCTCCGAGCAACATCCGTCTTACCGGCGAATTGTCTGGCGCTGCGACCTTGAGGTCATACTGCCATAGAATGCCGGTTGCGCTGAGGCCCAACATTTTGATCTCACGATCTTCGATCAACCAGGCCACCGTTGCCGGGGATAGCCAGGGTTGCTCCAGGCCTTGATGACTGCTGGTCATCAGCACGATATCGCCCTTGGCAACGTTCCCTAGATGTTCGGGCTTTATCTCTACGCCTCGCAGCTCTCCGGCCTTACTGCTTAGGCTGTAGCCTTCACCAAGCGGATAAGTCTCACCCTCGCCGAGGACACGAGGTGCCAGGTGAGAAAGGTTGCAGACCGAGGCTTCGCCCATAAAGGTCTCAATGGGCATCTCCCAAAGGCCCTTCATATCAGGCGACGCGCCCAGCCAATGGCTAATATGGCCCTTGCCTCCCTGCACGTGAGCGCCGTGATGAGACGTCATTCTTTGTTGATGCCACTCGCTATCCCCCTCAGGGGCAGAATAGAGCGTAAAGAGCGAATTATCGCCAGCGAACCGGCCTTCCTCCATAACCCAAGGGCGCCCGTAGGGGTCTCTTGTGCCCTCTTCTACGGTGCCGTCAACACGATACACCCGGGCTCTAACCCGGGGACTGAGATCAACAATCCTATAGCCGTCCAACGAAAACATGATGGCTTCCTCCGCCTTAAAAGTGGTTCAGGTTACGTGCCGGGCACCCGGGCTCCAACCGTCATCTGACGGACATTCACCCAATAACCCAGCCATTTTTGTCAGGGCTCCATCTCCCAAATGAAGCCTCTCGAGCAGAAGGCATGACCTACGCCTACCCGCGCATCGTCGCCCTAAGGGTTAATCGTCCTCATGAATGATAACCGTACCCGCATCACCATCTATGGTGATGGTCTGTCCATGCTGAATCCGCACGGTCCCGTTACCCACGCCTAGAACGGCAGGAATGCCGTATTCCCGAGCCACGATAGATCCATGGGCAAGAATGCTGCCCATATCGGTTACCAGTCCGGCGGCGTGAGCAAATAGCTGTGTCCACGCCGGCGTAGTCAGAGGGCTGACTAGGATAGAGCCTGGCACCATCTTTTCGAACTCACTGGGCCCGGTGATGACGCTCGCCGGGGCCGTGATCTGGCCAGAACTGACCGCAAAGCCGCGCATCAAATTACTGTCGTCGTCATTCAAAATTTGGGTTTCCTTGAACTTAATGCCCGGATCTTCACGCGCCTCTGCAGGCAAGGTGCCTGGCGGGTGGTGACGCTTACGCGCCTCCCGCAGCTCCCGGCGTTCGGCCGCTAGCTTGCCAAACTCAGGCAACCCCTTGCCTTGGCTTCGAGCCTGGATTGCCTGTTTGATCTCTGCGCTCACCAGGAAGTAAACGTCGTCCGCCTGGTTAATGGTGCCCTGATCCACCATACGCTGCCCTAACTCCGCCGCCATGGGGCGCAGTACGGACCAGCCATAACCGAAGAGAAAGGCAACCTCCTCACGAATGTAGTTGTAGCGTAACGCCAGCCATAGGCGGTAACGGAACTGCCAGTAAGGCAGACCGCTAAGCAAGGCTGAAACTGCTTCGAACTTCTCCTCCCGAACACGGCGTGCGCGTTCATCCTGGTGCTTAGGATTGTAGTCTGGGTCCATCACCATGGCTTTCAGCGACGCGAGGAGCGCGGTAGGGTCCTCTACCTGAGTGGGTTCCACAAAATCCATGCTGTAGCCCTGATGGCCATACACATTCAGGTACCTGTCGATAGCCGCCAAGACCTCCTCGGCTTCCTTTCGCTCCGCAAAGGCCGGCATCAGGAACTGAAGCGGCGTCACGGCGACGAGGTGGACCAACGTTTCCTCCGCACGCACCAGCTTGGCGATCTCAAACAGCTCGCCATTCGCCTCCATAGATTTAGAGTAAATCCCGGATAGAAATTGGCCGCTGATGAACTGTTCGTCAGGCAGCGTTTCACGCAAGAAACACTGCAGCTGATCGTCCGTCGACTTCGCTACACCGAAGGAGTGCGAGGCGTTGGTAGACCAGTAGCGGCCTTCCTCAATGGACAGCTCGGTTATACCCGCCAGCAGTTCGTCGTCACTGGCTGTTTTTAAGTCAAGCTGACGCCACTTGTCCTTCGCCTGCTTCAGTCTCGGCGCCGTCTCGTCGTGCCATTCAGCTAACTGCCTGTTATTGAACGCCGTCTTGGTTGCAAAGGAATAAGTGGGGTTGTCGCTCTCAGGCATGGAAACACGGTGCGCCAGGGTGGCCGCGTCCTGGGTTTCCGCCCAGGCCCTAAACTCGTCCGCATCGGCACTGGGGATTTCTGACAAAAACAGTTCGAGGTCAGATTTCTCCTGTAGTTCGATGGCCTCCTCTTGGGCTTGTTTGGCACTCTCTAACTCTGCTGCTCTTTGTTCTTCCGCCTCTATCTCGGCCTCGGTCACCGGCTGGGCGTTTCCTTTTTCACGTTCACGACGCTCGACGATGCGCTTGAAGTCAAAGCGCATATAGGCGTAGCCGTTCACCGTCACGAATAGCGGACCGCCGCCCACCTGCATACTTTCTCGCTTGCCGGTTTTCGAGCTTTCCAGGCCCTCGGTTAGATAGAGTTCTTCAAAAAGGGGACAAATCGGATCCGGCATATTTTCCACAATCTGCCGCCGTGAAACGTAAATGGCCGGAGGCGTCGGCTCCCAAACAACCTCTATCGGCTGCACCGGCAGATTGGTGATGGGCCTGGACTGCAACAAGGCCAACGCCCCATCTGTGCCATAGGCCCACTCAATATCTTGGGGTAGGCCGTCGAATAAGTTTTCTATCTTTTTCGCGGCGGCCAACAGCTCCGCAAGGCGTTCGCCGCTCAACGAGGATAGCGCCCGATCGCTTTCCGCAACGTCTTCCAGCCGAACCCCCTGCTCCGCATCAGACACGATTTTTTGTTGCTTAGGCCCAATAATTTGTTCCCTTACCTCCCCCGATGCCTTATCCATGATGTAGGTATCTGGGGTCACCTGACCGCTCACCACGGCCTCACCCAGCCCAAAACTGGCGTTAATGATCATTTCGCTGCGTTCACCGGTGGTCGGGTTTGCGGTAAACAAGATGCCGGAAACCTGAGAGGGCACCATAACCTGCACCACAACGGCCATGGCCACAGAGTCCTGCGGAATCCCGTTTTGGTGGCGATAGCTGATGGCTTGAGCGGTCCACAAGGATGCCCAACAGCGTTTCACCGCGTCAGACACCTCGTCGGCACCCCGAACATTTAAGTAGGTTTCCTGCTGGCCGGCAAAGGACAGTCCGGGTAGATCTTCGGCGTTAGCGGAAGAGCGCACAGCCACGGCGGGCGTATCCGATAGCGCTCCGTAGGCTGCAAAAATATCTTCGGACAGCTGGGTACCGAGATTTGACCCGTAAAAAAGCTGCTGAATGTTCTCAGACGCTTCCGCGAAAGAGAGCATGCCATTTACTAAGATTGGTTGTGCGTGCTGTAAAATTTGGGGCAGCAGATCATGCTCACTGACAAAGTTCCTGTAGGCCTGTGTGGTCACCTGGAATCCCGTGGGTACATGAAACCCCGCGTTCACTAACTTTGATAATGAGCGACCCTTACCGCCAACGGTCTCTAAATCGTCGTCCTTTGTATTTAACGGAACAATAAAGTTGTGCACTGCGCCCTCCTTGCCCAACGCGCGGCATTTCCTCTCGGCCTCGCATGGTCGTTATCGTTTATTTTTCAGCCGCCCATACTCACTAGCCCGCTGGTGGGGGTCAACTCTCCGCCGACGGGTATTCACCCGCTTTTCACACACGGTTTCCAGAGCGTGAAAGCCCGGTAGCACCAGGGCAAAAAAAAACGGCTGAAGCATTCGCTCCAGCCGTTTTCTTCGTTCACTAATCGACTGGGTCGATCAGCATATGGGCTACATTTGCCAAAGAACGCTGATGCCGATTTCGCGAGGATCAGTCAGAGATCCTTTGACGTCAGCTCCCGTTCCAGTTTCGATCGGTCTGAACTGCTGCACAGCGATCTCATCCATCACGTTCTTCACATACAGCGTGACCGTGTAGTCTTGTGCAGGCGAATTCCAAATCGCTCGGAGATCAACACGGGTATAGTCTTCCAGCTCGAATCTTTCTAGATTCGACAGGTCTGGGTGACGGGTACCCGTATAGTTGTACGATCCCAGCAGCGTCAGGCTACCGTAGGCAATTTCAGGCTCATACAGCGCGGTCACCGAGTACTTATGCTTCGCCATAAGCGCCAGGGTGTTGCCCGTGAACACTGAAGGCTCGCGGATAGTCTGTGTGGTAACCGTTCCGTCATTCATGACGAACTCAATTTCCGTAGAGGGCTGAGTCTCATCACAGCAGTACAGCGTGGTGAATTCACCAACGGAGGAATCTAGATAGTTATAGAACCCTCTAATCGTCAGCTCATCCGTCACCTTGTACGCGCCGGCAATCTCGAATCCAGTAATAGTCGTACCCTCAATGGTGTTCATTTCACCCTCGAAGATGCTCTCTCCTGGTCGGCGTTCCGCAGCATCGCGCAAGCGGCTGGAGTTCACCCAGTGCTCTTGGAAGTCCATGTGGAAGACAGCGGTTTCTAGCTGCAGGCTGCTATCGAGGAACAGACCTTTTAATCCAATTTCATAGTTAAGCAGCCTTTCAGAGTCGAATATTCCGAAGGTATCACCCGCAGTAGTGGGCTGACCGAAGCCAGCAAAGCCACCCGCACGAGCACCTTGAGAGATTCGTGCATAAACCATTTGATCGCTATTAATGCTGTATTCCGCGCCAATGTTCCAGGTGACGTCTTCCCAAACAGCGTCCTTCTTCCACTCATAGCCTTCAACGCTAGCATTACGGAAATACCAAAGGTTTCTGCCATAGGATTCGCCCGTTACGCTGTTGGTCCCAGCGAGCGCGATTCGAACATCGTTTTGAACGTGGGTTCGCGTTTCTTCGTCGTATCGGATACCGGCAAACACTGTCCAATCCTCATTGACGGTGTAGTCGGCATTAAAATAAACCGCCTCAGTAGCGAAGGCCGTGTGGCCAAAGAACGAGAGGTAGTGTCCCTCTGGGTTGCCGGTTGTTGGCTGCAAGGAACCAGGAACGTTGGAGTGTTCTGCCAGCGCAACGTCAGCAGGCGTGCCAGGGCAAGACCAGAGACCGCTGATCGCCGCAGCTGAGGTGATCGCGTTATCCGCCAGAGGTGGTAATGCCGCCGAAAGGCCGCCCTCACCTGTGCAGGCCTCGAAACCATCAATATTGATCGCCTCTTGTCCCATACGGAAGAAACGCGCGTCGTAAGGCTCGTCACCATCACGCTGGTAAATACCAGCTACAAAGTTAAACGCACCCTCAAAGTTCGAGACCAGCGTGACTTCGTGAGAAGTCTGCTCGTTGTAGCGAGCATATCGCGACTCGTAAAACCCGTTAGGAGGGAGCAACCCTGCACCATCCAAGGCACAGAATGGGCTTTGATTAGCCGGATCTGGGCAGGTGCCGCCAATCGTTCTTGACGTTTTATCTACGTCAGTTTTGGCGTTGTCGATAGACTCACGATATCCAAACTTGTAGTTCAGGGTTAGCGAATCAGTTAGTGAATACGCTACGTCAAAACCAATGTTGTCAAGCTCACTGTCCTGCTCGCCTACGGTATTGTGATCAACCACGTTTTGAAGCCGCGATGAATCACAAACGACATTGTTAGGGGTTGGTGAGCAATCCGTGATTGAGGGTGTCTGCTGAGACTGATAGTAGGGATTTAGCTCAGCGCAAACCTCTTCACCATTCAACGTGCCAGCCGTCAAGCACTCCGTAGTGGTGTCTCTCGGGCTCAAGCCAACAGATGACCGGGGGGCACCCTTGTCCTCAGTGTGCGTCCAAGACAGGTTGATATCCCACTGGTCGTTCTTGTATCGAAGCTGTGGCGTGATGCTGAACTGATCTGGCTCGTCATAGTTGCCGCCGGGGCCGATGTTTTCCTGAGCTCCCTGGCCCATCCACTTGCCCGCGCGCACGCGATACATGAATCCGCTGTCACCGATGGGGCCACCCAGCGCGACTTCGTAACGCTGTGAAAACTGATCGGTGTACTCCGCTAAGAATTTAGAGTCAAAAACCTCAGAAGGGCGCTTAGACCAGTAGTGTAGGGATCCCGCGATGGCCGAACGACCGCCCGTCGTACCCTGTGGTCCTCTAGCCACCTCAATTCTCTCGATATCAAACAGGTTACCTTGCTCGAGACCGTAGACTTCGTCGGTGTAAATACCGTCAACATACGTTGCCACTGCCGTATCGCTGAAGAACTCTTGGTGTCTTTCAGAACCAATACCGCGAAGGTAGATATGGTTTCCGTGTCCGGAGTCCGGTGATTCATGACCAATCTGTAACCCCGGCGTCAGGATTTCCAGATCGTTATTGTTGTTGATACCCAGTTGGTCGATCATGGCTTCGTTGAAACCCGTGACCGTCATCGACCGGTCGAGCACGTTTAAGTCTCCCCGCTCACCCATCACCAATACTTCTTCGATGTAGGATGGCGCACCGTCTTCTGTGGCGTTGTCTTCTGCGTGAGCCACTATGGCCGACCAACCGAAACACAAAGACATAAAAACAGTTACATTACGTAACATAAAATGGTTAAGCACTAACTCTCCCCTTATTAT
>DKNY01000046.1:16740-35911 GCA_002470275.1 Gammaproteobacteria bacterium UBA7376 | reverse complement strand
ATCCGTGAAAAGCGGGTCGTTTCTTCACCCATTTGTAATGGCATTCCGACTCTTTTTGTCAAATACCCGAGAATAGAATTTAACTTATGACAGACGCGCAATGTTCAACGCGTCGACGTTCTCGACATCAGGGCCGGGGAGTGTGAACAAGCTATATTAGCCAGACGAGTTCGGATCGGCACAGCGCGGGCGTTTTGGGTGATCTTTCCGCCAGGCCAACTCGTCTGATTTGAACTCAAAGGAGCACCTTCTCTATGCTCCGACGCTGAAAGGAGATCCTATCCAAGGCCACGTTTAGCGATCCAGCCATCGTTCCAATCTGCCTTGGGTTCCATAGCTAGGGGGGAGTTCGTTGATTGAATTAGGCGTCATCGCTGATGACCTGACCGGCGGCATGATGGTCGCAAGCCTGTTGGAGCGCGAAGGCGTGCACTGCCCGCTTGTTACCTCACCTCGAGCCTTATCGGATTTAAATCCTGGCGCAGAGGCGGTGGTGATCGGTCGAAAAATACGCCTGATACCCGCCGCCGAAGCTGTGGATGATGCCAACAGCTCAGCCAGGGGGCTTGTTGCTGCCGGCGTTAAGCGGATTTACTACAAATATTGCGCCACATTCGATTCCACGGACCAAGGCAATATCGGTCCCATCGCCGAAGGCCTAATGAAGACGCTCAACACCGACCGCACGATCTTTTGCCCCGCATTTCCGGAGTACAGCGTCACCATATTTCAGGGTCGCATGTTTCTTGGCACCACTATGTTGGGCGAATCTGGCAAACGCTTTGATCCGGTTACCCCCATGACAAATTCAAATTTGGTGGAGGTTCTTCAGGCTCAGAGTCAGGGCAAGACTGGATTGCTGTCTCACACCACGCTGATGACTGGGCCCAAATCCGCTGCAGATTATGTCGAGCGGCAGGTATCCGAGGGCACCGGGCTATTCGTCACCGATGCGGTGGATAATGAAGACTCCAAACGCATTGCAGAACTGACTCTAGATTGGCCGCTGACCACTGGCGCCGACGCGCTACCGATGTTTTACGCAAGAGCTTGGCGCGAGCAGGCCGGCCAAACGCTGTCGCCTCCGTCGGTGCCGCAGCCCAATCTCCTCTCCGCCGCCCCGGGCTACGAGGCCGTTATTGCGGGCAGCTGTGCGGAGGCTACTCGTCGTCAGGTGGATTACTTTGAGAACGTCCATCCGGTCTACAGGATTGACTTACTCAATGCTTCGTCAGATTTTGAAGCCGAGCTTGCGGACTGGGCCACCCCACGGCTAAGCCAAGGACCTATCGCCGTGACCACGTCGGCCGACGTCGAGGGCGTCAAGCGTGCCCAGGCTGAATTAGGCATCCAGGGCGCCGCAGACCTAGCCGATGCGCTCTTAGGCAAAGCGGCAGTGGTTTTACAGCGACTTGGCGTACGTAAATTTGTGGTCGCTGGCGGAGAAACCTCAGGCCAGGTTTTCGTCGCCCTTGGCATAACCGCCGTGCAGGTCGCACCCTTCGACAACCTGAGTGGCGGCTATTGCCATCAAGCTGGCCCTGATCCCATGTCCTTTGTTCTCAAGGCTGGGGCGTTAGGTGATCAGACCTTTATGTTTACAGCCCTGGAGCGCATGCGCCAGGCGGATCAATCCGAAGATTAACCCTAGGAAACTTATGACATCTGATATAGAAACATCGCTACGTGAGACGCTGACTGAGCAGTATAAGTATGCAGAACAGATCGGGCTGAATGAATTGTCATCAGGCAATCTCAGCTGTCGGTTTGAGGACGGCATGTTGATTTCGCCCTCGGGCGCCTCGGCGGAAACTATTGCACCTGAAAATATCGTGCGTGTTTCCCTAGACGGAGAATGGGAGGGTGACCGCAAGCCCTCCTCCGAATGGCGTATGCATGCCGCCGTTTATCAGGCTCAAGAGAGTGCGGAAGCCGTTGTGCATACGCACTCGGACTACTGTGTAGCCCTAGCGTGCCAGCTCTTACCGCTACCGGGCTTCCACTATCTTGTGGGTTCCTTCGGTGGCAACGATGTCCCCTGCGTGCCCTACTCAACCTTTGGCACCCAGACCTTGGGAGATGATGCAGCAAACGCTTTGAAGACCAGGACCGCTTGCCTGTTGGGCAATCACGGCATGATCTGTCGAGGAAAGAACCTCAAGAGTGCCGTAAATCTCGCTCATCGTCTGGAAATCATGTGTCGCCAATATCTGCTGACGCGTCAACTGGGCGAACCCGACTTACTCACCGACGAGCAGTGGGCAGAGTTTTTTGATCGAGCGAAGAAAGTGAGCTACGGGCGGTACATCTAAAGCTATGAGACGCTAATGAACGCGTTATACAGAGGGATCCTGCTATCCTGCCTGGGCATCACCCTTGGGCTGGGAGCGTGGGCCGGAGAAGCCAGCCACGGGTTTGCCTATTTTGGCAACCTAAAATATTCGGCAGACATGCCCCACTTTGATTACGTCAATCCTAACGCACCCAAGGGCGGCCTCATGCGCGGGGGCGATACCCTACAATTCAATAACCTCAACCACTTCGCCGATAAGGGCACCCTCGCCTGGTACGCAGACTCCCTGGTTTTCGAACCTCTGATGATGCAGTCCGACGACGAGATTGCCTCATACTACGGACGTCTTGCAGAGACCATCCAGGTGGCTGATGACTATGCCTGGGTGGAATATTCCTTAAGGACGCATGCTCGCTGGCACGATGGCCAACCCGTCACCGTTGACGATGTGATCTGGACGTTCCGAACGTTGAAAAACGAAGGGTCTCCAACCTGGCGAAATCAACATCGGGACATTCAGCGAATTGAAAGGACTGGCACCTGGTCCTTCAAGTTCCACTTCACCGACACGGCGGAGAAAAACCAGCAATTAATTCTTCTGACCTCTGGCTTCATGCCCGCCGCAGAGCATTACTGGCAGGACAAAGACATTCACGCCACCACGTTAGCCCCGCCCCTGGGGAACGGGCCTTACCGGGTTGCCGAGGTGGATAAGGGACAAAAGATTGCCTTTGAGCGGGTGAAGGATTATTGGGGGGCAGACCTGCCGGTCAATCGGGGGTTCTTCAATTTCGACAGAATAGAAATGTTGTGCTTTCTAGACCAGAACGTGATGCATCAATCGCTGCGCGCGGGCGTATTCGATTATTACCGAGATGAAATCGAAAGCAGCTTCGCTACCGCCTATAATTTCGACGCCTACTACCGAGGCTTATTCAACAAAGAGACCCACCAGTTGGGGCACTCCTATGGCATGCATCAGGGCATTATCCTCAACCAACGGCGCCCGCTTTTTCAAGACATCAAGGTGCGGGAAGCGCTGACCCTGGCCTACAACTTTGAGTGGGCGAACAGGATTTACTGGCACGGCGGCCTAGAACGCAACAACTCATACTTTGTTCGCTCACCTATGGAAGCCAAGGGCCTCCCCTCTGACGACGAGCTGAAGGTGCTGGCGCCCTTCAAGGACCAGGTTCCTGATCGTGTTTTCACCCACCCCCTGGTCCTCCCCAAAAACAATGGCTACGGGCGAAACCGAGAAAACTTGCTGCGTGCAGACCAGGTGTTACGGGATGCCGGCTGGATTGTTAAAGACTTCCGGCGAATCAACGAGCGCACCGGCGAATGGATGTCTATCGAATTTCTCGTTAGCCGGGGTGACCAAGAGCGCATGTTGGTGCCCTATGTGGATAGCCTGCGGCACCTAGGCATCAAAGCCGTACTCAAAAAAGTCGAGTCCACGCTGCTCACTAACCGAAAGAGAACCTACGACTACGATGCCCTGGTTGGCCAGATATATACCTTTAACTTGCCCTATCCCTCCAGAATGCGTAATCAGTTCACGTCCGACTACGCCCAGCAGCCCAACATGCAGAACTATGGCGGCATTCAGGACCCGGTGGTTGATGCCCTAGTGGATCAAATCACCGGCGCACAAAGCGAAGCAGAACTCAGCGCCGCCGGCAAAGCCCTGGATCGCGTCTTGTTCTGGAACTTTTTTGTTATCCCCGACGGACATCCACGCGGTCGACACCTCGTCTACTGGGATAGATTTGGCCACCCTCCCCTGGGAGGCCAGTATATGAAGTGGACTGGATGGCCTAACCTGTGGTGGTTTGATCAAGAGAAAAGCGCCCGCGTGGATGCTGGTCTGGACGCGCCTGGATGGGATGAAGCTGAAACACCTGAACTATCCCAACAGGGAGCGCTATGAATCTCGCTGAGGTTTCCGACAGAATTCTGTCGAGCTATGTTGTGCGTCGGCTGATGCTGATCGTGCCCACCTTGTTCGGAGTTTTGCTGGTTAATTTCGCGATCATTCAAGCTGCACCTGGCGGGCCAGTCGATCAGGCGATTTCCAGGCTCCAAGGGATGGATGCTTCTGCCACCGCAGGTATTGGCGGCGGCAGCGTCAGCAACAGCATTAACCCCGGCCAACAAAGCAGCTTTGATGCCTCTCGCGGCATCGATCCAGAACTTCTCGCGGAGCTCAACAAGCAGTTTGGGTTCGATAAGCCTGCCCACGAGCGCTTTTTCACGATGCTAGGTGACTACCTCACCTTCGATTTTGGAGAAAGCTTCTATCAAGACGTGCCGGTCATTGACCTCATTATTGATCGCCTGCCGGTCTCTCTGTCCCTTGGGGGAGCCACTCTGCTGATCGTTTACCTCATCGCCGTTCCCTTGGGGATTCGCAAGGCTGTACACGATGGCAGCGCTTTTGATGCGTGGACCAGTTTGGTGATTCTCATTGCCTTCGCTATCCCTGGCTTCGTACTGGCCATGCTGCTAATTATTGTGTTCGCAGGCGGTGAATTTCTAAATTGGTTTCCGCTCCGGGGCCTGGTTTCGGATCATCATGCCGAGCTGGGCTTTGGCGCCCAGATATTGGATCGGATACACCATATTGCCCTCCCCGTGGCCGCCATGGTCGCGAGCAGCGTAGCCACGCTGACCATGCTGTCCAAAAATTCGTTCCTAGATGAAATCAACAAACAGTACGTGGTGACGGCAAAAGCCAAGGGCGCCACCGAGCGTCAGGTGCTCTACGGCCACGTGTTCCGCAATGCGATGCTAATCGTCATTGCAGGATTCCCCGCGGCGCTCATTGGCATCCTGTTCACCAGCTCCATTTTGATCGAAGTCATGTTTTCACTGAATGGCTTGGGCCTGCTTGGGTTTGAAGCCATTATGAGCCGAGACTATCCTATCGTTTTCGGCACGCTGTTTATCTTCACCCTTCTGGGACTGGTCGCCCAGCTTATCACCGACCTGACCTACACCTTAGTCGACCCAAGAATCGACTTTGGTACGCGCAGCGGATAGCGGAGGCAAGCTCTGAAGATGTTGCGTATGAGTCCTTTAAACAGAAGACGCTGGGCGAACTTTAAGGCCAACAAAAGAGGGTATTGGTCGCTGAGGATATTCGTCTTGCTGTTTAGCGTCACGCTCTTCGCCGAACTTATCGCTAACGACAAGCCCCTGGTGATACAACACAATGGCAGCCTGTATTTTCCTGTGTTGCTGCCCTACTCCGAAAAAGAGCTGGGCGGCGTCTTCGAGACCGAGGCGGATTATCGCGAACAATACGTACAGGATTTGGTCACCGAGCAAGGTGGCTGGATGCTTTGGCCACCCATTCGCTATCGACACGATACGCTCGATTATGCGCTCGACAGCCCCGCTCCTGCACCGCCCTCTCAACGGCATTTGCTGGGCACCGATAACTATGGCAAAGACGTCTTAGCCAACCTCATTTACGGCGTTCGGCTGTCGTTTCTCTTTGGCATCGTCCTAACGCTGTTAAGCTCTATGATTGGAATCACCATCGGCGCGGTCCAGGGTTATTTCGGAGGGCTCGTAGACCTCATCGGCCAACGCCTAACGGAAATCTGGGCCGGACTGCCCATGCTCTTTATTTTAATTATCCTTGCGAGCGTTGTGGAATCAAACGTGTTCTGGCTGCTCGCCATTCTGGTGGCCTTTAGCTGGATGTCTCTGGTGGGCGTGGTGCGAGCAGAGTTTCTCAGAGCCCGGAACCTCCCCTTTGTCATGGCGGCCAAGGCGCTGGGGGCCAGCAATCGGAGCGTGATGGTCCGCCATATCCTGCCGAATGCCATGGTCGCCACGATCACCTTTCTACCCTTCATCCTAACGGGATCGATTACGTTACTGACTTCTCTGGACTTCTTGGGCTTCGGACTTCCGGCAGATTCACCCTCGCTGGGTCGCTTACTGGCTCAGGGGCGGACCAATATTCACGCGCCCTGGCTGGGCCTCACGACCGTGTTTACTCTGGCCTTTATGCTGACGCTGTTGATTTTTACCGGCGAAGCGTTCAGGGATGCATTTGATCCCCGCAAGAACGCGAACCTGGAAGACGTTTAAGGGTGGGGTGGTCCAGCCACCCCAGCCCTGCTTAAACTGCAACGTGGAGCAAAGCTAAGAAATCCTGCTTCTGTGCCTCGGTCATCTCGTCAAATATGGGCACCAGCATTTCCGTGACAGGAAAGTCAGCAAACTCCGGTGATGCCATTTGCATGCTGGCCGCGATGTTGTGCAAGCCGTTGCCCTCTTCCGAGCCGGCCATCAAGGGACCCCCGACTTCCGCAGGCCAGAAAATTTCTGGGCCGCCGCCTCGCTCCAGCGGATTTTCTCGACCCACATAGCTTTCTATGGCTGCGTACATCACCGCCTCATCCTCGCTGCGCCTGCGCCCGCCTTCCTTTCCGTAAAACGCACCGGACTGGTTACAGAGGGCGGCCCAGCGCGCGGTGATATGGAAGCCTGGCAGCGCCAATGCTTCTTCTGGTGCGCCATCGCCACCCGTTACCTCACCGTCCTTGATCATGATGTAGTAAGCGGCCTTGCTGCGCCCGTTTTCCAGGAAGCGCGCCGGCGGGTGGGTATAGTGCTCGGTAAAGGCCCAAACAAAATCTTTCGGATACGATTCTTCCTTCAGAATTTGTACCGCCGCTGCGGCGCAGGCCTCGCACCAGGGCTTTGATCCGAACTCCCCTTCCTTCTTTAGACTGGCCATATCGATAACCGGCATCTTTCCCCCTTTTACTTGATTGGACGGCGTACACGCCGAGTGGTCGGACACTATGAAGCCGCGGCAAGGCGGTCAACTATCTGCCAGGAAACATCACCCGTTTCCTGTGCAAAATAACCACCGGCTTCGCGCTGATTCAGCGCTACTCGCCCAGGCCTGCCTAAGTGCAAGCGTAACGCGGACGTTAGGCGAGCATCGCGGCAGCCAGCAATTCCTGGGTATAGGGGGCTTGGGGTCGGTGAAAGACATCATCTGCTGAACCAGATTCCACCACGTCACCGTCCTTCATCACGATCACCGAATGACACAGGGACCGCACAACGGCTAGGTCGTGGCTGATGAACAGATAGGACATTTTGTGCTTTTGCTGCAGCGCGCGAAGCAGGTCTACGATCTGCGCCTGTACCGACATATCTAGAGCAGAAGTTGGCTCGTCGAGAATGACAAACGTGGGTTTCAGTACTTGTACGCGGGCCAGGGAAATACGCTGTCGCTGGCCGCCGGAAAATTCGTGGGGGTAGCGACGCGTCCACTCTGGATCAAGGCCGACTTCCTCCAGCGCTTGGCGAACGCGCTCATCCACCTCTTCCGGGGTCAAATGCGACTCGTGTAGCTCTAGCCCCTCAGCAACGATATCGCGTAGGGATAAACGAGGAGACAGGCTGCTATACGGGTCTTGAAAAACGATCTGTAGATTTTTACGCAGCGGCTTCAGTTCTTGAGTCGAAATGTTGTCGATCCGTTTACCCAGATAGAGGATGGGGCCCTCACTCTCGATCAGCCTCAAAATCCCTAGGCCCAGGGAGGTTTTACCTGACCCGGACTCACCCACCACACCCAGAGCCTCTCCTTCTCGCACCTGCAGGTTAACGCCCTTGACCGCCTGGAAGACCTTTGACGAACCGAACATGCCGCCCCGCCCCCTGTAGTTAATGCAAAAGTGCTTAAGTTCAAGCACCGGCTTAGCCGTCACCGGAAGTTCTGGCGGCCTGCCCCGGGGCCGGGCCTGTATTAGGTGTTGGGTGTAGGTATGCTCCGGCGCACTGAAAATTTGTGCGGCTGGCCCCTCTTCCACAACGTTCCCCTGGGTCATCACATAAACCCGTGTGGCAACCTTTTCGACAATGGCCAGATCATGGGAGATCAGCAAAATGGCCATATTGGTTTCGCGATTCAGTTCTTCCAGCAACTCCAAAATACCCGCCTGGGCGGTGACATCCAGCGCCGTCGTTGGCTCATCGGCAATGAGCAAACTCGGCTTATTGGCCAGGGCCATGGCGATCATGGCCCGCTGGCGCTGACCGCCGGAAAGCTCATGGGGGTAGGCGAGCATCTTCCCCGGGGGATCAGGCAGACGCACCCGCTCAAGCAATGCCGTGGCCTCAGCTTCAGCGTCTTTGACGCTCAAGCCTCGATGGATACGCATGGTTTCAACAATTTGCCGACCCACGGTATGCAGCGGATTCAGGGAGGTCATGGGCTCCTGAAAAATCATTCCGATTTCATTGCCGCGCAGACGCCGCATGTCGCGATCGCTGGCGCCCAATATTTCCTGACCCTGAAAAATGATGGTGCCACTGGGGTGACTCGCAATGTGATAGGGCAATAGCTGCAGCACGGACAGTGCGGAAGCTGATTTTCCGGAACCCGATTCACCGACGATGGATACGATCTCACCGCGATCAACGTAAAAAGAGGTCCCCTTCACGGCGTCCGTCGACCCAAATCGCACCGACAAATCTTCAACTGATAAAAGGTGTTCTGACATATTTGTTCTTTTTCTTATTGCCTCTGTGCCGGCGTTTGCGGGCTTTTCCTGGCCTAACGTGCGACCTGCCGAACCCTGCTTACTCCCCCCGCCACCCTGTCCCATGCGTGCAAAATAGTCAATTCCGCTCGACAACCCGGCACGACACTTACCCATTATTCATGAGCCATGTATTCATCGGCCATGTATTCATCGGCCAAGTATTCATCGGCCAGGTATTCATCGGCCAGGTAGTCATAAGCAGGGATCTTGATCTGACCCGGAGAGGCCCTCGGTGATCAGCAGGCGTCCTCTTGAAACGTCCTGCGTCGGGGATTCTCGGGTCCTAGCGACTTACTCTGATTCGACTTCAGTGCTAAATTACCAAGCAAAAAGACAGGGACCACCGTGAAAACCTATTCTCCAAAACCTATATTCGGCGCCAAAGGCGAGGTCACGCCCAGAGTCCTGGTTGCGCCCCAGCGTTATGTTCAGGGGCCGGGCGTGATTGCGAACCTGGGTCGCTACATTTCGATACTGGACGTGAAGCGCGTGGGCCTTTTGGCATCAAAGCGGGGTCTGCTCGCAGAAGGCAAGCAGGTTACTGAAAGCCTCCGCGAACGGAACATAGATACGGTAATGGCTCAGTTCAATGGCGAATGCACCCTGGAAGAGGTCGAAGGCCATGTGGCTACACTGGGCGGCGAAAAACTGGACTGCTTGATCGCCATGGGCGGTGGAAAGCCGGTGGATGCAGGCAAATCTATCGCCTATCGCCTGAACATACCCGTGGTCATCGTGCCGACCTTGGCCTCTAATGACGCCCCTTGCTCGGCCCTCTCGGTTCTTTATACCCTGGAGGGGGTCAGCGATGTGGTGGAATACTTCCCACAAAACCCAGCCTTGGTGGTGGTGGATACCAACATCATCGCTGCAGCCAGCGAGCGTTATTTGGTTGCCGGCATGGGCGACGCCATGGCCACCTGGTACGAGGCTCGAGCGTGTTACAGCAACCCTGCCGCGACCACGCCGGTGGGGGGACGACCCACCCTCGCGGCTTACGCCATGAGCGAAATCTGTGCCCGGACAATCTACGAATACGGCGAAGAGGCCGGGGCAGCGGTAGCCGCAAGCATCAACAATGATGCCGTGGAGCGCGTCACGGAAGCCAACACGCTCCTCAGCGGCCTGGGCTTCGAGAGCGGAGGCCTGGCCGTCGCTCACCCCATGGCCCTGGCCTATACGCGCATCGACTCTGTTCACCATAACTACCTGCATGGAGAGATGGTCGCCATGGGCACCCTGGCCCAGTTGGCGCTAGAACGCGCCAAGGGTCACTCTGACGATGCGCTCAAGGCAACTGAGTTTTACGCGCGAATTGGTCTGCCCATTCACCTGGGTCAGCTGTCGCTGTCGCGCGAGAGTACGGCGGAGATTCAAACGGTCATAGAGGCCACTATGGCCAACCCGCTGGTGCATAACATGCCCATGTCGGTCAGCGCAGAGGACATCCATCAATCGATCTATGACGCCCATGACCTGGGGATTGAGGTGGCTGCCCGAATAGGCGACGAGGCCTATCGCAGACAGCAAGTTTAGCAGTGCCCTCAGCGGCCATCAGGGCCACTGAGGCAATGCCGGGTTAGTCAGCCGCTAATGCGTTCTCGATTGGCTAGGATGCGGTCGCGATTAGCCATGATGGAGCTGCGGCGCTCGTTGATCTGCGCCTTGTTTTCCATGAGGCCAGCCGCGTTTTCTGAGGACTTCTCCAGTATGTCGCCAATGCGTGCGGCATTGTTGCTGGCATTTGCCATAAGGCCTTCCATTGCCGCAGAGTTCGCCGCAATCAGCTCGGCGTTGGACTCCGGGGTTGCCTGCGCCGGGTTTAGGTCGCCGTCCAGCAGGGAGGTGTTCATCTCGATGTTGGCGTCATTGAACTCAACGATGCCTTGGTTGGCGTCCATGATCTTTTTGTTGATCGCGATCAGCTGAGTGTTGATCTCAGCCATTTCTTCACTGATGTCCAAAACTGCAGAATTCAGTGCCGAACGGTGGGCTAAAAAGTCCAGTGCGGCCTTATTGATAGACGCCTGGATGTAATTCGCCTCGACGTCGGACTGCGCGTCAAAGGACTCGAGAATCGCCTTCCTGTTTTCAAAAATCTCATCGGTATTGTGGTTTGCCAGCTGCCTGTTGCCCATAAAGGCTGCCGCATAATTGCTCAGAATCATCAGCCTATTTTCTTCGATCATGGATCGAGACTGATAAATAGACGCCTTGTTGTTCATCACAACGGTGTCAATCTTGTTGATCTTCTGCCGATTCGCCTGAATGGCCTCTTTATTTTGTTCCACCTGGCTCATAGCCTTCCTCCCATTATTATTTTTAACCGTCACGGCGTGGCCTCTACCCTCCGGCCGCTTTTCACTGTCGCTGGATAACTCGGCCCTGTCAATACACCGCCAATCGGCTCACATCTCATCCATTGGGGACTGAATCAATGCCGCCGGGCTTGCATCTTCATCCGCTACTGAATCATTGCCTGCTATATGTGCCAGAACGGGCTGTATGACCTGCTCGGGCCTCTCACTGAGCAGCCAGTGACCCGCATCAAGTTCAATGATCGAATACGGCCCCTTCATGTAGTCGGCCATCAGCTCAGTACCCCGTCGCCCAACGGCTTCATCCTGATTACCCCAAATGAAGAGTGTTGGAACCCTCACCTCCATACTTTGTTGACCTGCGGACACCAAGCCGGTGAGCCCCATGGCCCGGTACCAGTTGAGCGCTGCAGACAGCGCCCCCGGCTCGCTGAAGACCGCGATGTACTCATCAATTTTTTCGGGACTCATGCCCCCGTATGCACCCTTCAAGAAAGCAAAATCGTTAAAGCTGAACAGCGTTTCAGGCACCATGGCCGTCTGAAACAAAGCGAAGTAGCTGCTCCTGGACTGTTGATCGGGATCATTAGCCAGCGCCGCCTGAAAGGCAGCTGGGTGGGCGATAGATAGGGGCGTCCAGCTGATCACCCTGTCCGGTTCGGTGAGCACCGCGCCCCAGCCCACGGCTGCACCCCAGTCGTGGCCAACCAGGTGGAAAGGCCCGCCGCCCACCGCGTCGGCAACGGCGAACACGTCGCTCACCAGTTCTGGCACCGCATAGTTTGCCGTACCATCGGGTCGAACTTGTGGGCTGTAGCCGCGCTGATCGAAAGCCACAACGCGGTACCCGGCCTCGGCCAGCGGCGGAATCAGCTCTAGCCACATTGCCGAGGTCACCGGAAAACCATGAAGCAGGATAATCAGCGGCCGCTCTTGCTCGCCCTGAAACCCGGCAATCCGAGCCCGGAATTCACCACGGTCTGTGGGGATGCGTACCAATCCCTCTGAGAGATCAGCCCCGAGCAAGGGCAGTTCTGCGGTGGCCTGAGTGTGGGCATAGCCTTCATCCAGGGACATCCGGGCGCTGACCCATGCCATCGCCACACCAAGAACGATGAGGGCAACCACCGCCATCAGCGAATAACCTAAATATTTCATCTCCACCTCCCAAAGCGTTTCGACTATTGCTCAACACCGGCCCTCACCGATGCCGCTCCCTACATATAAAGGAAACCTTACCCTAGGCCAAGCGTATAGCCAGCGCGAAATGCGTCCTGCTGAATACGGCTCTTTCCCGAGCAGGGCCAGATTTTGGCCGTGAGCATCGGGTCTTGGTATCAACTTGGACTCCCTGGCCTTTTGCAGGGGACGCTCTACGCTCTCCCGTCAGTGATGTTCCACGCCCTGCCGAAACAATACGGGTCTGACATGAATCAAGTAGTTTGGATAAAGCGCGACTTCCGAATCCAGGATCACGAGCCCCTGTCCGAGGCCTTGGCTGCGGGGCCGACCCTGGTGCTCTACGTTCTTGAGCCGGAACTGTGGCAACAGCCCAGTGCCTCCAAACGCCATTGGCAGATGACGCTAGCCTCGCTGGAGGCGCTTGACCGTGACCTTAACACCCTGGGCGGCGCCCTCTGTATTCGTACGGGGACGATGATCTCCGTGCTCAACACCCTGCACCAGGAACTGGGGTCGTTCCGGCTTTTGGCCCACGAGGAAACCGGCGAAGCCTGGGGCTATGAGCGCGACCAGGCGGTCATAGCCTGGTGTTCGGCCCAGGGCGTCGAGTTCCAGGAGCGGCGTCAGTTCGGCGTATTCAGGGGCTTGCGGGATCGCGACGGATGGTCGAAACGCTGGCGCGCACAGATGACCCAAGACCAGGCGACAGTGTCTCAGGGTCAGACCTGGCTGTCCTTACCCAGCACGGAGCACTGGCAGCAGTGGCGCCCTGAGCTGCCGGGCCGGGAGATTGTTCTGGACGATTTGAGATCACCCCACACCGTGCTGGAGGACTTTCTCAGCCATCGAGGCGAGCGTTACCACCTGGAAATGTCGAGTCCGGTCACGGCCCCTGATGCCTGCTCTCGCCTCAGTCGCCACCTGGCTTACGGACGCATCTCTATGCGCCAGGTGGCTCAGCGCACCTGGGACCAGCAACGGCAGGTGCGCAGCCTTCCCCCTGGCGAGAAAGGCACTTGGCCCAAGGCGCTGTCTTCCTTCCAAAGCCGCCTGCACTGGCACTGCCACTTTATCCAAAAGTTTGAAAGTGAACCGGAGATTCAATACCAAAACATGGCGCGCAGCTGTGATGGGCTTCGGGAGGATGCCTTCGATTCTGAAAAGTTCCGCGCCTGGGCATGTGGGGAAACAGGCTATCCCTTTGTGGACGCGTGCATGCGCTACCTCAATGCCACGGGCTGGATCAATTTCCGCATGCGCGCCATGTTGGTTTCCTTTGCCGCTTACGACCTGTGGCTGCACTGGCGCGAGCCGGCGCTGCACCTGGCTCGCCTCTTTACCGACTTTGAACCAGGTATTCACTATGCCCAGGTGCAGATGCAGTCTGGCACCACGGGGATTAACACGCTGAGAATCTACAACCCGGTCAAGCAGTCTATGGATCAAGACCCCCAGGGCACCTTTATCAAACAATGGATTCCAGAGCTTGCCGGTTTTGATGAACTCAGAATTCATGCACCCTGGCAGGCGACGCCCATGGAGCAGCTGTCTGCCGGCTGTACGATTGGCCAGCACTACCCTGGGCCCATAGTGGACCACCTGGAGGCCAGCCGATTCGCACGCCACTCCATTACGGCTCGACGACGATCAGACCAAGGTAAGGACGAACAACAGCAGGTGCTCGCAAAACACGGGTCGCGCAAGCGCACGGCCAGGGAACAAACCACTAGGCCTGGGCACGCCAGAGACCCGAGTCCCAACACGGGCTGACGCCCCAGGACAGGTCTTAGTAGGGATTAGAGGGAGATATCTCCCAGGCCTCCAGCACGTTTACCTTGGCAGCACCGCCCTCAGCAAAGAAGCTCACGCCGAGGCTGTCGGTCCGGGCCGGATAAATCCGACGCATCACGGCCTGTCGCCCGTTGGCAAAGACTTCCAGTACGGACTTATCGACGAATACTCGCAGCTGCAGGCGCTCGCCCTGGGCTAAGGAGAAGGGCGCGGTTTCAACAGCCTTGGCCGTGTTCTCGGGGCCGGATTTGTGGGTGTCCACCTTGAGCTGCCCCAGGGCCGCATCATAGGCAATCACGGTTTGTTCCTCGCCATCAGGGGAGCGACAGACCTTGAGACCAAATGCCTCCGCCCCGTCCATATCAATAGCCAGTTCCAGGCTATTGCTCTTGATCTGGTCAATGACGACCTCTTGTCCCGCCGGCACCTCAATAGCCTCCTGTTTAAAGGGCCGATACCTGAGCGCCTCGATCTCCTTCACCACGTCTAGGCATAACCTGCCCTGCTCATCCAGGGACATCACTCGAGGTAGGCTTAGGCTGCCCGACCAACCCTGCTCAACGTGCACCCCGAATTCTGGAGAATCCATTAGCCAGGCCCACATGATGCGCCGGCCCTGATCATCTTCCAGACTTTCCGGAGCAAAAAACGCGTTGTCCACCCAGCTCATCTGACCGTGGGATTCGGGATAAAACTGCTCGTTCTTCCATTCGCCGAGGTAGTAGCGACAGCCCATGCGGTGACTGATACAGAGCAGCATATCCTTGTCACCAAGCTTAAAAAGCTCGGCGCAGGACACATCTTCATCAAGGGGCACTCCCTCAACACCGTGAGCAAAAAGATCACCCACGTACTGCCAGTCGGCGTCCAGTTTCTGGGATTTGGCGATGCCCGGGTGCTTGCCGCCAAAGATGGCGTAATAGGTATCGCCTTCTAGCCAGCCGAAGGGGTCCCAGGAACGATACTTTTCATGATGCTCGTCCCCCTCCTGAGTCACCGGCGTGATGGGGTTGCCTTCCAGCTTATGCCACTGCTCTAGGTCATCATCTAGGGCGATGGCCATGGCGTTGCCCTGATTCACCTGGTGATAGCACATGGTCGGTACGCCATCCGCATTAATAAAGCAGTTACCGCTATACATACCCTCTAGCAGCCCGGTGGGATGATGTCGCCAATGAAACAAATCTGTACTGGAAACATGGCCCCAGTGGTCTGCCTTTTTGCCCGACCGCTTATCCTGAAAAATATAGAAAAGGTGGTATCTGCCCTGCCAAAAGATGGCGCCATTGGGGTCAAAGGGCATAGCGAGCCCCTCGGGGATCACAAAATGGTAGCCGGGGCGCAGGGGATCCGCCAACAGCCCCTCCCTGTGTTCACGCACCAGGAGGGCAGTGTCATCAATTTGCCTCTTCAGCGCACCGGTTTTCTTGTCCATGGGGAAGGGTTCCCAGTCCTCGGTCTGGCTGTAAATGAACCGCCATATCCCATCTGCTTCCTGCCTCAGCCGATAGCCATAGGTAATGCTGCCCTTGACGGTATAGATGGTTACGGGACTGCAGGTGGCCTCTTCGCCCTTCATCACGATCTTGGTCTGACTTAAATCAACCTCGATATCGTCGCCAGACGCGCCCTGGGTAAAGGATAGATGCCCCTCGTGAAAGGACCGCTTGGTGAACCCTTTGTCATCCGTCCAGGCTTCCGAATAAGACTCCATCACGGCGTCCACATCACCACTGACCCTGGCCGCTACGTGAGCCTCTAGGGCCGCTAAAACCTCGTTTTCCTGAGCCAACGCGCTCTCCCATTCGTATCGTTGTGGGCGCAAAGAGATCAGATAAGCGGTGCCAGGTAAAGCCAATGCAATCGTACTTCACCCCTAATTTTGGACCGTGGGCAACTGCCAGGGGCGGATGGCCTGCAACGGCCTCCAGGTTTACACGACAAGCAGCAGGGGTTTTCTACTCAGATAATGATCACTGCTGCGAAAAGGGGGCTCTGGCCGATGGGCTGGGCAAGGTGCGCTCCAGCACAGACGAGAGTGCACAGCCTGAAGCCTAATCAATGCAGGCCACCTCGAGATGATTGAGCCCAAATTGATTTCTCGTAGCGTTGCATTAGCGAACAGGCCTCTCAACGCAGCGCCACTGTCGTACTGCGCGAAAGTTTCAGCCGTTACCGATGACTTGCAGCAGGGTCGAGCGCGGTGGTGCAGGCATACCACATTGCCCGCGTTCCCCGAGACCGTGAGACTGCGCTCAAGCCGGTTCGTCTAGATCAACGCTCTCCCCGTGAAATAGGCCTCCGAAACTAGCTTCTAGAAGGTATGCATCGGCGGTCGTACTCTCTTATCAGAGCACTCATCTCTCCCTTTGCGCGAGCCAAAGGCTTTGAGGAATCGTCGATTATACTCGCGAGCCCAGGCAGCAGGACTACATTTGAGACACCGTCAATAATCCGCTTTGTTTTTTGCGAACTCGACAATTCAGTGATCTGGGTCGCTTTTTCGGCCCGCAAATCTCTGAGCGTTTCGCAGGTATACTCTGCATACATTTCCGATGAAACGTCGTCTGGTTGGATAGCGGCTGGACTAGCCGCACACCCAAGCATCACAAAACAAACAACCACAACTAGGTTTTGCTTAAATACCGTTAACATCCCTGCCCCCATTTATTAATAAACTTAGCGCAATCCAAGAATTTTACCTATGAGCCAACTTTCCGTAGTACCGATCTAATACGCTTGTAAACTCGTGAATTGCTTCTAACCCGTTGCTCTCACCTAGTTAGATTTTTTACACACTTCCAGGAAAGCCTCTTCAAAAATGTCTCCGGCAATCGCCATTGTCAAACGAATTGGTGCCGTGGTGTGAACGACTCAGGGCAGAGGTTTCGTAACGTGAGATGGTGCGGTGCTTGGATTACTTCTGCAAAGGGCCAAGCATAGAAAGAAATTTTATTACCCCATAAATTAACTGTTTTCACGCCTACCAACTGGCTGCCACCTATAGCGCTTAAACAGCCTAACCAAACTTTAGCAATCGCCTCCAGTGCCCAGCCAAGACATTTGGTTTCGAGACGGAGGTTCCTGGTAGGACGGGCATAGAAGAGTTCGATGGCGATTTGCCCTTCGCGGCTGAACTTAGCCCTCTACCTGAGCGGTGCTATCGCTGGTCTCTACCGCCCCACCATAGCCTAGTCATAGTCGTTTCCCCACTTCCGCTGAAGGGTGTATGGCCAGCACGCCACTGGACCAGCACTTCGCTGGATCGGCAGAGCCGAAGTCCCTAAACAATATATGGCAGGGACGGTGGAGCGCGCCTGTCCCCTCAATGGAGGCCAAGGAAAGGTCAGGGTTAGCTGCTGTAACGAGTCAGATTAAGCGTTAAAATCGCGAGATGGATTTCGTTGAACTAGCCGTACCGTTTTTTATCCTCGCCATGGCGGTGGAGGTTGCTTATGGCGCTTGGCGTAACAACCAAACCTATCGGCTGAATGATGCGGTTGCCAGCCTCATGATGGGTAGCCTGAGCCAGCTGATGAGCGTTCTTCGCCTAAGCTTTGCGGCGGTGGTGCTCGCCGGTGCCGTGGAAATGGCTGGCGTGGTCGCTTGGACTCCCGATGCCTGGTGGCATTGGATACTGGCGTTCATCGGCTACGACTTCTGCTACTACTGGAAGCACCGGTTTGGTCACGAATGGCGGATCATGTGGGCCTCCCATAGTGCGCACCACCAAAGCGAGGCATACAACCTCAGCACGGCCCTACGGCAAACCAGCACTGACTATATTGGCTTTGTATTTTACCTGCCTATGTATTTGCTCGGGACGCCCGCGTACGTGATGATCAGCGTCGGAACGTTAAATCTGGTTTATCAGTTCTGGGTGCACACCGAGCACGTGAAGAGGCTGGGTATTTTTGACTACATTCTCGTGACCCCATCCAACCATCGGGTCCACCACGCCAAGAACCCCAGCTATATCGACAAAAACTACGGCGGCTTTTTAATTCTCTGGGACCGGCTCTTTGGCACCTTCTGCGACGAGCGTGACGATGAAAAGCCGGTCTTTGGGATCACCCATGGATTACGCAGCTGGAATCCCTTATGGGCGAATGCAGCGGTTTGGTGGCAAACCCTTGTTCTGGCCGTACAAGCGCCCCGATGGCGCGACAAGGCAGTCATCTGGTTCAAAGGGCCACGCTGGTTCCCCCAGGGTATAGAGCCGACACCGGACGATGCTGCAGACTCGGCGCTGAAGTACGACCCGAAGGCGCCATCCAGCTCCAAGGCCTACGTCTTTCTGCAGTACTGGGTGCTTACCGCGATGGGCTTTGCGCTTGTTTCAGCGCAGGACCTGCTGGCGAGGCCGGCGGTACTGGCACTGTTCGCGCTACTCGTCGGCTCCATGTTTGTGGTCAGTTTGTGGCTGGAGCATCGACCACAGCGTTTTATCGTTGATACAGTGCGAGCTTTGATCATGCTTGGCGCGGGTGCTTGGCTGCCCCTACTCTCGCCAAACACCGAAAGCTGGGTACTGGGGCTGCAGGCCCTGGGTACGCTATACCTCCTGTTAATCATGGGTGCCTATATCCTACAGCGAGCAACGGGCTTTGGCCTGTCAACAGGGCAAGCAGAGCCTTAGTCAAAGCGGTGCACGTTCGGACGCCCTCTCTCCGGTTAAGAACCGCCTTCTTTCGTGTTTAGAGCGGCCAGGCGTCTTGACAGAAACAGGACGCGCTTGGAGAGATCGGCCCACTGCTCAGTCGATTGCTCGATACAACGGCCCTCATTGCTCACTTATACGGGCGGCCATGGCAAAAGCTTGGGAGTTATGAGGTCTAATCGCTAACCGTAGAGAGGCCGCAATCCCTCGAAGGCATGGACACCCGCCGAGGACGAGCCAGCCTCACCTGGGATGGAAACCCCACTATGAAGCCGAAGGTTAGATGGTCGGGGTAGAGAGATTCGAACTCCCGACATCCTGCTCCCAAAGCAGGCGCGCTACC
>DKNY01000046.1:0-16450 GCA_002470275.1 Gammaproteobacteria bacterium UBA7376 | reverse complement strand
GACATCCTGCTCCCAAAGCAGGCGCGCTACCAGACTGCGCTATACCCCGAAATGAACCTTTCCTGGTGGCGTCATACCCACCCTTCGCAAGAGCGAGGATGATACTGAGCCGTTGTTGGGGGGTCAAATCTCTTTGCTGCGCCCTGAGGTTTGGGAGACGCATAGAGTATGAGCGATGGCGGTAGTACACTAGGTACTTTTCCGGTTGCTTCCATGCCTGCACAAATCCTAGACGGTAATCGCCTCGCTAAAGAACGTCGCGTCAACCTGGGCGCCCTTGTTGCTCAATGGCGAGCGGCAGGACATCGGGCACCTGGTCTGGGCGTGATTTTAGTGGGTAACGACCCTGCGTCCGAGGTCTACGTCGCGGGCAAGCGTCGCGACTGTGAGGAAGTGGGCGTCTACTCTAGGGCCCTCAATCTGGACGCATCAATATCCCAGTCCGAACTCGAAGATCACATTTTCAGCCTCAACGATGATCCGCTTATCGACGGGATTTTGGTCCAGACCCCGCTGCCCGAGCACATCGACGAAGATCGCATTATTGATGTGATTCTGCCCGACAAAGATGTGGATGGCTTTCATGCCTACAACATCGGACGCTTGGCCTTGAGGCGACCCACCCTACGCAGCTGCACCCCCATGGGCATCATGCAGATGCTCGATTATGTCGGCGTGCCCTATAAGGGCCAGCATGCCACCATCATCGGGGCCTCAAACCACGTTGGCAGACCCATGGGCTTAGAGCTGCTGCTGGCCGGCTGTACCGTGACCACGGCTCATAAGTTCACCCGCAACACGGGCGACCTGGCGCGGCAGGCCGATATCCTGATCAGCGCTGTGGGCAAACCCGGCCTGGTGCCCGGTGACTGGGTTAAGCCCGGTGCAGTTGTCATCGATGTGGGTATCACCCGGGATGCGAACAATAAGCTGCGCGGCGACCTGGACTTTGTTACCGCCAGTGAGCGCGCGGCTTGGATTACGCCGGTGCCGGGAGGCGTTGGGCCCATGACCCGGGTCGCCCTGCTCCAGAACACCCTTCAGGCCGCTGCGGCTAAACTTGGACTCAGCGCCACCCTGCCATGAACCGAATCTTTATTTCAGACCTCCACCTTCAGGATGTGACGGAGCAGAGCTTCCAATGCTTGGCCGCCTTGCTTCAAGTCGAAGGCCAACACGTAGATGAGGTCTATATCCTTGGAGACCTGGTGGAAATGTGGGTGGGAGACGATGACCAAACCCCCGCAGCCCTCAGTCTGGTCGAGCTTTTAGCCCAGGCTACCCAGCACTGCGACCTGTTTTTGATGCACGGGAATCGAGACTTCCTGATTGGGGACGACTTTGCTGAAGCGACCGGCGTTAAACTGATCGCCGACCCCACCGTGTTAGACGGTCATATCCTGCTGGCCCACGGTGATGCCCTGTGCACGGACGACCAGGCGTATCAACAGGCACGTTCTGTGCTTCGCAGCGAGGCTTGGCAGCGGGATATCCTACAAAAATCTCTGGAAGATCGACTGGCCCTGGGCCGTCAAATGCGTGCCGAAAGCATGAGCAACAACGCCAACAAGGCATCCTCCATCATGGACGTGAACCCAGAAGCGACGGCTCAGTTGATGCAGGCATACGATGCCGATCTCCTGATCCACGGCCACACTCATAGACCCGGAGATCATCGCCTGAGCAACGCTGGCCGACGCCTACGCCGTCTAGTACTCGGTGATTGGTCCCACTGCGGCTGGCTGGTCCGTCAGCGAGGGCAGGCGTTCTCGCTGGAGTGCTTCAGCCTAGTGGACCACTATGGAACCTAAATTCCGTGTCGGTCCGAGTGATGAGATCAGCGTCGGCCTTTAAGAACTCCCCGATCCGGTGGGGCAGATCCTCATAGGCCTGAGTTGTTTCGTTCAGCCTGTGCGCCGCGGTTAGGTAGTTTTCAAAGTGCCTGGCCTCTGACTTTTGCAAGGACGCATAGAGACCGCCGATGTCCTCAGGCAGCACCCGGGTCAGGCCCATAAAGCGCTCACAAGATCTGGCCTCCACTACGGCACCGCAGATCAGGTGGTCAATGAGTCGCCGGGGTTCCTGCTTAGTCACCAAGGCATGTAGCCCCTGGGCATAGCGCGCCGGACTGAGCTGGATATAGCGCACGCCCTGTGCCTGCATCAAATCCAGCACCTGCTCGAAATGCCGAAGCTCCTCTCTAGCCAAACGCGACAGCTGATGCAGCAGCGGCACCTGATCCACATACCGATACATTAGACTTAGCGCCGTGCTGGCGGCTTTTTTTTCACAGTTCGCGTGGTCGATCAACAGTTCCGGGATGTGCTCAGGCACGGCCTCAAACCAAGCCTCAGGCGAGGCCACTCGAAGAAAGCTCTGAACGCAGGCTACTTCGGCCATTAGGTCAATACCTTAAAGTTACGCTCGTAGTGGGCGCGAGAACGAGCATATAGCTCCTTATCTACGGCCTGCAGCAGCACCAGGGTGTCCAGAGCGTCTGCCGGGGCCCCCACTGCCTGCCCAAGCCCCTGGGGGTCTAGGCTGGCTCCCCTAGCCCGCAACCCGACGCTGGCCAAGGTTCGCTCGCGTCGCACCATGTCGCGAAGCAGCTGATAGACGCCCTCCCACTGGGGCAAGTCCGCCAACGCCGCATCGGCAACGGCCTGCTGTAACCGAGACCGCTCAAGCACATCCAAGCTCTGGCTGACCACCTCATCCTGCAGGCGTTGGAGGCGATCACGAATCAGGGTTTTTTGGTCCTCGTCATAAGCATTCCACTCGACGATCTCGTGAGCGAACCGCTTGCAGCCACGGCAGACTAAGTCACCATAGGTGGTAGAACAAATGCCCACGCAGGGCGTCCGCTTGGTCAGCTGCATTATTTTGGCCTCTTCATCTCATCAAATTTCGGCCTAGTTTAGGCTTGATTGTGAAGTTCCAAAACATTGGTTTCTTGACCAAAGGCCAACTCTGCCTGCTGCTTGTTGATATCTCGTCTGGCGTCAGAGAGCCGGCGCAGGTACTCGTCCTCTACGTCTCCCGTAACGTAGTTACCGTCGAAGGCGGAACACTCGAAGTCATCAACGTGAGGATTACCCTCAAGCGCACTGGCTTTCAGGTCCGCTATGGTTTGATAAACCAGCCAATCTGCGCCAATCTCCTTGGCGACTTCCTCGTCCGACCGCTGGTGGGCAACAAATTCATCCCGGGCCGGCATATCGATGCCATAGACATTTTGATACCGCAAAGCGGGGGCCGCAGAAGCCATATAAACGCGACGGGCCCCGGCCTCCCGAGCGAGCTGGATGATCTGCTTAATCGTGGTGCCTCTGACAATGGAATCATCCACCAGCAGAACGTTCTTACCCTTAAACTCAAGCTCGATAGCATTGAGCTTCTGACGCACCGAATGCTGGCGCTGTTGCTGACCCGGCATGATGAAGGTACGTCCTATGTACCGGTTTTTAACGAACCCCTCTCGGTATTTAACGCCCAGCTCATTGGCCAGCGGCAGCGCTGCCGTGCGCCCGGTATCGGGTATGGGGATCACCACATCGATATCGTGATCGCGCTGAGAGAAGCGGGAAATGATATTCCGAGCCAGGTATTCGCCCATGCGCAGGCGACTCTTGTACACAGAAATGTCGTCCATGATGGAGTCTGGGCGCGCAAGATAAACGTGTTCAAAAATACAGGGGACGAGCTTAGGGTTGGCCGCACACTGATGGCGATAAACCTGACCCTCATTGGTGATAAAGATCGCCTCTCCAGGGGCAACATCGTCCACCCGCTTAAAGCCTAGGATATCCAGCGCCACGGATTCCGAGGCGATCATATATTCCGTACCGGCTTCGGATTCCCGCTTCCCGTAGACCAGGGGACGAATACCGAAGGGATCTCGAAAGCCCAAAACGCCCGAGCCAATCACCATGGCTACCACGGCGTAGGCCCCTCGACAGCGCTGATGCACTGCGCCCACGGCCTTAAACATATCGTTTGGGGATGGATCTATGGCGTGCAGGATGTTCAACTCGTTAGCCAGAACGTTGAGCAACACCTCCGAATCGCTGTTTGTATTGATATGCCGGAGATCTTCAACGAAGAGATCACTCATCAGCTCTTCTGTATTCGTTAGGTTGCCGTTATGGGCTAACGCGATGCCATAGGGTGAATTGACGTAGAGCGGCTGGGCCTCAGCAGAGCTAGATGACCCCGCCGTTGGATAGCGACACTGCCCTACCCCCACGTTGCCCAGCAGACGCCGCATGTGTTGCCCCTGGAACACATCTTTCACCAAACCGTTATCCTTCCGCAGGTAACAGTGTCGACCGTCACTGGTGACCATCCCTGCAGCGTCCTGACCGCGATGCTGGAGCACCGTCAGGGCATCATAGATTTCCTGGTTGACCGGATCGCGGCCCACAATTCCTACAATTCCACACATCGCCTCACCCCCAGAGTTTGGTCATTGCCGCTCCATCACCTCTTTGGCCGCGCTCTCCAACGCGTCTACGTTAGGCAGTTCCTTTCTCGGCTCAATATCCAGAGCCTCAGACCCCGCCTCAACAAGACGCAATACGTCGTCTTCAAAGGCGAGGAAAAAGAGTTTCAGTTCTGAAGCCTGCCACCACTCAGCGCTGGGAAAAAAGCTCTGACAGATCATGAGCAAGACGGTGACCACCAGCGCGCCCCTCAGAGCACCAAAAATCAGGCCCAAAAAACGGTCGGTTCCGGTGAGGCCCGTGGAGCTGATGAGCTTCTGAACGAGCCACTGCAGCAGGCTGGCCACGATGAGCGTGCTGATAAAGACGATCAAAAAGGCGAAGAGCTGCCCCATTCGGTCAGCCCCCAGTACAGAGGCATATTCCTTGGCCACGGCTGGACCAATCCAAATCGCCAGAACAAAGGCCCCAATCCAGGCAGCCAGAGACAGCGCCTCCTTCACCAGCCCCCGGGAGATACCCATAAGTGAGGACAACACGATCAAGCCGATAATGAAGTAGTCCAGCATGGCCATCAGGGTTGCATCCCAACGACCAGCGCTTCCAAAGCGAACGTATCCGCGAGCTGTTTCCGCAGTGCATCGGCTTGGTCGCGTTCAAGAATGGGGCCCACGGCAACGCGATGTCGAATCTCCACGGGCTGAGAGCCATTCTTTCTCACCGCCGAAATAAAGGCTTCAAACCCCGACTCCCGAACCTTGGCGCGTAGCTCCCGAGCGTTGGCTTCCTCACGAAAACTGCCGAGCTGCACGGCAAATACATCAGCGTCTTCAGCCGTTGGGAGCAGCTGTGGCTCCCCAAGCCGCGTGCCGGAGGCGACCAGGAAGCCCGCGTCATCCACGACCTCGCCTAGCGCGGCCACGCGCTCCTGAATGTCACTAGGGGGGATTTGGGGCATGGGCATATCGGCGATATCGCTCATTTGATGCAGGCGAGCCGCCTCTTCTGCGATGGCCTGTCCGTCCATGGCCGGCTGAGGGGTTGGCGCAGGGTCAAATAACATCGGGAGAAAAATAGCCCCCAAGGCAAGCATAAAAATGCCACCGATCAGGCGGTAACGATTTCGTTCGTCCATGGGCCTATGATGCCAGCCAAGCGCTCTGTTCGACAGCACTGAAGGAACCAAATATTAATATCGTTGAACCGGGATCCGTGCGGCCCACCGCAGCAGCCACAGCCTCGGGCATCTGCACAAAGAGACTGGGCTCAGGGATTGGCAGGCCCTGCTCTGAGATCAGGGCAAGCTGCTGTTGTCCGGTACAGGCGCGAGGACCCTGGCTGTCCACAAGCAGGAGCGGCGCCCCAGAGGCCAACCTCACCGCCCGGTAGACGCCGGCATGGTCCTTTTCCGCCAGCATGGAGCAGATAAGGACGTCAGGACGTAGGCCGCGCAGGGTCAGCTGCTCGAAGAGAAACGCCACGCTGTCTGGATTATGCGCCACATCCAGAATGATTCGTCGATCCCTGTATTCAATCTCCTGTAGCCGCCCCGGCACCCTCACCCCGGCAGCCGAGGCAACATGTTCACGAGCCTGAGGGGTGAGAAAGAGTGCGGCCTGCACGGCCAAAGCCAGGTTATGGGGGGGTATGGAACCCAGGCTTGTGGGTTCACCCTCCCCGGCTTCATCCATTAGTCGCCAAGACCCGGATTCGTCCGTTAGCGCCCTAAACTGCCTTCCGTAGCGGCGCGGACTCAGCCCCAGGGCCTGCGCCCGATCCAGCACGCTGGCCGGCATATCCGCCCCCAAGACAACGTCTTGCTGCCGACGCAGAATGCCTGCCTTCTCGGCGCCGATGGCCTCTCGCGTCTCGCCAAGAAAGGCCTGATGATCTAAGCCAATGCTGGTGATCACCGCCACATGGGCATCCACGGCGTTAAAGGCGTCCAGCCGTCCACCCAAACCAATCTCCAGCAGCGCCACATCTACCTTGGCCTCTCGCATACACCAAAGGGCAGCTAGGGCGGCAAACTCAAAGTAAGTCAGCGGCAGCTGACGTTGGTCTTCGATGGCCTGAAAGGCACCACAGATGGTTTGGTCGTCGGCTTCTCGACCGAACAGACGAATACGCTCGTTAAAACGCGAAATATGAGGCGACAGGGTGGCCCCAACGCTGAGACCAGATGCCTGAAGCAGGTGTTCGAGGGCCAACGTGGTCGTACCCTTCCCGTTGGTCCCGGCTACGGTGATGATTTTGGGGGCAGGATGATTCAGATCGAGTTGGGTCAACATCGCCTGGAACCGCTCAAGGCCCAGGTCAATGGTTTGGGTATGCTGGCGAGAAATGTAGTCCAGCCAAGCGGGCAGATCGCGCATCTAAGTTAGTCGTCGAGTCCTTGCCGAATGGAGGCTACCGCAGCGTGGAGGCGCTGACACACCACCTCCGGGCCCTGGGGTTCAGTCATCAAATTCACCAGCGCGCTGCCTACAACAATGCCATCCGCGTTGGCGCTCAAGGCACGAGCCGTCTGCGCGTCCTTAATCCCGAAGCCCACCGCGATCGGCAGCTCGGCGATCTGCTGTAGCTCGGCCGTCCGGGCTATCACTTCCTCGGCCTGAACATGGCCCGCGCCCGTCGTGCCCTTGAGGGAAACGCAATAAACAAACCCGGACGCCTGCTGCAGAATGCTCAGTGTTCTCGCTGGCGTGGTCGTGGGCGCGATCAGGTAGATCAAATCCATGCCGTGGTCTGCCAGGGCACTCTGTAGCGTCGCCCCTTCTTCAGGTGGCAGGTTGACCATGATCAATCCATCCACGCCCGCCGACGAGGCCCTGGACGGGAAATCGCTCATGGCCAGAATTGAGTTCAGGTAGCCCATGAGGACCACGGGCGTTTCCGTATTTTTTTTCCTAAATTCTGCAACCATTTCAAGCACTTGAAGAAGAGTCATGCCATTCTCTAGAGCTCTCTCGTTGGCTGCTTGGATGGTCGGGCCTTCCGCTTCAGGATCGGAAAAGGGAATCCCAAGCTCTAGGATGTCCACGCCGCCCTGAACCAGGCTGTGCATGGCCGGCACCGTATAGTCCACGCCTGGATCCCCCGCGGTGATAAAGCTGATTAGCGCCTTCTTGCCCTGTACTCGTACCTCCTCGAAGCATTGGCGAATACGCCCGCCCCCCACGGTCGCATTCATCAGAGCGTAATGCCGTCGATATCGGCCACGGTGAGGATATCCTTATCGCCCCGACCGCTGAGGTTCACCAGGATGGCTTCATCCTTGCCCATCTTCGGCGCGTTGGCTACCACCCATGCCAAAGCATGACTGGTTTCCAGAGCCGGCAAGATGCCTTCCTTCTGGTTGAGCATGCGGAAGGCCATCATAGCTTCGTCATCCGTCGCGCTGCTGTATTCGGCGCGACCAATGTCTTTAAGAAAGGCGTGCTCCGGTCCAACGCCCGGGTAATCCAGGCCTGCGGAAATGGAGTGGGTCTCCATCACCTGACCGTCCTGGTCCGACATGAGATAAGAACGATTACCATGCAGTACGCCCACCTTACCGTCATTCAGAGGCGCCGCATGCTGCCCGCTGGCGATGCCGTGACCCCCGGCTTCGACGCCCACAAGGCGCACGCCCTCATCTTCGATGAAGGGATGAAAGATACCCATGGCGTTGGAGCCGCCGCCCACACAGGCCACCACCACATCGGGTAATCGCCCGACTTGCTGAAGCATTTGCGCCCGTGCCTCTTGGCCAATCGTGGCCGCAAAGTCCCGAACGATCATGGGATAGGGATGGGGCCCGGCCACGGTTCCAATGATGTAGTGGGTGTTGTCCACATTGGTAACCCAGTCACGCATGGCTTCGTTCATCGCATCTTTGAGCGTCTTAGAGCCTGAAGTGACCGGGATCACGTTGGCCCCCATCAGCTTCATGCGGTAAACATTCAGGCTTTGTCGCTGAACATCTTCAGCGCCCATATAGACATCGCATTCTAGGCCCAGGCGCGCGGCCACGGTTGCCGTCGCCACCCCGTGCTGACCCGCACCGGTTTCGGCAATGACTCTGGGTTTGCCCATTCGCTTCGCCAGGAGGGCCTGACCGATCGTATTACAGACCTTGTGCGCGCCGGTGTGATTCAAGTCCTCTCGCTTGAGGTAGACGGCTGCCCCACCCAGCTCGGCCGTCATGCGCTCTGCAAGGTAGAGGGGGGTTGGGCGACCTACGTAGTAGGCCAGGTCATGGTGCAGCTCCTGCTTAAATTCAGGATCATTTTTCATCTGCTCGTAGAGCTCGGCCAGGTCATCTAAGGCGTGAGTCAATGTCTCCGCCACGAACCGGCCCCCGAACTGGCCAAAGTGGCCATCCGCACTGGGCTGTTCATACTGGTGTGAGTCTTGGTGCATATCTAGCGCGTCAGCCATATCGAACTTCCCGAATAAATTTTTGCATTTCCTGATGGTCCTTAAGACCCTTTGTCGGCGCCTCAACGCCTCCACAGACGTCGACCCCAAATGGCCTCATGTCCTGAATTGCGGCCCCTACATTTCCAGCGTCCAGGCCGCCCGCTAGGACTAGCTTTGCGGACGCCTCAGCGGGCCACAGCCCGTGATCAAAGGCAACGCCGGTGCCGCCCGCCAGTACCGGGTCAAAGCTATCCAGCAGCAGGGCCCAGGCGTCAGAGAACTGTGCCTCAAGGGCCTTATAGTCCATACCCGCACGCATCTTGAATACCTTAATAAAGGGCATCCCGAATTGAGCGCAAAAGTCTCTGTCTTCGTCTCCATGGAACTGAAGCATGGTGACGTTAACCCGTTCCACAACTGTTCTGACGTCCTCCGCCGAGGCGTCGACGAATAAGCCTATACGCTGACATTCCGGATAGGCCTCCACCAGCCGTGCGCAAATCGAAGCCGCTCTGTCTGTGGCAACGTAGCGTGGGCTGGCGGTAAAAAAATTGAGCCCTACCGCATCTGCACCCGCCGAGGCTGCCGCCAGGGCGTCTTCCTCTCGCGTTACGCCGCAGATTTTACACCAGATTCTTGTTGGGCTTTCCATCCTTTGTCTCAGCTCATGAGAACAAAACGTTGACACCATGATAAGCGTTGAGCGGCCATGAGCGAAGCCGTTTCTCTCCACCTGCTGAGAGTGGCCCCATCATCTACTGCGATGTCTTCTATTTGTCTCAATAGTCTGGCAGAAAACTCGGTTGTGGGGATTCCGGGAAGGCTTGTTCCGGATAGGCCACCTGAACCAGATAAAGGCCCTGAGGGGGCGCGGTGATGCCAAGCTTGCGCCGATCCCTGCGCCCAAGTCGACTGGCCATGCTTTCAACATCGTGATCACGCCCTATGTCTCTGAGCGCTGAGGCAATATTTCTTACCATGTGTAGCAGAAAGGCGTTGGCGGTAATCTCCATCACCACCAGCCCTCCACAACGTCGCACCTCGCAGCGATCTACTCGGCGAAAGGGCGTTAGCGACTGGCAGCCTGCGGCTCGGAAGGAGCTAAAGTCCTGCTCGCCGAGCAGGCTTTGAGCCTGTTGATGCATGCGATCGGCATTCAGAGCATCCGTGCACCAGGCCAGTTCCTGTAGAAAGGGATTCTCTCGCGCCTGATCAAAGAAGACGTATTGATAGGTGCGGGCGGTGGCCCGATATCGTGGGTGAAAGGCCGCATCAACGGCCTGTACCCAATTGACGCGGATGCCGTCAGGCGTCAGGCCATTCAAACCCCGCTGCCAAACCTCGGGCGAACGATCCACCGGGCTAGTGAAGGCGATCACCTGGCCTGTGGCATGAACACCCGCATCCGTGCGACCCGCCACGCTCAAGCCGATGTCATGGTCGGCGATACGCGACAGGGCTTGCTCTACGGTGCCCTGGACGGTGGGTAGGCCAGGCTGACGCTGCCAGCCGTTAAAGGCCGTTCCCCGGTAGCTCAGACCTGCGGCAAAATGGAATTCCAAGACGCGCCCCTATGTGGATCAGTTGGCTACGCCCCGTTACCCTGAGATTCTATTCTTTCGAGCAGCGCCTGGGCTTGGGCCCGCTGAGCCTCGTCTCCCTGTTCGATAACGTCTTCCAGCATTTCCCGCGCTCCGGCCACATCGGCCATCTCAAGATAGGCTTCAGCGAGCCGAAGCCTGGTGTTCAAAAAATCCGCCTCGTCTGATGGCTCGCCCTCTGGCTCTGCAGATTCCGGCGCCTCTTCTGGCGGCGACTGAGGACCGACAGAGGGCTCAATCTCCTGTTCAGACGGACTGCTTATGCCGCCACGCCAGGCATCATCCACCTTCTTATTTTTGTCGTCGGCATTTCGCCTGGCGCGCAAAATCACTACTCCGAGTAGCAGCACCAAGGCGGCAACCATGGCCACCACCTCTGGAGAGAGCGCCTCACTTAAGGCTGAAAAGTCCAGCAGGGCATTTTCGCTGGCCAGCTCGGCCTCCAAACGATCCAAGTCAAACTCGTCTTCCGCGGCTTGATCCACCGCCTGAGCCTCCAGCGTCTCCGTGTCCGCGTCTGCTGCCTCAGGGGCCTCCGTTGTGGTCTCAGCCAGGGGTTCCACCGGACTCGTGGTCCCTTCACCCTCTGGAACGAGCATCAGGTTAGCGTCTTGGGATTGCCCCACCGTGTCGGCCAGGCCTTGGGCGTCCGCCTCCTCAGCTAACGGCGCCGGCTCCACTGCCGGTTCTGGCGCTGGGACCTCTTCTTCCTCTGCATAAATGCGTACGGCTCCGGTAACGTCCGCCGTGATACCCCGCGCTCCGGAGGACATGAACTGGGCCCATCTACGATGCTGGGTTTCAACGTCGCGCAGGGCCTGATCAACGTCCTGCCAAACCACTTCCCTAACCCGGGGCAGGCTCAGCCGCACATCGGCACGCAGGCCATTGATATTGTCTTCAGCGAAGGCATCGGGGTTAAGGCTCTGAATCCCCAGCATCTGCTGGGACATGGTGACATCGGCAGAATCTCGCGTGCGCGTCGCAATACGCCATAGGGTGTCGTCGGCTTGGGACCAGATAATACGGCGAGACTGACCATCCGGGTCTTGCAGCGCCAGAGAGACTTCCACCAGCACCGGCCTCGGGGCGCCCGCCTCTTCAAGCTCCAGCACCAGCTGCAAAAACGGCTCATAAAAGGGATCGGGGCTTGTTATGACGACCTCTGCCTCTGTAGAGGTCGACGATTCCAGGGCTACAGATAGGTCGTCGTGGACGGAATATCGCGGGACCCCCAGCTGGCTAAAGCCGGAGTTACCGGCAATGCGGACCTCCGGGCGTTGCGTTTGAGCATCGGTCAGAGACAGAGGTATTCGCACCTCCAGAGGTTCGCCCACAGCAGACACCGCTGGCGCGAAAACGCGACCGTTACCATCCCTGCCAGCAGTTTCAGCAGCGATCACGCTTTGACTGACCAGCACCCAGAGCAGGCCCAGAACCGTACCGCTTCGCCAAAGATGGATCACTTGCTTCATGGGTTCCTCACTGCTGCCAAAGACGCAGCAACTCTTCCGCTATCTGCACGCTGTTCAACGCCGCCCCCTTCCGCACGTTATCAGCAACAACCCACAAATTTAACCCATTGTCGTGGGAGATATCTGTGCGGATTCGCGCCACGTGAACCGCATCGGTGCCCGCCCCGTGCTCAACCGGCGTCGCTAGCTCGCTCATCACCATTATGCCCGGAGATTCCGCCAACAGTGCCCGAGCGCTCTCGGCCTCAAGAGGCCGTCGAGTTTCAATGTGCACCGCTTCGCAGTGACCATAGAAGACGGGAATACGAACACAGGTCGGGTTCACCAGAATGCCGTCGTCCTCCAATATTTTCTGAGTCTCCCAGACCATTTTCATTTCTTCGCGGGTATACCCGTTAGGCTGCATGACATCGATCTGCGGGATCGCGTTAAAGGCAATCTGTGCCGGCATTTTCCCGGGTTCGATGGGCTGGGCGTTGAGCAGCTTGGCAGTTTGGGAAGCCAGTTCCTGAATGCCGCTGGCGCCCGCACCGGAAACCGCTTGATACGTGGCCACATTGATTCGGCTAATACCGACGGCGTCATAGATGGGTTTCAGTGCAACCACCATCTGAATGGTTGAGCAGTTGGGATTGGCAATGATATTTCTATTGGCGAAGTCGGCGACTCGATGGGGATTCACTTCCGGCACCACAAGCGGGATGTCTTCGTCGTAGCGGAAGTGGGAGGTATTGTCGATGACCACGCATCCCTGGCTCGCGGCCTTGGGCGCAAACTCCGCTGAGAGGTCGCCCCCCGCAGAGAATAAGCCGATCTGGGTATTGCTGAAGTCAAAGGTATCCAGCCTCTGGACTTTGACGGACTTTCCGCGAAACTGAATGCGCTTGCCCTCGGACCGCTCCGACGCAAGCAAGGCCAGCTCCGCGACCGGGAAGTCACGTTCTTCCAGAATTTCAATCAACGCCTCTCCCACCGCACCCGTTGCGCCGGCTATGGCTACATTAACGCCTTCCATCTTTCTCTCGTTTGGTTAAATTTATTTCCAAGGGTATGACTCTGGGCATTTGGCTCAGCCTACAGGCACTCAAGCACTAGCTCGCCCATCCGCTCACAGCCCACGGCGTCTGCGCCGTCATCCGATGCAATATCGGCCGTTCGATGCCCCTGGGCCAGGACCAGATCCACCGCGCGTTCCACCTCTGTCGCAGCCTCCGGTAGGTCCAGGCTGTAGCGCAGCATCATAGCCACGGACAAAATCGTCGCCAAGGGATTCGCCTTGTCCTGACCCGCTATATCTGGGGCGGTCCCGTGAACCGGTTCATAAAGCCCTGCACCGCTGGCGGACAGGGAGGCCGAGGGCAGCATGCCCAGGCTCCCGGTTAGCATGGCGGCCACATCTGACAGCACATCGCCAAACAGGTTGCTGGTCACCAGCACATCGAACTGCTTGGGCTCGCGCACAAGCTGCATGGCGGCGTTATCTACATACATGTGGGAGAGGGAAACATCTGGGAACTCTGAGGCCATATCGGATACCACCTGACGCCAGAGCTGACTCACTTCCAACACGTTGGCCTTGTCTACCGAACACAGGCGGCCATTGCGTTTCTGAGCCAGCTCAAAGCCGATGCGCACGATCCTTTCGATTTCATGCTCGGCATAGACCATAGTGTTGAAGCCAACGCGTTCGTTGTCTCGCACCTCTATGCCCCGGGGCTGGCCGAAGTAAATCCCGCCGGTGAGTTCTCTCAGGATCATAATATCCAGGTCTGCCACCAACTCAGGCTTCAGCGAAGAGGCCGATGCGAGCGGCGCGGACAGCAGCGCGGGACGCAGGTTGGCAAAGAGGCCCAAAGCCTGGCGCAGCCCGAGCAGTCCTTTTTCTGGCCGTTGATCCATAGGCAGGCTATCCCACTGCGGCCCTCCAACGCCGCCAAGCAGCACGGCGTCGGCTGTTTTCGCCTTTGCCAGCGTGGCGGGAGGCAGAGGGTTTCCGCAGTCCTCTATGGCAACGCCGCCCACTAACGCTTCCTCTACCTCCAACGTAACGCCCTGCCGTTGTGCCACAACCTGCAGTACCGTCACCGCTGGGGTAACCACCTCTTGCCCGATCCCATCGCCTGGCAGCACTAAAACCTTTTTCACCGCGTATCCTTATTTTTGTTGCTTGAGCGCGGCCGTCAGTCGCGAAACAGCCACGGCTGGCGCTGACGATGCCCAACTTCGAAGTCTCGAATCAGATTTGCCTCGGCCAGGGTCAGATCAATATCGTCCATGCCGTTCAGCATCTTTTCTTTCAATGCTGGGGCGATCTCAAAACTATGAGCCTGGTCACCATCGGTCACCCGCTGAGTCTTCAGATCAATAGACAGGGTCAGGCCTGCATCAACGCGCTCAAACAGGTCGTCGATGACCGCCGCGGGCAGGGTGATGGGCAACACGCCGTTTTTGAAACAGTTGCCGAAAAAGATGTCGGCAAAGCTGGGGGCAATAACCGCACGGAAACCAAATTCTTTCAGGGCCCACACGGCATGTTCACGAGAAGACCCGCAGCCAAAGTTATCCCGGGCGATCAGGATTGAGGCCCCCTGAAAGGCAGGCTGGTTTAGCGAGAACTGTCGATTGATCTGACGCTCATTGGGCGTCATCCCCATAGTGCCTTGATCCAAGAAGCGCCAGGCATCAAATAGATAGTCGCCAAACCCGGTCCGCTTGATGGACTTCAAATATTGCTTGGGAATGATCTGGTCTGTGTCCACGTTGGCTCGGTCTAGGGGCGCGACTAGCCCCTCCAGCTGCACAAATGCGTCCATTAGCCTAGCCCCCTGATATCAATAAATCGTCCGTGGATGGCCGCCGCAGCCGCCATGGCCGGGCTCACCAGGTGTGTTCTGCCGCCGTAGCCCTGACGCCCTTCGAAGTTCCGATTGGAGGTTGAGGCGCAGTGCTCGCCCTCTCCCAGTTGATCCGGGTTCATGCCGAGACACATGGAGCAACCCGCAGAGCGCCACTGAAAACCCGCTTGCATGAACTGCTCCGCCAGACCCTCTGCCTCGGCCTGGGCTTTAACCAAGCCTGAGCCCGGCACCACCAGCGCCTCGGTCACGTGATCCGCGACCTTGCCACCGCGTATCTGGGCCGCCGCAGCCCTTAAATCCTCGATTCGCGCATTGGTGCAGGAGCCGATAAAAACCCGACTCACGGCTATATCCGATATTCGTTGTCCAGGCTGTAAATCCATGTAGTCCAGTGCAAGCGCCGTGGATTCCGCCTGAACCGCGTCCATCATGGTCTCTGGGTTGGGGACCGTTTCATCTATCCCAGCAACCATTTCTGGCGACGTACCCCAGCTGACCTGAGGCGCAACGGCACTGGCGTCGATGGTGATGGCGGCGTCGAATACTGCCCCCTCATCCGAAACCAAGGTTCGCCAGTAGTTCTCTGCTTTGTTCCACAGCTCACCCTTGGGCGCGAAGGGACGGCCATGAAGGTATGCAATGGTGGTATCGTCCACCGCCACCAAGCCCGCGCGGGCACCCGCTTCAATACTCATGTTGCACAGGGTCATGCGCCCTTCCATGGACAGGCGTCGGATAGCTTCCCCACGATATTCAATGGTATGCCCCGTTGCGCCGGCGGTTCCCAGGCGGCCGATGATGGCCAGCACCAGGTCCTTGGCAGTCACCCCCTGGGCCAGAGCACCTGTCACGTTCACCGCGAAATTCTTGGCCTTGTTCTGCACGAGGCATTGGGTAGCCATGACGTGCTCTACCTCTGACGTCCCGATTCCCTGGGCAAGAGCGGCAAAGGCACCATGGGTTGAGGTATGGGAATCACCGCAGACAATGGTCATGCCCGGCATCGTTGCCCCCTGCTCAGGGCCAACCACATGCACAATCCCCTGGCGGGGATCGAGGATTTCAAACTGCTGCACCCCGAAGGCTTTGCAATTTTTATCTAGCGTAACGACCTGCTCCAGAGCAATTTCATCAGTTATGCCGGCAAAACCCAGCTCGCGGCCCGCCGTTGGCACGTTGTGATCGGGTGTGGCCAAGTTGGCGTCCACCCGCCAGAGCGGACGATCCGCCAGCTGGAGGCCTTCAAACGCCTGGGGTGACGTGACTTCGTGCAGCAGCTGGAGATCGATATAAAGCAGGGTATTCCCGTCCGCCCGACGGCCCACCTCGTGGGCTGCCCAAATTTTGTCGTACAGGGTTTTTGGCTCAGATGACATGACATAGCCCTCAAATTTCCCTGCAGTCTAGGCGGGGCATTGCCATAAAACAATTCGATATTTTTTATATTTTGTATAACCTTCACGAATACCAAGTGCCAAAGCACCGCCATGAGGAGCCATTGAACCATGCATCTGGACGAACTCGAGTCCTTTACCCATGTTGTCCGCCTAGGGTCTTTTTCCGCGGCGGCAGAACAACTGCATATCAGTCAGCCCGCCATGAGCAAGCGCATTCAGTCCTTAGAGACCCGGTTAGGCGTGGCGCTGTTTGACCGGTTGGGTAAACGCGTG
>DKNY01000034.1:9152-22417 GCA_002470275.1 Gammaproteobacteria bacterium UBA7376 | reverse complement strand
GCGTGCGCATGGATTGAGGACAGTATTCATCCAGCCAGCCTCTGACGTCGTCCCTAAACGTTGCAAGATTCGCCATATTACCCTCATCGGTTGAATTTCAGCTTGGCGCGAGTTTACCGCAAATTACCCTCCTTGCCGAAACCCTCCTGGCATCGTTTTACCGACCAAAATTTGACCTTCCGTTCATCACTACTATTCGCCACACCCTAGGTATGGATTTAGTGGCATTGCGCCGCAACAGTGGTTATCTTCGCCCTCAGTCCACGAATAACGTAAGGAGGTTCATGTGCCCGCGTCAGATCTCAAAAAAGCTGGCCTAAAAGTCACCTTACCGCGCCTAAAAGTACTCGAAGTCCTGGAACAGGCCGAGCCAAGGCACCTCAGCGCTGAAGATGTCTATAAACAGCTCATCAGCTCAGACGATACCGTTGGCCTAGCCACCGTTTACCGAGTGCTTACGCAGTTTGAGTCAGCAGGCATCGTTGATCGTCACAATTTCGATGATGGACATGCCGTGTATGAGCTTTCGGAAGAGCACCACCACGATCATATGGTCAATATCGATACGGGCGAGGTTACCGAGTTCTTCAACGACCGCATCGAAACCATCCAGCACGACATTGCCGAACAGCATGGCTATGAGCTTGTTGATCACGAACTGGTGCTTTATGTGCGGAAGAAGAAATAACGCTCCGATCAATAGCCCTCTCGATCAATCAGGGTGTGGTAAAGCTGAAGATGCCTCCGGGCGCTCAACTCGTCTCCCTGTAGCTCTTTGATGCGCGCAAGGTTGTAGTGTGCGTCCGGCACTCCAGGTGCCTTGGCGTAAAATGTGGCCGCCTGACCGCTCTCATCTAGCTCATCATAAATGGTGCCCAAGTTGTAGTTGGCCAGCTCATGCCCCGGCCTTACCGCAAGCGCGAGCTGGTAGTGACGCTTGGCACTTTTTAGGTCCCCACTCAACTGGTAGAGCCGCCCAAGGTTGACCTGGGCATCCGTATTAGCGGGATCTAGGCGCACGGCCTCACGATAGGCATCCGGTGCCTGCTCTGGGTCAACCTCTTCTAAATCGAGACCCAGGTTGTACCACTCATCCGAGTCTAGTTGATCCAGCGGCTTGTCTCCGCCGGCAGCAGACCAAGCGAGATCCGCTACGTTCGCGGCAAGAGCCTCGATGGAAAAGTTCATGGTCAGCTGACCACTTTCTACTTCCCAATTGGTTTCATCGTCTTGGACCTCAACTACGTTGCCATTGGCATATATCCTGACGGAGCTGAGGTTTTTGATCTGGGCGAGGTCTTGCTTCAGTTTCGCTAGGGCACGATAGCTCTGCCGTACGCTAATGGCTGCATCGGTTAGCCCCTTGGCTGCGCGCAAAAAGACCACATCCTGAAAACTAAAGCGGTAGTGTCCCCTCGCATTGAGCTGTGGCAGGAGCAAACCACGTCTTACGTAGTGCCTGATTTGCGTCGGCGTGAGGCCGAGCAGCTTCGCTACATCCTGGGTGCCGTAGCCATTAACGCCAGCAGAACGCTTAGACGAAGGTAAATCGAATTGGCTCAAAATCACTCCCACCTGGCTCCTGGGGCCCGCCAAAAAACTATACCTCGGGGCAAGATTGCCCTCAACAAATAGGATGATGAAGGCTGCAAAAATGTCTCGCAATCTAGGCTTCGGTGGTACGTTCCAACCCAGTGGGCATAGGGGCCAACGTGAATTCGAGCGCAATACCAGACGCGCCGCTATAGCCGGCGATCTTCTGGTTCCACGGCAGCGCGTTTGTTGCGCAGGGCATAGAAGACAATGCCTTTAGCTATTTATTGATGATTTTCGTCAATCAGGTGCTGCAACTGCCGGTGTATTTGCCGCCTTAGCACTGGCATTGGCGCTCCTGTGGCCAGCCGCTCTATTGCTGTCTGGTTCTGACCGCGATTTAGTGCCTATCCCGATATCAAATAGACCGAGCCGGACATCAGGTTCATCTGGCATTACCTCCCCGGCGTCAGGAACAATCTGGAGGCACCTAAGTCGACTAGCTCTTGCGTCGCTCGCGCTGCTCGGCTTGGTGGGCTTTTTGTTTCGCTCTTCTTTCTTCTCGCGCGGCTTCCCTGGCTGTCTTGAGGTTTTCTTTAAGCAAGGCCACCTGGTCCTTGGTTACCTCCTGGAAACCAGGAATAAAACACTTAGCGCCTGGCTCATAGCGGCCAAAACCCCGATCCTGAAGACTCTGGATTGAGTCGAGCTTGCATAGCCGATTGCTTTGAGTGAAGTACCGAATCGGCGAGTTTTTGCGCAATCCAAGACATCGATTGTTGAACTGCACCAGATAGTAGCGATTTCGGCTGACCTCAAAGAGGACATGTTGCTCATCCAGGACCTGGGTATTTCGGATTGAGCGCGCAGAAATACAGCGCACCTCGGTCTGATAGTCTTTTTGCTGGGGGTCACGGCCTAATACCGCTTCCACCGACGGTAATGCTTCCGAGGTAGCGGCCTCCTCGGTTTCCGCGACCACGGAGGCAACGCTGCATGCACATAGCAACGTGCCTAGGAAGACGCTAAAACTCAAACCAGTTCCAAACATCCACTGCCTCCCGGGTGTTCTAGTCACCCCAATAATGCATCCAGAGCCTGGGAGCAGTCCATCTCCAGCTTTAGATGATACAGGTCATCCGCTCGCGTCTTTCCCCTATTGAGCGCGATTATGGGCTTTCCAAGCCTGTGCGCCATGCGAACAAAGCGGAAACTGGAGTAAACCATCAGCGACGTACCGACCACCAGAAGCGCATCCGAAGCCTCAACCCAGCCGTAGGCTTTTTCTACTACCGACGGCGCCACAGAGGCGCCATAGAACACAACGTTCGGCTTCAGGATGCCTTGGCACCGGCTGCATTCAGGGACCTGAATGGTGCTGAAATCCAATTCCAGATCGGCGTCTCCATCGGGTGCGACACTAAATCGCTGCTCCTGGATATGGGGATTCATCTCTTCTAACCAGCCTTGGACCTCCTCGCGGGATATTGACGCGGAACAGGACATGCAAATGACCTCGTCGAGACGCCCGTGAAGGTCAATGACCTGACGCTGACCAGCTCGTTGATGGAGGCCGTCGACATTCTGCGTGATCAGGGCAAAGGCTTGGCCGCGCTGTTCCAAAAGCGCCAGTCCACGATGTGCCGAATTGGGACGAGCCCGCATAAAACTCGGGAACCCTAGCTGACTGCGTGCCCAGTATCGTTGTCGCCACGCTTTTTGCTCCATAAAGGCTTGATGGGTAACTGGCTGGGGACGCTTCCACTCCCCGTCTAGATTCCGATAATCGCCAATACCCGATCCGGTGCTCACGCCGGCACCGCTGATGATCAGCAGGCGACGGTGCTGACCCAGGAAATCCTTCAGTTCTCCTAAGGTTGTCTGTGCTCCAGATGCCGGTCGATTGATCATAAATATCTCTTTGCCCTTAACGCGGATCATGTCAGCCAGCCACCGGCCGCGTCACCTCGGCAATAGGAACTGGCGGGGCTGCTTATTGGACAAAAGGTGCGCGCCGGCACCGTTCTCTGTTAGCCTCCAAGCGCCTATCAACAGCCAATCACATCTAAAAAGGGTGCCCTGATGATCAAACTTTACGGTCTAAAATTAAGTAACTACTACAGCTTGGTTAAGGCTGCGCTGATAGAAAAGGAACTCGAGTTCGAAGAGATAAAGGCACCGCCAAGCCAGGAAAAGGAAAGCCTCGCGCGTTCTCCCATGGGTAAGATGCCCTCTATCGAAGTTGACGGACAGTATCTCTCTGAGTCTTTCGCCATCGTTAATTATTTGGAGAAGCGAACTCCCACCCCAGCCCTACTGCCAGCAGACCCTATGACGGCAGGCAAAACTTTGGAGCTGAGCTGCCATATTATGCTCAACGTCGAGTTAGTGGCCCGCCGGTGTTTGTATGCGGCCCTTTTTGGTGGCTCGGTAAGCGATGAGGCTAAGGCCAGCACAAGAGAGGACTTACCTCGAGGCCTCCAGGCCGTGAACCAGCTTATGACCTACGGCCCCTATGCAATTGGCGATCAGTTCACCTTGGCCGACCTCTATGCCTACTACTCTCTGGGCTTAGCGGGCACCGTCTACCGCAAGATGTTTGATGCCAATCCACTGGACGACTTTCCACAAATGCAGGCATTAACAAGCCTGCTTGCAGAGCGCCCGAGCATTGCGCGCGTCACCGCTGAGAGCGCCAGCTAGCGGCCTGAACCATTTTAGAGGAGGGGTGTATGAATAAGCTTGTCCCACTGCTGGCGCTCATGGCGCTCTCGATCAGCCAAACGACTCACGGCGAGGCACCTTCGTCGGCAAAACCCGAATCGGTAGGCATGTCTAGCGAACGGCTGGATCGCATCGCTCCGGCCATGCAGCGCTACATTGATGAAGGGCTTACCCCTGGGGTGATCACAGCGATCATGCGGCGGGGCAAGCTGATTCACCTATCCGTTCTGGGCGACATGGATGTTGAGGCAGGTAAGGCCATGCGCGAGGACGCTATTTTTCGCATCGCCTCTATGACCAAACCCATCGCCTCGGTTGCGCTGATGATGCTCTGGGAAGAGGGTCATTTTCAGCTGCGTGATCCGGTGGCCAAATTCATTCCGGAATTTGGCCAGGTCAGGGTCAGCAGCACTGGAGATGCCAGCGGCGAGAGCGGTGAGCTTGTACCCTTGAAGCGACCGATCCAGATTCGGGACATGCTCACTCATACTGCGGGCTTAGCCAACAGCTACATAGGCAACACCGACGCCTATCGAAGCGCCTTCAATCCGCTCCCCAAGGACAACGCAGAATTCTCCGCCCGCCTAGCGTCGCTGCCGCTAAATTATCAGCCTGGCGAGGCGTGGCAGTATTCTGCAGCAACAAACGTGGTAGGACATCTGGTGGAAGTCATCTCGGGGAAGAGCCTGGATGAATTTCTAAAAGACCGGATTTTCATTCCCTTAAATATGCCGGATACCCATTTCTACCTGGACGAGGCCCATGCGCCACGGCTGACCGCGCAGTATCGGCCAGGCCAGGATATGAAGATCGAAGAGCAGGATCCTGGCTCGGTGGAAAGCCGATGGATTAAGGGGCCCCGCACCCTGTTCAGTGGGGCGGGTGGCTTGGTGTCTACTGTGAGCGATTACCTGCGTTTTCAGCAAACTATGCTCAATGGCGGAGCGTTAGATGGCGTGCGAATCCTGGCGCCCTCAACGGTCAGTCTGATGCTGGAGAACCATACTGGTGATCTGGACCTGTGGCTGGCGGGCCCTGGCATGGGCTTTGGCCTTGGCTATGGCGTCGTTGTTGACCGTGGCGCAGCGGCAACCCCGATGGCGGAAGGATCAGGGTATTGGGGAGGCGCGTACTGCACCCTTTCTTGGATCGATCCGGAGCAGGACATTGTGGGCGTCCTGATGACACAGGTTCGCCCTTATACGCATATCAACATCCGCCGGGACTTTCAGGTTCTGACCTATCAGGCCATTGTCGACTAAGCCCCGTTTGGGTCTGCGACTATCCCGAATAGGCAACCGGGTGATTTTGCAGCCGGTCCACTGCCTCATAGAAGGCCTGTCGACTGGCCTTAACGTGACGCCAGGCGACTGCGATATCGCGAGTGATTTCCCGCTTTCCTGCGGCCGCCAAGGACCCGCTTTCTTTCTTCAGCTTCTCCCAGCGCGCCACGGCTTCAATCCAGTCTTGTCTCAGTTCGTGGGCACGCCCTTCGAGCTGTTCGACGATGGATCGGGTTTCTTGGCAGACGGTGCTAAACCGGCTGCTCACTGAGGCAAGCTTGCGCTCGGCAATGATTTCCGCTTCCTCTTTTTTGGATGCACGGTTAAGACCTTTGAGCAGTCGCAGGCCACGGAGCGCCAAAATCAGGTACCGCGTCGGGTCCAGCAGCCATCCGCTCACGCCAAAGCCGTTTCGGTAATCGCGCGGGTAGTCATGATGATCACCATGATGATTCCCTTCACCCATGGGGCCCAGCCAGATGTAGTTATTTTGAGCCGAGCTGCTGATCCCGTCGGTGAACCCCCACATGTGGGTCACGCTGTTCACGGTCCAGGTATTGTGCTGCACCAACACTGTGCCCAGTAGCGAGCCAGCGGTTAGGGCGAAGAATCCGTACCACCCGCCGATGGCGAAGCCGACACCCATGGGCACCAAGAAAATCCAAAACGTGGTCAACAGGCCGTACCACTTGTCCTGCCACATGATCACCGCGTGACGCTTTGCGTTGTGCGACCGGGTGTACTCGTCGGACTTGGGGTGGTTAAAGCAATGGCATAGCGTATGAGACCAGAGGAAGTTTCGAATCGGGTCGTTGAACCAGGTTGCGCTGTATGGGTCTATCTGCTTCTTGCCGTGGCGATCCACCCCGTGGTGCAGCGAATGATTCGCCGACCACTGCTTGACGCTCCCCTGAACGCTAAAGATTTGCGCGAAGGCACAGAAAAACCAGTGTACGGGGGTCGAAACGTGCTGAGCGGCGTTATGCGTAATCAGCCTATGACTGTAGAGCGTCGTTGCCACAGAACCCATGATGAGGTGCACAATCATCCACAGGGCACCAAGCCACATCCATTGAGCCGGGGCAAAGCCAAAGAGCCATACGGCCATCCCTATTGCCGAGGAATGCACTGATGCCAGAAATATGCAGGTTCCAGCGTCTAGGCTGAATCCATTTGAAAACAGCTCCTTGAAGTTACTATAGAGGGGCGCATCTCGTTCTTCGGGATTCATCTGATTCTTCATCGATCCTCTCGGCTAATGAGCTATGTCTTAATGTGCACGAGGCCTCGGTCACGGGCCTCCTGATCTATTCGGTGACCATTCGTCTGCCCAGGGCGGCTGAAATCGTCTTTTGTGGTCATATTGTGCTGCATCTGATTGAGAGATGCACCACCCTTTCCAGCTGGTTCACTCCCGTTAAATTCACCAAGAATTCGCCGCTCATTACGGCCCATTGCCCGGGTCAAACCCGCATATGCCCAGCCGTAGGCCTTTTGGAGTGTGGTGCTGGTCTCAATTGACGCTAGACGGGTGCCAAGCCCAAAGTCTATTCTGGGTGGGTATTCACGATACATTTCTTAACCCTTTTTAGCCCGGGAACTGCTGGCCATGCTAAAGCTCCTCATCCCGTTCATCCTCATCCTCTTTGTTGCCTGGGTCATTGCCCTGACCTTCCAGGGGGTTTTTAGCAAGCAACCCGTTACCTCGAGCCAAAAGCTGGTGCGCCTTATCTTGCTGGGCACCTTTGTGGCGCTTGTTCTGGCTGCAACCATCCACCAAACTTAGGCAACGCCTTATTGGGACCCTTGATGGACAGCAAGCTAAGCGTGAGGGCGCAGAAAAATGACTTCGGTGCGGAGCTTACCGGCATCGCGCTCAACAAACCTCTGAGTGCCCAGCAAGTCGAGGAGATCAAGCATCTGTGGCACCGATATCAGGTCGTTTACTTTCCCGACCAGCCGTTAACGCATCCTCAATTAGAGGCCTTTACCCTGGCAATGGGCCCTTTCGGCCATGATCCTTACATCCAGGCCATAGAAAACCACCAGCATATTCTTGAAATTCGACGAGATCCCGATGAGGCAGTGGCGCCCTTCGGTGGTAGCTGGCACTCAGATTGGTCATTTCAACCCGCACCCCCGAGTGCAACCATTTTGCACGCCAAGGTGGTGCCGCCAGTAGGCGGGGCTACGCATTACGCGGACGGCATTCGCGCGTTCGAGGCCTTGGATGCGGGGTTCCGAGACGACCTTTCATCGCTCCGCGCCGTACATAGCGCGAGGCGCCCCTATAGCCACGAGGGCTATCGGCTTGGCGGTGAAAGACGCAGCATGAAAATTCTACCCAACGACGATGCCTGGGCCACGCAAGTACACCCTCTGATTCGCACGCATCCAGCGTCAGGGCGGCAAGCGCTTTGGATAAATCCCGTCTACACCCTCAGTATCGAGGGCCTTGAAGAGAACGAGAGCCAGGCAATGCTCGAACGTCTGTTCGCACATCTGTTGCAGCCCGAGTTCACCTATCGTCATAGGTGGAGTGAGAACATGCTGACCATGTGGGACAACCGCTCCGTGCTGCACTGCGCTCAAGGCGGCTATGACGGCTATCGACGTATCATGCACCGGACGACGGTGGCAGGATCCGCCCCATTCCACCGACCGGAGGTCACGTCGCTTGAACGCAACATTTGAACTGCATCCCAGGCTTGATGCGGATACAACCTTGATCTGTGATCTGGCACTGAGCCGCGTGTTGCTGATGCGGGACGCCCGCTATCCTTGGCTGATCCTGGTCCCTAGACGCGCTAACCTACGCGAACTGCACCAGCTTCAGGATGAGGACCTTGGACAGGTCATGCAGGAGATCGCCTGGGTATCCGACAGGCTCTCTGAACTCACCCAAGCCTTCAAACTGAATGTCGCCGCCCTGGGCAACCAAGTGCCGCAACTGCACATCCACATCATCGCCAGACAACAAAACGATGCTGCTTGGCCCAACCCGGTCTGGGGTATTGGCGACCCGCTACCCTACGATGACAACGAGCTAGCCGTGCTCTGCACCGCTCTAGAGGGGTCCCTGCAGGGCGCGAACACCTAGTTCGGCATTGGAATCGGGTTCACGTAGTGCGGGACGTCATAGCCTTTCTGCACGGCGGGACGTTGAGCAATTTCCTGATACCAGCGGCAAATATTTGGGTAGTCCTTCAGGTCAATATCCTGCCATTCAAAGCGTGAGATCCAGGGCCAGATGGCCATATCCGCGATGGAATAATCGCCCGAAACATAGCTTCGCCCCGCTAGGCGTGCATCTAATACGCCGTAAAGACGCGCTGCCTCGGCAGTAAAACGCTCCTCGGCGTACGGCGACTGGCCCGGGTTATGTTTGTTAAAAAAGTGTACCTGCCCCAGCATGGGCCCTAATCCGGCCATCTGCCACATCAACCACTGCATGGTTTGCCAGGTGTCTTCGCCCCAGAATCGATCCGTTTTTTTAGCCAGATACAGGAGAATTGCACCAGATTCCATCAGAGCCGTGTCGGTGTCCTGATCGACGATGGCAGGGATCTTGTTGTTAGGAGAAATTCGCAGGAAGTCAGGGTCAAACTGTTGGCGCTGCTGAAGGTCGACGCTATGTACGCGGTAGGGCAGTTCAAATTCTTCCAGGGCGATAGACACCTTTCGACCATTTGGCGTGGGCCAGGTATAGAGATCTATCATGGAGCGGCCTCCCGTAAATCAGGCAGTGGACTGCATTCGACGCCTGGCCCCACCTAGACCTCCAGCACCCGATCGGCAGTCCCGAGGATGAAGTTCGAAAGGCCATCAAGGACCGCGTTGGGCTGTTCGCTGAGCATGGAGTGACCGCAATTATTCAGATGCAGCACCTGAGCACCGGGCACATTGCTGGCCACCTTGAGCCCCGCTCGGGCTGGGGTCATCTTGTCCTGATCACCAATCATGATGAGCGTGGGACGCGCGATGGGTGGATAGTCACTGGCATCGAAATCATTGCAAGCCGCCAAATCTGCGTGGTAGACCCCGTCAGACACTCGCTCCAGCAACCGCTCGCCCATGTTTAAATTAGAGGTTCCAGGGTTATCGGAAACCCCCATCAAGCTGCGCCGTCCGTGGCTCCAGGTGTTGGCCATATCGATGGCCGCATGATGGTTATCCCTGGCTGCATCCAGCAGCAGGGGCGTCACCGGCATGGGCGACGACGTGCCCAGCAGCACCAGCCTGTCCAACTGTTCACCCTGCCTGGCAGCCAAACTTAGGGAGATTAGGGTTCCCATGCTGTGCCCCACCACCGTGGTCTCCTGGGTATCTGATTCGCGCAGATGCGCCATAAGCTGTGCCAGCCAATCCGCCATCCCGTCTATGCTGGCCAGGGCCTGCCCGCCGCTCTGGCCATGACCCGGCAAATCGAAGGCAACCACTCGATACCCGTGACGGGCGAAATAGCGAGCGGGCATCACCCAAACGCTGTGATCCATGCCCGCACCGTGCACGAAAAAGATGGTCTTAGCCCCCTTCTCCGGCTGCCCGCTGCCACCGGCATAGAAGACAACATCCCCATTCAAATACGTTTGCATATCGGTTCTACGCCTTGGTTTGCAGTGATTTTTCTACAGCTCGCAGCCCTGTCTTGAGGTCGGTGATTAAATCCGCTGGATCTTCCAACCCAACACTCAGCCTCACTAAGCCTGGACCAATACCGGCGGCCCGAAGATTCTCCTCATCCACCCGGTGGTGGGTGGTGCTCGCGGGATGAATCACGAGCGACTTGGCGTCCCCCACATTCGCCAGATGCGAGAACAACTCCAGCGCCTCGATGAAGGTCCGGCCCGCCTCTCTCCCGCCGCGGACCTCGAAGCTAAAGACCGCACCGCAACCCAGAGGCAGCATGGACGCCGCAAGGTCATGGTCAGGATGGCTCTCAAGGCCCGGGTAGCTCACGGAGACCACCATGTCGTGGCCTTCTAAGAACCGGGCCACCTGCAGCGCATTGGCTACATGACGCTGCATCCTCAAGGGCAGCGTTTCCATACCCTGGAGAATTTGGAAAGCCGTCATGGGCGCCATGCTGGCTCCGAAATCTCGTATGCCCTCTTTGCGGGCGCGCATAATAAAGGCTGCAGGGCCGAACTCTTCCGCAAAAACCAAGTTATGGAAGCCTGCATAGGGCTCGCTCAAGGTGGGGAATTTGTCATTGGCCTGCCAATCGAAGGTGCCGCCGTCCACCACCACGCCACCAATCACCACACCATGCCCGCTTAAAAACTTAGTTGCCGAGTGCACCACCAGGTCCGCCCCGAGGTTAATAGGCTGACAGAGGTAAGGCGTGACGAAGGTGGCGTCGATAAGCAGGGGAACGCCGTGGGCGTGGGCAAGTTTGGACAGCTCAGGGATATTCAGGACCTCCAGGCCAGGGTTGCCCAGCACCTCGCCAAGCACCAACTTTGTATTTGGCTGCACGGCATCGCTGAAGGCCTGCAAATCTCTGGGATTCACAAAGGTCGTGCTGATGCCAAACCTGGAAAGGGTGTAATCCAAGAGGTTGTGCGTACCGCCATAGAGCGAGCGTGATGCAACGATGTGATCGCCGGCACCCAGGATCGTGGCGATGGCAAGGTGCATGGCCGCTTGACCGCTGGCCGTAGCGATCGCGCCAACGCCGTGATCCAGCGCCGCCATCCGCTCCTCGAGGACCGCATTTGTGGGATTTGATAGACGCGAGTAGACATGGCCAGCGCGTTCTATATTGAAAAGACCGGCGGCCACATCCGTATCAGGGAAGACAAAGGCAGCCGATTGATATATCGGCGTAGCCCGGGCACCCGTGGTCGGGTCGGGGACCTGGCCGGCGTGGAGCGATAGCGTATCGAATCCAAGACCCTTTGGGCCTCTGTGCTCACCTTTAGTCATCGTTCCTGTCCACTTTCAAAAGCCGGAGCCTCTACTTTTTGCTCTCTTGATTCAAGGCTTTGTAAAGCGCTACCTGGTTAGTTTGAGCATCTGCTCGGGAATCCCTGCCTTAAGCTGCCCGGTTGGGCTCAAAACATGGCGTAGCGCTGCTTAATATTGTCGCGAGATATTCTTTGATTCAGTGTGCAGAGATCGTAGATCACGCCAAGCAGCAAAACGCCGCCGGTCAGGAGGAATAGTATTCCGGTCCGACCTCTCCCCATATAGGCGCGGTGCACCCCGAAAATGCCAAGAAAGACCAGCAGTAGCCAAGCCAGGGAGTAGCTCGTATGCCCCCGGACATAATGCCTCGGCGTATGCCTGTGCAGATACTCCAACCAAAACAGGTCAAGCAACCACGCCACGCCAAACCCACCTAGAGTCAGCAGGTACAGGACCCCGGATACAGGCCGGCCAAAGTAAAAGCGGTGCACGCCCAAGAAACCCAACACCCAAAATAGATAGCCCAAGAGCAGGGAGTGGGTGGCGGCATCTAATACTTCGTCTTTCATTGATGTCGTTTTCTATCTTTCGTCGCGATGAGAGCGCGAACTCATGTTGTTGTTTTTCGTTCATATCGCCAGTTAAGAAGCGAGGTGGGGCCCCGCGTTGTCCGGCCCTACCGTGAGAAGGTGTAATAGTTATTCATCGGATTGTCTAATGCTAACTGCTGAAATCCTGAAAAACCTGCCGCCTGCCCCATTTTTTGTGCCAGGTCCTTGGTAAAACCCAGGGTGCCCAAACCAGCACCATCGGCCTCGGAAAGACCCGCACTCATGCAGATGGTGACTGAAAATCCGTAGAGCAGGGCTGCAATGGGGTGATGCAGTCGATTTTCATCAAAGCTTTCAAAACCCTTTATGTCCTCGCAAAGCCAGTAGCCGTCGTCTTTAAGCGCTCGGTAAATGTCCTGCATCAGGCGCGCTGGATAGGGCGTGTCGTGAATCACATCGAAGGTTGTGATCAGGTCGAAGAATGGATACTCGGGCAGAGGTTCCTGCAGGGGGTCAGACAAGCGGACATTTTCAACCCCGGCCTCGGCAATATTGGCCCGGGCTCTTGCTAAGGCATGGCTCGACGTGTCGTATCCAACGAATTCACTTCGCGGAAAGGCCTGGGCCATAGCGATCGTAGACAGCGCGCCGCCACAGCCGACGTCAGCAACCTGGGCACCACGAAACAGCTTCTCCTCCATGGACGGCAGCAGCGGCAAAATTTCAGGGACCAGTCGGTGACGCTTCGTGAAGGCGCCCATGCGCTCAATACCGCAGGCGCAGCTTGCCCCATGTTCATCGTAGTCCATACCGATACCGGTGCGAAAAGCGGTTTCAAGTTTTTCCATGGCCGGCACCACGGCAACAGCGGAGTCATAAGCACCCATGAGAAAGGCGGGGTGATCCTGATCGACCAGTACCGCTTGAGCCTCGGGAGACAGCGAGAAGTGCTGCGTCTGGGCATCGTAGTCCACCTGACCGATGCAGACCTGTTGGTGAAGCCACTCTCTGACCCAGCGTTCGTGCAAACCCAGGGACGCAGCCAACGCCTCACTGGAGCTGGGGCCAAGATCAGCCAGCTCAGAAAATAGGCCCAAGCGGTCGCCGAGGACCGAGGTCACGCAGTTAAAACCCGCGGCCACCATACCGCCCGTTTGTTTAATGAATGCTCCGAGCTTTTCTTGATCTATTTCGCGCATTTTTTGCCCTCTGTTTGGCTTGTCTGAACCTGACCCCTCTTCGTCCAACCCCGCTTTGTCCAACC
>DKNY01000034.1:0-8830 GCA_002470275.1 Gammaproteobacteria bacterium UBA7376 | reverse complement strand
CTTTGTCCAACCATGATGGCATGGGAAAATATGCAGTTGAAGGATAGATGCCGCTACAGAGAAATGACGCTAAGCTGAAAATCTTATCAGCGGCTACGGAGCACCCTCTATGTTTCCAACCCCCGAGCGCATCAGCGTCAATAACATTGAGCTGGAGGTTTATTCAGCGGGATCCGGCAGGCCTCTGATGCTATGCCACGGGTGGCCCGAACACGCCTATTCTTGGCGGCACCAAATCCAACCCTTGGTGAAAGCGGGCTATCACGTGATCGTGCCTAATCAACGCGGGTACGGGCATTCAAGTTGCCCCAGCGCGGTGGAGGCCTATGATATCGTCCAGCTCACGGGCGACTTGGTAGGCCTGCTGGATCACTTCGGCTATGAGGATGCCTGTTTCGTTGGCCATGATTGGGGCGCCATCGTGGTCTGGAATTTGGCTATTATGCACCGCGAACGGGTGTCCGGCGTGATCAACCTGAGCGTTCCCCTTTTGCAGCGCGGCACCAGCGAGTGGGTCGGATTTTGGGAGAAAATGCTAGGGCCGGATTTTTATATCGTGCACTTCAACCGACAGCCTCTGGTCGCCGACCGGGTGTTTGAGCGTCATACCCAACAGTTTCTCAACAATCTCTATCGCACCAATCAGTGGGCGCACCCTGGGGTGGATTTCGGACCTGGCATGACCCTAATCAGCATGGCGCAAAACCCGGAATTAAAAGAAGGCGTACCTGGCGACCCGGTAATGACGCCAGAGGAGATGCAGGTATTTCTGGATGCATTTGCTCATTCAGGCTTTACCGGTGGCATAAACTGGTACCGAAACTTCAGCCGCAATTGGGAGACTGCTGGCGCCTACGAACAGCGCATTTATCAGCCAACGCTCATGATTTATGGCGACCATGACATGGTGCCTCAGGCACCCAGGCTAGGAGATTTCGTTGACCAGCTTGAGGTGTTAAACCTCCCCTGCGGGCATTGGATTCAACAGGAGATGCCCAAAGAGACAAATAGGGCCATGTTGAATTGGCTGTCCGTACACTATCCGAGCTAACGCCTGGGCGGCCTGGTGCTATGCCGGGGCCAGCATAAAGGCGGCGGTCGCTTCCGCCACCACGGCCTCGTCGTCTGCACGGATCACCAACCCCTGCATCTGGATCAGCCGACCCTTGCGTTTGAGGCACCGACCCTCCAGTCGAATTGGGGTGCCTACGGGAAGTTCAGACCGATAGCGAATGTCGGCGCGCGCCGTAAAACAGCGCTCCCCGCCTAGCCAGACCCAGTTGGCCATCACATCATCCAGCAGGCTAAATATAATGCCGCCATGGGTAACCCCGTCGTAGCCCATGTGTACTTCCCTCGGTGTGAACTCCCCTCGACAGACCTCTTCGTCAAGCCGGAAGCTGACGTTAAGCCCGATGGGATTGGAGGGCCCGCACACGAAGCACCGGTTGCTGCTGCTCGCCAACTTCTCGGCGTGGCCTTGCTCATCCCTCATGAATGCCTCTCTAGCGTAATCTTTACGGATGGGCATCCTACTCCACCCTAGGGAACCACTAAATAATAATCAGCTGACCGCTGCCCGCTGAGGGTCTCCGCAAGACTGCCCATCTCCGCTATCATAGTTGTTTTCGTAGGTATTCCTCGGTGTTCAACGCGGATCAAATTGCGCTTGCCTTAGCACAGAACCGACCGAATTTTCGTCGGCCCAACGACCGTACCCGGGAAGCCGCCGTTGCCATCATCCTAAAGTTAAACGGAAAGGACTGTGAAACCCTCTTTATCAAAAGAGCAGAACGTGTGGGTGACCCCTGGTCGGGACAAATGGCCTTCCCTGGCGGGCACAAAGAAACCACGGACGATGATCTCTGTGCGGCAGCCGTGCGCGAAACCCAAGAAGAGATCGGCCTGGACCTTTCCACAGCTCAATACTTTGGCGCACTAGACCATCAGCAGGCCCAGCCCAGAGGCAAGGTCCTTAACCTGATCATTGCCCCCCACGTATTTCTGATCGAGGATCAACCGAGCCTGTCGCTTAACCAGGAGGTTGAGGCTGTTGTCTCGGCCCCGCTACCCTTGCTGGCCGGGAACTCTCTGCATGATGTTGAGGTCATGCCCATGGCGGGTAGGCCGACCGCCTTCAATGGTTATCGCCTGCCCAGCGGGCACTTCGTCTGGGGCCTGACCTATCGAATTTTGAAGTCTTTTTTCCTGGCGGTGCAGCCAGACTGGGAACCCCCCCAAGAGATAGACTGACGCCCGTCAGCGGCCAAACCCTTAATCAGGACTGAAGTGCAGGCCACGCTGATTGGCAATCGCCAGACCCGCCGCAACGCTGGTGAAGGGGTCATGATCCACCACTCGCCCCGGAAATCGCCCCTCCAGCAGACCTAGGACTGCGGGTATCAAGCTAGACCCGCCCGTCCGCAGCACAAGGTCTACGTCCCCATGCTGCAACCCCGCCCGGCGAACCGTTTCGTCCAGGGCATTGGCGACCCGACGGAGGGGCTCATCGATCATGGCCTCAAATTCTTTGCGGCTCAGCCTGAGCTCTAAATCCAGTTCAGGAACATCCAGGCTGGCGACCTCATGACTAGACAGCGCCGCCTTAAGATCCTTGATTCTGGCAAATAACAGGTAGCTTAAGTTCTGCTTGATAACATCCCGCAGGCGCTGGAATTTACGCACGGAAGGTCCGCCTGCTTCGATACATTCCATAACCGGCGTCGTGAATCGGTTCTGATTGAGGGTGTAGGTCACGGCCCAGTTGACCAGAGGCTCCTCAAATTCTTCAAAGGGAAAGCGCGTTTCTATCTCCTCCCGGTCAAAGCCCCGCCGCCGCCAGCGCTCGCCCTTGCCCAGCTGGGGAAAGAGTAGTTTGCGAAAGAGAATTTGATCCAGGTGATCCCCACCAAGCCCTATACCATGTGTGGCGACCACATCGAACTGCTGGCCACGACGGCGCAGGATGCAAAAATCCAGGGTGCCGCCGCCGAAGTCCAGGCAGAGCAGAGTTTCGCCGTCTGCACTGGGGTTGGTGTGTAAGAAGCTCACCGCAGCCGCCAGGGGCTCGGGATAAAAGGATCGGCTGGCAATACCCGCGTAGCCAAAGGCCTCACCGAGCCGACTGAGGGCCAGTTGATTGGAATATTTATCGCGGCCTTCAAAATTGACCGGATGACCGAGGTGAGCATCAGTCATGGATCCAACTTCTGTTTCGATGGCCTGGCGAATCCTTAATAGCAGCGGGGTGACCAAGGCAACGAGGCGAAAGGGGTGGTCAAACACCATCAGACGCCGCACCTGTTCATCTCCTAGAAGCCGTTTCGTTCCGCGAAATAACCTCCCCTGCAGACTGCTATCCGTGACCGGCGCACCGTAGATTTTTTGGGTCGATGTTCGCACTTCCGCCGGGTGTTCGGCGGAACTGTCGTCTACAAACTGGCTCGTCTCACCCACGACCTCTGGCACCAGCTCCACCGTGCGTCCGGTATTGTCCTGAATGTACTGATCTACAGCGTGTTGCCCCGTTTTCGATGTCAGCGCCCGATCAATATAGGTTGCCGACGGAATAATCGGATCCGCCTGCTCTAGCTGGACTAGGGAGACCTGCTCACCATCGAATATGGCGGCAGCGGAATTGCTGGTGCCGAAATCAATGCCCACGCCACGCTCTCTCATGCTAGTAACTCTCTCCTGACGCCAAGGATGGCCTCCTGGCCGCCTTCAGCAATGGTTTTATTGCAAGCAATCTGGGGTTTCCACGATTCTGATCTTCACAGATCGAACCGTACTTTGGTGGCCCGCTCACCGGAGTTCTGTGGCGAGCGGCCTTCGGCGCACGATGTTAACCGCCCGCCTGAGGTTTACCAACCGCAGATCGGTCCATTGAAGACTGGCAAAAAGTAGAGCGTCGTGTGGACCGTCATTGGCCTGAAATTGCCGCGCGAATTGAGAAGGTGCTAGGGTAGGACCATGACCCAACCAACGGACCTGACGGCATTTAAACGTAAGCGGAATCGCGACCGGGCCTCCGGCAAGACGCTGTGCAAGTCAGGCTTTCACCGTTGGCAGGACGAAGCGCGGAAGCAATTCGACGTTAGTCAGGGCAAGCTGGTCAGCGTTCAGCGGTGTGAACGCTGTGGCCAGACGAAGACCGTGGTGAGTTAGCTGGCGTCAGCCCCTGATGGCTCAACGCTGCAGATAGCCCCCGTACCTCGGAGTCCGCAGTAACCATTGGGCACCTTGGCCAAATATTGTTGATGGTAGTCCTCAGCGTAGTAGAAGGGCGGGGCCTTTCTAATTTCCGTTGTGATAGCGCCATAACCCACTGCGATCAGGGCTTGCTGGAATTGGTCACGACTGTTCTGCACCCTCTCCAGCTGCTCGTCGTCGTAAACGTAGATGGCGGAACGATATTGTGTACCGAGATCGTTACCTTGCCGCATCCCCTGAGTAGGATCGTGGGCCTCCCAGAACACCTTTAGAATCTCTTCTAAACTGACCAGGCGCTCATCAAACACCACAAGCACAACTTCGGTATGGCCCGTACCGCCACTGCAAACCTCGCGATAGGTCGGATTAGGCGTCAGCCCCCCCGCGTAGCCTACCGCGGTGGTATACACCCCTGGCATTTCCCACATGCGCCGTTCGGCGCCCCAAAAACAGCCCATCCCTATTTGAATCTGCTTAAGCGGAGCTTCAAAGGGTCCAACCATGGGGCGGCCGTGTAGGAAGTGCCCCGGAGCGACTGGCATGGCCTCTGCCCTGCCCGGCAGAGCGTTTTCCGATTCGGGCATCCTTGATTTCGCGGTTAAATTCATAGGGGCTTCTCTTCTGTTTAAGGTTTCAGTCTAGCTTGACCCGGGGAGAGCGCTCAAGTTACCCCGAGGGGATTGATTGATTTGAGCCCTCCTCTTTCTCGCCAAAAGTTAGCGCTCTTTGATTGCGATAACGGCCATGGTTTCATCGCCCTGTTGGGGATGCTATAAACGCCTTATGCACAGATTTATCGCATGGGTGATCATTGGGCTTTGCCTCTTCGCCTGTCAGACCAATGGCCCGCCCGTTCCGTCCGAGCCTCCACCGAGCTTGGCCCCCCTTCTTGATGCCGACCAAGCGCTACTCAGCGATCCCGATCTGGTGTCTCGCCTGCAGGAGCTGATTCCCCTGGAGCAGCAGGCGTTGGCGTTTATGGTCGACGAGCCTCTCCGGCTGGGCTCAATAGGTTCTGCTCTGATCAGCCTTTACCCCATGAGCCTGACCGGTAACCTGGCGCTATCCAGATTTTATACCTACGTGGAAGCAGAGGAGACGGCTCAGCAGTATCAGGACAAGCTGGACGCCATTCGTTTGGCTATTCGGTCCCAGGGGGACGGGAGTGCAGAAGCCCCCTTCCCGCTGCTCAGCAGTTCGGATGCTCAGGCTTGGATCATGATGGACAACGAAACCCTGAGCGGTTCCATTTTCCAGACTACCGAGCAAGTACCGCTAAAATTACTCGTGCTTTCGCGAAGGGACGACGAGCATCCATTACGCAGCACCTACTTCGATCTCTCTCGATTGATTGGCCCCATTCAGCGTAGCGAACCTAGGGCCGTCGACGGCGAGTTTAACCCCTGGGATGCGCTGCGCCTGTTTGCAGAACAACGGGACCCTGCGGCACAGGCATCTATCGGGACATATCTGGCGAAACAACGAACCTACGACGCGGCCATCGGCTGGCTGCAGATGGCCTCCCGCAGCGATAATCTCCTGGCCCATACCATGCTGGCACGCATCTTTTGGTACCAGGCGGAATCAACCAAGGATCGACAATCGGCAGCTTCCGATGCAGAACCTACGGTTCCGCGTGCGCCCCAGCCAACCGAGCCGCCTGGTGATGACGGTCGGGAAGGGATTGAGCCTGGAGACCGACATCAGGAGCTCATGCAGCTCTCCATAGAAAATCATCTCCAGGCCATCGCCCTGGGCTCCACGGAATCTATGTATACGTTAGCGCGCCTGTACCTAGAGTCTCCGGAGATTGCCAAGTTGGCGCCCCTCAGCGAGCAGGAGTCCATCGCCTTACTGATCCGAGCCGGCGAGCTCGGCCACCCAGAGGCTTACCTCTATCTTGCCTATCATTCTCGTCAAGGCAGGCTGCTACCGCAAAGCGACGACCTTGCTAATTTATACTACGGCAAGGCGGCAGCGCTCAAAGACCCGGACGCCATCATTAGCTACGCCAGGTTTCTCAACGGCAACGACAGCCTTGAACCCCATGCAGAACTTATCCCCTGGCTGGAGGAGCTGGCCGACAATGAAAACGCGGAAGCCATGGTTGTACTGGGCAACCTGAGCGCCAAGGGCATCGGCACGCGACGTTCCCCAAGACAGGCTGTTCGGTGGTACAAGCGAGCCGTCAATCAGGCACAGCAAAGTCACCACGGCAACGCCGCCATCATTAACGAAGTCGCCTGGACGCTGACGGTATCGGACATATCAGCCCTTCAGCGACGTCGCTACGCACTCTCGATCATGGATGTGCTGATGACTTCAAACCGCATGGCCCAGCAGCGGCCTGAATATATGGATACCTGGGCTACGGCCTATGCCGCCAACGGCGATTTTCAGCGAGCGATAGAGCTACAGCGGCAGGCTATCGCTATTGCCACAGATCAGGAACGCCAGGACGTTCTGGATATTCTCAAACAACACCTAAAGAAATTTGAATCAGGTGCCGACATCACCGATCAAGCCCCCTAACGCTCAAACGCTAGAGCTCATCAGGCAACAACCGAGCTTGCTTGATGTACGCGCCCCTAGCGAATTTGCTCACGGCCGCATGCCCGGCAGCACAAACTTACCGATTTTAGATGACGATGAGCGGATGCAGGTTGGTACCGCGTACAAGCAGGAGGGGCACGAGTCGGCCATGGCTCTGGGACATCGTCTGGTGAGCGGCCCTCGGCGTCAGCACCGCATCGACGAATGGATTGAACAATGCAGAAGCCACCCGGAGACCCAGGTGATGTGTTGGCGAGGTGGGGAGCGATCACGGTTGGCACAGCAGTGGTTGGCCGAAGCAGGATTTCAGCAACAGCGGGTAGAGGGCGGATTCAAAGCCCTTCGCCAGGCCTGTTTGTATGTCTTGGATCATCCTGAAAAAAACTGGTGGGTGGTAAGCGGCAGGACCGGCTCTGCAAAGACGACGCTAATCGAGCGCCTACCCAACGCTATTGATCTCGAAGGTCGCGCCAATCATCGCGGTTCCGCCTTCGGCAGTCGTTTTACGCCCCAGCCCACTCCGGTCAGCTTCGAAAATCAGCTGGCCACGGACTACCTGCAGCACGAGTTTTTGGATCTAGTCGTCGAAGACGAGAGTCGTACCATCGGCCGTATGGGCCTACCCCTGGCTTGGCATGCCTGCATGCAACAAGCGCAGATCGCCTTAGTCGAGGTGGATATCGAAGAGCGCATAGCACACATAGAATCCGAGTACGTCACGGCGGCTACCGCAGAAGCGGTCAGCCTGGGGCTATCGTCTGAGGCGGTCTGCCAACGCTATCTGAATGCGGCAACCAGAATAAGGCGCCGACTGGGCGGGCTGCGGATGGATCAACTATGCGGCCGCATCAAGGCCGCCTTTGCCAACCAGGCAAGCCACGAGAGCTGGATCAGCTATCTGCTGTCTGAATATTACGACCCCATGTATGACTTTCAGCTAGCCAGGAAAAAAGACCGAATCGTCTACCGCGGCAATCACCAAGAGGTCATGGGCTTTCTTGCCGCCCAGCGGCAACCGCTGCCCCGTCAACAATAAGCTCGGGGCCCTTCCTTGAAAACACCTTACGCACAAAGTCGATGAAAACGGACACTCTGTTGGTGGAGCGGAGGTCTGGGTGAATCAGCATCCACAGCGGGGGGCCATATCGGGCCCTCACGCTCTCGATACGCCGCAGCTTCGGGTCTGACTCAGCAATGACCGTGGGCAGAAACGCCAGCCCCAGACCCTTTCGGGCTGCCTCGGCGTGAAGCAGCAAGCTGTGGGTACTCATTGCGATCTGTGCGTCAGGCACCTCGGACCGCCGAAAGCTTCTGCAGGCTTGGCCCATCTCGCTATGGGAGAGATATTCCAGCCAGGGCAGCGCCTCTACCACACGGGATTCCGCTTGTTCTGCTTGCTCTAAAAGACTCACCGCGCCATAGGCCGCCAACGTGAGATCGGACAGTTTTCGGCCAACCAGGGTCTCCACCGGATTGGCGGTGGCGACGATGGCAACATCCGCTTCACGGCGAGTGACATCCAGCTTGGCGTGGGTTGGGTGGATATGCAGCTGGACATCTTTATAAAGGGCTCGAAAGCGCTCAAGTTCTGGCAGGATAATGTCCATGCCAAGGACCTCTGGAATCACAACCTGGATCGGCCCTGACAGCTTTTGATCCCGTCCCTTCAGTCGGCCCTCGATATTACCAATTTCCTCGGCCACTCGATTGACTCGACTGATAACCTCTGCACCCTCCGGCGTTATCAAAAGGCCCTTGGGCGACCGTACAAAGAGCGGCACTCCTAAGCGCTGCTCAAACAGCTCCAGCCGTCGGCTGACGGTGGAGGGGTTCACCTCGAGCAGTGAGGACGCGCCGCGCACCGATTTAGTGGTCGCTAAGGCGCTGAAGAACTTATAATCGTCCCAATCCATGGCGCTGCTGCCTATCGTGAGAGGGTGTCATCATCCGCCTGGTGTACTAAAAAGGCAACGCTACGTTGCGTTACGTTAGGTTGCACTTATTGTTACTAGAGGTAACATGGCTTCAACGGCGGCAGTAAACGCCGGTACTTGAGAGACATCCG
>DKNY01000011.1:117878-164571 GCA_002470275.1 Gammaproteobacteria bacterium UBA7376 | reverse complement strand
GGCAGATGATCCGAAGCGCCAGGGACCCCTGCCATTTGGCACTGAGGCAGATGATTCTGAGCATCAGGGGCCTCGCAAAATTCACCGCTACGCCCTGAATGCGGGCGCGAGGATATGTGCCAACACCTCCCGCCCCCTTATCGCTCTGGAGGATCTACCCGGGAGCGCTTGGCCATTAGCTCAGGATGGTGCTGCATTGGACCAGGCCGGGCTTCTATTTAGCCTTGGCTTGGTGGGCCCTCATTGATCAGGATGCAGGCGGTTAACTTCTTGCCTTGGCGTCGAGCCGTGCAGCGGCGACGAGTATGGGCTGACTGTGTGTGGGTCACCGCGTTAACGGTTGCGTTGATGGTGATGCTACAGCTCATCATTCAGAAGGCAGTGGACCGGATGGGCGTGCGTCAGGCTGACTACAGCAGGGACGAAGCGCAGCACCTTGCCGATGCCGCCTCAACGAAGGCTTTGACCCAACAACTGCAGCGGGCGCAGGAACTCATTCGATTAAGGGCGCTTTTAACCGCTCAGCGCAATAGTCGAATACAGGATTACGTGCGCGCACTTGGCGGCTTACCCGAGTGTGCTTGGCTGGAGTCCATTGAGTTGATGGAAGAAAGGGTCGCGCTAAGAGGGTGGGTTCGGCCCGGGTGCCCCATGCCGAGTTATGCATCTCGACTGGTTCGCACCTTTTCTGGAAAAGTGCCTCAGCTGGAGATTGAGGATGACGCGGGCGCCAGTTTCCCCTTCTCCCTGGTGCTGGTACCTGGCCCCAAGACCCCCAGGTCATGATGAGCCTGGCGCTTTGGTGGCGGGGGTGGTCGGCCTTTGTGATTCAAGCCGCCAATGGCTCCTATGTCCGAAGGGCCGCAATTTGGCTGGGCATTATTCTCAGCACCGGCCTGCCTCCTCAGGGAATCCGCTATCTGAATGTTCTTGCCGACCAACGCACCTTGGATGCCAATTCGCGCATGATCCGCGACCAGCTGGATGCGCTCAGCACCCGGAAAAAGATCATGCTAGCTGAGCTGAAAGCTCTGCCTGCCCCTCAGTCTAACGAGGGACCCGTCTGGCCTCAGGACGATAGCGTGCCAAAGCGTTTTGCGGATGGACTGATCTGGTTGGGCACCCAGGTGTCGCGGCATGGTCTGGAGACGGTTGAGCTGGGGTCGGCCGATGCCCCGTGTCTCTTCCTGTCGGATTTGGACCAAGGCAGTTTTATCGACCTTCAGGTGAGCACGATATTGCTTCGTGTCCAGGGTGCCCATGGCGATGTTCTTGCCCTTGTTCGTGCGCTCTCTTCTGCCAGGGCGCCCACTCTGCTTCACAGCCTCACGCTGAGCATGGCCCCCAGCTCCGATCTGATGGAGGCGAAGGCAATGATTCATCTATTGCCCCAGTTCCCGGTCCCCTCAGAATGAAAAGGGGGACGTCCTCAGCTTCATGGGCATGCTTCGAAGCTTGGTGTTGGCTGCCCGCCGCTGCGTTGCTTGTTGTCTGTGCGCTGGCGGCACCGACTGGAGGGTCTGCAGAAGCTCCCCTGCGTAATCCCTTCCAATCCCATGAGCATGAGCAGGCACAAGGGTCGCCTCAAAATCTTGTAACGCTGGTTAAGGCGGATGACGCAACGGGCCCCGTGGTTCGGCTGAACGCGCAGCAGGCGCAGGTTTCACGGTTGCTGCAGGCCATGGCAGACCTTCGGCACGAAAACGTGCTGATCAGTGATCGCGTTCAAGGGTCGATTTCACTGACCCTTGAAAAGATGGACTGGCAGCAAGCGTGGGAACTAGTGCTCAAAGCCGCAGGACTTAGGGAACAGCGCCTGGCTAACGTGCGGTGGATTCTGACCCTAGAGGAGTTTGCCCTTCAACAGCGGCAACAGTTAATGGAGATTGAGGCTGAGCGGCAGTTGGTTCCGATAACCCATCAGGTCTATCGCCTACATTATGCGACGGCCGGAGACCTTGAGGCGCTTATCGAAAGCCCAGCGAGCAGGCTCCTGTCAGATCGAGGTTCGGTTTTTGTGGATCAGCGGATCAACGCCTTAGTTGTCGCCGATATCGCGTCTCATCTGCAGCAGGTATCGCTGATCATTGATCAGCTAGACATCCCCTTAAAGCAGGTTTCCATATCCGCGCGCCTGGTGCGAGCCAGTGATTCTATCCATGCGGCATTTGGTATCCGTTGGGGTCTTTCCTCTGGGGCTTCCTCGCCTGTAGCGCCCAATACGTCTGAAGAGGCCAACGCCGGGCCTGTTGCAGATGAGGAGAGGCCAGGTCGCCTATCGTCGTGGCGGGCAGAGGTGTCCGCGCCAGCCAATTTTTCTCAGGCGGGCCAGCTAACCCTGGGGCTGGTGCGACGTGGTTTGGGCATTGATGCGGAGCTTTCGGCTTTGGTGGATCAAGGCCAGGCCCGAGTACTCGCACGCCCTCAGATACTCACCACGGACCAAGCGCCCGCCGTAATCGAGTCCGGCGTGGAGATACCCTATCAGGAGACCAGCCGCAGTGGGGCGACCTCTACCTCGTTTAAGGATGCAGTCCTACGGCTCCACGTGACACCTCAGGTTACGCCGGATAATGGCATCATCCTGCGCCTGAACATTCGTCAGGACGCTGTGGGTCAGATTTTTAACGGCATTCCCTCTATCAACACCAACGCCATGGAGACTACGGTCTTCGTGGCCAACGGGGATACCCTAGTCCTTGGGGGCATTTTGCAGCAGGACGATAGTAACGCCCGTACTCGCGTGCCGCTCTTGGGTACGCTGCCCGTCCTGGGTCGCCTGTTTCGCGGGGAGCGCAAACGCGCCGACCAACAACAACTATTGGTCTTTATTACGCCGACCGTGCTGAAGCTGGCCCGCTGATCAAGCTCATTGGTCGGGTGCGCCTGCGGGTCTTTTGATGCCTTCGCCTATTTATGGGCAGTGCTTTACACTAAGCCCATGTTTCGGCGCGACAGGCCATGAGTGAACAAAATATCTTTCTGATTGGGATGATGGCAGTTGGAAAGAGCACGGTTGGGCGGCAACTGGCTCTGGCTCTTGACCTCCCCTTTTATGATTCGGATCACGAAATCGAGCGACGAGCCGGCGCAGAAATTGCCTGGATTTTTGACGTTGAGGGAGAAAGCGGCTTTCGTAATCGCGAAGAGCAGATTATTGATGAGCTGAGTCGTAAATCTGGCATTGTCATGGCGACAGGCGGCGGTGTCGTGGTCCGTGATATCAACCGACAAAGACTTGCGGAGCGGGGATTGGTGGTCCATTTGGATGGTTCCATCGATAAGCTTTTGAGGCGCACGCGGCGGGACCGCAAGCGGCCGCTGCTCCAGGGCCCCAAGCCGGCCAAAACGCTGCGTGACCTTGCCGAACACAGGGCGCCGCTGTATCGCGAGATTGCGGATTATCGCGTCAACACGGATCGGCGGAGCGCATCTAGCGTCGCCAAGCAAATCGTTAAACGTTATCGCGACCCAGCAAATGCAAATTATGGCGTCGATGACGCTGAGCGTGGGGGCTGAGAATGGCTGCAGAACATCAACACGCATACGAGAGTGTGAACGTCGCGCTGGGCGAGCGCAGCTACGCCATTCATATTGGCGATCTTGGATTAGGACAGTCCAATCTCCTTAGGGATCTTCTTGTTCCACATATTGGCGGCAGTCAGGTAGCGATCATCACCAATGACGTGGTTGGCCCGCTGTATGCCCATGTGATTGCGGAGGCTCTGCCGGATTTCCACGTTGACCTCTACCAGCTGCCGGATGGAGAGGCCTCAAAAACCCTGGAGACCTATGGACTGCTCATGGATTTTCTTATGCAGGCCCGGCATAACCGCAGCACGACGTTGATTGCTCTGGGTGGGGGTGTCGTCGGAGACTTGGTGGGCTTTGTCGCGGCGACCTTCCAGCGAGGGGTTAGTTTTATCCAGGTGCCTACCACTTTGCTGGCTCAGGTAGACTCATCCGTGGGCGGCAAGACCGCGGTGAATCACCCTAACGGAAAGAATATGATCGGCGCCTTTTACCAGCCCGCCGCCGTACTTGCTGATACCGGCGTACTACAGAGCTTGCCCCAGCGCGAGTACGCCGCAGGCTTAGCCGAGGTTTTGAAATACGGCGTGATCTACGATGCGGCTTTTTTCCAGTGGTTAGAAGCCAATGCCGACGCCCTGCGTGAACGAGATGGGACTGCTCTGGGTTACGCCATCCGCCGCTCCTGCGAGATTAAGGCGGACGTAGTCAGTGATGATGAGCGTGAGCAGGGACGGCGCGCTATCTTGAATTATGGCCATACCTTTGGCCACGCGATTGAGAACCTCAGTGGGTATGGAACCTGGCTGCATGGCGAGGCGGTTGCCATAGGCATGGTGATGGCGGCAGCACTGTCCCAGCAGGTTGCGGGCCTCGATCAGGCCCAGGCGCATCGGCAAACGGCCCTTATTCAGAAACTCGGCCTGCCGGTGAGTTTGTCCGGTAAATCACTGGAGCCGAGTGCTTTCATCGCTGCTATGGGGATGGATAAAAAAGTGGTGGATGGGCGCATGCGCTTTATCTTAGCGAGATCGTTGGGTGACGTTTTTGTGGCTGATGATGTTCCGGAGGCTGAGCTGCTGCACCTGCTGGAAACCTTTTTATGAACCCTGCCCGAGGACGGGTGGGCGCGAGGTCCAGATGGCTCTGGGGTTTAATCGTCGGTTGCTCGTTAGGGCCACTCTCTGCCCAGACCGCTCAGCCCGCTGAGTGGATTCTTCGTCAGCCTCCCGCCCACCATACCCTACAGCTCATTACGCTCTCTGGTCGCGAGCAAACGCGTCGCTTTTTGGCAAGCCTGGATCAGGAGGGGCTGGATATGCAGCAGGTCGCCACCTTTCGCTACCGGCGTGGCGAGGAACTCCTCTACGTCGTGGTGTACGGCAGCTTTGCCGCCCCAGAACAGGCTAAGGCAGCAACGCGGTTAATGCAGGGACCGACGCTCATGCCAGATTCCTTTCTCGTCCGTTCTGTCGCTGGACTGCAGCAGCGCATTCGAACGACGCTGCAGGATACGCCCTAAGACCTTGCTCGCAGGTCCCTAGGGGAGTTCGGTATGTCCCATTAGGTGGCGGTCGATTTCCCGAGCTGCCTCACGGCCTTCATTGATTGCGCGTACGACCAGCGATTGACCTCGCCGACAGTCGCCGGCGGCAAAGACACCGTCAACGCTCGTTCTGTATTCACCATATTCTGCTCGATAGTTCGACCGTTCGTCATACTCAAGCTGAAGCGGATCCGATGCACCGTGTTCGGGCCCCAGGAAACCCATCGCCAAGAACACCAAGTCTGCGGGCCAGTCCTTCTCACTGCCAGGAACGTTCTCAAAACGACCGTCCTTCATTTCGACTTCAACCGTGCGCACACCCGTAAGCTCTCCAGCGTCGTTGCCCACGAAGCAGAGGGAGGATATGGAGTAGACGCGAGGATCTGAACCCTGCTTGTGCGCGGCTTCCTCGTGGCCATAGTCCACCCGAAAGATTCGTGGCCAGGTCGGCCAGGGATTGTTTGCGTCTCGAGTTTCTGGAGGCTTGGGGAAGAGCTCGAAATTCACTAGGCTCTTGCAGCCGTGACGTAGGGATGTACCGATACAGTCCGTGCCGGTATCGCCGCCGCCGATTACGATGACATGCTTATCTTTGGCAGAAATATAGTCGCCGTCGGCATGCTCGGAGTCCATGAGGCTCTTCGTGTTGGCCGTTAAGAAGTCCATAGCGAAGTGCACGCCCTTAAGTTCTCGACCGTCGATGGGTAAATCTCTGGGTACCGTAGCGCCCGTGGCGTAAAGCACCACATCGTATTCTTGCTGTAGCTGAGAAGCGTCCAACGATCCATCGCTGCCATCGCCTACGGGTGAGTTGGTCATGAAAGAAATACCCGCTTCTTCCAAAAGACGCACTCTTCTCTCAACAACGTCTTCCTTGGCCAGCTTCATATTGGGAATGCCGTACATTAGCAGACCGCCGATACGGTCGGCGCGCTCATAGACGGTAACGCTATGCCCCACCATGTTCAGCTGGTCTGCTGCCGCCAAGCCTGCGGGCCCCGAACCAATTATCGCTACCGTCTTTCCTGTTCTTATCGAGGGCGTGTTGGGCAGTACCCAACCCTCTTCAAACCCTCGATCGATAATGGCCATCTCGATGTTTTTGATGGTCACAGCAGGGTCTGTGATCCCCAGGACACAGGAACCCTCACAGGGAGCAGGGCAGACGCGGCCGGTAAATTCTGGGAAATTGTTGGTCTTTTGCAGCCGATCCAAGGCCTCATGCCACTGGTCGCGGTAAACGAGATCGTTAAATTCCGGGATGAGGTTATGTATCGGGCAGCCCTCTTCCGACTGACAAAAGGGGACGCCGCAGTCCATACAGCGCGCGCTCTGGGTACTCAGTCGCTGAATGTCGTGGTCGGTATAGATTTCATTGAAATCCAGCAGGCGCTCGGCCGGCGCACGATAAGGCGCCGCCTGTCGCGGGAATTCTATAAATCCTGTGGGCTTACCCATATCTCTTACATCTCGCTGTTTTTTTCGAGTTATTCTTAGCCAGCGCTAACCTGTAGTCGCTGTTGTTCCAAGACCCGCTTATAGTCGCGGGGCATCACCTTTACGAACTCTGAAACGGACTGCTCCCATCGCTGAAGGATATTTTCCGCAACGGAAGAACCGGTCAAGTGGTGGTGACGCTCGATCATGTATCGAAGCTCCTCAAGGTCCTCTGCTTCAGCAACGGGGTCCAGGTCCACCATCTCGGTATTGCAGCGTGCTGGGAAGGCGGCAGCAGGGTCCCAAACGTAGGCGATACCACCACTCATGCCCGCAGCAAAGTTGCGGCCGGTCGGGCCTAAAATCACGGTACGTCCGCCAGTCATGTATTCGCAGCCATGATCGCCTACACCCTCAACTACGGCTCTGGCACCGCTGTTACGAACGCAGAACCTCTCTGCCGCCATACCTCGGAAGTAGGCTTCGCCAGAGGTCGCGCCATAAAGCGCAACATTGCCAAGCAGAATATTTTGCTCGGCGACAAAGGTACTGACTCTGGGGGGATAAATGACAACGCGTCCGCCGGACAGCCCCTTGCCGACAAAGTCGTTGGCATCACCTTCCACCTCAAGGGTGATGCCCTTAGCTAACCAGCAACCCAGGCTTTGCCCGGCACTACCGTTCAGCTTGAAGTGGACCGTGTCATCCTCGAGCATTTGTGGGCCGACCCGACTGATCACCTGATGGGACAGCATGGCACCGACAACCCGATTGGTGTTGATGATGGGAAGCTCTGCGGTAACGCGCTCGCCACGGGCCAGGGCAGGTTCTGCCAGCTTAATCAGCCGATTATCCAGCGCCTTGTCCAGCTGATGATCCTGCTGGTGTATGGCATAGCTGCCCAGGTATTCCTCTGGCTCCTGGGCGGGGGCAAGGATCGCGCTCAGATCGATGCCCTGAGCTTTCCAGTGGCCCACGGCCGCTTCAGTTTTAAGAAGGTCGACCCTGCCAATCATTTCATTGACGGAATGCACCCCGAGCGTGGCCATAATGTCGCGCATTTCGTTGGCGACCATGAAGAGGTAGTTCACGACATGCTCTGGCTGCCCATTGAACTTTTTACGTAGCTCTGGGTCCTGGGTTGCAATGCCTACCGGGCAGGTATTCAGATGGCATTTGCGCATCATAATGCAGCCCAGCGCGATCAGGGGTGCGGTGGCAAAGCCATATTCTTCGGCGCCCAGCAGAGCCGCAATCGCAACATCTCGGCCTGTTTTGAGCTGGCCATCTGTTTGTAACACGACCCGGGACCGAAGATTGTTCATCACCAGGGTTTGATGGGTTTCCGCCACGCCGAGTTCCCATGGCACACCAGCGTGTTTGATGGAGGTGAGGGGCGAAGCGCCTGTTCCGCCGGAGTCCCCAGCGATTACCAGGTGGTCGGCTCTGGCCTTGGTCACGCCAGCCGCAACGGTACCCACACCGATTTCCGCACCAAGCTTGACGCTAATGCGGGCCTGCGGGTTCGCGTTTTTAAGGTCATGGATCAGCTGGGCCATATCCTCGATAGAATAAATATCGTGGTGTGGGGGCGGGGATATGAGACCAACCCCTGGCGTCGAATGACGCAGGCTCGCGATATAATCGTCTACCTTGCCCCCGGGCAGCTCGCCGCCCTCTCCCGGTTTAGCACCCTGAATAATTTTGATCTGCAGTTCGTCAGCGTTGCTCAAGTAGTTGATAGTGACGCCGAACCTACCGCTGGCTACCTGCTTAATCGCCGACCGCTTTGAGTCGCCGTTGGGCATGGGCAGGAAGCGTTTCGCGTCTTCACCACCCTCACCGGTATTGGACTTGCCGCCCATGCGATTCATGGCAATGGCTAAGGACTCATGGGCTTCTGCGCTAATTGACCCAAAGCTCATGGCGCCGGTGGCGAAACGTTTGACGATCTCGCCTGCGGATTCTACTTCTTCCAGGGCGATGCCGGAGCTGGGGAGATTGAAGTCCAACAGCCCGCGGAGGGTTGCCTTGCGGGTATTCTCCTCGTTCACCTGGCGAGCGAAGGCTTGATAGGCATTGTGGTCATCGGTCTTCGCCGCCCGCTGCAGGTTAGCAACGGATGAGGGGTCCCACATATGGGTGTCGCCGTGGCGTCGCCAGTGGAAGTCGCCCGGATTTGGCAGGACATTAACCTGGTGTTGGTCCCGTCGTGGATAGCCGAGGTCATGTCTGCGCTGCATTTCTTCTGCCAGCACCTCAAGCGAAACCCCTTCTACGCGGCTCGCGGTGCCTGTAAACGCTTGATGAATAACATCGCCAGCAAGGCCGACGGCCTCAAAAATTTGAGCCCCTTTGTAGGATTGAAGGGTCGATATACCCATTTTGGCCATGACCTTGAGCATCCCCTTGCCCACGGCCTTTTTGTAGTTGGCCACGACGTCCTCGCGAGAAGCAACGTTGGCCACCTGATCAAAGGCACCTTGTGCTTGATGATGCCAAAGGGCTTCAAATGCTAGGTATGGGTTGATGGCATCGGCACCATAGCCGATGAGCAGGCAGTGATGATGGACTTCGCGGGCTTCACCGGTTTCGAGAATCAGGCCGATCTGACTACGCTCGTGCTTCGCCACCAGGTGCTGGTGAACGCTTCCGACGGCAAGCAGGCTACTCATCGCCACTCTGTCCATGGCCAGCTGTCTGTCGCTGAGGACGACTAGACTGTAGCCATCCTTGATGGCCTGACTGGCCTCGTTGTTGATTCGCTCCAGTGCAGCCTGCAGCCCCGCGATACCGCTCTGACTGTTGTAGGTAATGTCGATGGTCGCCGTCTTCCAGCCTCGGTAATGCATGGCGGATATCGAAGCGAGCTCATCGTTGGTCAAAATTGGGTGGGGTACCCATAGCCGATGGGCATTTTCCGCCTCGGTTTGCAGGAGGTTTTGCTCCGGGCCCACATAGCAGGGCAGCGCCATGATCACCTCTTCTCGAATTGAATCGATGGGTGGATTCGTGACCTGCGCAAAGCGCTGTTTGAAGTAGTCGTAGAGCATGCGGGGCTTATCAGACATTACCGCAAGGGCTGCGTCGTTACCCATAGACCCCAGGGGGTCCCGTAGCTCGCTAATCATGGGCAGCAGCATGAACTGCAGCGTTTCCTGGGTATAACCCAAGGCGCGCATTCGTGGCATCAGCGTCACAAGATTAAAGTCCGCGCCTGGCGCTTGGGGCAGATCGCTTAGATCAATCCTCTGTTCAGCCAACCACTGTTGATAGGGTCGCCGGGCAGCCAGATCAGTCTTTAGCTCCTCGTCTGGGATCATCCGACCCTGTTCGAAGTCGATAAGAAAAATACGACCAGGCTGCAGCCTGCCCTTGGTCACCACCCTGGCGGGGTCAACGGAAACGACGCCAACCTCCGAGGCCATGATGCACTTATCGTCATCGGTGATGTAATAGCGAGAGGGTCGCAGGCCATTTCGGTCCAGCACCGCACCAATGTAGGAGCCGTCAGTGAAGGCGATAGACGCTGGGCCGTCCCAGGGTTCAAGCAAACAGGCGTTGTATTCGTAGAAGGCCCTCTTCTCCGGCGACATCTGGGCATGTTGCTGCCAAGCCTCCGGAATCATCATCAGCATGGCTTCGGGCAGCGTTCGCCCGGACATCAGCAAGAATTCCAAAACGTTGTCGAAATTGCCGGAGTCAGAACAGTCTGGTTCGACAATCGGGAATAGCTGAGAAATCGAATCGCCAAAGAAGGGCGAGGATACCGTGCCTTCTCTCGCGTTCATGGCGTTAACGTTGCCAAGCAGGGTATTGATTTCGCCGTTATGGCTCATGAATCTGTTGGGCTGGGCTCGATCCCAGGACGGAAAGGTATTGGTGCTAAAGCGGGAGTGGACCATAGCCAGATGGCTTTGGTACTCGGGGTTGAGCAGGTCCGGATAAAAGGGGAAAAGCTGGTCCGGGGTCAACATGCCCTTGTAAATGATGACCTTGGTGGACAGCGAGCAAACGTAGAATAAATGCCGTTGGCTGAGGTCTTGGTCTTGCTTGACCTGGTGCGTCGCGTATTTTCGAATTCGGTACAGCGTGCGCTCGAAGGTCTCGGAGTCGTTCACCTCACTGCCAGCCGCCGCAATGAAGACTTGCTCAAAGGCCGGCATCGCTGCTCGTGCGGCCTTGCCGACATCGGCGGTATCCGGGTCCGTCGGCAGATCGCGCCATCCAACAAGCTGCTGGCCGACCTCGGCCGTCACCTGTTCAATCTTCTGCTTACAGGCCAGGCGCTGTGCAGGGTCGGTGGGCAAGAAGACGATGCCGACACCATACTGACCCTCAGCGGGCAAGGTCGCATTCAATTCATTTTTGGCGATGCTTTGCAGGAGGTGGTGGGGGAGACCGGTCAGGACGCCAGCACCATCACCCGTATTCTGTTCGTAACCAACCCCGCCACGATGCTCCATGCAGCAGTTCATGAGCTTCGCTTCTTCGATAATCTGGTGGCTCGCTCGGCCTTTGATGTCGCAAACGAACCCAATGCCGCAACCGTCTTTCTCACTTGCGGGGTCGTAGAGGCCAGTCTTAGCCGGGAAATTCCCGTTAAAAGTTATAGTCATATTTGTTCTCTGTTACCGAGGCTTATCTAGCCTCGGTCGCTGCTCTATCTAGCGTGAGCATTATTTTCTTGGGCGAAACTTACAGTCGCGCATCCCGTGGGCGGTCGCTTGAAAAACCAATTTGGTGGGCGCGCCAGTCGTCGGAGGTTGATCACAGGCGAAACAGCGAGACGTAAGATGTACTCCCTAAGCCGGCGATCAAAGATGTCAGAAATACCAATACTAATCAAGTTGAGAGGCAGCGCTTAAGGCCCGTGGTGGCGGGCTTTCACGCAGCTATTTTAGACGGGTATTAGACTCGGATCCGAGACGGGACAGGGACCAATATTTCAGCAATATCGTCTTCTGGTGTGACCGTTGGAGCCTGGGTGGCGCCGGGTACTCGGCCCAGGGGATAGCATGCCTCCTCTTCCACCGGGGTTACAGGACGATTCGGTTGCGGAAATTTTCCCCAAGACCACATAGAATGCCGCGTCCCCTCGTTCAACTGTGTGAGAAAAGAATCATGAAAGAACCCGTTCGCGTCGCCATCACCGGAGCGGCTGGCCAAATCGGCTATGCCCTGTTATTTCGAGTCGCCTCCGGCGCCATGTTAGGCAAGGACCAGCCAGTGATCCTGCAGCTGCTGGAGATCACCCCAGCCCTGGGCGCGGTTCAAGGGGTGGTGATGGAGCTAGATGACTGTGCCTTCCCCTTGGTTCAGGACATCATCTACACCGATGATGCGAGCCTGGCTTTTAAAGACGCAGATTATGCTTTGCTCGTTGGGTCTCGGCCCCGTGGCCCGGGGATGGAGCGAAAAGACCTGCTGGAGGCCAATGCGGCCATATTCTCCGCTCAGGGTAAGGCGCTCAATGACAACGCGCATCCAAATGTGCGTGTGCTAGTGGTGGGTAACCCGGCCAATACCAATTGCCTGATCGCCCAACGTAATGCGCCAAACATTGATCCTCGTAACTTTACGGCGATGACGCGCCTAGACCATAACCGCGCCATGGCGCAGCTTGCCGCGAAGGCCGGGGCCCATGTGAGCCAGGTCGAGGGGCTCTGCATCTGGGGAAATCACTCCGCTACTCAGTATCCGGATATTCATCGGGCATCAGTTGCCGGCAGCGATGCGATGTCGCTGGTTGATATGGATTGGTACACGGGAGACTTTATCCCTACCGTTCAGCAGCGTGGAGCAGCGATTATCGAAGCTCGTGGCGCATCCAGCGCCGCTTCGGCAGCGAATGCGGCAATTGATCATATGCGAGATTGGGCCTTGGGCGCGGATGCCATCGTTTCTATGGGCGTCTATTCGGACGGCAGCTATGGTGTCGCTGAGGGCTTGATTTACTCATTCCCAGTGCGTTGCTCAGGAGGGGACTGGTCCATCGTTAGCGGTATTGATGTCCCTGACTTTAGCCAGGCAAAGATGGACGCCACTGAAGCGGAACTAACGGAAGAGAGGGACGCCGTAGCACACCTGCTGCCCTGATTCCCGAGCTTTCGGGGCCAGGCGGCCACTAATCGCATGCCCCCTTGGGCGTCGGAGCAGATTTGATATAGAGTCAGGTCTGAGGGGGATAGGGATGACCAACCAACGGATCAGGCCCTTTGCGATCGCCGTCGCCCAGGCAGAGCTTGATGATTTGCGGGGGCGTCTTGAGCGGACGCGCTGGGTAGACCAGGAGACGCCAGGGGACTGGAGTCAGGGGCTGCCCCTGGCATACGCGAAAGCGCTCCATCACACCTGGCTTCATGACTATGCGTGGCGAGACCGTGAAGCCTATTTCAATCAGTTCGACCAGTTTCTGACCCAGATCGAAGGGCTGGATATCCACTTTATCCACCAGCGCAGCCCTGTTGAAAACGCTCGCCCCCTCCTCATCACTCATGGTTGGCCAGGCTCGATCGTTGAATTCCACCAAGTGATTGGTCCGTTGACCAACCCTGAGGCCCACGGCGGCAATGCCGAGGACGCCTTTCACGTGATCTGTCCCACCCTGCCCGGGTATGGTTTTTCCGGTAAACCAGAGCAGGTGGGTTGGAACGTTGCGAAGATCGCCCAGGCCTGGGACACCCTCATGCAGCGCTTGAGCTATCCACGATACTTTGCCCAGGGCGGCGATTGGGGCTCGGCGGTGACCACGGCCATCGGCCTTCAGAATCTCGGACACTGTGCTGGCATTCACCTCAATATGCCCCTGGCGTTGCCCACTCCGGAGGCGTTGGCGAACCCTAACGAACGCGACAAGCAGGCGCTGGCCGGCGCAGCCTACTATCAGCAGTGGGGAGCCGGTTATTCTAAGCAACAGAGCACGCGACCTCAGACCTTAGGCTATGCGTTGGTTGATTCTCCCATGGGGCAGGCGGCATGGATTATCGAAAAGTTCTATGAGTGGACGGATTGTCAGGGCCACCCTGAGAACGTTATTGCCCGAGAGCAACTGCTCGACAATGTGATGTTTTACTGGCTTGGACGCAGCGGCGCATCGTCTGCAAGGCTCTATTGGGAGAGTTTTGAGGGCAGCTTTAGTGGCCATAAAAACAGCGCCGTCACGGTGCCTACGGGATGCAGCATTTTCCCCAAAGAGATTGTGCCAACGCCCAGGAGCTGGGCCGAGAAACGCTACTGTAATATCGTATATTGGAACGAGCTAGATCGAGGTGGTCATTTTGCAGCATTCGAGCAGCCGGCGCTTTTTGTCCAAGAATTGCGCAGTTGTTTTGCGCTGGTGGAGCTTTAGGCCTCAGATTTCTGTGTGGAGGATGTGTTCGGGAAGGGTAAGCTAATAACTATTAGATAAGGAGGATGAGTCATGCCCATAAAATTTAAAGTGAACGGGCGCCCTGTGGCGTTAGACGTTCCCGACGATACGCCGCTGTTGTGGGCGGTGCGGGACGAGCTGGATATGAAGGGAACGAAGTTTGGTTGCGGGATCGGCCTCTGCGGAGCCTGTACCGTGCATGTAGATGGCGTTGCGCAACGCTCGTGCATCACCCCCATTGCCAGTATCGCTGGCAGTGATATCACCACCATTGAAGGCCTTGCCGAAAACAACGATCACCCGCTGCAGCAGGCGTGGGTGGCGACGCAGACGCCCCAGTGCGGCTACTGTCAATCAGGCCAGATCATGCAGGCGGCTAGCTTACTTGCCTACAACGCGAGTCCCTCAGATGGGGATATCGAATCGGCAATGAACGGCAACCTGTGTCGCTGCATGGCGTACCCGCGAATCAAAAAGGCCATCAAGATGGCAGCCAATCAACTTGCGGTAAATGCGGCGCAAGGGGAGGTGAAGCGTGTCTAAGCTTATGAATCGTATAGCGTCTTCTGGCAAGACCGGCGGCGGAGTGAGTCGCCGAGGATTTATTATTGGCGCAACCAGCGCCGGAGCAACGCTGGCCTTTGTACCCAGCGCCCTGCTTGCGTCCAAGCCTGCAGCCGCAATTGAGGCGAAGCTGTTTGAACCCACGGTTTGGTACGCCATTGATCTGGATGGTCAGATCTACGTCAACATTACCAAGGCAGAAATGGGGCAGCACGTGGGCACCGCATTGGCCCGGATCGTTGCTGACGAACTCGAGGCCGATTGGAGCCAAGTCAATCTAAAGCATGTTGATACAGACCCCCGCTTCGGTGACTTCGTAACCGGCGGCAGTTGGTCCGTATCCACCAGTTTCGACTTGCTCAGTCGTGCAGGAGCCGCAGGCCGGGTTGCCCTCATTGAGGCCGGCGCGAAAATGTTGGGCGTACCCGAGGGGAACTGTCGAGCGAAGGCGTCAAAGGTGATCTGTGGTTCGCGAAGCGTGAGCTATGCGGAAATCGTCAACAGCGGCATGCTGGAGAGAAGCTTTACGCCTGAGGACTTGGCTAAGCTGCCTCTGAAGAAACCCGAAGAACGCAGCTTGATCGGCCAGGATACACAGGCATTGGATATCCCTGCGAAGACTTCAGGCACTGCGGTATACGGCATCGACGCAAGCTATGAAGGGATGGTCTACGCGAAGCCGATCATGCCACCAACACGCTACGGCTCCTCGGTAAAGGCCGTGGATGATAGCGGGGCAAAGGGCGTCAAGGGATATGTTCAAACGCTGGTGCTGGATGATCCGACCAATACAGTGCCTGGTTGGGCCCTGGTGATTGCCGATTCGTTCCACGCTGCTCAGAGAGCCCAGCGTCTGATTAAGGTTGATTGGCAGGCGGGTCCGACTGCGGGCGTATCCGAAAGCGATATCCTGGTTCGCGGTGAGGAACTAATCGACAGTGGCGCTGGCGCCATTGTGGTAGACGATGAGCATGTGGAGCATGCGTTTGCCGCAGCCAGCGATGAGCTGCAGGCGAGCTATACCACGAGCACGGTACTTCACTTTCAGCTTGAGCCTGTGAATGCTGTGGCCCTTCAGAAAGACGGACGCTGGGAGCTGCATACCGGGAATCAGTGGCAATCCTTGATCATGCCCACCTACGCTCAGGCGCTGGATGTGCCCGTTGAGCAAATCGTCATGCGCACCCACATGCTGGGCGGCGGCTATGGGCGTCGCCTGAATGGGGACTATGGCGTTCCTGCATTGTTGGCGGCGAAGGCCTTAGGTAAGCCTGTGAAGTTAGTCCTTGATCGCGAGGACGATACCCAGATGGCATCGCCGCGCTCGCCCTCCGTACAGCGGCTAAAAATGGCATTCGATGATGCGAAGCGAGTGGTCGCCATGGAACACGTTGCGTCAGCAGGGTGGCCCACGGCCGCCATGGCATCGCCACTGCTTGCCACAGCGTTGAACGGAGAGAAGTACGATCCATTCTCGATCAACGGTGCTGACCATTGGTATGCCGTAGGTGCCCACCGAGTTAGAGCCGTCATGAACGACTTGGCCAATGAAACCTTCCGCCCAGGGTGGCTGCGCTCCGTTGCGCCTGGCTGGACCAATTGGGCGTCTGAAAGTTTCATGGACGAAGCCGCGAATCGAATCGGCGAGGACCCACTGGCTTTCCGCCTGCGGCTGCTCACCGGTGAAGGTATCAATGCTGGCAGCGCACCGAATGCGGTGGGTGGTGCTAAGCGTATGGCCGGCGTCCTAGAGCGGGTGGCTGAAAAAGCCGGTTGGGGGTCCGCCCTGCCCGAAGGAAAGGGCATGGGCATTGCCTCTACCTTTGGTCAAGAGCGCGGCATGCCAACCTGGACTGCCTGTGTTGCTCAGGTCGCGGTAGACAAAGACAGCGGGGCGATCAAGCTCGAGAAGCTGACCGTCGTGATCGATGCCGGCACAATTGTTCATCCCGATGGTGCGCTGGCACAGACCGAGAGTGCGGCGCTATGGGGTGCTAGTATGGCGCTGCATGAGGGTACGCAATTCGCCAACGGGCAGATTAAGGACCTCAATTTAAGCTCCTATCGGCCGCTCAGGATGAGCGACGTGCCGGAGCTTGATATCGAGTTTATCGATAGTCAGCACGCTGCCGTTGGTTTGGGAGAGCCTGGAACCACCGTGGTAGGGCCTGCTATCGGTAATGCCGTGTTCGCTGCGTCCGGTGCTCGGGTGAGGCACTTGCCCATTACCCCGGAGGCGGTCAAGTCTGCATTGGCCTAAGGGCCGTTTGAAACGAAAAGCCGGCGCAAGCCGGCTTTTTTTTGTCTGAGGTGAGCGCGTCGGGATGCTTGAGTCTGCTCCTAGTGTCCCATAATCGTCTGCCAGGTCTGGATATCGTCGATACGCAAGTAGCTGTTGGTTTGCTTGGTTTCGCCCAGGGTGGCATTGGGTATGTGGCCGTAGTTATGACCGGGCAAGAGCAGCGTGTCGTCGGGCAGCGTGCAGAGTTTGCACAGGCTGTGGTACATGTCCTCGGAATTGGAGCCGGGAAGGTCCACTCGGCCGCAGCCGTTAATGAAAAGCGTATCACCGCTGATCAGCGTGTTGTTAACGCGGAAGCACTGGCTCCCGGGGGTATGGCCGGGGGTGTGCAGGAATTCGATTTCAATGTCGCCCACTCGCAGCGTATCACCCGACTCGACTTTAACAAGGTCGCTGTCCGAGACCTCGGTCACTTTTTTGATCCCCTCCGCTTCCAGTTTGTGGACGTAGAGTTTCACCGGATTGAGTTCAAGCAGTTTGCTAAAGCCCTCCACGTCGTTACCGCTGAAGTGTCCACCCACGTGGTCTGGGTGATAGTGGGTGCCAAGGGCCGCCTTCAGCTTATAGCCCTTGCTGTCGATATGTTGAATCAGGCTGTCGATGTCCCAGGCTGGGTCAATGATTGCGACTTCGCGGCTGTTCCGGCAGCCGATGAGGTAGGTAAAATTTTGCATCGGCCCGATCTCAATTTGCTCGATGATCAGGTCGCTGGGTTCACGCCATCCGCTGTCGCTCATTTCGTTTCCTTGCGTTTGATGCAGGTCACCCTAATTCAAAAGCGCCAGCCTGTAAAAGTTTGGCCTGCTGTAGATACCTGACGCGATTATTTTGAGCAATGTCTGAATCTGACCGATCTCGGTAGCCGGTCTTCGCTATAGTTTAACCATGGATACACGATCGCCAGGGGCTCAGGACCAGATAGACGAAGGGGATATCCCCTTGGCGCTACCCGATCCGGCACTCTGCAGAAAAGCTCGGCTTAGTCGCGACCCGAGGTTTGATGGGCGCTTTGTTATCGCTGTTGTGACTACTGGGATTTACTGTCGTCCGAGCTGTCCCGTGCGCTTCCCTAGAGAAGCCAACGTGCGCTATTTCACCTGTGCCGCCGCCGCTCAGGAGGCGGGCTATCGTGCCTGTCGACGCTGCTTTCCAGCAGACCAGTTAATGACGCCAGATACCGCCATCGTCAGCCGCTATCTGCAGCAGGCGCTGCGTCTGATTGAGGGCGGTTTCCTTAATGAGCATGCGCTGCCAGCTCTGGCTAAGAGCCTCGATATCAGCGAACGTCACCTTGATCGTTTATTTATGAGGTCCTTAGGCGTTAGCCCTGGGGCCGTGGCCAGGCTGCGGCGAGCGGAAACAGCCCGCAAGCTATTAAGGCAGGGAGAACTCAGCGTGATGGCGGTTGCCGAACATGCCGGATATCAGAGTGCGCGTCAGTTGGGTCGGGATATGCGATCGCTTTTCGACGCCACGCCGAGCAGCCTAAGACGGCGCCCTGCGACCGGGTCGGGGGCGCAGCCGCTTACGCTGAATATCCAGCTACCCATCATGCCGCCCTACGATTTTGATTGGGTTTTTGCCTATCTCCAAGGGCGAGCGCTAGCCGGCATTGAGACCGTCAAGGGCCACGCCTACGCTCGCAGAATCAGCCGTCGAGGGGAGCCAGAGAGTTGGGTTCGGGTGAGGCGTAACCGCATCCGTGGGCGTGATGGACTTCTCGCCCAGCTGCCGTTGACTGGTGAGCCGGTCTATCAATTGCTGTCCCGGCTGATGCGCGTATTTGATCTCTACGCCGATGGTGCGGCCATCCATGCTGCACTGCAGGACAAATCTGTGCTGGCATCTTGGGTCAATCAGGCACCTGGCCTTCGAGTCCCTGGAGCTTGGGATGGGTTCGAGACGTCAGTTCGGGCGATTTTGGGCCAGCAGGTGAGCGTTGCTCGAGGCACCGAACTGGCGGACAAGATGGTGGCTAAATATGGCGAGGGCGATTTTCCCAGTCCAGACCAACTCCTTCATCGACCCATTGCCGAACTGGGAATGCCTGGCGTTCGAGGGGAAGCCATCAGCCAATTAGCCCAGCGCGTCCTCTCCGATGGGGTGCCGTTAGCGGAGGGTCCGGAAACGGAACGCTTTATCAATGGTCTTGAACGTATCCCAGGCATTGGTCCCTGGACTCAAAACTATATGCGCCTCCGTGTTGCAAAGAACCCGGATTCATTCCCGCACAATGACTGGGTGGTGCTCAAGCAGTTGAACTTAACGCCGGCGCGCGCGCGTGATTTGGCAACTGCCTGGCAGCCGTGGCGTGCTTACGCGCTGATGTACCTTTGGTTCGCGGCAGCAGTAAACAGAGCCCAAGGGAAGTGGCCGAAAGGAGGTCAAGGATGACGACGGTCTATACACAAATGGACAGTCCTATTGGCAGACTCACGCTGACCGGAGTTGTGCACTCTGGGGCTACAACGTTGATCGGTCTTTACTTCTCGACGGGCAAGCAGGCGCTGCATGCCCCGCTTGCCGATTGGTCTGAGTCGGCAGCGGCCCTCAGCGAGGCCAGACAGCAACTTGAACAATACTTTGCGGGCGAGCGACGGGGTTTCGAGCTGGCGTTGGCACCCTCAGGCACACCGTTCCAGAAGCAGGTGCTCGCTGGCCTGCAGCAGATACCCTTCGGGGAAACTTGCTCCTACGGTGAGTTGGCCAGGCAAATCGGCAGGCCCAAGGCCGTGCGGGCCGTTGGCGGGGCAAACGCGAGAAATCCCATTGCTATTATCATCCCCTGCCATCGGGTAATCGGCACCGGGGGCAAACTGACCGGGTTTGGTGGCGGAATTGATGCCAAGCGCTATCTGTTGGACTTCGAGGCTGAGCAAGGTGGCCAGGCCTCAGCGTAGGGGCCTCAGCAGTAGGTCTTAACGTGACGTTTTGGCGATTAGACGGAAGTAACTAAATAGTTACATCAGCGTTGGCTGGTCCTCTCTGAGCTGTCTAGCTTGCTTATGGGAAGTCGTTGGGTAACTATATAGTTACTTAATTTGAGCAACGACCCGGATGCAGGGCTCGAAAGCGCAACCTCCTCAAATACGCTTGTTGGAAGCCGCGTCGGAACTTCTGATGCGCGAGGGTATTGGTGGGCTTCGCGTGGACGAAGTTGCCAAAGTAGCCGGTTGTAACAAGCGCCTGATCTACCATTACTTCACCAACAAGGACGGACTGGGCAGGGCTGTGCTCTGGGCCCAGGTGATCTTGCTCTCCACGCTGGATCCTGTGCAGTCCCGCTTTCCGCCGCTAAGTCAGCGTGCATTGCGCTTCCTGAAGGATTTTTTTCGCGTGCCAGCACAGCTACAGCATACTCTCAGCCTGCAGCCCAGCGAATCGTCGCTCAGGCGCGCGGCGGTCATCATCGTGCGCGAGTTGCTGGCTGTATCAAACCACCGGCTGCCCCTGGATGAGGCCCTTTGGCAGGCCCTCAGCTCAAGCTTGATGGTTATCGCTAGCCCCATTCCATCAGCATCGAAGACCAAAGTAAGTATTCACTCTTCAGCCCCTAAGGAGCGCCTTTCTATTCGTGCGGAGTTGCGTCCTCGGCATTCTTAGGTTCCCGTTACGCCGGCCCCTGGGAACCCTTCTGTTTCGGCCCCTTACCCTCTCTTATCGGGTCTAGCGCGAAGCTTTGAGGACATCCGCTCCCCTCTATTGAGATCAAGGGCAAGAAGTTGACGCTCGGCCTTTGAGAGTGCCTGAACGACTTCCAAAAATGCTGCCTTGCGCCGCCGCTGGTTGTCTTCGAGCTGATGATTCAATGTGTCCAGTGCGCGATCGAGCTGGGCCAAATCAAAGGGCTCCGCCAACAGCGCTGTTTGCACTTCGCGATGCTGGGCTCGAAGGGCACGCCGCTCGGGTCGGTTGAGACGGTTTTGCTCTCGTAAGATTGGCCTTAGCTCCGCTCTGCGCTGCTCGGGCAGTTGTCTAACCCATCCGGGATAGGCCCTCGTGGCATCTCCGACGGCCCTCGCGGACGCCTGCTGGCCAAAGAAGAAACCCAGGCCGGCCACATTTACGGTCATGGAGAACAGGAGCAGGATAATGAGAGATCGCTGTTTCATGCTAGAAGTCCTCGATATGCCAGTCGTCAAACCCCTCGAACTGCTCAAGGTCTTCCAGGTAGAGCCAGGCCCCTAGCAGTTCACTCTCCGCGAGCGTTGTTTCCGTCGCAACGCCTACGCTCCAGCCCACCGAAAAGGCAATGGCCAGAGGTATCATTGCCGCTACGGCCGTCGGCCAACCCCAGGTCAGGCTGTCCAAGTCGCTGTGTTGCTGAACCTTCGGGACGTCGGCAGCAATGCGTTGTGCCAGGGCCTCTAACAGGAGCGGATCGGTTTCAGAGCCAAGTTTTTCGAGGGCCGCAGCAACAGATTTCGCGGCATCATAATGCGCCCTCGCGGATTGGGAGTCGGCAAGCAGCTTGCGTGCAGAGTCCGGGTCCGGCCAGGTGCCTATTTCCGGACCCAGGTGGTCCAATAAGTCTAGGAAGGTCGTCTCTTTCATCTCATGTTCCTCCATCCCTAGGCTGAACCTTTGTTCCTGATGTCGCCTCGAATCTTTCCAGGCGCAGGGCGCGTCGGCCCCTGGCCAGCAACGATTCGAAAGCGCGTCTGCTCACGCCAAGAATTTGCGCGCCGGCCTCATTGCTAAAACCCTGCTGATGACTTAACAGAAGGGCCCATCGCTGATGTTCCGGTAGCGTTGCCAGAGCACGCTTAAACGCCTGTTGCTCACGGGCTTGAAACAGCAGTTGCGCAGGTCCCGCAGCTTCATCGGGTAGCCTACAAGCGTGACCCAGGTCACGCTCAGCGCCATAGGTTTCTTTGCCAAACTTGCGCTGATGGTCGATAAACTGGCGCTGGAGAATGGTGAACAGCCAAGTGGAAAACGCGCCCCGATCCTGACGATATTGGGTCGCATGCAGCCATACGCGAAGCCAAGTTTCTTGAACCAGGTCCTCCGCACGACTGGCATCTCCGCAGAGTCGATTTGCGTAGCCCATCAGGGGTGCGAGATGACGGCGCACCAGATGATTAAACGCTGCCTGATCCTGCTGGCAAACCTGGGCCATCAGTTGTCCATCCGACGGGCTGGTCATAGGCCTCTCGGCACCTTGCCACTAGGAGGGTGACGCCGCCCTGCGGGCCGCCCGCATCTCTTTGCGCGTTACCGTTCCGTCACCATCTTCATCCATCGCCCTCAGCCGCTTTACGGCCGTGGGGACTTCCGTTGGACTTAACAGCCCGTCCCGATCCTTATCCAGAGAGGCAAATACCACCTGACTCCGAGCAGCGCGTCTAATCTGTCGGTGATTGGCGGCCGCATATTCCGTTTCGCTGACGCTGCCGTTTTGGTCGCTATCTAATAGCTGGTAGGTAATCGCCGCAATTTTGGTCTGCATCTCAGCTCGCGCCTCTTTCGTCATCTTTCTGTGACCTCGCTTCTGGTGGCGCTGCCGCTTTTTACCCGAATGTTTGCGAGTCCGTCGATCTTCGCCCAATCTGGCTTGGCTCTGGCGTGGCTTCATGGTCTGAAACTCCTCGATGGACAATATGCCATTGCCATCCTGATCGGCGGCGCGAAGCCGCTCTTGGGCCGCCTCCTCGATCTGAGCGATTACCACGGGGGTCTGCTTCCGCCATTTATCGCCGCCTGATTGTGATTTCATGCCGTCATGGTTGGCCAAAACAACGCCTGCGCTGAGGCACAGCAGGCCGCCGGCGGCAAAGCGATTTAAAAATTGAGTCATGAGCCGTTGCTCCTTGAGTGGGTACAGCCGTTATACGCGGATCATTTTAAAATCCGTCGCGCTCACCGTAAAAAATTCTCACGATGTCGAAAACGCTATCCTTCGTCGTGGCATTGAAAGTAAGGAGACGACTGTCTCCCTGACGCTGCACGATGCTGACCTCCTGCCCGCATCGCCTGCCCACCAATGCCTTAGCCATGGGCGAGTCGATGCTGATATAGGCAGGGTCATCGTCAATCTCGTCAGGACCAACGATTCGATAAAGCAGCATCTTTTGCTGCTCCAGATCATCCCGAGGCTCGAGCCACACCCAGGCGCCGAAATAAACGAGGCCCTCGTCGGTTGGTTTGCGGTCTACGACCTGAAGGGTCCTTAGGCGCTTATCCAGATAGCGTATGCGACCATCAATCTCAGCTAGCTGACGCTTGCCGTAATGGTAGTCGGCATTCTCCGAGCGGTCTCCCAGTGCAGCGGCCGCGGCCACCCGAGCCGTGACCTCCGGGCGTTTTACTTTCCAAAGATGAGATAGCTCGGCTCTCAGCCGTGCACTCCCCCGGGGGGTGATGATTGCTGTCTTAGGTGGTTCCGGTGCTCGATAACGCCCCATGAAGTGAGGTTACCAGGGCTCACCCCTGAGATTCTACGGATCATTCGAGGCGGCTATCGCGGTATTGGGCTGCCGGTTACAATCCCACAACGCCACCCAAACCGGACTTTATGGATTGCGAGAGTGCAAAGTGTCTCAGCAGGCTTTAACTAACCTCGTCGTTCGCAGGGCAGCCGGTGCCCTGGGTGCTTTCGTGGAAGGCGTTAGCCTGAAGGACATTGCAGAGTCTGAAGCGGTCTATGTTGCTGTGCATCAGGCCATCCTGGAGCACGAGGTGCTGTTCTTCCGCGACCAACAAATGACGCCAGCTCTATTCGCTGCCTTTGCCAAGCGTTTTGGACAGGTTCTTGGTCATCCCGCCTACGACACCATAGCCGACGCCCCGGATGTTCAAATTCTAGAAAGCACTGCAGCTAAACCATCAAAGATTGAGGTCTGGCATTCTGATATGACGTTCATGCAGCAGCCGCCCTCGTACACGCTGCTTCAGGGCCAAATTATCCCGGAAATTGGGGGCGATACGTTGTGGTCCAGCGCATCCGCTGCCTACAGCGGCCTCTCCGCCGGGATGCGAGAGATGCTGCGTCCCCTTTGGGCTGTCCACGATTTTAGACAGGGATTTCGTGAGAGCCTTGCAGAGCCTGGCGGTGCGGAACGGTTGGCGGATACCCTTGCCCTGCACCCACCGGTTGTTCATCCAGTCATTCGTCGCCATCCGGAAAGCGGGCGTCTGGGTATTTACGTGAACCCGTTATTTACCACTCATATTCAGTGCATATCCGCTCGGGAAAGCCAGGCGCTGCTTTCCCTTTTGTTCGAGCAGATCGTGTCAGAGGAATATACGGTGCGGCTCCAGTGGGCGCCGGGTACCGTTGCAATCTGGGATAACCGGGTCACCCAACATAAACCCGTGAATGACTTTTTCCCCCAGCATCGGCGAATGCATCGCATCACCCTGCAGGGTGATCGGCCCCTCTCCGCCAATTCCGATACGGGCGAGAACACATGCAAACCGTGACTCGAGACGCTCTGTGGGCGGCTGTTTGTGTACGGATGCCCCGTAGGACCCGGATGCGCCCACAGCCAATGGGGCATCAGGCTAGGCTCTGGTTCGGCATCCCATGTCGATAAACACTCAAGACGAGATGCCTTTGGCCAGCGTGGACGATTTTCTGATCGAGGCCGGATCACTAGATAAGGCACTCTTACCGCTGGGGTTTTTACTGGCTTTCGCCTTTCATCATCAGCTATTAAGTGCGTCGTTCTTACGCCAGCGCGAGCCTCAGCTGAGTGCGGTGAGACTCCAGGATGGGCAAGTTTCAAGTCTCTTCGCCGCCCATGGCGCGGCGCTTTACCCACGGGATTTTAATCAGCGCGGCCTTGCCTTTATCCAGCGCTATCTGCCCCAACTGCGAGATGATTTCCTATCGGCCTTTCCCGAGGCAGGGTTTGGAATCGACGATTCCTGGGAGAACTATCAAAAGCTGGCGAAGTTGATGGCCCGCGCCCGCCTGGGCCCGCCCCCTGGGCGCGCTTCAACGGTAAGCCGGCGCTTGGGTGAGTTTCTGAACCGTCTGTTTAAAGGCTTTGGAAAGCGTCCATGACCAGGGTAAATCTGTCTTTACGTGACTATCAGGTGTTTAGGGCAGTGGGTGATGATTTACCAGAAACCCTAGCGACCGCCTATCGAGCCCATGCTCAAGGTTCAGACATTTTGCGCGTTGCTAAACATAACGGTGCGGTAATTGCCGCCTACGCCATGACAGCGCCCGAGTCGGGGGAGACAGAATTTACTCTGCAAATGCTCAACGTGCTGCCGCCCTATCGCGGCAACGGGATAGGGCGATGGTTGGTGGGCCACGCCATTGGCGTGGCAGAAACCAAGGGCGGTCAATCGCTGTGGGTGCCCATGGCGGATCACAGTGCGCTGCTGGAGGGGATGCGTTTCACGCGCCAGGTCTCGCCCTCAGGTTATCGTTTTCCCATGATCATGGAGTAGCGCCGCGCCCGGGAAGATTGCGGCATAATCACGCTATGAATCCGTGCCCTCCCAATCTCTCCCTGCTTCCTTGGCCACAGCAGATTACCTTGGATCAGCAAGGCGACTCTGATCCCCAGGCCTCTGACCCAGCCGACGAGCTTGGGCTGCCTGAGTTTGAGTGGATCGAAGGGGTGGATTTGCGGGTCGACGATTACCTACGTCAGCTGTTCACGCCGGCCAGCGGTTTACGGCATCGGGTGCATATCTGCATGGAGATTACCGCCCAAGAGTCTGGCCCTCCTTATTTGGGCATGGACGAAAGTTACTCCCTGACCTGGAATGCGGGTCGAGTCCTTGTTCGAGCGGCCACGACTTGGGGCGGGTTGCGCGCCTGTGCAACCGCCTACCAACTTCTTTCCCATGCAGAACTGCCAAGCTTCTGTCGGATCGAGGATCAGCCTCGATTCCTCTGGCGAGGACTGTGCCTTGATGTGGCTCGCCACTTCTTTCCCCTGCCAACCCTGCTCCAAGTCGTTGAGGGGATGGCGCTGCTGAAAATGAATGTGCTGCACCTGCACCTCACCGACGATCAGGCTTTTCGCTTTGCCAGCCCTGGCTGGCCGGCCCTAGCCAGTGAGCAACATTACTCCCGCCAACAGCTCGAGCAGCTGGTGGCCTTTGGATCTGCACGGGGCATTCGAATCGTTCCGGAGATTGATATGCCCGGGCACGTGAATCATTGGCTGACGGCCTATCCAGAGTGGGGCCTGCACCCCGTGGCGCCCACCGATCGCTTTGGCGTTCACCCGGCCTGTCTTGATCCAACTCGGGAGGTGGTTTACCGGGCACTCAACGTGCTCCTGCAGGATGTGGCTGAGGTCTTTCCTGACGAATATATCCACTTAGGGGGTGATGAAGTCAGCCCCGACTGGTGGCAGCAGAGCGAGGCTATCACGCAATTCATGGCTGACAACGGAATGGCCTCAACCCAAGACCTGGCGAACTACTTCTTGCAGCGTCTGGTCGCGATCACCCAGGGATTGGGGCGTAAGCCAGTTGCCTGGGATGAGGTGCTGCATCCGGACATGCCAACCTGCCTTGTGCAAAACTGGCGCGGCGTGACCACTCGCGACCAGGCTCTTCAGCTTGGGCAAGATTGCCTGGTTTCAGCGCCCTTTTATCTTGATCTGAACTATCCCGCGGATGTGCACTATGCCTTTGACCCCAGCGCTGATCAGCAGAGCCAAATCCTGCTCGAAGATCAAAGCCTGGAAGATGTCCGGTTGCAGCACGTGGCTCAGGGTATGGCCTGGACTCGTATGTGGCGCGAAGGCGCCGTTGATCTAGTAGAACCCCTTGGGGGTGCCAGCGTGTTGGGCGGAGAGGCCTGCCTTTGGTCCGAACTGGTCGACCCGGACACCCTGCCAACACGACTATGGAGCCGGCTGCCCGCGGTGGCCGAACGGCTCTGGTCGTCCGCGAGTTGCCGTCAAATAGACCATCTCTATGAGCGCCTCGAGGGGTGTTGGGAGACCTTATCGCCGCACCCCTACACGCATCAACAACAACGCCTTGCAGGTTTGGGGTTGAGCGACAGGCAAATCTTTCTCTTGAGCTTTCTCGAGCCGATAAAGTGGTATGGCCGACTGCTGGGCGAAGAGGCCTTGCTCGCCAGAATAGCAGGCCGGGAGATGCCCCAGGCGAGGCCCTACCGCGTCACGACGCCGTTGGGGCGGGCGGTTGATTTTTTGGCACCCGAGAGTTGGTCTGCACATGTTCTCGCGAAAAGCTTGAAGCACCTGGGATGGGATGCGTTGGAGCCTCTGAGGTCTGCTGTAAGGGATTGCCCTGGGCCTTGGCCCGATGACGTGGCTCCCGCGATCCAGGCCCTGGGTGCCGTCAATGCTGAACTTACAGCCTGTCAGCGCAACGATGCCAGCATCAAGCAATGCTGTGACGCACTGTTGGCCCTGTACCGTCCCTACGGTGAATACCTTCCCGGGTTAATACCCCCCATCGTTGATTGGCTCAGATCTCGCCCTGACCAAGAAGGGCGTTAGGGAGTATCCACCAGGCTAAGGATCAGCTGAACGGCCAAGCTCATGAGCATGACGAAGCCTGCGGTAAAGACCAAGCCGACGATGACGAAGTGGAAAGGCTTGCCCCTGGCGAAGTCGCGCTCTCGATTTGCCTTTGACTGAATGCCCAAGGCCGCAGCTAAGGCACTGCCAAACATCTGCGATAGACTCAGCGAATCTGACTCGTCATCGTTCTCGGGTTGAATAGGTGAATCTTCAGACAAAGGGGCGCTCGGCGTTCAAGATTTTGTAAAGCATACCGTGAGTCGGGCCTTGATTCAGGTTGAGGCCGCTTAAATCAGTAAGGGGGTGGATATCATCATTCATAGCACAAGGACTTGGCGGCAGACCGCTTTGATTCGAGGTGCCCGGGGGCTGGCGCTGTTGGTCTTGCTGGTTTGTTTGGCAGGTTGTGCCGCCGTTGCATACGAGCCGATACCCGTACTGGTCCGGGGTAGTGCCCCCGTTTATCCGGTAGAAGCGAGCGCTCAAGGAATTGAGGCTGAAGTTGACGTGCACTACGTCATAACGTCCGCAGGCCAGGTGAGGGATGTTTCAATCATCAAAGTGAGGTGGTTGTCTGGCGAACAACAGCTGTCTCGATTGGAATTAGATGCCTTAGCAAAATCCTTTGAGAGAGCGGCTGCGCTTGCCGTCCAAAGTTGGAGATTCCAGGTCGCCAAGGGAAAGGACGGCGTAAGGCGGGCACAAGAAACAAAAAGCACGCTGACCTTCCTTACTGAGTGAGGAGGGAGAAAGCAGGAGAGCCCAGTGAATAACGTTATCAAAGATAAGGAAGCTCCCCCCTTGGCAGTCCGGGGCGCTCGGTCACCGGGCATCATTCTGGGCGGCACCGCGGTGGCCCTGGTGGCTTGTTTCGTGCTGGAACCTGGACGTCTTGGGGCCAGCATCGTACTGGAAGAGCATGTAGGCTACATGCTTCGAGTGACCGCTCGGCTCGCATTTGCTGCATTCCTAGTCGCCTATGCGGCCCGTCCCATCCTTCAGCTTACCGGCGTTGGCCGCCGTTTGGTTTCTAATCGGCGCTTCTTCGGGCTGTCTGCGGCTTTGTCGCAAACCGTCCACTTCGCCTATGTTGTGACCTATGTCGCTACGACGCAGGAAGCAGTGTCCTGGGTGACCCTGATTTTTGGTGTGACCGGATTTGTCTTTTTTTGGGCTATGGCGCTGACCAGCAACGACGCTTCTAGACGTCGGCTCGGCCCCTGGTGGAGCCGTCTGCATCTAACCGGCCTACACTATATCTGGCTGATCTTTGTTTATACCTTCACCATGAGGGCGATTTCCGACGGCCACTCTATTTCGGCTGCCTTCGCCTCTGCGGGTTTTGTGGTGCTGTGTTTGAGAATCACGGCTTATACCAATGCTGGTGCCAGGCGAGCAGCATAGCTGCCGGCAAACGCGGAGGCACTGGCTCCATCCGCGAGCAATATGTCCGTGTTAACGGAAAACCGCCCCTTACGCTTTTGCCTCAGTGCAGCCATCCCATGCGACTCATCTTCCAGGCGGCTTCGAGCACGAATGGTTTCCGCCACCGGGCAGGCGTAGTCGATTGACCCGCTGGCAATGACGATAGAGGCCTCGAGCCCGGCTAGCTGCAGCCTCAAATGGACCAAACCCCAACCCGTTAAGGCTGCAATCGCATACAGGCTCCCGGCAAACGCTGTTCCGTGAACGTTGCGGTTCGGTGCAAGCGTGGCCTCCGTTACCAGCTCATGGCCGTCAAAACTAACGATCTGCATAGACATGGCCTTGGATAAGGGTATCTCCGCATACCAAAGGTCCTGCAAGGTTTGGCAGAGCGGCTGAAATTCGGTCATAGTTGAACGTCGTAAACACGGATCGGAATCCAAGGATGATCAGTGTGAATATGGTGGGGGCCAATGTCTATCAAGTGGTGCTCGAGGGCAGCCAGGCGCAGTATCACCGGGTGACCCTGAGCCCCAGCTTCTATCAGGTGCTTTGTGGTCGCACCAACACACAGGAATGGGTGTTGATGCACGCCTTTAGACTTCTGATCGAGCGTCAGGGACGCGAGCACATCGCCGAAACTTTCGATCTCAGCGAGCTGTCTCGACAGTACCCAGATTTTGTTTGCGAGATGCATAGACGCCTAAGCTACGTGCCATGCGTTTAACGCGGCTGACTCCAAGCTACCGCGCGCCTCGATCATCTGTCTCGATCACGAAGGATTAGGAGAAAACAATGATCCGCATCCCTTTTTTAATCGCTCTGCTCACCGTTTTTGCGGGGAGTCACGCCACCGAGCTCGATGAGCGCATCGCCCAAAGCGTGGCGGCCATTGAACAGCAAGTTGTTAGCTGGCGGCGAGATATTCATCAACATCCAGAACTCTCCAACCGGGAGTTTCGCACCAGTAAAAAGGTCGCCGAACATTTACAGCGTCTGGACCTCGAGGTGAGAACACAAGTTGCTCATACCGGCGTGGTTGGCGTGTTGCGCGGCGGTCTGCCTGGTCCCGTGGTTGCCCTGCGTGCGGACATGGATGGCCTGCCCGTAGTAGAGAGAACAGGCCTCCCCTTTGCCTCTAAGGCGCGCGGACAATACGAGGGGCGAGAGGTGGGCGTCATGCACGCCTGCGGCCACGATACCCATGTGGCGATCTTGATGGGCGCTGCTGAGGTACTGGCTGGTGTGCGTGACGAATTGCCGGGCACCGTGGTCTTTATTTTCCAGCCCGCGGAGGAAGGGGCGCCGAGAGGAGAAACCGGGGGCGCCAAGCTCATGATCGAAGAGGGCGCCTTAGAGAATCCGTCTGTGGATGCGATTATGGGTTTGCATATTTCCCAGTCTGCGGCCGTGGGGACCGCCATGTATCGCGCGCTTGGTATTATGGCCAGCGCCCAGCGATTCGATATAGAGATCACCGGCAGTCAAACTCACGGCGCTCGACCCTGGGCAGGCGTTGATCCCATTGTTGTAGCGGCCCAGGTCGTTAACGGCCTGCAGACTATCGTTGCGCGTCAAATCGACATCACTCAGCATCCGGTGGTGGTGACCGTCGGGATGATTCAGGCCGGTGTCCGCAACAACATCGTACCCGAGACCGCGACCCTCAGCGGGACGATTCGCACGTTCGATCCCGATATCCGCGCCCTGGTGCACCAAAAAATTCGTCGCACGGTTACTAACATCGCATCGTCTCAGGGCGCTACCGCCACGATCGACATCGACCCCGGCGTGCCCGTAACGTTCAATGATCCGCAATTGACCGAGCAGATGGCACCGACGCTGAAAGAAGTTTATGGGCAGGATGGTGTGACGATCTCTATACCGGTCACCGGTGCGGAGGATTTCTCTTTTTACCAGGAACAGGTTCCTGGCTTCTTCTTTTACATTGGCGGAAGACCTGAGGGGGTCCCAATCGAGAAAGCGATTCCCAATCACTCACCGTTCTTTGACGCAGATGAAGGTGCTCTCAAACCTGCCGTTCACGCGATGTCACGGCTGGCCGTGGATTTCCTGAGAGCCAGTGGCTGACCTCTCGCCCCTTCTACGGGGTGTTAGGCTAACGGGAGTTCGGCTAACGGGAGTTAGAGCCCCCAACACTCACCGTCGTTGGCAAATAAGAGCGGGCCATCGTAGCTCTGCTCGATGGCTTGGCGGCTGAGGCTCTCCCGTCCTCGGGTCCTCTCGCTGCGAGAAGCGAGGATCATCATCCGCGCGTTTGCCTGAGCGGCGACTCTCCCAAGCTGGGAAGGCAGCGCAAATTTTTCGCGCAAGGCACCACGGGAAATTTCTGGTATTACGTGGCTAACAACCAGCGCATCAGCGTCCTTCGCGAATTTACCCACCGCGTTTTTTACGTTGTTGAAATCGCCGCTGAACACGATTGTTTTCCCTCCTATCTCCACGCGCCAGGCCAGGGCCGGGATATCGCCATGATTCACGGGAATGGCCGCAAGGCGCAGCGAGTCACTGGCGTAACGCGCCCATCGTCGTGACCCCGTTGCGGGCACGTCGGCAATGCGAAGCCAATTCCCAGGCGACGATCGAGAGGTCAACGCATCCGCGTACTGGGGATACAGGCCATTAGCGCCAATCAATCGCTGCATAAATTCACTGGTGCTGGGGAGAGGCGACTGATTGCTGTCGGGCCCAAGAATTGTCAGGGGCGCCGCCCGCTCACTTTCTGCGGATGCAATGAGGTAAGCGCCTAAGTCGCCGGCATGGTCGATTTGGACCTGAGTGAGGGCAATAACTTCTATACCGTTGAGAGTGGCGCCAGACTTTTCGAAGCCCTGCTTTGACCCGTCACCGACGTCGACAAGCATTCGCGGTGCGTTGTCTTCCCAGATGAGGAAACTGCTTGCGGCTTGCCCGTCAAGGGCTGTGGTTCCGGCGCCCAAAATCTCGATCCATACGCCTTCCTTACCGCAGTGGCTGCTGGCGGCCAGGGCGGTGCCGCTCGCCAGTAGGGCCAGCGCAAGCAGCAGGGAGTTCATGGGAAGACGGAGGGCACTAAATTGACGAGCTGCCATGACATTATCTCCGGGCAAATACGCGGTGCTTGAGGTTATCAAAGCAGGTTTTCTATCTCTTCTAAAATATGCTTATAGCCAGCCTCATCGGGCATCCTCCAATCACCCCGGGGCGAGAGGCTGACGCTACCTACCTTGGGCCCGGGAGGCAGAGTCGTTCTTTTGAACTGCTGGGTCATGAATCGTTGAAAGAATTGCCCGAGCCAGTGCTTTATCGTCTGAGCCGGATACTGCTCGCCGAAGGCAAGACAGGCCAAGGAAAAAATCCTTTTTGCGCCGCTACCGTTTCTGAGGAAGTGATAGAGAAAGAAATCGTGCAGTTCATAAGGTCCCACCAAATCTTCGGTCAGCTGCGAGATTTGGTCGGCATCAGGGGGAATTAGTTCCGGACTAATGGGTGTTTCCAGCACTGCGCCGAGCACCTTGGACAGTGCGGCGCTGGAGCGATGTTGTGCATACCAGCGGACCAAGTAGGCGATCATGGTCTTGGGCACGCTGGCGTTAACATTGTAATTCGCCATGTGATCAGCATTGAAGGTGCACCAGCCGAGCGCCAGCTCGCTCAAATCGCCGGTGCCGGTGACAATGCCGCCAATCTGATTGGCATGATTGAACAGGATTTGAGTGCGTTCTCGCGCCTGGGCATTCTCATAGACCACATCGTGGTCACCCGTATGTGACAGGTCATCCAGGTGTTGCGTGACGGCAGCATCAATAGGGATCACCTGCAGGGAGATTTCTAAGGCGTCGGCCAGGGCCTTCGCGTTGGCCAGGGTAGCGCCAGATGTTCCAGGTCCTGGCAGGGTAAGGGCGCAGAGGTTTTCTCCGGGCAGCTCCAGTTTCTCAAGGGCGTCCCTGGCTACCAGGACAGCTAGGGTGGAATCCAGCCCGCCTGATAGGCCGATAACCAGTTTTTCGGTGCCTGCGGCCTGCATCCTGCGGGCCAGGCCGGTGGCCTGAATGCTCAAGACTTCCTGGGCTCTGGCCGCGACCTCATCTTCATCATCCGGCACAAAGGGGTGCTGAGAAAATTCGCGACACAACGATGTGAGGCTGGGTAGCCCAGGGCCAGCGGATACAATCCGATAGGGTGTTGGACGAGGGCTTTGGCTGAAGGTTTTGTTTTGCCCTCTGTCATGGGCCAACCTCTCGCTATCCAGGTCTGCGTAAATCATCTGACTTTGCAGTGAAAAGCGCTCCCCCTCCGCCAGGATCACGCCCGCTTCAGCGATGAGGCAATGGCCGCCGAAGACAATATCCTTTGACGATTCGAGCGCGCCGGCTCCAGCATAAACATAGGCACAAAGGTTGCTGGCGCTGGTCATTCGCACCAGGTCCCGACGATACTCGGCCTTGCTGATCAGCTCGTTGCTCGCGGAGAGGTTGAGCAAAACCCGCGCCCCGGCTAGAGCCGCTTGCGTGCCCGGGCTAATCGGCGCCCAAAGGTCTTCGCAAATTTCGACGCCTACCCTCAAATCGCCAAGCTGAAACAACTGATCTGCGCGCACATGAAAGGTGCCCAAGTCTTGGCTGACCTCGGTTTCGTTGATGCCAAACCCTGAGCTGAACCAACGCTGGTCATAGAACTCCCCGTAATTCGGCAGGTAGGTTTTGGGCACCATTCCCAGGATTCTGCCGGCGCCAATCAGCACCGCTGCGTTGATGAGCCGCCCGTCCGCTAATCGCCAGGGAGCGCCGACCGCCAGCAGGGGAAGCGGGGATTGGTGACAAAGCGTCGTCAGGCTCTGACGGACTCCCTGCAGGAGGCTCTCGGAAAAAAAGAGGTCTTCGGCCGAGTATCCGGTTAGGCAAAGTTCCGGAAACACGCCGATGGCCACGCCGTCGTTAGCAAGCATGCTGAGCTGCTGGCAAATGGTTGCTGTGTTTGCAGCAACATCGCCAATTGTGATTTGCGGAGAGACAGCGGCGACCCGAAGAAACCCCAGCTGCCCAAAGTCGGTGGTATTCATGAGCGAATTCTAGCTTGAACCCGGATCGAGAAGTGCGGAAGTTCACTGGAATATTGTCCAAATTTTGTGCATCGGCCCAGACGCCAGGTCTGGTATATTTCACCCTTAATTTGGGGCGAGGGGGTGATATGAACTTTGAATTTGCAGAAGAGCAGGAGCTCCTGCGCGAGCAGGCCCGTGGATTTCTGAGCGAAAACTGTCCCGGTAGCGCCGTGCGCGCTGTGCTTGATGGAGAGGCCGATTATGACGCTGAGCTGTGGCGTAAGGTCGCTGAAATGGGTTGGACCGCCACAGTCATCCCTGAGGAGTTCGGCGGTTTAGGACTTTCCTATTTGGAGTTGGTCGTCATTGCCGAGGAGCTTGGGCGCTCGGTGGCGCCTATCCCCTTCAGTTCATCGGTGTATCTGGCCACGGAGGCGCTGTTAGCAAATGGAACGCTGGCGCAAAAGGAAAAGTGGTTGCCGCTGTTGGCGAGCGGGGAGGCTATCGGCACCTTTGCGCTAGCTGAAGGCAACGGCAGGCCTAGCGTCAGCTCTTTGAGCACGAGAATGACGGACGACGGCCTCACGGGTCGAAAGATTCCCGTGCCTGATGGCCGTGCTGCGAACTTTGCCATCGTGGTCGGAGCAACTGACTCGGGAGATGGTGCCAGTCTTTACCTAGTCGAACTCGATCAAGAGGGCGTGAGCCAAGAGGTTGTGCGGACTTTAGACTTTTCCCGTGGGCATTCGGTGATGGTGTTTAACGGCGCGAAAGCGGAGCTGCTGGGGGGCGATGGGGCAGGCTGGTCGGCCATGACGGCATTGCTCGATCGCGCCGCAGTGCTTTTCGCATGGGAGCAGGTGGGCCTTGCCGATGCCGCCCTGGAGCAGGCGCGAGATTACGCCATGGGGCGCTATGCCTTCGGTCGAGCTATTGCCTCGTATCAGGCGATCAAGCACAAGTTGGCCGCTATGTACGTCAAAAATACGCTGGCACGCAGCAACTGTTACTACGGCGCTTGGGCCCTGGACAGCGGGAGTGCCGAGCTACCGTTGGCGGCGGCGACGGCTCGCGTAGGTGCCATCCAGGCGTCGGTTTTCGCGGCGGAAGAGAACATTCAGACTCATGGCGGTATGGGCTTTACCTGGGAATTTGACTGCCAATTTTATTATCGACGAGCAAAGCTTTTGAGCGTGGGCATTGGCAGTGAGGGGTACTGGCAAGATCGCCTAGTGACCGCTTACGAGCAGACTAACGTTGCCTAACGGATAGTCAGATTAAGCAAGGATAGAGAGAGGAAGAAGCGAATGGACTTTACAGATACTCAAGAAGAGGCGGCGTTCCGCGCAGAAGCTGCCGCATGGCTGAAAGACAACGTGCCCAGCCAGGACGAACTCCAGGGAATGAATGAACTCGAGATCGCTAAAATGTGGCAGCAGCGAAAATATGACGCGGGTTGGGCCTGCATACGCTGGGACAAGGCGTTCGGGGGCCGCAACGCCAGCGCCATCGAGCAGGTGATCTGGAATCAGGAAGAATCAAAATACGATGTGCCGGGTGGGTTTTTTGTCATCGGCCAGGGTATGGCTGCCCCCACTCTGATGACCTGGGGCCGCCCCGAGCATCATGAGCGCTACCTTCCTAAGCTAGCGAGCGGCGAAGAAATTTGGTGTCAGCTGTTTTCCGAGCCTGCCGGCGGGTCCGACCTGGCTGCTCTGCGCACTAAGGCAGAACGCGACGGAGACCACTGGATTGTTAACGGCCAAAAAATATGGACGTCGGGCGCGCACTACTCGGACTTTGGCATCGTGGTTGTCCGAACGGATCCCAACGTACCAAAGCATAAGGGCCTGAGTTATTTCTTCCTGGATATGAAATCTCCTGGCGTCGAGATCAAGCCCATTCGACAGCTCACGGGGGGCGCGAATTTCAATGAAGTCTACTTCACGGATGTGCGGATTCCGGACAGCCAGCGCCTGGGTGAGGTTGGGCAAGGTTGGCAGGTGGCTCTGACCACGCTGATGAACGAGCGCGCGGCCATCGGCGGCGGCGGCGGTGGTGTTAACGTAGACACGGCCTATCGCATCGCCAGCGAGGTCATGATTGACGATAAGCCCGCCATCGAGGACGGGGCTGTCCGAGCCAAATTAGCCAACTGGTATGTACAGGAGTCAGGCCTGCGCTTCACCGGCTATCGGTCGATGACGGCAATGTCTCGCGGTGAGATTCCCGGCCCCGAAAATTCTATCGGTAAGCTGGTTGGCGCTCCCAAGAACCAGGAAATGGCATCCTTCTGCATGGATTTGCTTGAAATGAGCGGGGCTATTTGGGATGAAAAGCTGTCAAAGGAAGCTGGCCTGCTGCAGCTGAGCTACATGGGATCGCCCGGTTTGCGCATCGCAGGCGGCACGGATGAGATCATGGCGAACATCATCGCGGAGCGCGTGCTCGGCATGCCGCAGGAACCCAGAATGGATAAAGGCATCCCCTTCACTGAGGTGCCCACGGGTAATAATTAGGCCCCTAGGATACGTTAGAGCCAGGTGACGTTATCGCCCACGGTGATCGCGCCTGGCTCTTCGACGTTCAAATAGACGCCTAAGTTACCGCCATTTTGCTGAACCAGTTGACGCATGATTTTGGCGTCCTGAGGCAAGTCCGCAAAGCCATGGGTCGTCATGACACAGCGTGGGCAGATGGTTTCCACCTTCAAAACTGCCTCGCCGATGGCTGCTCGACGTCCCACCCAATCATTCTCAGGAAACCCCTCGCCGTCCACATCGATGAGCAGATTGGGCCGAAAACGTCGAATGTCGAACAGGCTGTTTACACCGGCCTCTTGGGAAATGCGCTGCAGCGTACGTAGGGCAGCGTTGGTCATCAACAGAATGGGCAGCGCATCAAAATAGGTGCCGGGAAGAGACTCGTAGATAAAGAGCTCTTTGGGGAAGGCGGAAAGATCAGGCAAGGGTTCCCCAGGCTCGCGTGCGAAAACCTCTCTTAAATAGTCCTCAATATTGTTCCCCTGCTCGCCCGCCGGACGGCGGTAGTGTTCTACTTGGTCATCGGGCAACAGCGGCCAAAGCGACAGGGGTGACCCCACGGCTTTGGAGAGGGTCTCATTGATGTCGCTGTCCGACGAGGACACCTGTTGCCCATCGGCCAGGGTAATAGCCACGGGTGGCGACTTGAGGGCGTCTGTGGGTTCCCTCTTAAAACGCGCCCGCATGTTCATCAACTCTGGAAAACGTTTACCCCCCTTGATCCCGCCCGTGGTTTCGTCCTTGAGTGCCCAGGCTCGATCACCTCGGATGCCTGTCCGGGTGCAATAGATGCTTGCCAGTTGCTCTCCACCCATGCTCTTTATGGGGTAACGATATAGCTCTGCCAGTTTAGGTCGCGTCACGTCATTCCCGCCCGGATGAGAGGCTTATGTTGCTGGCGCCCTGCTTAATGACGGACTACGCCGGTATTCGTCATGGAAGCAACCAGCTGATCTGCTCTGAGCTGGATGGTTGAAACCAGGGCTTCGGCGGTGGTCGAGAACTGAAAGCCGATGGCTTGGGACGACGATAGGTCATACATCGAAAAGGTCAGGTCGAGTTCATTGCTTGCCGCACTCAGCCGAAGCTGGATGCGCTTGAAGTGCGCCCTATGGGTAAGCTGTCCTTCGCTTTCCAGCTGTTGGATTAAAGCATCAAGGAGGGGGCTGATGAGGTTTCTAGCAGCGGTTACTTTTTGCATGATGCGCTCCGAATAACAGGCCCTAATTTGAGCGCAAATCATCAGCGATGAAAAGTGGCTTTGGCCTTTCGACTAGAATAAATCTGCAAGCTGTGATGCATCAGGGAGCACTTTGTGGGCCCCTGCCGCAACCAATGCCTCGGTGTCGTTGCTTCCACTCAAGACGCCCACGCAATGCATTTGAAGGGCGAGCCCCGCCTGCATGTCGAGGATGCCGTCGCCCACCATAACCGCCTCTTTGGGGTCCACATCAAGGGCCTGTAGATTCACCTCAAGGTGGCGGGGGTCGGGTTTTAGATGCGCCACATCGTCCCGCGCGTGTAGGGCCTGTACGTAGTCTTCGTGGTCTGGAAACATCCGGTGAATGGCCGCCCGACAGTTACGCGTCACGATCCCAAGCCTGATCGATTCACCATTCAGTCGTGACAGAAGGGTGCGAACAAAGGGGAACAAGGTAGTTTCCGCCGCCGCTGCTAACTCGATGTCGATGATCCTTTGTTGGCTTGCTTGGGCGTAGTCCTGTGCCTGGCGCTCGCTGCGGTGCGCGCCCAGCCAGCGGCTGCCGGCTTCGATCATTTCGACGATATAGAGGTCTTGATAGACAGCGCGGGGGATGTCGGTCTGTTCGGCCATGACCACCAGCTGGCGGCGCATATCCATAAGGTCTAGGTTGGGTGCCAGTGTGCCATCGAAGTCAAATAAAACCCCTCTCGGTGTGGGGATCGGAGCCTCAGCGTGCTTCATTGATTGAAGTGGTCGCCGTCGCCCGGTGACGGGGTATCTGACCTATCCTGATCTCTGGTCTGACGATCGGCCCAACGCGCATCGTGGGTCGCCGCGATGCGTAGGCGAAAGCGCTGCCACAAGATAAAGGCCGTGATCAGCCCGCACAAAAGCCCAAGGCTGGGATAGGCGATGGCATACACCCAATAGCTCGCACCCAGGTCCATGTTCAGCACGGCCAAGGTGCCCACGGTGATCGTGATGGCCATGACGGACAGCGTCATCAGATAGGCACCAAGGGCTAGCGTCAGCGGCAACCAGAGTTGATGTACGGCTGTGACCTGCTGGGTATCCAGAACGAAGATCACGCTAAGGCAGAGAGCAACGCCCATAAGCCTGAGCTGAAGGTGATGGATAGTCATGTTAGGTGGTTACCCCTTGCTCACAACGGATGGCAACGCTAACTCACGATGCCAAGCTGGCCGCCGTCGATACGTATATTTTGGCCGTGAATGGCATCGGCCAGTGGACTACAGAGAAAGGCCACCAGGGCGGCGACTTCTTCCCGACGCGTGATTCTCCCGATTGGAATGTCTTTAGCAACGTGAGGCTCTATTTCCTCCCAGGTCGTTCCCCAGCCTTTCTTAATCCCGAGCTTAAGATATTGCTGTTCAACCTCTGGAGTCAGAATGAGTCCAGGAGAAACGAGATTCACTCTGACGGCGGTGCCGGCTACTTGTCTTGACAGCCCAATAGTCATATTCGCAAGGGCGCCCTTGGCCGCGTAGTACGCGGGCATATTCGCTCCGGGTCGGGTGGAGCCCACAGTGCCCAGATTAATAATTCTTGCAAAGGAGAGAGAGGACAAGCGAGGCAAGATGTGGTCAATGATGCGCTGTGCCGACAGCACGTTTTTTTGATACGCATCAAGCCAGGCCTGGTCACCTGTATCGTCCTGGGCCCAGGTGCTGGGTCCTGCAGCACCGAAATTGTTAACCAAAATATCGATACCGTATTCAGCGCATTGATCCAGCAGTGCTTGGCTGCCTTCGAGGGTGGTGATATCGCCCCAGACGGCGATACCGTGACCGAGTTCCGCAACGGCTGCTTCCGCCTGTTCTTGCGTGAGTCCATGGACCAAGACCCGAGCACCTTGCTGCAGCAGCGTGGCCGCAATGATCTGCCCTGTACCTCGATGACTTCCTGTCACCAAGGCCGTTCGGTTTTGTAGCGCTAAGTCCATGCTGTCTTCTCGTCTCTGACGAATTCGGTAGACAGCAGTATGCCATTCATCGAGGTTCAGAATGCGAGCTGGTTTAGATTCGTCCGGGTATTTGATGCCGGGTATGGCAGACTGGGGCATGGACCCACCCGCTCTCTTTTTCGCGCTCAGCGTCATGTTCATCGCCAGCTATGTACAGGCGGTGGCTGGCTTCGCGATGGGGATGATCCTTATTGCCGTGCTGGGCGGTGTACGAATTGTCGATTTCCCCACCCTGGCTGCGGTGGTCAGTCTGTTGTCTATGCTCAATTCGGGGATCGCCCTGCTGGGCGATGTGAAAAACGTGGATCGAAGAATATGGTTCTGGCTGGGTGTGGGGCAGCTTCCCGGAATTTGTTTGGGCGTGTGGCTGATCACGGCTTTATACCAGCAGCAGGTTTTGTTACTTGAACTGTGTCTGGGGCTTTTTATAACCCTTGGCGGATTATCCATGATGCTCCGACCTGAACCTCAGGCGGAGCCGAGTCGTTCTCCGCAGACGTTTGTCGTTGGCTTTCTAGGGGGCACTCTGGGTGGCATGTTTGCCGCCAGCGGCCCGATTATTGGGTGGTTTGGGTATCGCCAACCTCTGCCCGTTGGGGCGATCCGTGCAACCCTGCTGGCCAGCTTCCTCTTTACGACCTCGACGCGAACCGTGGTTGTCGGTGTTCAGGGAGGTCTAGGAGAAACAGTGTTAGCCTTAGCGGCCATGGGCATTCCCCTGGTCGTGCTCGGAGCATGGCTGGGCAGAGCTTTTCCGCCGCTGCTCAGTGAAACCGCCTTACGCAGAGGTGCCTTTGTGTTGTTGATCTTGATGGGGTGTTGGATTTGCTTCAGCGTTTTAATGCGGGCACTTTGAAATCGAGGCGCCGGTCTCGGCGGGGTGGATTATGTCGCGTCCGGCGAGGCTCCGGCGTGCCTGAACTGGAGAACCAGGGTGAGTGAATTTGAAGCCATTCGGCCCTATCAGGACCATGAGGTTCCACAGGTAGTAGCTCGTGTGATGAAATCCCCGGCGTTGGTTGCAGCGGCGACAGAACTGCTTCTGCCAGGGTGGCTCGCAGGCAACCCCTTCGGACGCTGGTTGGCCTTCTGGCTGTTGCGCTACAGGGCCCGGAACTTGGTCTCGATTCGAGACGTTCAGGCGCTGATCTCCAAGTATCTAGAGTTATTGGTAGAGCGTTCTATTACCGCGCTCTCGGTATCGGGTTTCTCGGGGCTCGACCCGAACCGCACTTACCTTTTCGTCTCAAACCATCGGGACATCGTGTTGGACTCAGGGCTGCTTAACTACATTCTGCATCGGGAAGGGCACGACACCTGTCGCATGGCGGTGGGCGACAATTTACTGGGCAACTCTCTAGTAGGCGATCTCATGCGCCTCAATAAGAGCTTTGTGGTCGAGCGCAGCGTTAGCGGAAAGAGAGCCCAATACCGCACCCTGGCTCGCACTAGCGCCTATATTCGACAGTCCCTCGCTGCGGGTGTTTCTGTTTGGATTGCCCAACGCCCAGGACGCGCCAAGGATGGATTTGATCGAACCGATACAGCTGTCCTGAAGATGCTTTTGCTGGCCTACCGAGGCGAAGAGCAGGCCCTGTCGAAACTGCTTAAAACCCCCATCGTTCCGGTGGCTGTTTCTTATGAAGTGGATCCCTGTGGCCCGCTCAAGGCAAAGGAACTGTGCGCTGTGGCGACGCATGGGCAATATCAAAAGTCACCTGAGGAAGATATACACAGCATGGTGAAGGGTGTAACGGAGTATAAGGGTCGCGTGCACCTAACCTTTGGTCGCCCAATCTCCAGCGCAGAGGATGCGGGGTCGCTGGCCGCAGAAATCGATCAGGCCATCGTCGGCGGTCTTCGTATTTTCCCCACCCATCGTTATGCAAGAGCAGTCAAAGAGCATGTTCAAGGTGAGCTTGATGGAACGGATGATGCAGTAACGGCGCTGCAGCGTCAGCTGGATGCCTGCGAGCTGGAGGAGCGGCCTTACCTCTTAGATCAGTACGCCAATATCTGGCGAAATCGCGATGAGCTGGGTATCGAATAAGGTTCGCCCGCCCGGGGGCCCCAGCCGTTCAATAGAGATAGGTCAGTGCCGGCTCGTCCAGCATTGCCATTTGTTCGCGCAAAGTGAGGATATGCTCTGACCAGTATTTTACGGTGTTGAATGTGGGGAAGGCCGAGGGGAACGCAGGATCAGACCAGCGCCGGGCGATCCAGGCGGCGTGGTGCATGATACGCAGCGTTCTAAGGGGTTCGATGAGTGTCAGGGTCGCCGGATCAAAGTCGAAGAAATCTCGATAGGCGTCCAAGATGACGCGCAACTGGATTTGTTGGGCGTTTCTATCGCCGCTAAGCAACATCCATAAATCTTGGATGCCGGGCCCCATTTTGCAGTCGTCAAAGTCCACAAAGTGCGGGATGCCCTCACGCCATAACACGTTGCCCATATGGCAGTCGCCGTGGATGCGAATGGAGTCGATGTTCTCCATACACAGATCAATGCGTTCCAGCAGGTGGCCGGTCAGGGAGTCATAGGCGGACTCAACCTCCATGGGTAGGAATTGATTCTGCAGCAAGAATTGCCTGCTCTCGTGCCCCAATCTCTTGCTGGTAAGGCCCTCACGATGCTCAAAGGGAAGTTGAGCGCCCAGAGCATGCATGCGCGCAATGGCGCGAGATAAAATTTCGAGGTCGTCCTCGTTTTCCAGGTTTGGCGCATGTCCACCCTGTCTAGGGAATAGAGCAAACCGAAATTCGTCGTGCTGGAGAAGGGTTTGGTCTTTCACGCGCAGAGGAGGTACTACAGAGAGTTCCTCATTAAACAGTTCTTGGGTAAACGTATGTTCTTCCACAATGGCCGCATCGCTCCATCGTCCAGGCCGATAGAATTTGGCGATAACAAAGTCGTTATCCTCAAGGCTGATCTGATAGACCCGATTTTCGTAGCTGTTCAGAGCCAGGAGGCCGCCGCTGGGCGACAGCCCAGCGTCCTCGATGGCGTCAAGGACCTTATCCGGCGTGAGGCTTTCGTAGGGAACGTTGGAATCGGAACGTATGCTCATAACCGAGACCATAGCAGTAAGCACGCCTCGTTGGCGCGGCATATCTGCTAGGGGCCAGGCGTTTCTGCTCGAGCCGCCGCCCAGAGGTCCACACGGCTTGCGCCGGCCCCCCTCAACAGGCGAATCATGTGGCGAGCCGTGGTGCCCGTTGTCATCACATCGTCGATGACGACCACGTGGCGGCCCTGGATTTCATGAGCAAGAGTTCCGCCGATCAGCCAGGTTTTGCGCAGGGTGAAGGTGTTTCCGGGTAGGTTGAGGCGCTGACGACGGGTCTTCTTGCGCTGGGGCGCGCTGTGTTTGCGTCTCACCGAGCTGGCGACGACGGGGAGTTTAAAACGCGCCGCTAACGGTTTCGCTAGCAGATGACATGGATTCCCACCGCGTCGCAGATGGTTGAGAAAGGAGGTGGGCACCGGAATGATCAATTCAGGAAGGCCCTCAGGGTAGCCAAGCACGATGGCTGTGGCGATCAGCTGACTTAGACAGATAGCCTCGCGTTGGCCATGACCAAATTTGCAGCGCTGAATCAAGCGTGCGCTCAGGGGTGTGTAGGTGAGCGGGGCGATGGCGCGGTCTGCTAGCGGCGCAACCCGACACCCACCACATACGACATCCTTTGGCGTCTGCTCCAGGCCCGGCAGGGGCAAGGCGCATCGCCAACAGCTATGGACGTTAAGCGGTAAGGCCATGCGGCAGTGCTCGCAAAGATAATCAGACCTGGCGTCTGGCAGCGCCAGCAGGCAGAGCAAACAGCGATCCGGTAGCAGCAGATTCAGTGCGTTCTGAAAAAATCGCGTACGTGACATGGGTCACCTCCCGACACAGAGGCTGGCTTAACGGTGCGGATTTTGAAAGGTAACGCTAACGCGTCGGAGGGTGGGCGATGTCTCAACCCAACAGCGTTGTCGGGGTGGGATGATCAATTAGCCCGTCCCAGTGGAATTCTTCAAAGACGGTTATCGAGCCTGCCGACGGGTCGCGTCGGTCATAGGCAAGCCCCTGGCTGAGAGAAATTCGGAACCGGGCTCTATCTATCACATCGGCACAGCTGCCGAGCCACTCGTAGATGTTTAGCACGGACATGCCGTTGAGTTTCACCGGCCCTGGGTCGGGAATAGTGCACTCTACGAAGCGAAAGTTGAGGAAGCGAAAAATCTTGTCCCCATAAAGCAGCTCCACTTCGCCACTGTAAAGCTCTCGACTTTTATCGGCCGAGCCCAATACCTTAATCAGCTCATCCGGCGATTGGCCAAAACTAAAGCCGTTAATCGAGGTATGACTGTAGATCACTGTAGAAGTTGATCGACTGATATTTGCCAAGTCCATCTATTTTACACGCTCAGGAGGTTAGTACGTCTTACCCGCATTAGCTAGAATGAAGAACTGGATGGTGATGAGACAAAGCTGTGGACTACGCAATTCGAGAGAGAGACGCCGATTTCCTGCTCAAAGAGGTCTTTGACGTACAGTCAAGTTGGGCTGAGATTGATGAGTTCAGCCACCTGACGCCTGACCTGGTGGGCGCCGTAATCGCTGAAGGGGGACGGGTTGCGGCTGAGGTGATGGCACCGCTGAATGAACTGGGGGATGAACATGGCTGTCAGTGGCATGATGGCGAAGTCACGACTCCGCCTGGATTCAAGGAAGCTTTCTCTCAGATGACCGCTGGTGGGTGGCTGGGCGTTAGCGGCAACCCAGCCTTTGGTGGACAGGGTTTGCCAAAGAGTATTGCGGGTCTGGTTGAGGAAATGTTCTGGGCTGCGAATACCAGCCTTTATCTATACGGGACCCTCACTGTGGGCACCTGTCTCTGCATCGACGCCCATGGTTCACTAGAGCAGAAGCAAACCTACCTAGAAAAGCTGTACAGCGGCCAGTGGACTGGGGCGATGGCGCTCACCGAGCCTCATGCAGGCACCGACCTAGGCATTATGAGAACGAAGGCCGAGCCGAGACCCGACGGCAGCTATGACGTCACCGGGACCAAAATTTTTATCACCAGCGGTGAGCACGACATGGCAGAGAACATCGTGCACCTGACCTTAGCGAGAATCGCTGGCGGGCCGGCTGGTAGCAAAGGAATCTCCCTGTTTATCGTGCCCAAGTTCCAGCCCATGGCGGATGGGTCTCTGGGTCCGCGCAATGGCTGGCGCAGTGGCTCTATCGAGCACAAGATGGGCGTCCGCGGCAGCGCGACGTCGGTCATCCACTATGATGGCGCCCAAGGATTCTTGTTGGGCGAAGCGCATCAGGGTTTAGCCGCCATGTTCACCATGATGAACTATGAGCGCCTGAGCGTGGGTCTCCAGGGCCTGGGCGCGGCCGATCTCGCCTACCAGGCGGCGGCACGTTACGCCCAAGAACGGATTCAAGGCCGCTCACCGGAGGGACCCCAAAATCCCGGCGCAGAAGCGGATTCCCTTCTCGTTCACCCCGATGTGCGGCGGATGCTGCTAACCCAGCGAGCCCACATTGATTCTTGTAGGGCGCTGGCAGTCTATGCCGGGATGCAGCTTGATCTGGCGAAGTATGCCCAGGACGAGCGGGCGGACCGCCTGTCGCAATTACTGACTCCCGTCGTTAAGGCCTATCTTACCGACCGTGGCCTGGAGTGTGCCGTCATGGCTCAGCAAGTGCTGGGTGGCCACGGCTACATCAAGGAATGGGGTATGGAGCAAATCGTTAGAGATGCTCGTATCGGGCAGATCTATGAGGGCACAAACGGAATTCAGGCCCTGGATCTCGTAGGACGCAAGGTGCTGCGGGATGGGGGTAGGACGTTGTTCGAGCTGCTGGATGAGATACGTGAGACCACGGTGGACGATGAATTTGTATCTGAACTTGATCAGGCCTGCGACCGTCTTGAGGCGACCACCCGGTCGCTGCTACGGCGCGCTCAAGAACAGGCCAACCTGCCCGGGGCAGTGTCCACCGATTACTTGGAGCTTGTGGGCATGACGTTATGCGCCTGGATGTGGGCGCGCATGGCCACTTTGGCCCCAGCCGATGACTTCGGCACGGTCAAACGCGAAACGGCGCGATTTTACTTCGCTCGGCTGCTGCCCAGGACGTTGGGTCTGGAGCGCAGCATTATGGCAGATGCCTCGGTGGTGATGGATATGCCGGAAGCGTTGTTCACTGCCTGAACGCTTAACAGGCGTTATGCCAGGCGACCAGGGTGTCACGTGCCCGGATGAGCCAGTGGCCCAGGGTCTCTGGGCTGGCCTCCAACGGCAGCCGGGCGACGCCCAACAAGCGCCGAATCACCTCGATTGCGGCAAAGGCATCCGCCAAGGCCGGCTGATAGGCCTCGATAGGGCGATAGCCAGACAGAATTGAGGCGCGCGCTGATGCATCAAAGCCCGCAAACTGGAGGTGAGCAAGCATGACGCCAACATCGAATTCTGGCGGCCCGAAGAAGCCAAATTCAGGGTCGATGACCATGGCGGATTTTGATGTTTGCAACCAGCTTCCTGGATAGAAGTCGCCATGTAGCAGGCAGGCTGCACTGGTTTCCAGGTTGCCCAGATAAATCTTACCCAAACGCTCCGCCGCCGCCCTTAACGTCGCATCCTGCCGAAGCTCGCTTACGGCTTGGCCGATGGCGGGCGTGGGTCCGATGTCCTGGGTGAGGGGAAGGACAAAGATATGCTCATGATTTAGGCGGCGCATGGACCGATTGGTGAACGCCTCTGGGTCATCCACCGCAACTCGGTGCAGCGCGGCAAGCCATTCCGCCAGGCCTGAGAGTGCATCAACCCAGCGGACTAAATCCGCCGTGCTGGTTGCATAGAGCCCGGTAAAATCTTGGCCCGCGCCCAAATCCTGCATGCAGAGAATACGCTCTTCCTCGGCATATCCTAGGATGCGTGGCATGCGCGCAACCAGCGCGGTCTGGTCCCTGAGTGCTGAAAAAAATGCAGCCTCAACATCGAGGCGCTCTACGGGCGCTGGAATATCCGGGTACTTGGCAACCCAGGGCAAGGATTGCTTGAAGATCAGCGAATCGTCCGAGCTTAAGTGACCGCGGAGTACGCAGTTCATGTTGCCTGGTCCGGCGATGGTGAGCCGTGTGACGCTAACGCTCCGCGGTAGCCAGCCTTGGGCATAGGCCAATTCAGATAGCTGCTCCGGTGTATCTAGGGAAAGCTTCATGCTCGATCTTAACCCTGTGTTAGGGGCCCCCAGGGGAGGGGCC
>DKNY01000011.1:64332-117575 GCA_002470275.1 Gammaproteobacteria bacterium UBA7376 | reverse complement strand
CCAGGGGAGGGGCCTCCAGGAGAGGGGCCTCCAGGGGAGGGGCTGGCTTGGGAGGAGGCCAGCGCCTCAACTAAGCGGCCATGTACGCCGCCGAAGCCGCCATTGCTCATGATGACCACGTGTCGTTTTGGCACCCCCTGAGCTGGCCTTGATTCAACAATAGCAGCGATGAGTTTATCGATGTCGTTTAAGATGCTCGCATCTACAACGCTGTTGTTGACTACTTCTTGCAGGTCCCACTTGATGTTTTCTCCCCGAAACCAAATTACCTGGTCCGCCGCCGCGCAGCAGGTCGTGAGCTGAGAGCGAAGTGCCCCAAGAGACATCGTATGCGTTCGAGGCTCGATAACCGCAACAATTTCATCGCTCACATGCCGCTTCCGAATACCCTCCAGGGTGTTACGAATCGCTGTGGGATGATGGGCAAAGTCGTCATAGACGGCCATTTGCCCATCGTCATAGATTTTCTCCATACGTCGTTTGACGCCTTGGAACTTCGTTAAGGCCTCTAGCGCAACTTCGGGGATAACGCCTACGTGTCTTGCTGCAGCAATAGCGTTCAGCGCGTTCATTTGGTTGTGCTCGCCCATAAGCGACCACTTAATGCTGCCTAGGCACTCCTCGTTGAGATAGACCTCGAAGCTGCCCGGATCGGTGGGCGCGGAACGAAAGGACCAAGTACTGCCCGCCAAGGCGGCCGTCTGAGCCCGTCGGTTCAGTGATCGAATGGATCCTGCTTGCCCGATGTGTTCGATGGGCGTCCAGCAGCCGGCTTCAACCACTTCAGAGACCGCCTCATCCTGAGCCGGGGCGATAATCAAACCCTCACTGGGGACGGATCGCAGCAGCAAGTGGAATTGGGCCTGGATCGACGCCAGGTCGGGGAATATATCCGCGTGGTCATATTCGAGATTATTGAGAATCAGCGTCCGTGGGCGGTAGTGTACGAATTTGGCGCGCCTGTCGAAGTAGCTGGTGTCGTATTCATCAGCCTCAACGACAAAGAAGGGGGTTTCCCCCAGCCGCGCCGATTGATCAAAGTTGCCCGGTGCGCCGCCAATGAGGTAGCCGGGTTTGAGGCCAGCGTAATCAAGAATCCAGGCAAGCATGCTGGCCGTCGTGGTTTTGCCATGGGTACCAGCAACAGCAAGGACCCATCGATCCCGGAGTACCGTGGTGCCCAGCCACTCCGCCCCTGATACGTAGCTCAATCCAGCATTAAGAATGTGTTCAATGGCCTCATGGCCTCGGGGAAGTCCGGCATTGCCGACAATCACCTGAGCGGGTCGTGGCTCTAGCTGTTCCGGGGAGAACCCCTCAAAAACCTCAATATTGGCCACCTTCAAGAGGTCAGACATAGGCGGATATAGGACCTTGTCCGATCCGCTAACGTGAAAACCCATCTCCTTGGCGAGCAGGGCCAAGCTGCCCATCAACGTTCCGCCAATGCCTAGAAAATAGAGGTGCTCTTTCATCTATAGATCATCTGCTTGATTCAGTTGCCTGGCTAGTAAAGAAATGTTTATCGCCTAGCCGTTGCCTGCCGCCAGTTGTCCGGTGGAGACGGCAAGCAGCGTTAGGACAAAGGCTAGGCCAATACCCACCGCGATATGCACCTCTAGGGCGCGATGAAAGATAAATCCGTAGACCACCGTACTCCATAAAACAATGGCCAGGGCCAGGGGCGTGAGCACATCGTACCCAAATAGGTGCATGGTCCCGATACCCAGGCCTACCAGTGCATTTAGCAATAAATCACAGCCGAAAAACGCCGAGAGCGTTTGCGTCAGGCGATTGGATTTGCCCATCAAGGCGAGCAGCCCATAAATGATGAGTGCCTGGACCGCCAAATTACTCAGGATAGTGGTGGTCACCGCGCCCATAGATGCGGTGCCCAGGGTGAGGCTCAACGCCAAGCTGGTCAGCACGTTGGCAGCGGTGATTATGAGCAGCAGCAGGCCGCTGGCGGGGACATCTTCTGGCCCAGCTTTAAGCTGAATAATGCGAAGGTAGAGGGAAAGGATGGAGAGCATAAAAATTCGCCCATTATTTAGCCGAAATTGTCGCACAAATTTTTGGCATCACGGACAATGAAAGCCATCGTTATGTGTACCCAAGGAAGTCTCAAATGCCAAAGGCCAATGCTTTTTATGCTCAATCAGGCGGCGTGACCGCGGTCATTAATGCCAGCGCCTGTGGCGTGATTCAAACGGCGCGTGAGCACCGGGATCAAATTGGCAAGGTGTTGGTAGGCCACAATGGCATTTTGGGTGCATTGAACGAAGAACTCATTGATAGCTCCAAAGAGACGCAGCGGGCAATTGGTGGTTTACGCAGCACGCCAGGGGGTGCCTTCGGTTCCTGTCGCTATAAGCTGAAGTCCCCAGAGGATGATCCGCGCGAATTCCATCGGTTGCTGGATGTTTTCAAGGCCCACAATATCCGCTACTTCTTTTATAACGGGGGTGGCGACTCTCAGGATACGGCGAATAAGGTGTCCCAATTCAGCCGTAAGATGAAATATCCCATGCAATGCATCGGTATCCCCAAGACCGTGGATAATGACCTGCCCTTAACGGACTGCTGCCCTGGGTTCGGCTCGGTCGCTAAGTATGTCGCGGTTTCCACCAAGGAGGCGGCCCTGGATGTGGCTTCGATGTGTGCGACCTCAACCAAGGTCTTCGTGCTAGAGGTGATGGGCCGACACGCGGGGTGGATTGCGGCCGCGAGCGCCTTGGCCCAGCAAGACGCGGGGGATGCACCGCATATTATCCTGTTGCCCGAAGTCCCTTTTCGGCAGCGTGAATTTTTGGCCAAGGTTAAGTCGACGGTGAAACAGCGCGGATATTGCGTGGTCGTTGTCTCTGAGGGTGCACGGTATGCCAACGGTCAGTTTCTCGGAGAAGCTGGGGGTGCAAAGGATGCCTTTGGTCACGCCCAGTTGGGTGGGGTTGCGCCGACGATTGCTCAGATGGTCAAGGATAAGTTGGGCATGAAATTTCATTGGGCCGTAGCCGACTATCTGCAGCGGGCCGCAAGGCATATCGCCTCCGCGACGGACGTGGAGCAGGCTTATGCCCTAGGCAGGGCGGCGGTGGAGTTTGCCCTGGACGGGAAGACGGCAGTGATGCCCACCATTGTCCGAACCAGCGACAGCCCCTATCGGTGGAAAATTGGTGAGGCCAAGCTATCCAGAGTGGCTAACGTAGAAAAGTTTATGCCCAAGAGTTTTATCAGCAAGGATGGCTTTGGCATTACCCCGAGGGCGCGCCGATATCTGGCCCCGCTGATTGAGGGGGAGGATCACCCGCGTTACGAGCGGGGAATGCCTGTTTATGTCAGCCTGAAAAATCAGCAGGTCCCAAAAAAGCTGGCTGTCAAATGGTAGGGGCGGGCGTTTTACTCGGATAAAAAAAGGGGGCGGTAGCCCCCTTTGCTGCACCCCTTGGGTGTTGCTGCCCAAGATGCACTAGCTCAGTACGGGCGCGATAACCAAGCTGACGATGGCCATGACATTGATCAGAATGTTCATTGATGGGCCAGAGGTATCCTTGAACGGATCGCCAACGGTATCGCCCACCACAGCGGCAGCGTGAACTTCGGATCCCTTGCCACCAAGATTACCCTTTTCCACATACTTTTTAGCGTTGTCCCAGGCGCCACCGGCGTTTGCCATGGTCAGCGCGAGCAGCACACAGCCGAGGAGGGCACCGCCTAGGGTCCCACCCAAGGCTTCTGCGCCTAATCCAAAACCGACCACCACGGGTACCCCGACGGCGATAACACCTGGGGCCAGCATTCGTCGCAGGGCCGCCGTAGTGGCGATGTCGACGCACTTTGCATTGTCTGGTTCTGCCGTGCCTTCCATCAGGCCGGGTATTTCCCGGAACTGACGGCGAATCTCTTGGATCATTTCCATCGCGGCTTCACCCACGGAGGTCATGGTCATACTGGCAATAAGGAAGGGAACCAAACCGCCGATAAAGAGCCCTATCAGCACCATCGGATCGCCGAGGTGAAGCAAGAATTCTCCGCCCCTTGCTGCGGCAATGGTCTCAACAAAGGCAGCGATAATCGCCAGTGCGGCTAGCGCGGCTGCGCCGATGGCGAAACCCTTACCCATCGCCGCAGTGGTATTCCCAAGTTCGTCTAGGGAGTCGGTGATGGCGCGAGTTTCTTCGCCAAGTCCGCCCATTTCCGCTATACCGCCAGCGTTATCTGCGACGGGTCCATAAGCATCCACCGCCATGGTCATACCCACGGTTGCCAGCAAGCCCACTGCGGCAACGCCGACGCCGTAAAGACCGGCTAGGTTAGTGGATACGAAAATAATGGCACAAATGATCAAGAGTGGACCGACTACCGATTGCATGCCCACAGCAAGCCCCGTGATCATCACCGTTGCCGGCCCTGTCTCGCCGGATTTAGCAATTTTGACGACCGGCGAAGAAGAGGTGTAGTACTCGGTGATGAGGCCAATGCCTACGCCGCCTGCTGCACCGAAGACGACAGATAGCCAGATCGCATTAGATACGCCCAAGTTGCCGAGCATGAAGTAACCCGCAGCGATAAAGAGGACGGGTGTTCCGACCATGCCGATACGTAGGGCGACGGCAGGGTTGGCGTTTGAGAAAGCTCTCACGATACCAATACCGATGATGGAGGCTACCAGGCCGGTAGACGCCAGGGCCAGGGGGACAAACATCAAGGTCGCACGAGCTTCTTCGGTTTCGGCGCCTGGGACAAGCTGGGCTAACCAGGTGCCTGCTAAGGTCGCTGCGATCGCGATGGTGGCGATCATGGAGCCACAGTAGGACTCGAAAATATCAGAACCCATGCCTGCAACGTCACCGACGTTGTCACCGACGTTATCGGCAATCACACCTGGATTGCGCGGGTCATCCTCAGGGATGCCTTGTTCTAACTTGCCAACCAGGTCAGCACCAACGTCGGCACTCTTAGTGTAGATGCCACCGCCCACGCGGGAGAATAAAGCGACCACCGAGGCTCCCATACCAAACCCATGGATATGGTGAGCAGTATGTGGATCGCCGCCAAGGAAGTAATAAACGAGTCCGAGACCCATCAGGCCAAGGGACGCAACGGCCAGACCCATGATCGAGCCACCGAAGAAGGCGACAGAAAGGGCCGCAGCCTGGCCTTCGTTATGTGCGGCGGCCGTGGTGCGAACATTAGCCTGGGTAGCGGTATACATACCAAACCATCCGGCACCTGCTGAGGACAGCGCGCCTGCCAAAAACGCTAGGGCCGTCGACTCCCCAAGGCCCGGGGTGAAGTAGATGGCGATCAACAGCACTAGGGCGAAGGCAGAGAGCATGCTGTATTCACGGCGCATGAATACCATGGCGCCCTCATGAATGGCGTCTGCGATTTTTTGTAGTTTTGCATCACCCGGATCGTAGCTACGAACAATGGCGTAAATGATAACGGCGACGACAAGACCCACCGCGCCAAGCAGTGGTGGGATCAGAGTTTCTGTCATTAGGGTCCCCAACAGATAAGTGAATGATGTATCTGGCCTGACGGGCGTTGGCCAAAGCTCACCTTCGGCGTCACCGCAGCGCAGACTCTACCCCCCAGCGAGAGCGCGGCTATCATACCAATGTGGCAGCGTCTTGCCATCTCAAATACGGCTAAACGCTCGCTGTCTGAAGTAGTGTTGTCGTTAGTGATCTATCCTTGAGCGAGCAAGGCTCGAAGATCGATGATTGCGGCATTCGCCCGAGAAATATGCGAAGCCATGATCAGCGAATGGTTCGCCAAAACACCAAATCCGTCGCCATTGAGCACCATGGGGCTCCACAGAATTTCCTGGGTTGGCTCCAGTTCCCGGATGATCTGACGAAGGGAGACTCTTGCTGCCTTCTTGTCGAGTACCTCGCTAAAGTCCGTGTCTATGGCCTCGAGCATATGAATGAGGGCCCAAGTAAAGCCTCTTGACTCGTAGAAGACATTATCGATCTCAAGCCAAGGGGTCTTAACGAGCTTTTCATCCGGTGAGGCCGTGCTTTGCGTGGCGGCGCTATCCCCAGCGAGGCCGGTGTCTAGCTGACGTTTGCCCACACTCGCAGACAGCCTCTGGGACAAGGACCCAAGTCGCGTTTCCATGGCGGCCAGCCACTGCTGAAGGTTGTCTGCCCGAGCGTAGAACTGGGCTTCATTTTGATCTTCGTCTGCAAGCTGCCGCAGATAGGCCTCAAAGAATCGGATGCCTTCCCTGTATTCATTTTCAGTGGCGGGGAGAAACCAAGAATCGTTGTTGAAGAAGAATTTTGCCTCGGCCTCGGTCAGGTTTTTATTTTCAGCGGATTGGCTTTGCGAGCGAGAAAAGTCGTTTCGATAAACGCGGGCGTTGTCACGCAACAGGGTGAGAACACCCAGCTCCCACGAAGGCATATTGTCAAGCCAAATACCTGGAGGGAAGAGATCGTTGGTCAGGTAGCCGCCCGTTTTGTTTAACAGCGTTTTTGCCAGGGTAATAGAGGTTGCCGTGGTCGTGTAGCCGTTGACCCGGTTTTCCTCTCTTTCAGTGGCCATTGCCTCACTAATGTCGGCGACAGAAAAGCGCCCGGGTTCCAGGCTCCACCAAATACCAATGCCAACTGCCGCGAGCAGGTAGAGGGAAATTAGGCTAACAATCGTCCTCAGGATAGTCCGTGCTCTCGAAACCGGTTTAGCCGTATCAAATTCAAAATCCTCAGTGGATTTTCGACGCCAGAACTTCAAGTTCATATCGAGAGCCTCTTTGTTACTCGTACATGATAAAGAATGTGGGGATGATCAGTTGTCTTTTAAGGGGCTTCGCAAACTCACCGCGCATTTTTTGACGCTAAAGCGCGGAAATACGGAACGGCACCCGTAGGTCCTCCCGATCCGCAAAATGTAGATTAATGACCATGTCGCTTCCCGCCGTTAGGGGGGTTTCCTGCATGAGGCTGATCATCATATGGCGGCCTCCTGGGGAAAACCGGACGATTTCATCGGGGGCAAGAGTGAGGTCGCCGAGGGGCCGCATCCTCATGGTGCCCTCCGTCTGCTGTGTCGTGTGGAGGGAGATGGACAGCGCTTCAGGAGAGGACGCCCCGGTAAGCGTCAACGGCGTTAGCCCTCGGTTGTGTATGGTGAAGTAGCCTGCGGTCATCTTCGAGCCGGGCACGGGCACGCGGACCTGGGCCTGGGTGACGTCCGGTTGAGTAGCCTGGGAGGACGGACTGCCGCACCCCGTTGCAAGGCCCAGCAGAACACCTGCGAATAGCCAAACTAGTCTTGGTCTATTGAGCATATTTGTTCGATCCTAGTCGGTGTTGATACCACTACACGGGCGCTTGGTCGGCCGCCTGCGTTGGCATTTTTGAGCAGTCGATACACTGCGCGCGCGACGGCGTCGTTTCTCGCAGCGATGGTATACCTGCATTGCCCGGAGGCTCCAGCGGTCATTTCTTCTACCCGCTTTTTTTGCTCGGCCTCCGTGATGCCATCCAGTCTTACCGTGGCGCGAGAGGCTCGGGCCAATTGTTCGACTCGAGCGGCCGTCGGTTCGATAGAGGGATGGTCGCGATCAATGAGGCGGGCTTTGTCGAGCATCGACCGAGATCGAGCAAACTGACCTCGGTCTGCCGCGCTGGTGGCTAGCGCCATGTATCGCTCGATGACTTGCTCAAAGCCTCGTCGCGCCACCTCGCTGGATGGATCTAGGCGCAGCATCTGTGTGAACAGGTGTATGGCGCTGTCGGTATAGGGGCTGCTCAGATGATCGGCATTGAGCGCCGCCATCGCCCGATCTTCCAGTACGATAAGCGCTCCCGGGTCCGGAGCGGAAGGCGGTGGTAGCCGCGTGGAGGGGCCCTGGCAACCAGATACACAGAGGCAAAAAAGGCAAACCAGCGCAAAAGCGCTGAGCGGGTGCGTTCCAGTTGTAAGATTCACATTTCTTATAGGCATGGTTGTCTAATACTACCGCCTTCGATGCTAGCCTTGGAGCGAAAGCATCAGTGTTCGAGGTCAGAAGGGCTTCGCGGCGCGCTAACATTGTGCAGGTTAACTCGTTACCATGCAGCAGCGCGCTTAGGGGTCGCTTTGCGCTCGGATTTAGAAATAGGGTTGTAAAGTGTCGAAGTGGTTATTCGGAAAGACGAGGGCGCGAGGCCTCCCCTGGCTTTGGCTGGTTCTGACACCGTTCCTGGCCGTCGCCACCCATGCGCAGGCCAGTGCTGGGTTTCTTGATCAGGAACCAGAGTTTCTCCCTGTGGATGAAGCCTTTCGGCTGCAGGTTCCTCAGGTTGCGAATCAAGCGATAACCATTCGGTGGGATATAGCCGATGGCTATTACCTGTACCAGCATCAATTCGAATTCGGCTTATCCGCCGGCACGAGCGGGTCGGTGCTTGCGCGCCCTTTGCTGCCCACGGCATTAGAAAAGTTTGATGAGTACTTTGGGGATGTGCGCGTTTATTACGGTGAGGTTGAGGCCGTCGTTCCCTTTCTCGGCTCCGTGCCCGAGGGCTCCAAGCTCAGGGTAGGCTATCAGGGGTGTGCGGACCTCGGCCTATGCTATCCGCCAGAAGTTCGAGAATTCGTCTTTACCGAGGCAGGGCTGCTGCCGTCTACTCAGCTTTCTCTGGCTTCCGCATCCTGGTCTGAGCCGGCTGGCGTGGTGACTGGGGCAGCCACATCAGCGCAAGCGGTGAGCGTGCCACCCAGCGAAGATCGAATGCTAGCCAACATTCTTGAGGGCGAAAGCCTGCTCTGGTCGATCGTCGTATTTTTCTTGGCGGGTATAGGCCTGGCCTTCACGCCCTGCGTTTTTCCAATGGTCCCGATACTCTCCAGCATCATCGTGGGTGAGGGCCCGCAGTTGGGTAAGACTCGGGCGTTCACCCTGTCCTTGGCCTATGTGCTGGGCATGGCGCTGACCTATGCCGCGGTGGGGCTGCTGGTGGGTCTATTCGGTGCCGAAATCAATTTGCAGGCTCGACTGCAGAGTCCAGTGGTTCTTCTAACCTTTGCAGCGGTCTTTGTTTGGTTGGCGGGTTCAATGTTCGGGCTGTACGAACTTCGTATGCCCCAAGTTCTCGAATCCTGGCTGAGCGCACGCAGCGCAGCCCAGAAGGGTGGTAGGCACCCTTCCGTATTTGTCATGGGGGCACTGTCGAGCTTAGTGGTCTCTCCCTGTATATCTGCCCCGTTAGCCGGAGCCCTCATTTATCTGTCTAACACGGCGGATGTGGTGCTGGGTGGATCAGCCCTGTTTGCCTTGGGCCTGGGGATGGGCGTGCCGTTGTTGATTGTAGGGGGCAGTGGCGGACATTGGTTGCCTCGGGCCGGTGCCTGGATGGAAGGCATCCGTGCAGCATTTGGCGTTGGGTTACTGGGCGTTGCGATCTGGTTGCTTGAGCGGCTGTTGCCCGGTTCTGTGGTCCTTGTGCTTTGGGCGGTCTTGCTGATTGCCTCTGGCGTCTTTCTTGGAGCCCTGGAGTTTGTACCCAAGAAGAGCTGGCCAAAGGCGTTACAGATAGCGGGGTTAGTGATGGTGGTCTGGGGCGCAAGCTGCCTCGTGGGTGCCTCCAGCGGTGCCAGCGACCCCTTCAATCCGTTAGCCGGCGGCGCTGGCTCAGCGGCGTCAAGGTCGGTTGAACAACAGGCCGCCTGGCAAAGCGTCAAGCAGGTAAAAGACGTTATTGCGGCCATTGAACGTTCGGATAAACCCGTCCTACTCGACCTGTATGCTGATTGGTGTATCTCCTGCAAAGTCATGGAGCGTTCAGTATTCCCTGACCCAGAGGTAGCAGGGCAGTTGGCGAACTTCACGCTGCTGCGTGCAGACGTCACGGCAAACGATGAGGAAGATAAGGCGCTGCTGGCTCATTTTGGCCTCTTTGGTCCTCCGAGTTTGGTGTTTTTAAACGAAGATGGCAGCGAGTTAAAGGATTTTAGGGTGCAGGGGGAGGTTGGAGTGGCTGCGCTTTCGGCGCATTTGGCCCGGGTTCAGGCTGTCTTCCAATCAAAATAGGGTAGTTTTCCTTCCTTAAAATCTACTAAAATACAAAAATAACGCATTTCTCGGCGTTAACTTCGCGTAAGTCGAGAATACAGGAGAAATGACATGGGGCGACGTATATTGTTGCTTAGCGGTCCCAACCTAAATTTGCTTGGGAGTCGTGAGCCTGAAATCTACGGCCATGAAACCTTAACTGAAATCGTATCCGCACTGACCTTCGCGGCATCCGAAGCGGGGGCGACCCTCAGTCACCTTCAGAGCAATGCTGAGCACGACATCGTAGACGCTGTGCATCAAGCTAAGAAGGAGGCGATTGACTTTATTATCATCAATCCGGCCTCGCTAACGCACACCAGCATCGCTCTGCGCGATGCATTCCTCAGCGTGAGCATTCCTTTTTTGGAAATACATCTTTCCAATGTCTACGCCAGGGAGGCTTTTCGCCAGACCTCCTATTTGAGCGACATCGCCCAGGGCGTTATCACGGGCTTAGGCTCGAAGGGCTATGACTATGCCCTACGTTACGCACTCGATAACGAGGCTTAGAAATTCTGTCGACAGAGGATTCAGGGGGCACTTAGTGGACTTACGGAAAGTAAAAAAGCTGATCGAATTGGTGGAGGAGTCTGGCATTGCCGAGCTGGAGGTGGCCAGCGGGGACGAATCAATTCGAATAGCGATGAATCGAGGTGTGGCCCGGGTTGCCGAACCAGAGGCGGTGGTGGTGGCGCCAGCGGGGTCTCAGGGACAGGCCGGACAAGCTTTTGCACCCTCAGGCCCGCTCGAGGAAATTAAAGCGCCCATGGCCGGTGTCTTTTACCAGGCCCCGAATCCAGATGCAGAGCCCTTCGTGCAGGTGGGTCAGCGTATTCAGCCTGGGGACGTGGTTTGTATCATCGAAAGTATGAAGATGATGAACAAAATTACCGCGGTGCGAGGCGGCACCATTGAGGAGGTTTTGATCGCCAATGGGGATGCTATTGCCACCGGCACGCCATTGTTCAAAATCTCGTGAGTTGGCTGCAACTTTGTTTCCGTGTTGCGGAGCCGGAGTTGGAGGAAATGGAGGCCCTGCTGTTAGGGCTTGGCGCCGCTGCGCTCACGGTGGTCAGTGAGGATGACGAGATTATCCTTGAGCCGGGCCCAGGAGAGCTGCCTGCCTGGCAGCGATGCAGGCTTTTTACCCTCTTCCCCCTAGACGCCAACATGGGAGCGATTCGAGAGGCATTAGACGCCCGCAGCGGCGGTCTGCCCGAGGACATCAGCGTGGACTTCGTGGCTGATGAAGACTGGCAGCGAAGGCTTTCCAACAACACCGTGACCGCGCTTTTCGGCGACCGGTTGTGGCTTCTTCCAAAAACTCGCCGGCCTGAAGGTCCGAACCCTAGCCCCACGACGGAAAGGCCGACGCTATTTTTGGAGCCTGGGCTGGCCTTTGGTAGCGGGAGTCACCCCACCACACGTCTCTGCCTTGAGTGGCTTGCCAGACACATTGAACCCGATCAATCGGTGCTGGACTTTGGCTGTGGCTCTGGGGTGTTAGCCATTGCCACGGCCTTGCTCGGCGCACGAGCAGTTGGGGTGGATCATGATCCCCAGGCCCTGATAGCGACTCGTGAAAATGCCGCTTTCAATGGCGTGGATGATCGCGTCGAAGCGTTGTCTTTACAGGTGTGGCAAAACCAATCTGCGGCTACCCACGCGGTTTCCTTTGATGTTCTGGTTGCGAACATTCTAGCGGGCCCAATCGTCAGCATGGCGGATATGTTTACGGCGCTGGTAAAGCCTGGCGGACATCTGGTTTTATCCGGAATCTTGGCCGAGCAAGCAGCCCAAGTTCGAGATGCTTTTCCGTCCCTTAGCTTTCTTTCGACCTCTATTGAACAAGATTGGGTTTGCTTGGTGGCTCGGAAGTAGCCGGCCTGGGACAGGCAGTTGGCAAAAAACGCTTATGCGTTTGTAATGCTGGGTTTAAGGATGCCAAATGTTGCTCTAGCTATAGCGAACGACGGAGTGACCAATGCTTGGATATGCAACGATTGGGGTAAGCGATATTGATCGCGCCTGTGAGTTTTATGATGCGCTATTCGCCGAACTTGGCGGAAAACAGCTCTTCGGTCAGGACCGCATTAAGTTTTATGGCACGGGTCCTGAAGCGCCAATGCTGGCAGTATGTATTCCCTACGATGAAGAAGCGCCCACCCCGGGTAATGGCAACATGATTGCTATTCCAGCCGGCGGGCCTGAAGGCGTTGATGCGCTCTATGCCAAGGCCATTGCGCTGGGTGCGACAGACGAAGGGGCGCCAGGACAGCGGCTTCCCGTATTCTATGGTGCCTATGTGCGAGATGCTGATGGCAACAAGCTTTGCTTCTTTGATATGAAAATGTAGCCATTGAGCAGGGGGACCGGGGACGCAAGAGCCGTGTAGATTTTGAATCCCTGGGCTATCATGGTCTTTTGGTTAAATCTTCGTCCATGATCGATCTTACGACCCTATCCGCGCCTCTCGCTCTGCCGTGTGGCGACGTGAGCCTGCGCAATAGAATAGCCCTGGCCCCCATGGCGGGATGGACTGACGTACCTTTTCGGCGGCTGGCTTGGCGCTATGGCGCAGGGCACCTGGTGAGTGAGATGTTGTCCTCCAAGCCCGAGCTCTGGGATACCGGTAAGAGCAGCCAGCGCCGGGTACTCATTCAGGGCGTTAGGCCCCAGGCCGTTCAGATTGCGGGCAGTGATCCCAAAATCATGGCTGAGTCCGCAAAACGCCTGGTTGGCCAGGGCGTTGAGTTGTTGGATATTAATTTTGGGTGTCCGGCCAAAAAAGTCTGTAGCAAGGCCGCGGGGTCAGCGTTGCTGGCCGATATCACCCTCCTTCAGCGCATTGTCGAAGCCGTAGTGGCCGCCGTATCGGTGCCGGTCACGGTTAAGACACGAACTGGCCTCACGCCATCGGATCGAGCCGGCCTAGAGGCGGCGCTAGCTGCTCAGGCTGTGGGGGCGCAAATGGTGGTTATGCACGCTCGCAGTAGGGCCTGCCGGTTTGTTGGCCCGGTGGACTACGGTCGTCTTGGCGAACTGCGTGCCAAGCTTGATATTCCCTTATTGGTCAACGGCGATATCGATGGCGTCGACGCTGCCCGCCGAGCGCTTGGCAGCTCTCGGGCGGATGGGGTCATGATCGGAGGTGGCGCTATGGGTCAACCCTGGATATTTTCTACCTTGATGGGTCAGGCACCGCCCGAGCTGGGCGAAAGACTGACGATCATGGCAGAACACCTGGAAAGCATGCATGAATTTTATGGCCACGAGACGGGTACGCGTATCGCTCGCAAGCACATTCAGGCCTATCTGAAGCGTCTTGGTATGCAGAGCTTATGCCGAGCCTCCATGCAGGAGGACACTGCCGAAGGCCAGGTGCGGTGGCTGCGCGCGCATAGAAATCTAATCGTAGACCAGGGACGCAGGCAGCAGGCCCTAGGCAGCGCTGCGGCTTAGCGCTGGTCTTGGTGGCGCTTCCCGTTTTTCGAAACCCCCTGACCCGAGCCGCAAAATAGCTTACAAAGCGTAAAAGAAATAAGGAGAGTGACGTGACCCTAATCGTGCGTCGTGCGCTGCTGAGCGTTTCAGATAAAGCTGGGATTGTTGAGTTGGGACAGGCTCTTGCTGCTTCAGGCGTCGAGATTCTTTCCACTGGTGGGACCTTTGCAGCATTACAGAAAGCGGGCATCCCGGTTGTAGAGGTATCCGCTCATACCGGGTTCCCCGAAATGATGGACGGCAGGGTCAAGACCCTCCACCCTCGAATTCACGGCGGCATCCTGGCTCGAAGAGGGTTGGACGACACGGCTATGGCGAATAACGATATCGCGCCAATTGACCTCGTTGCCGTCAATTTATACCCCTTTGCCCAGACCATTGTGTTACCGGACTGTACCGAGGCGCTGGCCATTGAGAACATTGATATTGGTGGGCCGAGCATGGTCCGAGCTGGTGCCAAAAATCACGCCGATGTGCTCACCGTGGTGAACCCAGAGGACTACTCACGGGTGATCGACGCGCTCCATAGCGGTTCAATTGACGCCGCCATGCGTCGGGAATTCGCCGTCAAGGCCTTCAGACATACGGCCCAGTACGACGCAACGGTGGCGGCCTACCTGGGGCGCGATGAGGTCATGCCAGACACCCTTACCCTGACTTACGATAAAGCGCTCGCCCTGCGCTATGGCGAGAACCCCCATCAACGTGCCGCCCTCTACCGCGAGACCGGTCCCGCCCCCTCGGCTAGTATCACCGGGTGTGCCCAACTTCAGGGAAAGGCGCTGTCGTTCAACAACATCGCGGATGCCGACGCCGCCCTGGAATGCGTTAAGGTTTTTTCAGAGCCTGCCTGCGTCATCGTTAAACACGCCAATCCCTGTGGTGTGGCCGTAGCATCCGATCTCAACGACGCCTACAGCATGGCCTTTGCGACGGACCCCACCTCAGCCTTTGGCGGCATCATTGCATTTAATCGACCGCTGGATGGCCCGCTACTCGAACGGATCTTGGGTCAACAGTTTGTTGAGGTCATCATAGCGCCCGCCTACTCCGACGCTGCCCTGAGCGTCGCTAAAAGTAAGCAGAATGTCCGTCTGCTCGACTGTGGCCCGATCAATGTTGGTCAAAGGGGTCTGGAGCTAAAGCGGGTCGGTGGCGGCGTGTTGATACAGGATGCGGATGAGCGCTGCCTCGACAACGACGCACTCCGAACCGTGACGAAGCGTGAGCCGTCTGCAGCTGAGATGGCTGACCTCGAATTTGCCTGGAAAGTGGCCTGGTTTACCAAGTCCAACGCAATCATCTATGCTCGGGCTATGCAAACGGTTGGTATTGGGGCAGGTCAGATGAGTCGGATTGTTAGCGCTAAGATTGCCGGGATCAAGGCGGCAGATGAAGGTCTTGAAGTCGCTGGTGCGGTCATGGCCTCAGATGCGTTCTTTCCCTTTCGCGACGGCATTGACGCTGCAGCGCAAGCCGGCATTCGGGCAGTGATTCAGCCAGGTGGGTCCGTACGCGACCAGGAGGTGATCGATGCGGCCAATGAACATGGGATGGCCATGGTTCTTACGGGGATACGTCACTTTCGTCATTGAGTTGAGGCGTTTGCCCCAACCGGAGGAAACGTTATGAAAATACTTGTGATTGGTAACGGCGGACGCGAGCACGCTCTCTCATGGAAGCTCGCCCAGAGTCCAGATGTGAGTGAAGTCATCGTCGCCCCCGGCAACGCGGGAACCGCAGGTGAGGAGCGCGTCCGTAACGTGGGCGTGTCTGCAGCCGACATTGATGCTCTCATGGCGCTCGCCAGAGATGAGCAGGTGGCCCTGACCGTGGTCGGTCCAGAAGCGCCACTGGTTCAGGGGGTCGTGGATCAGTTTGAGGCTGCCGGGCTAGCCTGTTTCGGTCCTACTCGTTCTGCTGCGCAGCTAGAGGGCTCGAAGGCGTTCAGCAAAGACTTTATGCGTCGTCATGATATTCCCACGGCGGCCTATCAAAGCTTTACCGACGTGGCCGAAGCGACGGCCTATATTCGCCAGCAAGGCGCCCCCATTGTGGTCAAAGCAGACGGTTTGGCGGCCGGTAAGGGGGTTACTGTGGCCATGACGGAAGCCGAGGCCGTGGACGCCGTGACCCACATGCTCGCTGAAAATAGTTTCGGTGATGCCGGGCGCCGAGTGGTTATTGAGGAGTTTTTAGAGGGCGAGGAAGCGAGCTTTATTTGTCTTTGTGATGGGGAAGTCGCGCTGCCCTTTGCCTCCTCTCAAGACCATAAAGCCCTGGAAGACGGCGGTCGCGGGCCCAATACGGGTGGCATGGGTGCCTACTCGCCAGCGCCTGTCGTGACCGCCCAGGTTCATGAGCGTGCCATGGAGGAGGTGATCAAGCCCGTGCTCCTCGGGATGGCTCAGGAGGGTATGCCCTACCGAGGGTTTCTTTATGCGGGCCTGATGGTTACCCCAGAAGAGCGGATCAAGGTGGTGGAATTCAATTGTCGCTTCGGTGACCCTGAAGCCCAGCCTATTATGATGCGCCTACGCAGTGACCTATTACCTCTACTGCAACACGCGCGCGCTGGAACGCTGGCGGAAAAGGCAATCGAGTTTGATCCACGTGACGCCCTCGGCGTCGTCTTGGCCGCCGCCGGATACCCCGGGGAGCCGGTGCGGGGTGATATCATTACAGGCCTTGCTAAGCAGCTGGAGGACACTAAGGTGTTTCATGCCGGCACCACGCGCCAGGACGACAATGTCGTGACCGCCGGTGGCCGAGTGCTCTGCGTGGTAGGCGTTGGAGAAGATATTGCACTGGCTCAGGCCAGAGCCTATGCGCGCGTCGATTTAATTGGGTGGCGGGGCAGACAGTTCCGCAAAGACATCGGTTTTCGAGCCCTACGGCGGCTTGATGAGGACTAACCTTTGGGACCAGGCCCAGTCAACCTGGCTTTGCGTAAGGACAGGGTAAATGAATCAGCTGGACGAGATCATCTGCAGCTTTGATAGAGGTTTGCGAACATTAACGGGTGGGCATCAGGCCGTGCGCGACTATCCCGGTGCAAACTTTTCCGAGGCGCCACTTTCAGAGGAGGAAAGGGCGCATATTGTGGGGCTGATGCGGGTGAACCACACCGGCGAGGTCTGCGCCCAGGCCCTATACGAGGGCCAGGCACTCACCGCAAAGGGTGAAGATGCCAAGTCCGCGCTGTTAGCGGCGGCCGGTGAGGAGCAGGATCATTTGGTTTGGTGTGAGCAGCGTCTCAGTGAGCTGGAGGGCGGCCCCAGCGCCCTAGCACCGGTGTTTTTTGGGCTGTCCTTCGCCGTGGGTGCTGCAGCTGGGTTGTTGGGTGATCGGGTTAGCCTGGGTTTTGTCGAGGCGACGGAAGATCAGGTGGTGAAGCATCTTGACGGCCACCTGGCGTCCTTGCCTGATGAGGACCGCCGCACCCGAGAAGTATTGGAAGCCATGCGAGCCGACGAAACGCGTCATGGTGAGGAGGCCCTGGCCAGAGGCGGGGTCGAGTTTCCCAAGCCACTGAAGCAAACAATGCAGCTGCTTGCCCGGGCGATGACGCTGACCAGCTACCGAATTTAAGCCTCTGTGGCGTCAAAAATTTCGTAGCTATGGGAAATTTGCACGCCTGCGCGTGCAAGCATGATGGAGGCCGAACAGTATTTCTCTGCTGAAAGGTTAACCGCCCGGTCTACGCGTTGCGGGTTAAGACCCTTGCCGCGCAGGATGAAGTGAATATCAATGGCCTCGAAAACAGCCGGCACATCCAAGGCGCGGCTGCCTCGGAGGCAGACTTCCAGACCCTCAACCTGTTGTCGGCCCTTCCTGAGAATCTCGATAACATCGTAAGCCGTACACCCCGCTAAACCCATCAAGATAAGCTGCATGGGTCGAGTGCCTAGATTCTGGCCGCCGGCCTCCGGTGGGCCATCCATAGGTACTCGATGTCCATTTTCGTCTGCTGCCTCAAAGTGCACGCCATCAATCCATTTGAGCTCAATTTCCACTGACTCGGCCTCTAGTTGTTTACAAAGCCGCCGAATGTGCGCCTTGTGCGTCGTCGGTACGAGAAAAAAGACCGTTGGTCAAAATATTGCCTACCGAATCAATCTATTCCTTAGCATGAATCGTGGCCGGTGTGGCGAGAACTTTTTCAGATGTGTTTCAGATCGCTGGTTATTGGCGCTTTGACGCATACCCAAACAATTGGATCACCTGGCGCTAAGGCCCTCACGAACCTGATCCGAGAAGGGCCGGACGAATGATGGCAGATCGGGCCTGACCGATTAGGCGATGAAGAGCAAAGGGACGGATATGACTATGAGAATTGGCACTCAAACCTCAAACAGACTTGCAACGGTGCCAGCACCAGATAAAGGTGGCTATGCACTGCAGCGAGGCAAGGAAGTCGGCGGAGCCACTTCGGCGGCACGTTATGAAAAAGATCGTGCGGCGGTTAATAAGAAAATACCTCTGAAGCTGGACTGTCTCGCGGCCGTGAGTCAGCTGTCAGAAAACTCCCTGGTACCGCTGCTCGCTCATGCAGATATTTTGGAGCTGCGTTCCCGGGATACGCTGCTCGACCTCAATGACTGCCAGGATGTCATTTTCCTGATCCTTGATGGTGTTATGTCTGTTCAAACCCACGGCTCTGGCGGACGCCAGATGATTCACGACTACTTGGGGCGCGGTGAGTTTTTTGGCGAGGCGTCTGTGACATCCTCCGATGGCCTGGATGTCTGTGTCAGCGCCTGCGGCGGATGTATATTGGCGCAAATCCCCCGGGACCACTTTATGGAGGTGGCCCACGACTACCCAGAGATTTACGTCAATATCCTGGGAAACCTTGTAGACCGTTTGGAGCGGGCCAATCAGCGCGCTACGGATTTGGCGTCTTTGGACGTTACCGGACGCGTAAAGAGCACGTTGTTCCATCTTGCGAAGGGCCCCAATGCCATTACGCATCCGGATGGCATGCAGGTACGCATCACGCGCCAGGAAATCGGCTTGATCGTTGGCTGTTCGCGGGAGATGGTGGGTAGGGCATTGAAGTCCCTCACCGAGGCTGATCTGATCGTTGTTGGCGGCAAGAATATCGTGGTCCTGGGGACTCGCTGAATATCCGTAAGCGTTCTGTTTAGACAGATATCAGGGTATCCAGGGCAGCGCCGGGGTCGGCCTCGCGCATAAGCGCCTCACCCACTAAAAAGCAAAATACTCCGTTCGCTCGCATGCGAGCGACATCACCGGCATCAGCAATGCCGCTTTCCGTCACGACTACGGCGTTCTCAATCAGCGGCAACAGTTCAAGCGTCGTTTCCAGAGATGTGGTGAAGGTTTTCAGGTTGCGGTTATTAATCCCAAGTAGGCGCGGGCCCAGTGCCAGAGCAGTTTCAAGTTCCTCGCCATCATGGACCTCGATCAGCACATCAAGCTCAAGTTCCAGCGCGCAGCGATAGAGCTCGCCGAGGCGCGTGGGGCTTAGGGCACTGACGATTAATAGGATGCAATCCGCGCCGAGGGCCTTAGCCTCATAAATTTGATATTCATCGATGGTAAAGTCCTTTCGGATCACAGGCAGATCAACGCTGGCTCGAACCTGTTCTAGGTGCGCGTCACTGCCCTGGAAATACTGAACATCCGTTAAGACAGAAATACACGTGGCCCCATGGTCAGCGTAAGCGCGGGCTATTTCCGAAGGCTTAAAGTCCTGGCGAATGACCCCCTTGCTAGGAGAGGCTTTCTTAATCTCTGCGATCACCCCCGTTTGCTTGCTGCGCGCCTTGGCTTCCAAAGCAGCCGTGAAACCACGAGCTGGAGGCATGCCTGAGGCCCGTTGGATTAGCGTCTCCAAGGGTAGATCGCGTTTGCGCTGGCGCACCTCCTGCTCCTTGGTCGCAATGATTTGCTCGAGGATATTGTTCATGGGGAACTAGCGTCCGCCTCCGTTGTAGTCATCATTCGGCTGACGCGAATGAGTTCGTCCAAGCGTTCGCGAGCTAATCCCGAGGCGATGGCGTCCTGCGCCATCTCGACGCCATTCGACAGGTTGGTGGCCACGCCCGAAACGTAGATCGCGGCTCCTGCGTTGAGTGCCACAATGTCGGCCGCTGCGCTTTGATCATCGCCGAGAGATCGGAGCACCAAATCCAGGCTAGATTCAGTTGACGTCGCGGCTAGGGCCGCAATCTCTGCGGGAGAGTGATCCCGAATACCCAGCGTCTTGGGCGCCAGGATATATTCTTCAATCACGCCATCCTTCAGTTCAATGACCTGGGTAGGGGCGTCCAGGCGTATTTCGTCAAGACCCTCACTGTGTAGGATCATGGCTCGGCGGGTGCCCAATATTTTGAGTACCTCGGCCATTTTGCGCAACCAGTTCGGGGCGAAGACGCCGATCACCTGATGCTCTGCGCCAGCCGGGTTGGTCATTGGGCCCAAGACGTTCATGAGGGTTCGAATCCCTATTTCTTGGCGTATCGGCCCGGCGAAACGCATGGCGCTGTGGTGAGCGGGCGCAAACATGAAGCCTACGCCAACCTCCTGAATACAGGTCGCAATTTGTTCCGGCGTGAGGGTTAGATTCACCCCGGCCAGCTCTAATACGTCCGCGCTGCCACAAAAGCTCGTCATCTTTCTATTTCCATGCTTGGCGACCTGAGCGCCCGCAGCTGCAGCGACGAAGGCCGACGCTGTAGAGATATTGAACAGCTTCAATCCGCTGCCTCCAGTGCCACAGGTATCTACCAGATGGTCGGCGGAGACAGGAACCTTGGTGGAGAGCGCGCGCATTGTGGTTGCCGCGCCGGCGATCTCCGCAGCAGTCTCTCCCTTAACCCTCAGCGCGGCCAGAATCGCACCAATCTGGCCCGGCGTTGCCGCGCCGGACATAATGTCGTTAAACACGCTGGCAGCTTCAGCCTGGCTAAGGTCTCTGCCGTCAACAATGGCCGCCAGGGCCGATGGGATGTCCATTATTCTTCTCCCGAGGGCAGGCTTAGATCGCCTGCTTTAAAAAGTTGTTTAACATCGCATGGCCGTGTTCGGTCATGATGGATTCAGGGTGAAACTGCACCCCCGCAACCGCCAACTCGCGATGGGCTAAACCCATGATTTCTGACATCGCACCCCCCTCCTCGGTCCAGGCAGTCACCTCCAAGCAGTCTGGGAGGCTTGCTGCGTCCACGACCAGGGAGTGGTATCGCGTCGCCTCGAGAGGGGACGGCAACCCTTGAAAAACGCCGCTGCCCTTATGGTGGATCATAGATGTCTTGCCATGCATGACCGCTTTGGCACGAACCACGGTGCCGCCAAAGCACTGACCGATGCTCTGATGTCCCAGACAGATGCCGAGTACGGGAATTTTCCCAGCGAAGTGCTGCGCGGCCTGGAGGGATATGCCAGCCTCATTTGGCGTGCACGGGCCGGGTGAGATGACCAGACGGTCGGGGGCCAGATCTTCAATGTCAGCGACAGATATTTGATCATTGCGGAACACGGTGACAGACCCCCCTAACTCCTGTAGGTACTGGACTACGTTGTAGGTAAAGGAGTCGTAGTTATCGATCATCATGATCATGTTGCTTCTCCAGTCTCTGCTTGTACCGGGATCGCGGGGTCTACCATTTTATTTTCAGCCATGGCGGCGGCACGGAAGATGGCTCTCCCCTTGTTCAGGCTTTCTTTCCATTCAAGCCTGGGAATGGAGTCGTGGACAATACCTCCGCCCGCTTCGATGTAGAGAAAGCCATCTTTGACGACGGCGGTTCGAATCGCGATGGCGGTGTCCATATTGCCATTCCAGGCGAGATAGCCAATGGCGCCCCCGTAGATGCCCCGCTTCACGGGCTCTAACTCATCAATGATCTCCATGGCACGAACCTTCGGTGCCCCGGATAGGGTGCCCACGGGGAGCGCTGCTCGCAGGAGGTCCATAGCCGATTTCCCTGCTTCTAACTCACCCTCAACGTTAGACGAGAGGTGCATCACGTGGGAGTAGCGCTCAATGCTGAACTGCTCGGTCACTTTGACGCTGCCTGCCTTGGCCACACGTCCCACGTCGTTCCTCCCGAGATCGATAAGCATCAGGTGTTCGGCGATTTCCTTGGGATCGTTCTTCAGCTCTTCCTCTAGGGCGAGGTCTTCCGCCGGGGTATGTCCTCGTCGACGCGTGCCAGCAAGCGGGCGGTTGGTAATCACTCCATCTTCCAGCCGCGCCAAGATTTCTGGAGAGGAGCCGATAACTTCGAAGTCGCCCAAGTCCATAAAGTACATATAGGGCGATGGATTGAGGCGGCGCAGGGCTCGATAGAGGTTTATCGATGGTGCCTGGAAGGGAATGTGCATTCGCTGGGCAAGGACCACCTGCATGATGTCGCCTGCCTTCGTATAGTCTCGAATGCGCTCCACGGCATCCTTAAAAGCGTCTTCTCCAAACTCTGAAACGAAGTCGCTCTCTTTAACTCTTTGATTGGATCCGCCCGATTCAAGACCCTGGACCGGCTGTGCGAGTTGGTTGGCAAACTTGAGCAAGCGTTGTTCCCCCTGCGCTCGTGCCGATGGATCATCCGGGTCGATAAGGCTGATTAGCTGCATTCGGCCTTCAAGGTTGTCAAAAACGACCACGTCCTCACTCACCATTAGCAAAATGTCCGGGGTGTTGAGCTTGTCGGGCGGTGTGCTGTGCGCCAGGCGTCTTTCAACATAGCGAACCGTATCGTAGCCAAAATATCCCACCAGGCCGCCAAAGAAACGGGGCATGGCGTCGCAGCCCTCGACCTTGAATCGGTCTAGAAAATCCTCGATGAAGGTGAGTGGGTCTTCGCTGTCCAGGGCCTCAACGACTTCGCCGTCTGTTTTAACTTCAATATGACTGCCAGAGACGCTAATAATGGTCCTCGCCGGCAGTCCGATAATGGAGTATCTGCCCCACTTTTCTCCGCCCTCTGCGCTTTCTAGAAGGTAGCTATAGGGCCCCTGAGCCAGCTTTAAATAAACCGACAACGGCGTATCGAGATCAGCCAGCGCCTCGCGACTAATGGGGATTCTTTTGTAGGTATGAGGTTGAGCAATCATCTTCGCCTCGGCATCAGTAACGGATTGAACGGAGCGTGCGCTGAGCGGGCTCCAGGAGAACGGGCTTTTTTAGCCTCGCCAGCAACCGGTCCAGTGATGGATGGATGCGCTTCCGTATTGTGGGCAGTTATGCGCCATGGGTCATGACATGCTCGATTCGACGGCGCACAGGCTACCATGCACAGAGCAGTTTTTGGAACACCCTGGGCCGGTCTTGGGCTATAGCAGTTCAGATAGTCTATCAATCACGCGATCAGGTTCGAGGGTCGCCACATCGGTGCCATGGTTATAGCCATCGCGCAGGCAGACGATGCCAACCCCTGCCGCGCGGGCTGCATCAACATCCGTGATGGAATCTCCGACCATCAGCGCGTCCTCAGGCCTGACCGCAACATGCTGCAGGCAGTATTCGATCGGATCCGCCGCCGGTTTGGGTCGACTGGCCGTATCCCCACCCACAATGACATCGAAGAACGGGCTTAGTTCCAGGGCATCCAGAACGGGTACCGCCAGGGCCTGCAGCTTGTTGGTGACCACGGCCAGGGGGATACCCTCTGTTTTTAAGGCCGTCAATGTCTCCACAGTGGTGGGGTAGGGTTTGCTCAGGTCGGCGATGTGTTCGGTGTAGTAGCTGAGGAAGGGTTCCAGCAAAGCGTCTATCTGTTCCTGAGCGGGTTGCTTATGGTGATGAATCAACGCCTGCTCGATGAGTTTTCTAGATCCAAAGCCAACCCAGTGACGCACCAAATCCGATCTGACCGGGGCGAGCCCTGCCGTTTCGAGGCTGTGGTTCAGAGCGGCGCCGATATCCGGTGCGGTATCGATTAACGTGCCGTCTAGATCAAAAAGATAGGCGAGGTGACGCTGCCTCATGAGGTCGTTGCAATGGCATCACGCAGGGCGCCGATTGTCTGCGCGTAGTCATCGGTATTGAAGATCGCCGTGCCCGCAACAAAGCTGTCTGCGCCTGCCCTCGCAGCGTCACTGATATTGTCGATCTTGATGCCGCCATCGATCTGGAGGCGAATAGGCCTGCCAGAGCTGTCGATCAGCGCCCTGGCTTCAACAAGTTTCTCCAGGCTTTGGGGGATAAATGCCTGACCGCCAAAGCCCGGATTGACAGACATGATCAGCACCAGGTCTACCAGGTCGATCACTGGCGGCAGGTAGGTCATCGGGGTGCCGGGATTAAAAACCAGTCCGGCCTTGGCGCCGCCCTCCTTGATCATGGATAGGGTTCGATGCAGGTGTTCTGTGGATTCGGGATGCACTGAAATATAGTCGGCACCCGCCTCCAAAAAATCGCCGATCAGGCGATCCACGGGTTTCACCATGAGGTGAACGTCGACGCAGGCCCTCACGCCACGGCGTCGCAGGGCGTTAAGCACCAGAGGCCCAACGGATAGATTAGGGACGTAGTGGTTGTCCATTACGTCGAAATGAATCGTATCGGCGCCTGCCTCAAGCACCTGGTCCACTTCTTCCCCAAGACGCGCAAAGTCTGCGGCAAGAATGGAGGGGCAAATCCAATAGGCCATTGGTTTTCTCACGTTGCGAAGGGCTCATTGTAACGGAACGAAGGCGAGCTGTAGCGGTATTCTAGGCCCACCTTCTAGCTCGCCGGAGTGCCTCGCACGCGGGCGTATTCATCCGGTGTCCCAATGTCTGTCCAGTGCCCGAAAAAGGCTTGTCCCGATAGTTTTCCCTCTGCAGCGGCGCGGAAAAGTAGGTCAGCGAGAGAGAAGGGTGCCTCGGGTGACTGTGCAAAAAGCTTGGGGTCGAGAACGGATATACCGCAATAAATGTAGTCATCGCCTCGGGCAACAATCCTTCCATTTTTGAACAGGAAATCGCCGGTGGCTCTGTAGTCTGGTTTGGGAGCGAGCAGTAGGTGGCCTAAGTCCTCACCCTGAGGCACGCTCAAATCTCGAAAATCCAGGTCGCAGAGAATGTCGCCATTGCACAGGACAAAGGGCGCGTCGCCGAGCATCGTGAGGGCTTTTTTGATGCCTCCGCCCGTATCCAGCAGCTGGGCTTCCCGACTGTATTTAAGGTTTAATCCCAGGGTTGAGCCATCCCCAAGACAGGCTTCGATGAGGTGTCCGAGGTGATGAAGATTGATGACCACATCCTGAATACCCGCCTCTTTCAGGCGAACTAGCTGATGAAGAATGAGCGGTTTCCCGTCAATGGGGAGAAGGGGTTTGGGCGTCTCGTCGGTCAAGGGCGCAAGTCGTCGCCCGTAACCGGCCGCGAGGATCATGGCCTTCACTTATCCCACTCTCTCTGGGGCTAGGCGCTCCCGCAGAGCCTCAAAAACAGGCGCCTGCTGCGATACCAAAAGGGCTGCTAGCGGAGCCAGCTGGGGATACGTGCGCGCCAGAGCAATGACGCGGGTCAGGACCGGGTATATGTGTTCCAGATGCTGGTCTTTTTCGTCGCGCAAGCAGAGCCGGGCAAAAATCCCAACAGCCTTTATTTGTCGCTGAATGGCGGTGAAATCAAATTTTCTCTTCAGCTCAGAAAACTGGGCCGGATCCATCTGAGGGTGCAGGGAGATGAAGGTGGCAAGCTGCTGATCCACCACAGCCTCTGAGTGAGTGTAATAACAGTCCCGCAATAGGGAGGCTGCATCGTAGAGCGCGGGGCCGATGAGAGCGTCCTGAAAGTCAACAATGCCCAACTGCCCCTCCCGAAGCATCAGGTTGCGACAGTGATAGTCACGATGCACGCAGACCTGGGGCTGGGACAGCATGCTGTCTACCAAGAGGCCTCGGGCCGAGGCCAGCGTGTTCAGATCCTTGGGGCTCAAATCCGATCCAGCAAGCCCTGCCAACAACCACTCTGCACAAAGGTCGAACTCCATGATCATCCGATCTTCGTCGTAGTCGGGGATCAGGTCACTGCGCACGGCCTGCAAGGGGAGTATCTGGCTTAAGGCCTGTTGAAGCACGTCGGGTTGCTCCCGGTATGCGTCCTCTAGGTGCGTATGTCCAAGGTCCTCCAGCAGGAAATAGCCCAAGGCGAGGTCTGCTTCTAAGATGGTGGGGACGGGGAGTCGATGGGCCTGGAATAACCGACCGAGCGCAAGAAACTGTTCATTATTCTCCAGGGCTGGGGGGCTCGCCATCGCGATCCAGCTGTGGCCCTGGTGGTCGGAAAGTCGATAAAAGCGCCGCTGACTCGCCTCTACGCGGAGGGCCTCGAGGGCGAGAGACTGAACGCCGAGCTTCTTTTGACTCCACGCCTGTAGCTTTTGATGGGGAACCGGCATGATCCGATTATAACCATGGGTCGAATTCTTTTATCATGCCAAGATGAACAACCTCTCCATTCAGGCTTTGCTGGCCTTTGCATTTCTGGTGCTTCACTCCATGGCGGCGGTGAGCGAAGCCGAGCGGCCTCGGGTGGAGTCATCTTGCGTGGCTTACCCAGCCTTTCAGCAGTCACCGAGACTCGACCCTTCCCAAGACCTTGTCGCTGAACTGGATCGGTTATCCGGATCAGCATCTGGCGAGTTATTGCTGGATGGCAATGTGGTGATTCGCTTCGACAACAGTACCGCTCTTTCCCCATTGGCGGTCATCGATGTGCTGGGCAAGAACGCAACGTTTCCCCGGGGCGTTCGTTTGGAAAGTGAGTCTATCGTGCTTCAGGGGCGCCAGGCCTCTTTTGACCTTCAGGTAGAAAAGGCTCGGCTGGATCAGGCTCAGTGGTTTATTCCGGGGAGTGCCCTGCGCGGCAAGGCATCCTTAGTTGAACAGCGGGCTGGGGGTGCGTTAAGCCTGAATGACGGGACGCTAACGGCCTGTACGCCGGGTGATGAGGGTTGGTCGCTGTCAGCGGATTCCATCAGGCTCGGGGAAACAGACGACTTTGCGGTGGCCCGGGGCGCAGTCTTGCGGATTCGCTCGCTGCCCATTCTGTACATTCCTTACCTGCGTATACCGGTCAGCGCGGAAGAAACAGGCGGGTTGATCTCTCCTGAGCTGAGTTACTCAGGCAGCGATGGATTGGACGTCGCTCTACCCTACCGCTTCAATTTAGGTGAGGCAGGAGACGTTACGCTCACCCCGCGCTTGATTACCGAACGCGGTGTGGGCATTGAGCTTGATGGCTCCTTTCAGGATGCGACCCAAGCTGGGCAACTGACGTTGGCCTATCTGCATGAAGACGATCAATACAACGGCCGATACGATTTAGACACCCACCGCGCCTTTGGCGGCCACGAGGTGCTTGGTTCATTTGAAAGCGCGGATCGTTGGCTGATCGGGTTCGATTACCAAAGTCGTCTGGGGCCAGTGACAACAACGATCGACTTCAATCGAATCAGCGACCCAGATTATTATCGAGACCTTGAAACCCTGGCGGGGGTGGCGAATCCAGAAGCGCTGGAGCAATACCTAGAGATCGCATATCGGAGCGATCATTTTTCCGCACGACTCATCAGCCACGATTTTCAGAAGCTCGATGATTTGGCGCTGCAAAGCTATGGCGCAAAGCCCTCACTGGCGCTGAGCTATGACACGGCACCACAGGCCCTGGGCGGGGTGTCCCTAGCGGCGAGCTGGACAGACTTTGAGCGCTCCATAAATCGCACGCTGGTGGATGAGGTCAACGGCAGTCGACTGCATCTTCAGCCCGAAGTTCGGGCCGGGGGACGTTCAATCTGGGGGTTTTGGCAGACCAAGGCCGGGTTGCACCATAGTGAATATCGGTTACGGCCGAGCGTTCGGGCGGCATCCGGCGTGATGCAGGAGACCAGCAGAGATCGTCGCTTGGCCTATGGGTCCGTCGATGTTGGGCTCTTCTTTGAAAAGGACCTCAGGGTTGGGCGCACCGCCTGGCTGCAAACGCTGGAACCACGCCTGTACTACCTTCGCCAAGGCTTTGAGGATCAGGATGCCCTGCCAAATTTTGACTCCTCAACCCTCACGTTAAATTATGACCAGCTGTTCCGACCCAATCGCTTTTCAGGGCTAGATCGATTGGGGGACGCCAATCGACTCACCCTCGGACTGACCTCTCGTTTTCTAAGGTCGGATACTGGCTACCAGAGCCTGGCATTGAAGCTGGGGCACGTTGTGCAGTTTGACGACCCCAAGGTGGTGCTTGCCAACGTACCGAATCCAGTGGGCGACCGAGTTTGGGTCATGCAGCAGGAGTTCAACCGTCGGCTGGGAGGGGGCATGGATGGCGCCCTCCTTGCAAATCAACTTTGGGACTATGATCAAAATGCTTGGCGCGAGCTGGCAGTGCACGCCAGGCTGACGGATGCAAACAGGCGCAGCGTCAACTTGGGTTTCCGTCAACGGCGCGAGGACGACATTCGCCAGGCAGAGGTGGCCTTTTCCTGGCCCACGAGCTCGTCATGGTCCTATCTAGCACGCTGGAACTATGATCTGCGGCGGAGCAGAACGCTGGAAGCCTTCGCGGGCGTGGAATTTGATGATTGCTGTTTGAACATAAGGTTGGTTGCTCGGCAGTATTTGGAAAACCCCAGCTTTCAACCACAACTGCGGTTCGCAGAGTACGTGCCGGCCGGGTATTCCAACCTAAGAACGGATCGCGCTATCTTCTTGGAAGTGACGCTAAAGGGCTTGGCGGGCATCGGCAGACGGCTCGACACGTTGCTGACTCAGGGCATTCGAGGTTACTCGCCCTTGGCAGAGCGCTAAGGCCGGCCTTTGCTTTATCGTCAAGGCGAAGCACAATGCTCACAAGCCGAAATAAGATGACGCCATAGAGGCAACCGGCTGTCACCAAGCTGGAGACAGCCATCAAGGAAGAGCAAGTTTATGACTACGACCTACAAACGATTCGTTCCGGCCCTGTTGACCTTGCTGCTGCTGGCAGCGACTCACGGGGTTCGCGCTGAGTATCAAAAGCTAGAAGCCATTGTCGCCGTGGTGGACGATGACGTTGTTTTAGCCTCTGAGCTTGTCGCGCGTCTGGAGACCGTGAAACGCTCGATTCAGGAAGAGAATATCCAGCCACCACCTGCGGACGTCTTGGTTAGCCAACTGATGGAACGCCTGATCATCGAGAACATTCAGCTGCAGGAGGCCAAGCGTCGGGGCGTGACGATAGACGATGAGTCCCTCACTGCGGCGGTTGCGCGATTCGCCAGCAACAACAACATGACGATAGAGGAATTTCAGCAGGCCCTGGCAGAGGACGGCGCCAGCTATCGCCAGTTTAGAGAGGACATTCGCACGGAGATGACCATATCGCGTCTGCAAAGATCGATGATCAACCGTCGAATCACGATCAGTGAGCAGGACGTTCAGGCGCTGCTGAATTCCCCCTTCTACCAGCAAATGTTCTCGGACGAGTATCGAGTCGGTCATATCATGATCACCCTCGAGGATAACGCGGCGGATGAGGTCCACGATCAGGCCCTGGCCGCAGCGGACGACATGGTGGCCAAGCTGAGAGCGGGAGATGATTTTGCACAAATGGCGATTGCCAGGTCCTCTGCCAGCACGGCTCTAGAAGGGGGCGACCTTGGCTGGCGGCGAGCTGGAGAACTTCCTAGTTTGTTTACGGAGTCGGTTCTGGCGCTTGAGGCGGGAGAAATTGCCGAGCCCATCGATGCGGGTAGCACAATTCACATCATCAAGCTTCTGGAGCGCCGGGGGGCGGGAACCCAAAGGTCGATGCAGACCAATGTTCGTCACATCTTGGTGAGGCCGTCAGAAATACGCACGCCGGAGCAAACCGAAGCCCTGATTAGCGGGATATATGACCAACTACAGGAAGGGGAAGATTTTGCCGAGTTGGCCAAGGAACACTCTGAGGACCCTGGCAGTGCGCTCAATGGGGGAACGTTAGGGTGGTCCACGCCGGATCAATTTGTGCCTGAGTTCAGCGCGATGATGCGTCAGACTGCGGAAGGTGAGGTCAGCGAGCCTTTTGAAAGCGAATTTGGCTGGCATATCTTGGCAGTGGACGGTCGCCGAGAAGAGGATATGAGTGAGGAAGCGCTCCGCAATATGGCCATGGATTTGCTGTTTAGACGGCGCTTCGAAGAAGAGCGCCAGGAGTGGCTCAAAGAAATTCGCGATGAGGCCTTTGTCGAACTGCGAATTTAGCGACACCGAGTAGAGGCATGATCGCGATCACGCCAGGAGAGCCTGCCGGCATTGGCCCAGACTTGGTCATTAAGTTGGCGCAGCAAGACAGGGAGCGTGCTTGGATCGTCGTCGCCGATAAGGACCTGCTACTCCAGCGGGCAAAGGGCTTAGGCCTGCCCCTTCGACTCGATGAAAAACGGCATGCGCCGGCCAGGGAAGCCGGTGTCCTCACCGTTCTGCATCGACCGCTGTCGGTCCCCGCGCATCCCGGGCGGCTTGATGTGAGCAACGCATCTTACGTAATCGACTGTCTCGATGCCGCCATCGATGGCTGCATGACGGGAGAATTCTCGTCCATGGTCACCGGCCCCGTACAAAAGTCTGTCATCGCCGAGAGCGGTCTGGCCTTTATGGGGCACACCGAATATCTGGCCGAGCGTTCCGGGGCTGAGGATGTGGTGATGATGCTCGCCAACGACGCCATGCGCGTTGCCTTGGCGACAACGCATCTGCCCTTGGCAGCGGTGCCGGCAGCGCTATCTAAGTCACTGCTACGACGGCGTTTGTTGATACTTCATAACAGCCTTACCCAGCGTTTCGGCATCGCCAGCCCAAGAATCCTGGTGGCGGGGCTCAACCCCCATGCCGGCGAGGATGGGCGTTTGGGCCAAGAGGAGCAGGAGGTTATTGAACCCATCTGCGAAGACCTTCGCCGTGAGGGACTGGATTTACTGGGGCCGCTGCCGGCAGACACGCTTTTCACGCCCAAATACTTGGATCAAGCCTCTGCGGTGATGGCCATGTATCACGATCAAGGCCTGCCAGTGCTCAAGTACGCCGGATTTGGCAAATCGGTAAACATCACGCTAGGCCTCCCCTTTGTGCGGACATCGGTGGATCACGGAACGGCTTTGGATCTTGCGGGCACAGGTCAGGGGGATGAAGGAAGTTTCCGCGCGGCCATTGCTAGCGTGGGGGAACTTCGGCGAGTGGACCGTGCAGGCGCGTAAAAGATTTGGGCAACATTTCTTGCATGACGGTGCCGTGCTCGGAGGCATCGCGTCGGCTGTTGGGCTTGCTCCGGGAGACAGCGTCCTGGAGATCGGACCCGGCAAGGGGGCGTTAACCGACTACCTGTATCGAGATGACTTGAAATCCTACGTTGCGGTGGAGATAGATCGGGATCTCGTACCCCTGCTCGGCACCAAATACCCCGCTGCCCGAATTTGCAATGAAGATATTCTTCGCACAGACCTGGCCAAACTGATGCTGCCCGAGCCTGAATCTGGCGAACCACCCTCTTGGCGCCTTGTGGGTAACCTGCCCTACAATATTTCGTCACCCCTGGTCATTCGGCTTTTGGATTTCGTGAACCGTTATCCTGGAGCGATTCGGGACATGCACTTTATGCTGCAACGCGAGATGGCAAGCCGCCTTGCAGCCACTCCTGGCACGAAGGCCTGGGGGCGCTTAAGCGTGGTCACCCAGCTCTCGGCCCATGTGGAGGTATTGTTTGACGTTGCGCCAAGCAGCTTTACCCCTCCGCCAAGGGTGGATTCGTCGGTCCTCAGGCTAACCCCGAGGACGAGCAGCGCGGCGCTGCTATCCGACGCGGAGCGCAAACGATTGGATCAAGTTTTACGCATGGCTTTCTCGGGTCGACGCAAGCGACTGTCGAACTCCCTCAAGGACCTGGGCTTGGATTGGCAGTCGTTGGAGCTTGACCCCGCCAGTCGGGCCGATGACCTCACCGCGGAAGCTTATTTACGGATATCAGCTTGGCTGACCGAGGAAACTGAGGGTTAAGGAATGCAACTGAGCGGATAGTTTGACTAACCGTCATCCGGGACGGTTAAATGCTTCGCGAAAACGCGCAATCGCTGAAGTTTAAGGGGCACGAGTGACTGATGAAATCGAAGTTAGCGTGGTCAGCCAGTTCCTCGAGGACCAGTCCGCCATCGCTGAAGAACGTTATGTGTTTGGTTATCGGGTCACGATAACGAATCAATCCAGCCAGCCGAGCCAGCTACTCAATCGCCACTGGATTATTACGGACGGCGGCAATCAGGTGGAAGAGGTTCGTGGTCCTGGCGTTATCGGTGAACAGCCTTGGCTTCAACCTGGAGAGACCTTCTGCTACTCCAGCGGAGCGATCCTCAAAACGCCGGTCGGCAGTATGCAGGGCAGCTACGAATTCCAGAATCCTGAGGGTCAGCGATTTGATGTGCCCATTCCCCCCTTCTCTCTCATTGTTCAACGTTTTTTGCACTGAGGGACCCCATGGCGACCTATGCTATTGGCGATATCCAAGGCTGCTGGCAGGAGCTAAAAAAGCTCCTAAAGAAGGTTGATTTTGGGAAGAAAGACGAGCTATGGCTCTGCGGAGACCTGGTCAACCGGGGGCCTGAGTCATTGGCGGTGCTGCGTTTTTTGCGAGACCTTGATGGTCGCTGCAAGATCGCGTTGGGCAATCACGATCTACATTTTTTGGCCATACTCTTTGGCGGACATCAGCCCACGCCAAAAGATACCCTGGATGAGTTGTTAGCCGCGCCAGAGGTCGAGGAGCTTGGACACTGGCTGCGACAGCAACGGCTGCTGTATCGAGAGCGAGACCACATCTTGGTGCATGCCGGCGTGCCGCCAAAGTGGGGGGCAAAACAGGCAGAAGCATACGCGGACGAAGTCACCGCCGTCATGGGCGGCAAGAAGGCCAGAAGCAAGAAAGGCGCGCTGGGCTTCGCCGATTTTTTTCGCGATCTATATGGTAACGAGCCGCCGCTATGGGATCAGAGTCTCACGGGGATGACCCGGTTGCGAACCATCGTCAACTACCTCACCCGCATGCGTATGATCGACAACCGCGGGGCACTGAACTTCACGTACAAAGGCGCCCTTGCCAACGCGCCACAAAATCTTTCGGCCTGGTTTGATAACCCCAGCGCAGCCGAGCGCCGACATAAGATTCTTTTCGGCCACTGGGCTTCCCTCAATGGTGAGACCGGTAACGGTCAATGCGTCGCCCTAGATACCGGCTGTGTTTGGGGACGCGAGCTGACGGCCTATTGCCTTGAAACAGGAGAGCGCTCTGTTCAGTCAGCCCTGGGCTGAGCCATTAAATGTCCCGATGCTCATGCGCTGGCCTTGCCCGCGCCCCCATCGGCTCCCTACACTGCCGGGATGAATGAATACGAATGTTATCTGGTGGGCGGCTTTCTGAGAGATGAACTGCTTGGCCGTTCGCCCGGAGATCGCGATTGGGTGGTTGTTGGAGCCACGGCGGAACAGCTTTTGGACGCAGGCTACCGGCAGGTTGGTCGAGATTTTCCGGTCTTTTTGCATCCTGAGTCGAAGGAAGAATATGCGCTCGCGCGCACAGAACGAAAAGAAGCGCCCGGGCATCGGGGGTTTCTTGTGGATGCCGATCCCAGCGTCACGCTGGAGCAGGACCTCCAGCGTCGTGATCTGACGATAAACGCCATGGCGCGTAGCCTGCAGGGTGCTCTGATTGACCCTCTGGGTGGGCAGCAAGACCTTGAGGATCGCCTTTTGCGGCACGTTTCTGAAGCTTTCTCGGAGGATCCCTTGCGGGTACTGAGGGTGGCGCGTTTTGGCGCTCAGCTGAGCGGTTTTGCGGTTGCGCCAGAGACATTGGCTCTCATGCAGCAGATGGTAAAGGCCGGCCAGCTCCGAGAACTCTCCGCCGAGCGGGTCTGCCAGGAGTTCTTGCTTGCCCTGGCCAGCGATAGCCCCATTCGATTTTTTGAAATTCTTGAGGCCTGTCAGGGCCTGCAGGACTGGTTTCCAGAAATCATGGCACTGCCTATGGAGAGGCTTGGTCAAGCTCTGCTTCAGGGCTCCCCACAGCGGCGATTTGCCAGGCTGCCGCTCACTGAAGCGGAGGTTGACGGACTCGCAGAGCGGCTAAGGCTGCCGCAACACTATCGCCAGGGCGCCGTGGACCGTTGTCGCCATGAGGCCGCGATGTCCGCTTGGCCGAACGTGTCAGCAGGGCATCTGTACGAGGTTTTTGCCGAGCTGAGGGTCTGGCACAAGTCCGACCGCCTGGTGGCGCTCCTGGGAGCGCTATTACCTGAGGGGGTCGCCGAGGAGGCAGCCAGAGTGCTTGCTGAGGGCATCAAGCGAACGAAAGCGGTTCAACCAGCGTCAGGCCCAGGCATGTCCGTTCCGACCGGCAAGGCCTACGGTGAGGCCCTCAAAGCGGCACGCATCTCGGAACTTGGGGCCTGGTTGAATCAGCTGGAGGATACTGATCGCCTATAGGTTGGGTCGACGGCGCGTGATTTCCACGCCAACAGCACCGGCAGCGGTGACGGCCTCGGGCTTCTCCACGCGAACCCTAACCGCTTCAGCCCGCGAATGTTCAAGCACCATGGCGGCTATATCTTCCACCAGAGATTCGATCAAAAGGTACTTGCCCTGAACCACCAGCTCGATGGCCCGCTCCGCTATCTCCGCATAGTTCAACGTATCGTCGATGGACTGACTTCTGGCTGCAGGCCGACAATCCGTATCAACGATGAGGTTGATGACCACGGGTTGCGGTGACGTTCTTTCTTCTGGATAAATGCCAAGAATGGCATCGCACCTCAGATCGGAGATGAGAACCCGATCGGGCTGATCTTCCGCCTGCCCGGTCATATGGGCTGCAACTCGGTCATGGGCCATCGGGGCCTCGGCTTGATGGACAGGTCCTCGCTCGCGCCCTGCTGTAGGCGCAGTGCCCCGGCGAAGGCGACCATGGCGCCGTTGTCCGTACAGAGTGCTGGGGGGGCATAAATGACCTCAGCGTCCAGCTGGCCTTGCAGTTGCGCCCTGAGATAGTCATTGGCGCTAACGCCGCCAGCGATCACTAGGCGCTTCACGCGCGTTTGCTCCAGTGCGCGCCGACATTTGATCACGAGGGTATCTACCGCGGCCATTTCGAACGCGCGGGCGATATCGGCAACATCTTGTTCAGTAAGCTCGCCTAGCTTTTCAACCGTGTTGAGGGTGAAGGTTTTCAGGCCACTGAAGCTAAAGTCCAGGCCCGGTCGGTCGGTCATGGGGCGTGGAAATCGAAAGCGTTTTGGGTCCCCGGCCAGGGCCTTGGCCGCAATTTGGGGCCCGCCGGGGTAGCCAAGGCCCAGCAGCTTGGCTGCTTTGTCGAAAGCCTCGCCCGCAGCATCGTCGAGCGACTCGCCCAGTATCGAGTAGCTGCCGAGGTCTCTGACCTCAACCAACTGCGTATGTCCGCCAGAAACCAGGAGCGCCACGAAGGGCAGCATGTCCTGAGCCTGAGCAGAGTTACGGGCAGTGTCGGGTTTGGCCCCGGGCTGGATCAGCGGTGCGAGCAGGTGCGCTTCCATATGGTGAATGCCCAGAGCGGGAATCCCCAGCCCCAAGGCCAGACTCTTGGCGAAGCTAGAACCTACCAGCAGAGCGCCCATGAGTCCCGGACCCGCCGTGTAGGCTATGCCGTCAAGGTCACCAAGACTGCAGCTGGCTTGAGCCAGTACATGCCGGGTAAGCGGGACGATTTTGCGCACATGATCACGGGAGGCCAGCTCCGGTACCACACCGCCGAATTGCGCGTGCAGATCGACCTGGCTATGAAGGGCTTCAGCCAATAGGCCTCGTTGCGTATCGAAGAGCGCTAGGCCAGTTTCGTCGCAAGATGTTTCGATACCGAGAATGAGCATCGGCGAATAGTACAAAAAAGGCAGCGAGATTGCTGAGATGATGCGGGGGATATGGTTGAAGCTCAAATCTTCAGTGTGTAAACTTCGCCGCCTTAAACGGCCACAAGACAGAATATGCCTCACGTTAGAGTCAAAGAGAACGAGCCCTTCGATATTGCGTTGCGACGCTTTAAGCGATCCTGCGAAAAGGCGGGAGTATTGTCGGAAGTTCGTCGTCGAGAGTTCTATGAAAAGCCCACGGCAGTCCGAAAGCGAAAGGCCGCTGCGGCAGTCAAGCGGCACATCAAAAAGCTCCAGCGAGAAACGCGCAAGTTCGAGCGTTCCTACTAGAGAGGACTGAGGCAGATAGCCCAGGCCCGCATGTCGAGCGCGAGCGAACGTCATGTCCCAACTAAAAGAAACACTCAACCAAGCGACCAAAGCCGCTATGAGGGCGCGCGACAAAGAGCGCGTTGCAACCCTGCGTATGGTCAATGCTGAATTGAAGCGCGTGGAGGTGGATGAGCGTCGTGAAGTAACCGACGAAGACGCCTTCGCAATCCTCAACAAGATGCTCAAGCAGCGCCAGGACGCTGAGTCCCAGTTTCGCGATGCTGGGCGAGAGGACCTTGCAGCCGTGGAGGCTTATGAATCCAAGGTTATCGAGGAATTTTTGCCCACCAAGATGGAAGCCGAAGAACTCGAAGCCTTCATCAAAACGCTAATCGAAGAAAGCCAGGCGGCGGGCATGCAGGATATGGGAAAGGTGATGGGCCTTCTCAAGAGTCAGGGGCAGGGGCGCGTTGACATGGGTAAGGCGGGTGCCTTAGTCAAGAGTTTGCTGGCCTAACGCGAGACCGCCCGACCTCTGTAAATTTCTGTAATCCTTGCCAGCGTCCTCGGCCCATGTGGTAGGCTCAAACCCAGTGTTGACAGAGGCAAACGAGAGCCCGCGTGATACCTCAATCCTTCATCAATGATCTTCTAGATCGCGCAGATATCGTCAGCGTGATCGACGGACGAGTCGCGCTCAAAAAGACAGGCAAGAACTATGTGGGCCTCTGTCCCTTTCATGAGGAAAAAAGCCCCTCCTTTTCGGTCAGCCCTGATAAGCAGTTTTTTCATTGTTTTGGCTGCCAGGAGAGCGGAAGCGCTTTGACCTTTTTGATGAAGTTCGAGCGGCTTGAGTTTGTTGAGGCGGTTGAGATGTTGGCGAAGGACCTTGGGCTGGAGGTGCCGAGAGAACGGCAAAGCAGGGCCCGAGAGAGCGTTGACCAGGGACTTTATCAGGCGCTAGAGCAAGCCGAGGGCTACTATCGACGGCAGCTAAGAAGTGCGCCGGTAGCGATTGAATACCTCAAGGGACGGGGTGTCACAGGCCCGGTCGCCCGCGACTTCGGCATAGGTTACGCGCCAGACGGGTGGCATAACCTTCGAGACGCGCTCGGTGCCGATGAAAACAAGCTGCTGCTGGCCGGGCTGACCACGAAGAACGACAAAGGCAATGTCTACGATCGCTTTCGTGATCGCGTCGTATTTCCGATACGGGATACTCGGGGGCGAGTCATTGGATTTGGAGGCCGCACGCTAAAGGATGGTGATGGCCCCAAGTACCTGAACTCCCCGGAGACCCCGTTGTTTCAAAAGGGACGCGAGCTGTATGGTCTCTACGAAGCACGAAAGGCGCTAAGAAGCATTGATCGGCTGATTGTGGTCGAGGGTTACATGGATGTGGTCGCCTTGGCTCAAAACGGTATTCCCAATGCGGTTGCTACCCTGGGCACCGCTACCGGCACCGCTCATTACGAGAAGCTGTACCGCTACAGCGATGAGGTAATCTGTTGTTTCGACGGTGATAAGGCGGGACGCGCTGCTGCATGGCGAGCGCTGGAAAGTGCGCTGCCAGTTCTTAACGAACGCCGCTCCCTCAAATTTGTCTTTCTGCCCAACGGAGAGGACCCCGATTCCATGATTCGCACCCACGGCCAGACGGTGTTCCAAGAACACGTTAACCAGGCCACGCCGGGACTGGAGTTCCTACTGGGCCGACTCAAAGAAAATTTGGATTTGCACAGCCTGGATGGACGCGCGAAGTTTATGGGCTTGGCTGCTCCCTACATCGAAAAACTGCCCCAGGGGTTACTGCGCGACATGGTTCAGGCGAGAGTTCGTGAACTGGGCGGCCTTGAGCCTGTCCAGCCGAGTGCCGTTTCAGCGTCCACGCGGGAGGCTAGGGTGAGTCCGGCGAGTCAGCCATCGGCCACGACGAATCGGCGCGGTATCGAGCGTTTACAGCGGCGCATGCTCATCATTTTGCTCAAGGAAACTCAGCTTTGGTCTTTGCTCGAGGATGGTCTCAGGGCGAAGCTAGCCGAGCACGCAACCCATCTTGGACTACTCGGTACGCTGGTGGACTTCCTGGAGCAGAATCCCAACGCAGAAATTGACAAAATTTTGGTCGGATGGCCGGATGAGGCAACCCAGGGAGAGCTGGTTAACCTGGTAAATCAGCCCTTGGAGCCTGGCCTGCCACGGGAGCGGGAGTTGGTCGATGGTTTGGGGAACCTCTGCCGACTCATGGATGATGAGCTTCGACGCCAGAGACAGCTTCAAGCTCGGGAAATCGGTGCCGAAGCGGAGCTGCTCAGTCATCTGCGCAGCGCTGAGGGCGGGGGTCATCGGGAGCGCACAGCGGGGGATTAAGGCGTGCAGGGTCTCCGGTCTTAAATCTGGTATCCATCAACAGGTATTGATATTATTACGGGTCACCTCGACTAACAGGCCCGATTCGGCCAGCAGGTGGGCGTCGCCAGGAGGATAAATGATGACCCTGGCCTTTGAAGCCTGCCGCACGCCGTTCAATCAGTCCGAAGTAGGGTCCCTTGCTTCCGGTACATGCACTCGGAGACAAGGACACGACGCCACGCGCGCCATGCATTCGAATTGAGACACTATGAACAAACAAATCACCACGGAACAGCAGCAGTCCAGGCTTAAAGAACTGATCGCCAAAGGTAAGGAACAGGGGTTTCTGACCTATGGTGAGGTGAACGATCACCTACCGGATGATATTTCGGATCCCGAGCAAATCGAGGACATCATTCGGATGATCAACGACATGGGCATCACGGTTTATGAAACCGCGCCCGATGCCGATGACCTGCTGTCTACTGAAGAAAACACGGCAGATGAGCTGGCGGCCGAAGAGGCTGCAGCCGCATTGGCAGCAGTAGAGACCGAGGCCGGTAGAACCACCGATCCTGTGCGCATGTATATGCGGGAAATGGGCACGGTGGAGTTGCTCACTCGGGAGGGCGAAATCGCCATCGCCAAGCGCATCGAAGAAGGCATTCGTGACATGCTGAACGCGCTGGCCTACTTCCCCGGGACGGTTGAGTACCTGTTGGAAACCTATGCCGAGGTCACCAAGGAAGACAAGTTAGCAGATCTCCTGGTGGGCTATCTGGACCCGACGGACAATGTACCAGCGGCAACGCAAGTCGGTGCGGAACCGACACCCCCGCCCAAGACGGAGGATGGGACGGAAGCCGAGGGTGAGGACGAAGAGGAAGAAGAGGAAAATAAAGGACCCGATCCAATCGAGGCAAAGCGTCGGTTCTCCCTGCTGAAGCGGCATTACAACAAGTATCAAAAGGTAGTCGGCGAGAAAGGCGAGGCCAGCAAAGAAGCCCAGGCTCAGATGGAAAAGATGGCCGAAGCCTATTGCTGCTTCAAGCTGGTGCCCAAACATTTCGATCACATGGTATCCATGGCTCGCAACGCTCAAGATATCGTTCGTCGTCAGGAACGTCTTATTACTAATTCAGTGGTGCGCCACGCTCGTGTTCCGAGAGATATCTTCCGCAAGGAGTACATAGGAAACGAAGTCAGCGTGAGCTGGATGAATAAAATATCCAAGGTTAAAAAGGAATACGCCTCAGGCTTGGACAATGTGCGTGGCGAAGTGCTGCGCTCCCAGAAAAAGCTCAAGGCCCTTTCCAAGATTACGGAGCGCAGCGTCTCTGAGATCAAGGATATTAATCGCAAAATTTCTTTGGGCGAGGCTAAGGCTCGGCGAGCAAAGAAGGATATGGTGGAGGCGAACCTGCGCTTGGTGATCTCCATTGCCAAGAAATACACCAACCGAGGCCTGCAGTTCCTGGACCTGATTCAGGAAGGCAACATCGGCTTAATGAAGGCCGTCGATAAGTTCGAGTATCGTCGCGGCTATAAGTTCTCCACCTATGCAACCTGGTGGATCCGCCAAGCAATAACGCGCTCTATCGCCGATCAGGCACGCACGATCCGAATACCCGTGCACATGATCGAAACGATCAATAAGCTCAACCGGGTCTCTCGCCAAATGCTTCAGGAAATGGGGCGAGAGCCTACGCCGGAAGAACTTGGCGAAAGGATGGAGATGCCGGAAGAAAAGGTTCGCCGCGTACTTAAAATCGCGAAGGAGCCAATCTCCATGGAGACACCCATTGGTGACGACGAGGACTCCCACCTGGGTGACTTTATCGAGGACAGCACCATTGGTTCGCCCATAGAGCTGGCGACGGGCGAAGGCCTGCGCGAGGCCACAAAGGATGTTCTCGGGGGACTTACCGCCCGCGAAGCTAAAGTATTGCGGATGCGTTTTGGTATCGATATGAATACCGACCATACGCTAGAGGAGGTCGGCAAGCAGTTTGATGTAACGCGAGAGCGAATACGTCAGATAGAGGCTAAGGCGCTTCGCAAGCTGCGACATCCCAGTCGCTCAGAACACTTGCGTAGCTTCTTGGACGACAATTTGGAAGGCGGGAACGGCAGAAACGTTTAAGGACGTTAGCCCTTCCGAAATAGGAAATTGGGCCTATAGCTCAGTTGGTTAGAGCAGTGGACTCATCAAAATGGTGCGCCTGATTCCGAAAGGGTCAGGATGAACGGGATGAATTCAGGGGAACCGTCATCGCGGCTTCAGTGGCGATCGGCAATCCTGAGCCAAGTCGGCAGTACACTGCCGGAAGGTGCAGAGACTACCTGAGAGCTGGCAGCTTACGAGATGCCGAGGGCTCTTAATAACAGGCTAGAGCGTCCCGCTCCCTAACGAGGAAGCGATTCCGTCGAGGGAGGTGAGATAGTCCGCACGCAGCCGAAAGACTGCGATCATGCGAATCCATTGGTCCCAGGTTCGAGTCCTGGTGGGCCCACCAATTTCTCAAATCAAAGTGTCTCGTCGGGTGCTTTTTATGCCCCTGAACTCCTATTTGGCCCTGGAGCGCAAATTTCTAGACCTAGGCCAACCAAAAAACAAATCACGTTCAGCCACCAATAAAGCTGTGTCATGTCAGAATTTATGGTCAACGCTATACCCGGTTGGCCCCCGTCCCGGGTCAGATATAGTCCTTACGCAGACTACATGAGAGCGGCTTGAGTGGTCTAAAAGCTCGCAAACTGCTCAGAGATACGGCATTGGCGAAACAGCTCCCTCAGGTGACAGACTACTGAAGCGGCCCGAAGGAATAGGTGCTCCGTATTTGTTTGTGTCAGCTTCTCCTTCAAAACAGACGAGCATCGAGATACAAATCCTGTCAATGTAGGGCCTCCCTATCCACCAGCCTAATGGCACATCAAAGGGCGAGAGCTATTGCGCTAGATCAATGGGCCAGATGCGCCAGTTTCCCCAAGCAGCAAAAACCCCAGCGCCTTGCGCATGAAGGTGCTGGGCTACGTCTGGTTATTATTTGCTAGTGTTCCTTCGCGTTGCCTGGATCGTCTGAACCCAGCCCTAAACCCTTGTTGAAGTTCATGGCGCCTAGATCGCGGCCTACTCCAATACGGGGTCGAGCGTCTTCTTTTCAAATAGGCGCTTCAACGGGGCTGGCTTCCCGTTGAATGCCCAAAGTCATTACCTTTTTGGTTGCGATTAGTAACCGACTATCGCAAACGATGCGTAGCTGAAAGCGATAGCACAATAGCCTTCATCGACGCCTTAGAATCGAAGATCGTCACACACTACCTTTTGAGTGCGTAATAGTTCACGAGTGCACCAGATGCCTCGAGCGATCTCGCCTCAAAACGCAAATCTGCGCCATCAGTCAGCGCGTTTCGCGCGTTTTGGGTGAGAAGGATTTCATCTCGTTCCGCGGTATCTTCTCCTAAGCGGGACGCTAAATTCATTTCGTCTCCGAAATAACCATCCAGCGTTTGAGAGTAGAGCAACTCACCGTATCCAATACCGGCACATAAGCCATAGTGTTCGCTGTCGTTTAGTGTAATCCCGCTTTTTAGCACCGCGCTTTGTAACGCCAAAACGGCATCAACTGCCTTTTGAGGTGTATCGAAATACGCTATGCAATTATCCGCGTGGTAACCGAATGAGATCGTGTCCATCGCACCCAATACTGAACTCATACAGTCCCGAGCTTTGGCCATTCTGGTTAGGAAATGGACGATTCCGTGAGATTTGGTTGTCCGAGAGAACCCAACCGAATCTATATTCAAGACAGCGACTTTCGTTCCAAACTTATTCCAAGCCTCCTGCTCGATCTTTTCAGGGTGAATGCCAAGAGCATCCTGCTCGAGAAGAAAATCCAATAGCTTCATCGTTTGCATGCCTCATTACTATTGCTTTTTGGGCAAATCTTGCGCCTGGTTTTTAAAGCGGAGGAAAAATGAAAAACCCCCAAGTCGCAAGCCAGCGTCACCTAAATCTCCTGGCCTCGAAGTTGCACGCTGCAGTTTCGATGTCATGGAAGTGGGTGCGGATGAAACAGAATTAGTCACATCCAACATCACCCAACGCGAGAGCAACCGCTGAGACTTCATAGCCGCTTGGATTGGTGCACGGAACTCAGATTCCACTCGCAAACACGAAAAAGTCCCAAGCAATGCTCATTAGTTAAAACTGGCTTGTTTCAAATTTAGCGCCTTTGCATACTATTTGCATCTGAGGCAGCGGCGCTTTCCAGTGGCGGGCAAGGGTTTTCGGTCAAGCGGTATCTGGGTGATCGTTTATCAAGATCGGTAAATTCAGTAACCTGAGGTCATGTCAGTAGTTTTTGGCGCCAAAAACAATGGGATAGCACTGAAGAACAAATCTCTACCGTTGCACATAAAGGATAACAAAGTGCCTAAAAGTTGGGAGAAAGTGACAATCAAGGGGAAGTTCGAGTCAAAGCGTTTCGTCATTGAAACTGCGATTCAGGCGGTAACGGCAATTGCCGTAATCGTGGGTTTATGGCTCGTACTGCTCGAAATGAGAGAGTCTAGAGAGAATACTTTCGTCGAAATTTTGCAAGATAGGCTCGCATCGGTCACTGAAGAAACCACCGAAATCTTTGGCGAAAACTTAGCGGATGTGTTGGTCAAAGCATGCTATGAACCGAAAACCCTCAGCAAAAAAGACGCGTTAGTGCTCCACAATTTCTTTACCGTGCAGATGCATCATGTATTTAGGGTGGCGTGGATTGAGCAATTACAAATTAACACCGGGCGTGACTGGACATTTTTCGCGGCCCCCTATCTAAGGCGTATCTTATCCTATCCAGAAGGAGTGGCTTGGTTGAACAAGCATCCAGACTTTGAATCTTTTGAGGGCGAGTTTTACGACTTCATCAAGGATGCGCAGCCGATAGAGGAGTATTCCTGCGCGAATAGTAAATATTGGGTTACCCCGGATTGAACGCGCAGCTTGCAAGTTATGGGTACCTATCGACGGCCCCCGTCGTCTGCTTACGGTCTAGGCTTCATCCGTAAGATATGCAATATCCACACGACCCTCACTCACTGCTCGTCCATGATCGCGTCTCATGTACAGGATGATGAAGACGCTCACATCGCCGCCACAAAGAGACCCGATCTTGAGGCGTGGCCCTTTCAATCCGTGGGATAGAGCGCCGTCCTCCCTCAGGCTTGTTTGGATGACCTATCTCATACCTAGGAACGTTGAAAACACAGTGCGATAGGCTCTCACCAGACAGGGAATCACGGGCCAATGCGATGGTTTTGCTGCCGCGACCGGGACAACCACCAGCTCGAACTGATCTCTTTAACTGCAGCGAGCAGGTCAATGCCTGGCAGGATTGAAGCGACTTCGTCAGCAATTTCATTGGTGTTACCTTTGAACCCGTCGCGCTCGTCGCTGGTTATTGCGATGGTGAGTCTGTTGTAAGGCTGGCGGCGAGATCAATGATCGGTCCGTCAATGCCACCCGGTGGCGAACTCAGATGAGAGGGGTAGAGACTATCATTAACGCCAACAGGGGCATCATGGGGTGCTACCCTTCGAGAAGGAGACACTGGTTGCGCGGCTATCTCTCGATCATCTCCTTTATGGTGGGTGCAGGGCTGGCATCGGCTGCAGGCACCGCTGCCGCCCAAGCGTCAGAGACTCAGTCGCCACCCAACTTCTTAGTTGTTCTTGCCGACGATCTGGGCTGGGCTGATATTGGCGCATTTGGCAGCGAGATTCGCACGCCCAATATCGACAAACTTGCGGGCCAAGGCACGATTATGAGCCAGTTCTACGCAAGCCCTAGCTGCGCCCCATCGCGTGCTATGTTGCTGACAGGCCTGTCCAGCCACGAGGCTGGTGTTGGAACCCAAAACCTGCAGCAAGCGCTCAACCAACAAGACTCTGTCCTCTACCAAGGCCAGCTGCATGATGGCGTGGTCACTGTGGCTGAAGGTCTGCAGTCCATTGGTTATCACACCTTGATCAGCGGCAAGTGGCATGTCGGGCGGAATCCAGACCAGTATCCAAGCCAACGCGGCTTCGATCGAAGCTTCATCTTGCGCGAAGGCGGCGTCAGTCACTTCGCTGACCAATTGGAATTGAACCCGGCCGAGCCGCCTCACTACTTCGAGGACGGGGAGCGAGTTACGAGTCTGCCCCCGGATTTCTATTCAACCACTTACTACACGGATAGGATGATCGACTTTCTTGATGCTCGAGATCGAAACGCGCCCTTTTTTTCCTATCTTGCCTATACGGCTCCCCACGACCCGCTGCAGGTGCCAGATGCCTGGTTGAACAAGTATCGCGGTGCTTTTGACGATGGGCCTGACGAGGTGCGTGCACGGCGGGTGGCGGCATTGAAAGCGAGCGGTTTGTTTCCCGCTGCCGGGCAGCCGGCAGATCTCCTGCCGTTGCCTCCAATACTTCCGGGTGCAAAACCCCCTTGGAAAGATCGGTCTGAGGCGATGCGACGGATGGACACTCGGCCGGTGGAGATCTACGCGGCCATGATCGAACTACTGGATGAAAATCTGGGCCGAGTCCTTGCCTATTTGGAGGCCGAGGGTGAACTAGAGGATACCTATGTGGTGTTTTTGTCCGACAATGGCGTATCCGCCCTTACCCCATTGGTCTATCCGCAAACAAGCCGAGAATGGCTGCATCAAGAGCGCGACATGAATCCGGCCAATGCCGGACGACCCGGTACGCATACCTTCATTGACGGGGAATGGGCCGGTGCTCTCAACGGGCCCCTGAGATTGTTTAAGGGTGCAATCGCTGACGGGGGCACACGGGTTCCACTCATTGTCGCTGGACCGAACGTGGCTCGGGGCGTGATCAATAGGCGGTTGGGCCATATAGCCGACCTCACCCCGACCCTTTATGAGCTGGCAGGGTTCGACCCCCAGACGTCTCCCCTGTATCGCGACAAGCCCCACCCTCGAGGGCTGACGCTGGTGGCCAATTGGGAAGGCGACGACAGTCCCCGCCCAACACCGATCATCACTGAGCTATTCGGCAACCGGTCAGTGCGTGACGGCGTTTGGAAGCTGTCGCGCATGGGGCCGCCTCTTGGTGATAACACCTGGCAGCTATACAACATGGCCAAGGATCCTGGCGAAACCACCAGCGTGGCTGAGGACCATCCGGCCATATCTGAGCGGCTGCAGGGTGTTTACGCGAGCTATGCTAAAGACATTGGTCTGATTGAGCCTGAGCCGCCTTTAACGCGTGACCTCAGTGCCCTATACGTCGGAAAGTGTGACTGGAACTGTGAAGCTCGGTTTGTGCTGCTCAAAGTGCTTGTTGATCCGCTTTATCGCTGGATGCTAGTCGTGGCAGTCCTGAGTGTTGCTCTTGGTATCGGCCTCTTGGGTTGGCGGATGCTGCGCCGCCGGCGCCTGGCGGTTGCCCCCACGGACTCCTAGGAAAGCTACGACAGCGTTTGCAGGGTGATTCAAATTAGACGGATTCTTGCTCTCGCGCTCTCATATCCATCGCGTCCTTAGCCCTGGGTATAGCGTTCAAGCCTAAGCCTGTTCTAGGGCGGCAGGGCATAAGCGATGACTTCGCCGCCGCCAGTGGTGCTGGGATTATCAGGGTCTTCATGGGCGCTGGTATAGGAGATCGCCTGGCCCGGCAGGGTGACCAATAGGTACTGCCTGCCTGTCTTGGGACTGGTATAGGTCATAGGGGTCGCATCTGAGGGCGACCTTAAGGCCTCCGCCCACAACTCGGCACCCGTTTCTACGTCAATGGCTCGAACATAGCCGTCGGCGATGGCGGCATGAAAAATCAGCCCGCCAGCGGTGACAATTGAACCAGCAGCGTAAGGAAACCCGAGCTCGCCCAGGCCCATACCCTTGCGCCAGATCACTTTCTGGGTTGCCAAATCTACGACCGCCATTTCTCCAATGGGGGGCTTGATGCAGGGTAGGGCAAGGGGGGATGACAGCGGCAGCACCCGGGCGGCGAAGGGCGTGCCAAGCTGAGGCCCACCGATACCATAGCCGCGATCTGGGGGGGCCTCGGCGTTGGTCTGATTTGGCTCCTGGGGAATCATATGCACCACCCAGGGCAGCTGCAGTGTGTTGACGACTAGCAAGCCTCGGGCTGGGTCCACGGCCACGCTCCCCCAATTCATCCCGCCTGCCGGCCCGGGATAAAGAACGGTGCCCTCCACGGAGGGTGGCGTCATGGGCCCCTCATAGCGAAGCCGAAGGAAGGTTTTTCGGCAGGCCATTTGGTCGAAGGGAGTGTAGCCAAACAAGTCCGCCTCGGTTAAGCGTGGGTAGGCAAAGGACGGCATTCCGGTGGAAAACGGCTGGGTGGCGGAAGAACGCTCCCCGGGCAGATCGGTTTGAGGTACCGGGCGCTCTGTCACTTCGGTCAGGGGCTCCCCGGTCTCTCGGTCGAGCACAAAGATCTCGCTGCGTTTGGTGGGCACCACCACTGCCTTCCGGACCTGGTCATTGATCCTAATGTCGACCAGGGTGGGCTGGGACGGTACGTCATAATCCCAAACGTCATGATGGGTGGTTTGAAAATGCCAGCGGGTGAGGCCTGTTTTCGCATCAATGGCGACCACGGAGCTGGCGTACTTGTCCATAACCTGAGTGCGATGCCCGCCAAAATAATCGGGTGTTGCGTTCCCCGTGGGCACATAGACCAGCCCCAGCTCGTCATCGGCGGACATCAGGCTCCAAACGTTGGGGGTGCCACGGGTATAGGTTTCTCCCTTGTTGGGCATCTGGGTTTCGCCCTCTCTCCCCATATCCCAGGCCCAGACCAGCTCACCCGTTCTCGGGTCATAGGCGCGCACTACGCCGGATGGCTCGTCAACCTCCCGGTTATCCATCACCCAACCGCCGACAACTAAGGTGCCACTGGCCACCGTTGGGGGAGAGGTCACAAAGTAGTACAGCGGTTTTACTTCGCCCATGCCGGCTAGGAGAGAGATTTGACCGTTCTCACCAAAATCTTCGCAGGGACGGCCAGTTTGCTTATCCACGGCGATCATTCGCGCGTCGGTGGTGGCAGTGAAAATACGCTCGGCGCATACCTCTCCCGCGTTGGCATCGGGCAGGCTGTAGTAGGTCACGCCCCGGCAGTTGCCCAGGATGCCGTAGGGTGGCGTTTTATTTTCTGGATCATATCGCCACCGCTCTTCGCCGCTGTCTGGGTCCAGCGCGATCATCACGTTTTGGGCGGTGCAGAGATAGAGGCCGTCCCCTATTTGAATCGGCGTACCGCTAAAACGCCCGACTCTGCCGGTTTCCATCCGCCAAGCCTGTTTCAGGTAGGGAACATTCTCTTTGTTTATCTGGGTGAGTGCGGCGTATCGGGTTCCTCGTTCACTGGCACCATAGGCGCTCCAGTCGGAGGCCTCCGGTACAGGCAGGGCGGGAGTCGTGATGGGCCGGATGTCCTCTGATAGCAGGTCGAGAACCATGGACCCCAGAACCAGAGTGGACGCCAGGGCACCGACCTGAAACGTTCGCAGGGTAATCAGTGCCGGCATGGGATCTGGCCAAAGACGACGTCGAACCCAGGGCATACAGAGCCAGATGCTGATCAGCCCGATAAGCCAAATACGTGACCCCGTTAGCCAGATGTCGCTGCCGGTTTCATAAACCGACCAGGCGAGATTGAGCAGGAGCACAAGCCCGAAGAGGACAAAGCCTCGGCTGCTGCCTCGGAACAACTCGATGGCGGACAGAAACATCAGCAAACCGGCGCTGGCATAGAAGAAGCTTCCGCCTAGCCAAACAAGCTCCAGGCCTGAGGCCAGCATGCCCAGCCCGATGGCGCCAATGAAAATCGCCGAAACGCGTGGCGCGCGATGATGATCTTCGGTCATACCCTCTCCCTACATACCGAATTTAATCTAACGAAAAGGTTAGGGGCTTACAGACAAATCTGCAACGGGCGAGTCGCAAAGGTAGTTAAATTCTAAGAGACTGTTCGCTCGGCGCCCTGCTAGGAACGCATAAACTCTTCAACGAATGCGGGCAGCTCGCTGACCGCGACGCGCTGTTGAGCCATGCTGTCGCGATGACGCACGGTGACGGTATCGTCTTCTTCAATGGTCTGGAAGTCGACGGTGACGCAGAGAGGTGTGCCCACTTCGTCATGGCGTCGGTAGCCCTTACCGATATTCCCCGTATCCTCATAGAAGATTCGGCCTACACCCAGGCGCATCAGGTTCTTTTTGATCTCTTTGGCCTTGGTGACGATGCCTTCATGGTTCCGCTTGAGGGGGAGGATGGCCACCTTGATAGGCGCTAAATGAGGTTTGAAGGACATTACCGTTCGGGTATTGCCGTTCTCTAGTTCCTCCACTCGGTAGGCTTCGTTCATGACGGCCAGCACGCCACGATCCACTCCGGCGGAGGGTTCGATCACGAAGGGAACATGCCAGGCCTTGGCCTCGAGATCCTGCATGGCCAGTTTAGCGTTGGAATCGCTATTCGGCTCAACCTTGGCCTGGAGTTCGAAATCGTCTTGGTTCTTGGTATGCGAGCCCAGGTCAAAGTCCGTCCGATTAGCTATGCCCTCTAGTTCCTCCAAGCCATGGGGGAAGCGGTACATGACGTCAACAGTGGCCTTGCTGTAGTGGGCCAATTCGTCAGCAGGCACGTGGTAAAGCTCTAGCTGGTCCTTAGGAACCCCCTGCTGCTCCCACCAGTCCAGGCGCAGGTCGACCCAGGTGCGGTGCCAGGCCTCGTCTTCGCCCGCCTTGACGAAAAACTCGAGCTCCATTTGCTCAAACTCCCGAACCCTGAAAATGAAATTCCGAGGGGTGATTTCATTTCGAAAAGCCTTACCAATTTGGGCGATGCCGAAGGGCAACTTAGGGGAGGTGGAATCAACCACGTTCTTGAAGTTGGTGAAAATTGCCTGGGCCGTCTCCGGGCGCAGATAGGCAAAGCTGCCGCCATCCTGCACCGGGCCCACCTGGGTTTTAAACATTAGATTGAAGGGCCTAGGCTCCGTCAGGTCATTGGACCCGCACCCTGGGCAGGTATTGCCCTCCAGATGATCCGCTCGCCATCGGCTTTTGCAGGCACGGCAGTCCACCAGCGGGTCTGTGAACGTAGCCTCATGCCCCGAATGCCGTAGCGTCATTGGGTTAGTCAGTATGGCTGCGTCCAGGCCCTCGATGTCGTCCCGATCGTAGACCATGGCTCGCCACCAGGCTGCCTTCAAATTGTTCTTAAGCTCAACGCCGAGAGGGCCATAGTCGTAGACACCCTGGAGACCACCGTAGATGTCGCTGGATTGGAATATGAAACCACGTCGCTTTGCGAGCGAGACTAAGTCGTCCATGGATGATGCGGTCACTGCAGGTTCCTGAGTTCTTTGTTGAGTTGGCGGGATGTTTCCCAGACGCGCGGGACTATACCTGATATTTGGTTGCTAGACGCACCGACGCCAGCGCTGGGTGCCAATCTGTGCACCTTTCTACGACCGTTTCGGCAACGGCCCCTTCACGATGTTTGACTTATTGTCTGGGCGGGGGATGATGTGAAATCCGGTCTAGGGAGATGGAAATGGGTGAAGTTTTTGCTGAAAAGCGTCGTTGGTGGTCTCAGGCGCTACTCGTTGGCGGCGTGATCTCGATCCTCTGTCTGGTTGTCGGCGCGCTCGGGTATCGTCTTGGTCTCTGGGACTACCTCGTTGGATTTTTTCTCCTTGTCTGCGGCATTGTTTTGGCAGCCGGCATCGCCTTCCTTGGCGTTATTGCTGCGATCATTTGCTGGCGCAAGGGTCTGGTAGAGGATCGTTCAAGCGTACTGATCGGCTTGGTCTTGAGTACCCTAGTGCTAGTGCAGGCTGGCGTTCAGCTTTCTGCTGCTGCTGCGGTGCCGCCCATTCACAACATCTCAACTGACATTCAAGACCCGCCGGAATTTTCGGCCCTAGTACCGATCAGAGCAGCGGAAAATGCGAACCCGCATACCTATGACGCAGCGGTGCTGGCCGATATTCAGCGTGAGGCTTACCCTGGGCTTGAGACCCTGAGCAGTCTGCGTAGCAGCGAGGAGTTGATGAGCTTGACCCAGGCGGTAATGCGCGAGCTAGGTATCGAGATCGTGGCGGTGAATACGGCGCTGGGCACCGTTGAAGGCACCGCGACGACTTTCTGGTTTGGTTTTAAGGATGACGTGGTCGTCCGAATTCGTGAATCCGAGGGGATGCGTAGGGTGGATATCCATAGCGTGTCTCGGGTGGGCACCACGGATGCTGGCGCAAACGCGAGACGTATTGAGAGGATCCTTAACGGATTGCGCTAGAAGCGCAGGATTTCGCAGTCCATGGCGTCAAGGTTGACGATGCCGATGGCGTTTAGTCCTCGCATAAAGCCCGCGCATTCGCCGGGATTAAAGATTGTCCGAGCCCCATCGCGCTCCAGCCGATAGCGGTGCGTATGCCCGTGCAGGGCCAGGTCCTGATCTCTAAGATGGCCTGCAAACTCAAGAGGATCATGAACCACAATGAGTTCTCTACCCGCCCAGCGGGTCGTAAAGGGAGGCTCATGAAATTCAAAGCCGTGCCGGGCAATGGCTGCTTCCAAAGCCTCTCGCTCTAGGTCGTTATTTCCAAAAACACCATAGAGAGGCGCCGCCAGGTTAGCGAAAACGTCTAACGTCTTGGCCTGAGTGATGTCCCCGGTATGAATAACGCGGTCTACCTGATGCGCGTTGAAAAGGTCGACGATGGCGGAAACGTTTTTCAGGTTATTGTGAGTATCACTGACAACGCCAACGCGCATAGCAAGCCCTCAGAATCTGCGTTAACAACAGGGCACGCTGTTGTTAACGCCTTTATTGTTGTTGTTGCTTAGCCCTAAACAGGCTTGAGCCTTTGATGGGCCTAGGCCCTCTCCAGGACGTGGATCGCACAGGCACTGCCCAGGCCGATGACATGGGTGAGGCCAATCTTCGCGCCTTGGACCTGACGAGCGCCAGCCTCGTTTCGTAGATGCGTACTCACTTCGTAAATGTTGGCAATCCCCGTGGCGCCCAAGGGGTGTCCCTTGGACAGCAGGCCGCCGGAAACATTGACCGGAATTCTGCCGCCCAGCGCTACCTCACCTTCATCGATCATCCTGCCCGCGTCTTCTTGCTTACAGATGCCGAGGTTACCGTAGTGAAGAATTTCGGCGGTGGCAAAGCAGTCATGTAGCTCGATCAGGTCAATATCTTCTGGGCCGACGCCAGCCATTTCATAGGCATTTTGCGCGGCAATCTGAGTGCAGGAATTGACGTCGGGCATCACCAGGTCGCGCTCCTGCCAGGGGTCCGATGCTAAAACCGAGGCACGGACCTTAATGGCGCGGCTCATCAAGCCAAGTTCACGGGCCTTTTGCTCCGAACAAATGACCGCTGCCGCGGAACCGTCCACGTTGACCGAGCACATAAGCTTGGTGTTTGGATAAGAGATCATCTCTGCATTCATGACCTCCTCTAGAGGGGTTTCGATTTGATACATCGCTTTCGCGTTGAGGGTCGAATGGTGATGGTTCTTCACCGAAACCTTGGCGAATTGTTCAAAGGTGGTGCCGTAGTGACGCGCATGTTCCATGCCCGCTTCGGCGAACACGGCAGGCATGGTGCCGGAACCCATGAGGCCTTCTTTCGGAATCCCGGCCTTGCCGCCTCCGCCGCCAAGCAATCCCTTGCCCATTTGTTCAACGCCCACGGCGATCACCACATCGTAAAGGCCAGCCTTGACCGAGGCCCAGGCTTCGCGAAAGGCCGTCGCGCCCGTGGCGCAGGCGTTGGCGACGTTGACCACGGGAATCCCCGTTTGTCCGATTTCCTGCAGCACCCGCTGACCCACCATGGCAGAAGCCTGACCCAGATTGCCGCAGTAAAGCGCCTGCATATCCTGAATTTTTAGGCCACAGTCATCCAAGGCCATCAGTGCCGCTTGGGCACCCAGCTGGGGTACGGTTTTATCCGGGAAACGCCCGAACTTGATCATGTCTACACCGACGATATAGGCGTCTGTCATTTTATTCTCCTCTCCATTTAGGCTTATCTACTGTTAGCTCAGGATTGTTTGGGCTGAAAGAAATAGGATAGATAGCTATTGCCTTCCTTGTCTTTCCGGCCCAGGGCATCTGCGAAAATCACCTCCACGGGCATGTCGAATTCAATTTTCTCCGGATCGGGCTCAACGTTTATCAAATTGCCTTTGATCGCGGTGCCGTCATCCAGATCAACGATGGCGCTGATATAGGGTACTTCTATTCCCGGGAAGGAACGATGAACGATGGAAAACGAGTAGAGTTTGCCGCTGTTAGGCAGTTTGATAGCAGACATTTGATCTCTTGCGCCGCACTTGGAGCAGACATCGCGTTCCCCTAAAAAGGTGGATCCACAGCTGCCACACTTTTGAGCCTCGAGGTACGGATCAGCACCGTCGGGTATTTTGATATAAGGAACGGCTGGTAGCGGTTTATCGCTCATGAACTCCCCTAAACTTGTATGTCATTTGACCTAGAAAGTAGCTTACACCCACAGCGAGAAAGCGCCTAGTGGACAGAACCCGGCGTCTAAAGTCGGATTTATCCACAAACGCCCGGGGTTCAATGGTAATGCGATAGCACCCACGGGTATTAGTGAAGCTGTCGTCATATTTTTGGATTCTATTACGCCGCGGCGTTAATTTGGCACCATCTCTAGGCCAAACGATTAGGTTCCGCCTATGAAATCACTCAAAGTTAGAGACTATATGTCCACGCGCCTGTTGACCTTCAATGCCAAGACAACGGTGGCTGAGGCAGTGGGTAAGCTATTGGAGCATCGTATTTCAGGCGCGCCGGTGTTAGACGAGGAGGGAAACCTTCTGGGCATCCTGTCAGAAGTTGACCTGATCCGAGTTTTCTTGCAGGACAGCTACTACAACGAGGCCATTGGGATTGCGTCGGATTTCATGCAGCATCCGGTGGAAAGCGTCGACCCCGATATGGATATTGTGAGCCTCGCGGAGCAGTTTTTGTCTCAGCACCGGCGGCGTTACCCGGTGGTCAAGGATGGCGTGCTGCTGGGGCAAATATCTCGTCGCGACGTTCTGAGGGCTGCCGCCGATTTCCAAGACGCTGAATGA
>DKNY01000011.1:26274-63999 GCA_002470275.1 Gammaproteobacteria bacterium UBA7376 | reverse complement strand
GCTGAATGATTAAGTTGGCCTACAGCTTGCCGTTAATAATCTCGTTGACCTGCTTGGGGTTGGCCTTCCCCTCGGTTGCGCGCATAACCTGACCCACAAAGAATCCCATCATCTTGGTCTTTCCTGCGCAAAGCTCTGCGAACTGCTGAGGGTGTTCCTCGATTAGGCCTTCGATAATCTGGGTTAGCGCGCCGTCATCGCTCACTTGGGCGAGATTGAGATCGCCGATGAGCTGATCTACCGAACGGATTTCTTCAGGGTGCGCGAGTGCCTCAAATAGGGTCTTCGCGGTTTTTGATGACAGCGTCTGGTCGTCCAGCCGCTGAATGAGCACAGCGAGATTTTTGGCATCCACCGGGCATTGCGCGATGGAGAGATCATGCTTGTTTAAATAGGCAGATATTTCTCCCATCACCCAATTGGCCGTCAGCTTGGCATTGCCGGATGCGGTGAATGCTTCTTCAAAATACTCGGCGCGCTGTAGATCAAGGCTTAGGGCGCTTGCATCGTACTCCGACAGTTCGAGTTCCCTTACATATCGAGCCTTACGGTCATCGGGAAGTTCTGGCAGTTGCGACCTCAATTCGTCGACATAGGCCTGACTCACCTCTAGCGGGAGCAAATCAGGATCCGGGAAATACCGATAATCCTCGCTCATTTCCTTACCGCGCATGGACCTGGTTTCATTTCGATCTGGATCATAGAGGCGCGTTTCGCGGCTAATCGATCCGCCAGCTTCGAGTACGTCAATCTGGCGTGCGATCTCAAATTCGATAGCTTGCTCGACGAAACGAAATGAGTTGATGTTCTTGATCTCCGTGCGTTCGCCGAAGGCTGCCTGGCCTTGGGGCCGGACCGATACGTTCGCATCACAGCGCATGCTGCCCTCCGCTAGATTGCCATCACAGATGCCAAGATAGGTGACCAAGGCGTGCATCTTGCGAAAATAATGAGCGGCCTCCTGCGCGTTGCGCATATCCGGCTCAGAGACGATTTCCAACAGCGGCGTTCCCGCCCGGTTCAGGTCAATGGCTGTTTGACTCGGGTACTGATCGTGCACGGACTTGCCTGCGTCTTCCTCTAAGTGAGCGCGGGTAATCCCTATTTGGCGCGTGCCGCTTGCCGTGGTGATCTCAATGCAGCCCGTGCCCACGATGGGGGTCTCGAACTGGCTGATCTGATATCCCTTGGGTAAGTCTGGATAAAAATAATTCTTCCTATCAAAAATGGAGTGAAGATTGATCTCGGCACCTATTGCCAAACCAAATTTAATAGCCATCTCAACGGCACGCTCGTTGATGACGGGAAGAACGCCCGGCAACCCCAGGTCTACCGCACAGGCCTGAGCATTGGGTTGCGCGCCAAAGGCGGTTCGAGCATCCGAAAAAATCTTGCTTTGAGTCGCCAGCTGAACGTGAATCTCCAGGCCGATAACGCTTTCCCACATCATGTTTGAAACTCCGGCCGCCGTAGGTGCCAATCAGATTGCTGTTGATATTGTGCGGCCAAGCCCAGCGCCAAATCCTCGCGAAAGGCAGGCGCGATGATCTGAGCCCCGAGCGGCAGTCCCTGGCTAAAGCCGCACGGCATAGAGAGTGCGGGTAATCCAGCCAGGCTGGTGGGTACGGTGAAAAGGTCCTGATGATACATGGCCGTAGGGTCTGCGACGTGCTGGTTCTTGGCAAAGGCCGTCGTGGGTGCTGTTGGCGTGAGCAGCACGTCAACCTGGGTAAAGGCGTGTTCGAAATCTTGCACAATGAGGCGCCTGATTTTCTGGGCCTTAATGTAGTAGGCGTCAAAATAGCCCACTGACAGCGCATAAGTGCCGGTTAGGATTCGGCGCTTTACTTCCTCTCCAAAACCCTCGCTGCGCGAGCGTTCGTAGAGGTCCTGCAGAGAGTCGGGATTTGTGCAGCGATGTCCGAAACGAACGCCATCGTAGCGAGAAAGATTGGTCGAAGCCTCCGCCGAGGCAATGACGTAGTAGGCTGGCACTGCGGCCCCGGTGTGGGGCATCTTAACGGGGACCAGGCGATGCCCTAGGCTTTCCAGTTCTCGCTGCAGGCTCTGATAGACGGCTTGGTGTGCTTCCCCGACGAAATATTCTTCAGGCAGGCCGATGGTCAGTTGTTCCTCCATCTTAGGCGCACCGTCGCGGGTCAGGTGCCTTTGCCAGTCGTCGTTGCGTTGGGCGCTTGTTGAATCTTTCGCATCAAAACCAGCCATCAAGCCCAACAATCTGGCAACGTCGTCCGCGCTTCGCGCCATGGGTCCGCCTTGATCGAGGCTCGAGGCAAAGGCAATTAGGCCAAAGCGCGATACTCGCCCGTAGGTGGGCTTTAGCCCGGTGATGCCGCATAACGCAGATGGCTGACGAATCGAACCGCCGGTATCGGTGCCCGTGGCAAGCGGAACCAAGCCAGCGGCAATGGCGGCAGCCGAGCCGCCTGACGATCCGCCGGGGACGCGATCTAGGTCCCAGGGATTGCTGACAGCTCCAAAGTGACTGGTTTCATTTGAGGAGCCCATGGCGAATTCGTCCATGTTGGTTTTGCCAATGCAGACCATGCCGGCTTTGTTGAGCTTTTCCACCACGGTCGCGTTATATGGGGCAGTAAAGTTCTCGAGCATTTTTGAGGCGCAGGTCGTCGCGATACCTTGGGTGCAGAAAATGTCTTTGTGTGCCATGGGAATGCCCGTCATCGGGCCCGCGCTGCCGTCGGCGATCAGCGAGTCGGCGTAGTCTGCTTGTGCGAGGGCAGCTTCGGCATTGATCGAGATGAAGCAATTCAAGGCTTGGTTACCTGCTGTGGCTCCATCAAGGTGCTGCTGAGTGAGTTCTCGGCTTGAGATTTTGCCTTGCTGGAGCGCAGCGCTCATCTGGGTAATGGATTGAAATTCCGACATCGTTATTCAACCACCCGCGGAACCAGATAATAGCCGTCCGCAGTCTCAGGGGCGATGTCCTGAAAGCGGGATCGGTCAATGTCGGAATTGGCTTGGTCTGCCCTGAGCCTGGCCTTAATATCCAGCGGGTGGGCTAACGGATCAACGCCGTCTGTTTCGATTTGCTGCATGGCATCGATCATTTCAATAATGGACTGTAACTCCTTGGCGCTGGCTGCTGCTGCATCAGCATCAATGGCTAAACGGGAGAGTCGGGCGAGGTGTTTAATGTTTACACCAGCATCTGAGGAGTCGCTCATTGACAGTCTGGGTCCCATCTTATTGAAAGAATTCGTTCAGGGGATAAGCATAGCAAGCAGCCGAATCTTATGCTTCCCCAGAGGCTAATTTGGCGCGAAAAATTCGTCAGGCAGTGCGGACGCGCCTTCGTTTCTCCATTCTATCTAAGCTTTTGAGACGGTGATTTTCCCGGCCTAAATGCCTATCATTACGGCCTATTTTATTATGCCAATCTGAAAATGCTAAAAAATTTCCGCGGGCTGTTCTCTCGTGATCTCTCCATTGATTTAGGCACGGCGAACACCCTGATATACGTCCGGGATGGTGGCATCGTTTTGAACGAACCATCCGTGGTGGCGCTGCGCTCTCAGGGCAATCAAAAATCTGTCGCCGCCGTGGGCCTCGATGCCAAAAGGATGCTGGGTAGAACGCCCGGAAACATCACCGCAATTCGACCGTTGAAGGACGGAGTGATCGCCGATTTCCTGGTCACCGAGAAGATGCTTAAGTACTTCATCTCCAAGGTTCATGAGAACTCCTTTATTCGCCCAAGCCCGCGAGTCTTGATCTGTGTGCCCTGCAAATCGACGGAAGTCGAGCGTCGGGCGATTCGAGAGAGCGCCCTGTCTGCCGGGGCGAGGGATGTGCGCTTGGTAGAAGAACCTATGGCCGCGGCCATCGGTGCGGGCCTGCCGGTCCATGAGGCCGTCGGGACCATGGTGGTGGATATCGGTGGTGGGACGACGGAGATTGCAATCATCTCCCTTAATGGGGTTGTTTTCTCAGAGTCCGTTCGCGTCGGCGGGGATCGGTTCGACGAGGCCATCGTGGCATATGTTAGAAGAACGCAGGGTAGTTTGATCGGTGAAGCCACAGCCGAGCGGATCAAGCAGGAGGTCGGTGCGGCTTACCCTCAGAAGGACATTCGAGAGATAGACGTTCGGGGCCGAAATTTGGCTGAGGGTATTCCTCGGTCCTTTACGCTGGACAGCAATGAAGTGCTCGAAGCGCTGCAGGAACCTCTGTCCATGATTGTGCAGGCGGTGAAGGGCGCACTGGAGCAATGCCCCCCAGAGCTAGCATCTGACATCGCCGAAACCGGCATGGTGCTGACCGGAGGCGGTGCGCTGCTGCGTGATCTAGATGTGCTGCTGGCGGAAGAGACCAGCCTGCCGGTGATCATCGCTGAAGACCCGCTGACCTGCGTTGCGCGGGGCGGCGGAAAGGCCCTGGATTTGATGGATGAGGCGGGCAACGCCGACCTGCTTTCGTCGTCCTAGACGAACGCTCTCAAATGGTGTCTTTTGTTCAGAATAGAGTGATTTGGGAGCAGCAAGATAAGGACGCTATTTGCTAAGAGGTCGGGATCAGGCTACCTCTTTTTAACGCTATCAATATGCTCGGCTGCGTTGATCTACTTCGACGCGGTGCGGCCCAACCAGGGCAACGATTCAGGTTACCTGTCTTATGTCGATCAGGGTCTTACCCGGTTCAGGGAAAGCCTTTCTGTTCTCACCTATCCGATCTATGTACTTGCCGAATTCCCATATCAAGCGAAAGGTACGATCGATGCCGTGTTCCAGGATCGAAATGATTTGTTCGAACAGGCCCGCATCTCTCGCGAGCGGCTAATCAGGCAGACGGCTGCCCTGCAGCGACTCGCGGCCTTAGAGGCAGAGAATGATCGTTTGCGTCAACTGCTGGGCTCGAAGAGTCGTCTACCGGCCACCACAGTTATCGCAGAGATTATTGGCGAGCCTCCAGATCCAGGTACCCTGCAGGTTGTGATTGGTAAGGGTCGTGATGACGGCTTGGCCGTCGGCGATGCAGTGATCGATTCGTCTGGACTCTTTGGACAGATCATTGAGGTCGGGGCGATGAGCAGCCGTATTCTATTGGTTACGGATCGTGATCATGCTACTCCAGTACAGGTTAACAGAACCGGGACAAGGTTAGTTCTGGGCGGCACGGGGGACTCGGCATCCTTAGTGTTGGAGAACGTCCCTATTTCAACAGATATCCAGATTGGGGATCTATTGGAAACGTCTGGACTTGGCGGACGCTTTCCGCCGGGCTATCCGGTCGCCACGGTAAGTGAAGTGGCGGCAGAGAATGCGATGAGATACGTTGCGGTGACCGCAGTGCCCACGGCTAAGCTGAATAGATCCGGACACGTGCTGGTGTTGATCGACGCAGCTGAACAGAGTGCTCAACCATGAATTTGTTATCGGCATTCTCGATGACGATGCTAGCGATTCTGACCTCGGTCCTGACGGTTGCTCGCCTGCCGGAGCTGGACCTAGAATGGCTAGCCCAATGGCGTCCTCAATGGCTGCTGCTGATGTTGATTTTTTGGTTGCAGCGCCTACCCTTTCAGCGTGGCTTGATCTTTCAATTATTTTTCGCCAGCAGACGGACTCATGACGATCAGGTCACGTTTCGTCGCGGTATTCTTTACGTCTGGATCTTTGGGCTCTTTGTCGACGTCCTGTTGGTTGAGCCTCTGGGCTTGAACGCCCTAATCTTCGCGGGTATCGGTTATTTCCTGCTGCGTTTCCGTGAGCGCCGGCAGCATCAGTCTATGGTGCAGCAGACCATCATGGTCTTCCTGATCATCTTTATCGCTGAAGTATTTCGGGCCCTGGTGTTGGCGAACGTTGCGGATCAGCCCTGGCGCATCAAGCCATTAACCTCGGCGCTAATGAGTGCTCTCGTTTGGCCAATCTTGAATTCCATATTCCTGCGCGTGGTCGGGGCAGGCCCAAAGATATGACGAGACGCGCCCTGGTGTTGGCTTCAAAGTCGCCTCGTCGTGCTGAATTGTTGAAGCAAATCGGACTAGAGTTTTCTACGTCTGATGCCGACATTGATGAGTCGGTCATGGCGGGTGAAGACGTCGAGACCTATGTTCGACGCCTGGCCAGATCGAAGGCAGAGGCGGGATGGGCAGCTTCCAGTCTCTGTATCGCCGCCGATACAGCCGTTGCTCTGGATGATGAAATTTTTGGCAAGCCTCACTCCCGAGAAGCTGGCGTGACCATGTTGCTTCGTCTGGCAGGTCGAGCCCATCAAGTCCTGACCGGAGTTTGTCTTTTTGACGGAACAAGAGCTGAAGTCATCGCCGTGGTGTCGACCGTATGGTTTAGACATCTATCTGAGACAGAGGCCTTGGCTTATTGGTCTACGGGTGAACCAAAAGATAAGGCGGGTGGATATGGGGTGCAAGGTGTTGGGGCTGTATTTGTAGATCGAATTGAGGGCAGCTATAGCAATATCGTTGGGTTACCCATTGCAGAAACCGAAGCCATGCTGCAACGTTTCGACATAGATACCTGGGCAATGCGGACGAATGTCTGAAGAGCTTTTAATCAACGTTTCCACGTTGGAAACGCGGGTCGCCCTGGTGGCCCACGGTGCGCTACAGGAGCTGCACATTGCGCGAGCGTCAGGCTATAGCGCAACGGGGAACATTTACCTGGGGAAGGTGGTTCGGATCATACCCGGCATGCAGGCTGCCTTCGTTGATATTGGCCTTGAGCGCCCTGGTTTTCTGCACGCCAGAGATATTGCAGAGTCCATGGTCATGGCCGCCCCTGATCGTCAAGCAAGCGAGTCTAAGAACATTCGTGATCTGCTTCACGATGGGCAGCAGCTTCTGGTACAGGTTGAGCGAGATCCCATAGCTGCCAAGGGTGCCAAGTTATCCACGCGCCTGAGTCTGGCCGCGAAATTTTTGGTTTTGACGCCCCGGTCGTGTCAGATTGGGATTTCTCAACGGATTGATGATGCGGGAGAGCGAGGTAGGTTATTCAGCATACTGGAGCCGCTGATTGATGCTTCCGGTATGGGCGTTATCGCGCGTACGCTTTCTGCGGGCACGAACCCAGAAGCGATGCGTAGAGAATACGATGCCTTGATCGCATCTTGGCGATCGATTGAAGGGGGCGTTGGGGGTGCTACCGCCCCCAAGCTCCTCTACCAAGAACTTCCCGTGCAGCAGCGCTTGGTGCGAGATCTGGTGGGACCCGCTACGTCGGCCATTTTTGTAGATAACCAGGCAGTCGCAGACCGCCTAGCCGACGACCTCACGCACCTGGGCTCGGCGCACGAAACCCAGCTTCACGTGCATGAGGAACAAAGCCCTATTTTTGATCGACACGGCATAGAGCAGGAGATCAATCTTGCGCTAGAACCCAGCGTGCGCTTACCCAGAGGCGGTACGCTTGTTATCGAGCAAACTGAATCCATGGTTTGTGTGGATGTCAACACAGCCAGCTTTCTGGGGTCGAAGAGCCTCGAAGAAACCGTTTTTCAGACCAATTTAGAGGCAGCCAAAAGCATTCCTCGGCAGCTACGGTTGAGAAACCTCGGGGGAATAATCGTTATAGATTTCATCGATATGCAGCTTGAGGCGCATCGAGAGCAGGTGATGCAGGCATTGGTCGAGGCATTTTCAGAGGACCCCTGTAAGGTTCAAATCGACGGGTTTTCTGCCTTAGGCTTGGTACAGCTGACGCGCAAACGTACTCGTAGTAGCCTGGCTCAAACATTGTGCGAGCCCTGTCTTCACTGTGAGGGCAATGGCTGGGTAAAGTCAGCGGAATCGACGGCAGCAGAAATATTTAGGGAACTGATGTTAAACGGCGGTGGAGAAGAAAAGGGCGCTCGCGGAGAGGTGGAGATTTTGGTGTCAGCAAGCCCGCACACCGTCGACTATCTGACCCAGGAGGTGCCCGATCAGGTCAATGCGCTGGGTGACCTTTTAGGCTGCAAGATTCGGGTCGAAGTCGAATCGCTCTACGAACAAGGTAAGTTTGATATTGCCCTGCTCACTCGAACGCCAAACCCGGGTCATCTGATGTGAGTCATGTGCCTACCGCGTCCGGTCCGCGTGGGGCCCCCCTACAGTCTTTGGCGCGGCTTGCCCTTACGCTGATTAACCTGGTCCTCATAGTCCTGGCGCTGGCCCTTGTTTTGGGGCGCGTGGTTGTCTCTCAGCTAGATCACTATGATGAGGAGGTCAACGGCCTTCTTTCTGCCTGGAACGTCACGCTGTCCGAACCCAAGGGGCGCTGGCAGGGATTCAGGCCTCGGGTGGAGATTGGGCAGGTCACCTATGGGGGCGGGTCGATTTCGGGCCTGAGTCTTGAGGTCGATGTCCTGCAAAGCCTGCTGTCGGGCCGCTATATTTTCTCGCACATGCAGTGGCAGCAGGCCGAGATAGGTATAGAGCAATTGCCCGCGGGCTGGCGGCTGAGCGGTGCAGGTGATGTGGCCATGCCCTTTGATCTCATCCAGGTGTTACGGGACAGCGCCTACCTCCAGGGCAGCACAACGCTAAATGTGGCGCTCCAGAATGGCACGACCGTGGTGCTACAAACGGAAGGCCGAACGTCTGGGCGTCAGGGACATCGCGTGGTTAAGCTTGCCCTGGCGTCAGCGATACGCCCCGACCAGCAGTTGACGCTGAGTATGATGCAGGACCCCACGGTGTCAGGCCATTACGCGCTCTTGGACGGGAGCCTTAGCCTGCCTGCCGGGGTGTTGGGCGCCTCTCCCGTTTCGGTGTCGATCTCCGAGGGTTATTGGTTCGAAGAATCACGCAGGGGGCTGGGTCAATTTTTTGGCAGCCTGCGCTATGGCCCATCCTTAGCCGGAGAGTCTCAGCTGCAAACGGATCGCTTCACCGTCGATGTCTGGTTGGAGAATGCCTCCTATCTGGCTCGGGTGAGCGACCTCAAAGTGATAGACGATCAAGTCGAGGCGCTGATTCCTCCAATGCTCCTGGGGTGGCGGCAGGTGGGTTCGATGTCTTCGGGGCGTCCGGCAGAGCACAGGCCCGTCCGGGCCTGGATGGAGACCGTTGAGCTACAGGCGATAGAACCGCTGATTGAAACATTGGCCCCAGCGGATGGCGTCTTGCTGCGCTGGTTCACAGCGCTAAGCCCAAGGGGCACGCTGTCAAACATTCACCTCAGGCATGACGGTGAAGGCGACCTCAGCTTTTCAGCCGACGTTCAGCGATTGATGCTTAACGGCTATCGAGGGGTGCCAACAATTGTTAACGGTAGCGCTCGACTATGGGGGAATGGACGGGATGTGGCAGCGCGCGTCAATGCTACGGATATGCAGGTCGGGTTCCCTGACTTATTTCCAGACGCTTGGTTCTTCCAGCGAGTTGAGGGCCGGCTTTTGTTGGCCGCGCGACCCGGAAGGCTGTCGGTGCTGGGTCAGGATATTCGCGCTACCCGTGAAGATGTTTCAATCACCGCGAACTTCGCGACCTCAAGACCCGACGAAAGATTCGAACAACGTTTGAATTTGACCTTGGACCTCAACCGCGCGAATTTGGAGGAGGCACGCAGCTATGTGCCTTTTCGCCTGAACCCCGGGCTTCGGCAGTGGCTGTTGACGGCAACCAAGGCGTCTCATTTCTCTGATCTACGTGCCGCTTACCATGGCCAGGTGCACCAGGCCCCGGAAGATCGCTATAGCAGGCGTCTTGAACTCTTGGGGCGCTTTCGAGACGCGGACATTGAATACCTCCCGGATTGGCCCCTGCTCACAGAGGCGTCAGGGGACCTCTACCTGTCCGGCCGCAACAGCCATATCGCGCTGGCGCGAGGGCAGATGCGCGATATCCGCGTTGATGAGGCAGAGGTTCGAGTTTTCGGCGATCGAGGGGACATTACGCTCGACCTAGAAACCGAGGTTGGCGCCCAAAGTGCCCTGGACTTCATTCGAAACTCGCCGCTGATCGAGAATCTTTCTTTCATCTCGCCGAGTTGGCAGGGTCGGGGGCAGCTTGTTGTTGGGGCCGATTTGGTTGTACCGATCTCTATCAACCCAGAGCAAACTAAGACGCGCCGTCCGGTGGTTGACCTGGTTATTGAGTACTCAGACCTTGACCTCGAGCTCCCCGACTATCGCCTAGCCTTTGAGGCGCTGTCGGGTCGGAATACTTTTTCTATGCCCCACCATCTGAATGGCGAGATGAGCGGAAAGAGCTTTGGCCAGCCGGTGGACTTGAAGGCGTCCAGCGATGATGACTGGCTTTTCATTGAGGCCCGAGGGCGTCTGGCAGCATCTGACCTTTACGCGTTAGTCGACCTTGATGACACTGGCTTGCTGTCCGGCTCGGCGGACTTTTCTTCCCGCCTTGCCTTGGCCATGACGGAAAGTGGCAGTTCTCGCCTGAGGGTCGATTCGGATTTGCTGGGGCTGGCAGTGGGCCTACCTGTCGAGTTCGGTAAGGCGGCAGACGACGCGACCCCAACCCAGCTGGACCTTCAGTTTCTAGACGGTTATCAGCGTTTAAACTGGTCTTATCGCGAGACCTCGGGTTGGCTGCACTTTGCAGATGATGCCGCCCGGTCTATTACCGGAGGGGCCATGGGCATTCGCACCGCGCCATCGGTGGCAAGCCATAACGGCGGAAACATCTTGGTGTCTGGTCGCATGCCTCGGCTGGATATAGAGGCTTGGGTAGCGGAAGCGGGTGAATCTGCAGTCGCTATTCCGGTCTCTTGGGAGATTGATGCTCTTCAACTTGAGCAGTTGGTTGCCGGAGATTTGACCTTTGACGAGGTCATTCTGTCTGGAAAAGGCGATGCTGAGCAGATGCTCTTCACCTTGAAGAGCGAACAGATCATCGGTGATGCAGACCTTTCCGATCGCTCTAATTTGATCCTCGACCTAGACTTCTTAGCGCTACCAGGAAGTCAAGACGCTTCGAACCTAGAGTCGAATCTTGACCCGATTACCCTCGCGGTGGGTCGATCCATGCCTAGGGCGCAGGTGAATGTTGCCCAACTCCAGATTGATGAAGCACCCTTTGGTGCCTGGCGTTTTCAGCTCGAACCGGATGTCGGTGGTTTGCGCGTCGAACTGGATCGGGTATCGGTTCTCGGTCTGGAGACGGCAAGGAGCGCTCTCTACTGGGACTTTGACCGCAACATCACCTCTTTTTCTGGGACTGTGATCTTGGACGATCTTGAACAGACGCTGCCAAAGTGGGCTTTCCCCCCAACGCTAACCACGACGTCTGCCACGTTAGGCGGGAATTTAAGTTGGCCGGGATCGCCGGCGAATCTAAATTTCTTGAACAGCGAAGGCATGCTTGATTTCCGAGCTACCGAAGGCCGTTTTTTCGACCAAGATGCGGGTCGGGCCGGGCTAAGAATGGTGAGCTTGCTCAATGTCTCGGCCCTGATAAAACGCATCAATCTGGATTTTTCGGATGTTCTTGAGGAGGGCATTAGCTTCAGCGAGTTATCGGGGCAGCTTCAGGTGGAGGACAAGGAACTGACCTTCACTGAGAATCTGGTCATCAAGAGCACCTCCTCGACCTATGAAATCGGTGGCGCTGTGGATCTCAGCACGAGGACGCTAGACAACGAAATGATCGTCACGCTGCCAGTGAGCGAAAGCCTTCCTTGGTACGCTGCCTACGTGGCGCTCGCCCAACCCATCGTTGGGATTGGCGTGGCCATCGGTGAGCGCATTTTTCGTGACCCGATTCAGCGGATGAGCTCTGCTAAGTTCTCGGTGACCGGCAGTATCAATGAGCCTCAGGTCCGTTTCCTTACCCTATGGGATAAAGACATTGAAGTTGCGAACCCAGCGGAACAGCCGTCGCCAGACCTTCTTTCAGAAAAGGAGTCCGGCGAGCTTCCAGAGGATGAATCCAGCGGGGAGGAGGATGCCACCCCTGAGTCAGCAGAGGACGCCCCATCGCAAAAGGTCGTTCCGGAATAGTCCGTTCTGGACCTCTGGGACTAGGCCTGACCCAGCCGCCTGAATTCAGCATGGTGCCCGTTGTTCGTGTCATACTCCCGCCCGGTCGCGAGGCCAGGGCGTTGGGTAAAAGAATGTTAGAAAAAGAGAGCAATCATGGGTGATCTATCCTCGTCAGTTCGAAACAGCCTGCTGACCTCCAGGGGGCTGGCCCTCGAAGATTTGGAGTCAGCCCTGGACAGCCTGCGTAGCAGGCAGATTGACTACGGAGAGGTCTTTCTGCAGAGCACGCGCGGGGAGTCCTTTGGCCTGGAAGACGGTATTGTCAAAGAGGGCTCCTTCGCGGTGGAGGCGGGGATTGGCGTCCGCGCCTTGTGCGGCGAGAGAACGGGTTTCGCCTATGCGGAAGATATTGGGCTCTCAGGGTTGCACAGCGCCAGCGATGCCGCGAAGTCTATTGCCGCCAAAGGGTCCCGGTCAGGGAGCCCTGGCTTTCGGGTGCCTGCATACCCGTCGCTGTACGAAGAAGTCGATCCTATTGCCAGCCTGAACGACAGCGAGAAGGTGGCCTTGCTGAGGCACGTTGATGAGGTGGCACGGCAACAGGATGCGCGGGTGAAGGAAGTTAACGTTCGCCTTTCCGCCAATCATGAATTCATGCTCATCATGGCTACCGACGGCACCCTGGCGTCGGACGTTCGTCCGCTGGTTAGACTTGATGTATCGGTCATCGTTGAAGCCGGCGGTAGAAGAGAGCGCGGCAACGCAGGCGGCGGCGGGCGCCGTAGCCTGGTTACTCTAACGGAGGCAGATTGGGCCGCAGACCTGGCGCGTGAAGCTGTGCGGATGGCGCTGGTGAACCTAGAGGCCGTGGACGCGCCAGCGGGCACCATGCCCGTGGTTCTCGGTCCCGGCTGGCCAGGAGTATTGCTTCACGAAGCGGTCGGCCACGGCCTGGAAGGAGACTTTAACCGAAAGGGCAGTTCCGCCTTCGCCGGCAGGGTTGGTGAGCAGGTGGCGTCCCCGCTCTGTACGGTGGTGGATGATGGGACGCTTGCTGGGCGTCGAGGTTCTTTGTCAGTAGACGACGAGGGTACGCCGACTCAGCAAACGGTGCTTATTGAGAACGGGGTGCTCAAGGGCTACATGCAGGACAAGCTCAACGCGCGTTTGATGAACGTTGCGCCCACCGGAAACGGTCGCCGACAAAGCTTCGCCCATATGCCCATGCCTCGCATGACCAATACCTACATGCTGGCTGGACAGGATGCGCCGGAGGACATCATTCGGTCCGTGGAGAAGGGTGTTTATGCGGTCAACTTTGGTGGTGGTTCGGTAGACATCACGTCGGGGCGCTTTGTCTTTTCTGCTACGGAGGCTTACCTGATCGAGCAAGGGCAGGTAACGGCACCTATTCGGGGAGCGACCTTGATTGGTAGTGGCCCTGAGGTAATGTCAAAAATTTCGCGAGTGGGGAACGACCTTGGCCTAGACAGCGGTGTCGGTGTCTGTGGCAAGAACGGTCAGGGGGTGCCAGTTGGTGTGGGACAACCCACGCTGAAGGTGGATGAACTAGTGGTTGGTGGGACCCAGGCGGATTAAGGGCGGGCTGCGGATAAACGGAGCGTTGGGGTAGTAGGCCAGGATCAGGGATTCTGGTCCCCATGATTCCGAATGAATTTAAACAGGGTTCTCGCGGCTTGGCGATGTTGATCCGACGTCGGGGCATCGCCCTGGGGTCGAGTGGATGCTGCCTTGTTCACCAACTGACGCAACTGTTGGCGGTCCACGCTCGGGTAATCATGAATAAAGGCGGTAATGGCGGAGGGGTCGAGGATGAGCTTGTCCCGCCATCGCTCCAAGGCGTGGAAGCGCCCCTTGGCTAAGGCAGACTGATTGTTGATCGTTGCCAACTGTTGCTCGATGGATTCAGTGTCGATGGTGCGCATCAGCCTGCCAATGTACTGCATCTGCCTGCGGCCGCCCTCTCGACTGGAAATGCGTTGCCGAACTTGGATAGCCTCGCGAAGCTGGTCTGGAAGAGACATATTGGCGAGGACATCGGGCTTCAGGTCGGTCAGCGCCAGGCCCAGCTTTTGGAGACGGTGGGCTTCCCGCTTGAGTGCGGATTTCGAAGGTGGCTCGTGCATCTTGTTAGGATATTGTGTTTAAGGAAAGAGATCATTGGAATTTATTGATAATCAGGAAGAACTGAAAACCTTGGTCGAGGATATTCTGAAAGAGGCGCGTCGCCAGGGCGCGGATCAGTCGGAGGTGTCGGTCAGTATGGATCAGGGTTTAGGCGTCAGCGTTCGCAAGGGCTCGCTGGAAAACCTTGAATTCAATCAGGATCGTGGCTTTGGTATCACCCTCTATTTCGGGCATCGAAAAGGGTCTGCCAGCACTACGGATAGCAGCAGAGAAGCTATCGCCGCCACGGTGTCCGCAGCGAGAGATATCGCCCGACATACCCAAGACGACGAGTGTTCCGGTCTTGCTGAACCAGAGCTAATGCCAGAGCAGGCGGCGGACCTGGATCTCTATCATCCTTGGGAGATCACGCCCGAGGCAGCAACGGAAATTGCGATTGGCTGTGAGGCGGCGGGGTTAGCCGTCGATGCTCGTTTGAAAAACTCTGATGGCGCCGAGGTAAGCTCCCAGCAGTCCATCCGCGTTTACGGCAATAGTCATGGCTTTATTGGCGCTTATGCAGGAACCCGCCATAGTTTGAGCTGTGTGCTGATTGGCGAGGATGCCTCCGGTATGCAGCGTGATTATTGGTATACCCAGGCGAGGTCCCATCAAGACATGGAGGATGCCCTCACGGTGGGTCGCATTGCTGGTGAACGAACCGCTGGAAGGCTGTCCCCCAGAAGCGCGCCCACGGGGAGCTTTCCTGTCTTGTTTGCGGCACCCCAAGCCGCGGGCTTGATTGGCCATTTAGTGGGCGCGATCGGAGGCTCGGCTCAGTACCGCAAGGCTACTTTCTTGCTCGACGCCCTGGGAGAACAAGTCCTCCCCAAATGGCTCACGCTAAAGGAACACCCTCTCAGGCCCAAGGCACTGGGTAGTGCTTACTTTGATGCTGACGGCGTTGCCACGCGCGAGAACACCTTTATCAGTGAGGGCATCTTGGACAGTTATGCGCTGTCGGTCTACTCAGGTAAAAAGCTGGCTCGAGCAACCACGGGCAATGCTGGCGGAGTACATAACCTGGAACTGATGGGCGCTGCCGAATCTTTTGAAAACTTGCTGAGTAGGGTGGACAAAGGCCTGTACGTGACTGAGCTTATGGGCCAGGGCGTGAATTCTGTGACCGGAGATTACTCCCGAGGGGCCGCGGGATATTGGGTGGAGGATGGAAAGATTCAGTATCCGGTGGACGAACTGACCATCGCGGGCAACCTGCGCGATATGTATCTGAATGTTTTGGCCATGGGTGACGACGCTGATAGGCGAGGCAATATCCTGTCGCCCAGCCTGCTTATTGAGCGTATGACCATCGCGGGCCAGTAGTGCTAGGCATACATCCAGCTTGCTAATCCCAAAAAAATAAAGAATCCCGTCACGTCTGTCACCGTGGTGAGCACCACGCCACCGGCGATGGCCGGATCAATTTTCAGCTTTCTAAGGAAGCCAGGCAGCAGGCTGCCGGTAACCGCCGCAACGATGATCGTTGTTAGCATGGCGATGGCGATAACGGCTCCTAGCAGGGGATCTGAGAATATCCATGCCGCGCCGAGGGCCACAGCGGAGCCCCATAATAGGCCGTTCAGCACCGCAATATTGAATTCTCGACTGAGCATCCAAAAGATATTCTTGCGACCGATCTGACCCGTGGCCTGGCCGCGAATCACCAGGGTCAGGGTTTGGGTGCCGGCAATACCGCCCATACTGGCAATCACGGGCATGAGCACCGCTAGGGCGACCACTTTGATGATGGTTTCCTCGAAGACGTGAATCACGGCAGCGGCCATGAGAGCCGTCATGAGATTGATGCCCAGCCAAAGGGCCCTTCGCCTCATTGTTTTTTTCACGGGCGCGAAGGTGTCTTCATCTACGTCCAGGCCAGCGGGCGCCAACAGGGCCTCTTCGGCGTCCTCTAAGATGACATCAACGACATCATCAATGGTGATACGACCCAGCAAAAATCCCTCGGCGTCCACGACCGGTGCTGAGATCAAATCGCGCTCGGAGAACTTTCTCGCCACGGCGGTATCTGGTTCATCGACCAGGATCGCGGGCGCTTCGCTGTCCATGATTTCTCTGACAGTGACCGATGGGTCAGCGGTCAACAGTTTTGCCAAAGGCAGTACGCCCACATATTCATCGCGGCTATTCACGACAATCAGTGCATCGGTTGCTTGGGGTAACTCGCGTTTTAAACGCAGGTAGCGAATGACTAACTCTACGGCATGACGGGGTCTAACCGTGATTGTATCGGTATTCATCAAACCGCCGGCGCTGTCCTCAGGGTAGGAGAGAACGGCCTCTACCCGAGCTCGATCTCTAGCATCAAGGCTAGCTAAAACCTGCTTGGTTATGGTGTCGGGTAGTTGCTGAAGGATATCGGCAAAGTCATCGGTATCCAGATTCTCCGCCGCAGCGACCAACTGTGCGGTATCCATTTCTTCCAGAAATTCAGCTCGAACGTCCTCATGCAGGTGCTGGAGGCTTTGATGTCGCGTTTCCCCATCCAGCAGACGCCAAATGACTTGGCGGGTGGTTGGTCGGTTGGACTCAATCGCATGCGCTATCTCGGCGGGTCTCAGTGACGCCAGCAACACCTGTATTTCTTCGGTGCTTTGCCGTCCAATTTCGAACAGACGCGTCGAGGGCAGGCCTTCCGTGGTTTCTGAATCGAGGGCGCTCACGGATTCGCTAGCTCGTCGAAGCCATTTTGAATAAGTTTGGTGAGCGCGAGCAGGGCATCTGCCTCGTCTGTGCCGCTGGCAACCACTTCAACGGTCGTGCCCATGGGCGCGCCCAGCATCAGCAGATTCATGATCCGCTTCCCATCCGCCTCAGACCCATCTTCGGCGATCACGGTGACGTCGGCGGCAAAGTGTTTGGCTAGATCTACGAATTTCGATGCAGCTCTGGCGTGGAGCCCCAGCGGATTAACAATGGTGATGGTCGCTTGCACGGTCATAGTCAGTCACGCTACCCAAATATTAGGCATTCTAGCCCTAACCCAGGTCTGGGTCAGGCTGAATTAGAGCGCGCCTAACCTAATCTTTAACGCGCGTATTGCGCTCCAGCTCTCGGTGTCTCACGAGCACGTTGTCATAGTTCGCGGTAAATCTAGTGGCCAGCTGTTCAGCAAAGAACACGCTGCGATGCTGGCCTCCAGTGCAGCCTAGCGCAATGGTCATGTACATGCGGTCATGGTCGACAAAGCGCGGCACCCAAAGGCTTAGAGCGGATGAGATTTCTTCTAGCATATCCAATACGCGGGGTTGATTGCCGAGATAAGCCGCGACTTCGGCATGAAGCCCGGTCAGCGGACGGAGCGAAATTTCCCAATGTGGATTGGGTAAACATCGCAGGTCAAAGACAAAGTCGGCATCCACTGGCACGCCGCGTTTATAGCCAAAGGACCTGAAGAGAAGGCTGATGGAAGAATCCTGCCTTTCCAGAACCCGATCGATAATCAGCTGGCTGAGTTCTTTATCTGATATCTCAGTCGTGTTGAGAGTCAGCGTGGCCAGGTCCGCAACAGAAGCCAGAATACGTGCTTCCATGTCGATCCCTTGCTGCAGGTCCACATCAGCACTGGTGAGCGGGTGTCGGCGTCGCGTTTCGCTAAAGCGCTTTACCAGGGTCGGGCTGTGAGCATCAAGGTAGATGATCTGAATATTGACGTCTTCTAGCTTGAGCCTGGCGAGGATCTCCGGGAATTTGTCTAAGTCGCCACTCCGAGCATCGATACAGACGCCGAGATCAAGTTCTTTTGCCTGGAGCGAGTTGCGATGTGCGAGCATGAGCGGCTCCAACAAACTCACGGGTAAGTTATCTATACAGCGAAAGCCGGCATCCTCGAGGGTTCTAAGGGCCGTGGATTTCCCGGACCCAGACCTGCCGCTGAGAATGATCAAGTTCATGCGGACTGGCTAGCAAACTTAGAATGGTCATCCTCGGCTTCGTCTAGCTTGCGAAAGGTCGCGAGTAGATCGGCGGCTGAGGGTGCAGCGCGCAGCTGCGCTAAGTTGCTCTCTTCGTTGAAGATCGTTGCGAGTCGTTTGAGCGCCTCTATGTGGAGCCGCGTTTCCTTAATTGGGACCACCAACACAAAGACCAAGTCGATGTCGACGCCATCGCTGGCCTCATAGTCAATGGGTGCATCCAACGTGAGCAGCATGCCTCGCATATGGGGCACTGGCATTCGACAGTGGGGGATAGCCACGCCCTGACCCAGGCCCGTGCTGCCCAGCCTTTCTCGTTCCATCAAGGCTTCGTAGGCGTCAACGGCGGCACCTTCGTTTTCCAGGCTGTCTTCAGTGATTGCCTCGGCGATGGCCTGCAGCAGACGTTTGCGGCTTTTGATCGGAAACCGGCAGCGAACGAGCCTTGGATCGAGCAGTTCTGAAATGTGGGTCATTGATCAGGGTGTCTCGGTATGTCGTTGGGATCAGTGATGGTCGCTGCGATATTGGTCGCCATTTTGGCGCGCTACCGCTTTTTCTTTGTGCTTAACAACCTGGCGCACCATCTTATCCGTCAGGAGGTCTATCGCCGAGTACATATCCTCAGCATCCGCATTCGCAAAAAGTTCTGCCCCGGTAACGCGGGCGGTAGCCTCTGCTCTATGCGCTAGTTTTTCAACGCTCAAGATTACATGAACATGGGTGATCTGAGTATGCAGCTGTTGCAGCTTGTCAAACTTCTCGCGGACATGGTTGGCTAAGGGTTCCGTGAGGTCTAAATGATGCCCCGTTATATTTAGTTGCATGGCCTGTTCCTTGCGCCGTAGGAGCGCGTGAGTGGTCTCTCATCGGGTTTTCTTAATTAGCACTCCTCTCCGGGGTGTTAGATCAGCTGCTTCCGCTCATTGGATGGCGGAATAGAGAGCGATTCTCTGTATTTAGCCACCGTGCGCCGAGCAACCTTTATATTTTGTTCGCCCAGTATTGCCGCGATTTTGCTATCACTCAATGGTCTGCGCGGATTTTCTTCAGCCATTAACTTTTTAATGATTGCCCGGATCGCTGTGCTCGAAACTTCTCCGCCAGCAGATGTGCCGACATGGGATGAGAAGAAATATTTCAGTTCAAACAACCCTCTGGGCGTGGCGAGATATTTCCGGTTCGTGACCCGAGATATCGTTGATTCGTGAAGATCGACCTGTTCTGCGATATCCGCGAGGATTAAAGGACGCATGGATTCCGGGCCGTGCTCAAGAAAGTCACGCTGCACGGTAACGATCTGAGTGGCGACTTTGAGCAGGGTATCGTGTCGCGTCTGCAGGCTCTTTAAGAACCACTTAGCCTCCTGAAGGTTGTTATTTAGGAACTCCTTATCCTTTCCCGGCATCGCGGATTTAGCCCAGCTTGCGTAGGTGTTATTAATCCTGAGTTTAGGGAGGGTCTCAGGGTTTAGCTCTACCAGCCAACGGCCGCTGACCTTGCGTACGGTGACATCTGGCGTGACGTATCCCGAGTCCTGATCACTTAGCGCAAGGCCTGGGCGTGGCTGCAGCGTGCGAATCAGGGCCACGACCTGGCTGAGCTCGTTTTCAGTGAGTTTGGTCTGGCGCACTAGGGCTGCAAAATCTTTCGATCCCAACAAATCCAGGAAGTTCCGGACAACCTCCTGTGCCTCCTCGAGCCAAGGCGTCTCTGTGGCAAGGCTATCAAGTTGAATCAGCAGGCATTCCCGCAGATCCCGAGCCGCTACTCCGATGGGATCAAATTTCTGGATTCTGCGCAGGATTTGTTCAATTTCTGCCAAGCTCGGCGGTTCGTCTATCGTCTCGTCTGGCGTGGTCTCGCTGAGGGTTCTTTCCGCATGGGGCGCGATGGCGGCCTGAATTTCTTCAAGGGTGGCCGTTAACATGCCTTCATCGTTAATGGCGTCGATGATCGCGAGCGCGATAATGCGGTCGGCGGGTGCGAAAGGGGTCAGGTTCAGCTGCCACAGCAGATGGGATTCCAGGGTTTCTGCCGTGCCGCTGCTGCCGGGATCAAAATCGTTGTCACTGCTGGCCGGGGCAGGAGCTTGGGGGTAGACGTCATCCCAGTTGGAGTCAACGGGGATATCGTCGCCGATGGGAGAGGCGATGAGTTCGCTTATTTCTTGCTCGGGGGGGGATTCGAAGCCCTCCATGCCGTACTCCGGGTCGGAGGCTGGCTCTGTCGTTCCCTCGCTCTCGGTCTCTTTGTGTTCGCTTTTCTCCTGGCCGTCTTGCTCGGGGGTTTCAGACCATTCTTCGTCCACCTCAAGCATGGGATTGCTGTCCAGGGCTGCCTGTATTTCCTGACTAAGCTCCAGGGAAGAAAGCTGCAGCAGCTTAATGGCCTGCTGCAGCTGCGGGGTCATTTTGAGCTGCTGACCTAGTTTGACGGAGAGAGACTGCTTTATCGCCACGTTATTTTGTCCCTTTGCTCAGAATTTCCTTATTGACTGGAAAATTCATTGCCAAGATATACTTTTCTCACGATCGAGCTATCTAAAATTTCGGTGGGGGAACCCTGGGCGATGATACTGCCTTGGTGAACGATGTACGCGCGATGGCAAATATCGAGCGTTTCCCGAACATTATGGTCAGTAATGAGAATCCCGATACCCCGCCGGGAGAGGTCGTTGATCTCACTCTTGATGTCTTTAACGGATATTGGATCGACGCCAGCAAAGGGCTCGTCGAGTAGAATGAACGCCGGGTCCGTGGCCAGGGCGCGAGCGATCTCGAGCCGTCGTCGCTCCCCCCCACTCAGGCGATGGCCCAGGGTGTTCTGAATCGAGGTAAGGCCGAATTCGGCCAAGAGTGCTTCGAGGCGCCTTTGCTGTTGATCCGGGTTCAGGGCTTCATTGAGCTGGAGGGTGGCGCGCAGGTTGTCGCTGACGGAGAGACCTCTAAACACGCTTGCTTCTTGAGGCAGGTAGCCCAGGCCCGCTTTCGCCCGGCGATCAACAGCGGCTGTCGTTAAGTCTTGTTCACCGATGGATATATTGCCTTCATCAGCTCGGATGAGACCGACCAGCATATGAAAGCAAGTTGTCTTGCCCGCACCGTTTGGCCCCAACAGGCCAACAATCTCGCCTTGGGTAACCTCCAGGGAGACATTCTCGACAACCGTCGTTGCGCGATAGGATTTGCGAAGGCATCTGGCGCTCAGCTTCATTGCCGTCCCTTATCGGAGGGAGGCTCTTCATCCGAGCGCGCCTGTTCGGGTAGGTTGAGCTGAATGCGTACCCGTTGATCACTTGCCCCAGCGTCGCCGCCTGCTTGAACGGCATCCTCTTCGATGTTGTAGCGGATCGAAGGGCTCGCAATTTCATTGTTTCCCTGGGTTAAAACCGCTTGGCCCTTTAGCTCAAGGGTATTTTTACGGGGGTAGTAGACAATGGTGGTGGCTCTGGCCCGGGTTCCTTCTTCCCTTGGCGCATCCACGTCTTTGATGAAGCGTGCTGGCTCGCCAACGGTGGTAATGCTTGTCGCCACTTCATCGACCATTTGCACCACCAGTTGATCGCCCTGCAAACGCATGCCCTCGAGACTGGCCTCTACGCCGCCCGAGTAGCTAATGGTGTTGGTTTTTCCATCGTAGACGGCAGTCGCCCCATCAACCAGAAGCTCGCCCCCAGCGGCGGCGGGTGCCCACGGAGCGACACCGCAGAGGCTGGCGGCGATTAGCACCCGAAGACAGGTTGCCAATCGCTTAGACTCTGTGATGCAGAATTCAATAGTTATGCGCGAAGGTCTCATGGTCATAACAATACCCTGGTGATGACGCGGCGTCCCGAGCGCGCGGGAAAGCGCAGGACGTTTGAATTCAGGTCAATTTCAAGCCCAGGGGCTTCGGTGCGAAAAAGAGAGGTGGTGACCGTGATTGGATTTGTGCTTTGCGCCCGCTGTCGTTGGGGCCAGACCGTTAAGGTCGAACCGCGCAGTTCAATCAGGTCCGCTGCGCCCTGTGGGCCTTGGCTTCTCGTGACTAGAATGTTTTCCACCAAGCGCATTTCATCCTCTACCTCGTCGCGATCATTCTGCGTGCGTAACACGGTGCCACGCTTCGCTTGGATATTCCACGTGGTGTCCAACCCCGCACGGAGAGCGACATAGGGCGAGGTTAGCTGAACCTGTCGATCATCAAGAAACTGAAGCATCGTCGCTGCCTGGACTCGGTAACGAAGCTCTCCCTGCTTGTCGAAAATTTGATAGCGAATATCGGTGGCGCGGCTATCCGGCTCATCCCGGTCGGTTCTCGTGTCGGCCGTTAAGGCTCCAGGCAGGCTAGAGGTTCCAACAAATCGATTGAGCGCCTCTAAGCCAAGCAAAAGCAGCATGGCCGCGAAGACCAAGACAGGCCACTGGCGCTGTTTGCGTGCCGACGATTCAACCGGGGATTGCTCGGTCATGATTCAACGAAGGGCCACTTTCCCTGCGCCCTGAGGAGAACTTCAGCTAATTCGACGACGACCCCGCTCCCGCCCGCGCCTAAGGTAATCATGTCCGCCGCTTGCCTGACCGCTGGGTGTGCGTCGGCAACCGTTGCGGTGAGGCAGACAGCCGGGTGGTCGAAGAGAGCTAGGTCCTGAATATCGTCGCCGATTGCGCAGAGGCCTTCGTCAGGAAACCCTTCGCTGATCAATTGACTCAGAGCATCGGGTTTATTAGCGGCACCCTGTATCACGTGGCTGATGCCCAATTCCTTTGCCCGCCTTGAAACAACCTCGGACCGCCTACCCGTGATGATGGCGGCGGGGATGCCGTTCGCCGCTAGGAGCTTGATGCTCGCCCCATCTCGAACATGAAACTGTTTGGCTTCTGAGCCGTTATCGGCGTAGATGATGCGGCCATCGGTTAAGACGCCGTCGACGTCCAAAACAACGCCTCTTACCTGCGAGGCAGATTCGTTGATTTTAGGGTGATCGGTCATCGCGCCTGAAACACCAAGAGGAGGTTATAGCCAACCCATGCCATCAGCAGGACGGAACCTTCAAAGCGGGTGATCACGGCACGAGAATTGATGCCGTAGGCGAAGAAAGCCAACATCAGCGTTAGCGCCAGCATCATGCCGGCATCTCGCCAAAGTGCCGCAAAATCCAGAGAAGAGCCGGCAATTAGGCCAGGGACGGCGAGTACTGCGAGGATGTTTAAAATGTTGGATCCGACGATGTTGCCGATGGCGATATCGGAATAGCCCTTCATGGCAGAGCCTGCGGTGGCCGCCAGCTCCGGCAAGCTGGTCCCGATTGCCACAATGGTCAGACCGATAATCATGCTGCTCACGCCTAGCTTTAGCGCGATGGTGGTCGCGGCATAGACAAGCAGCTGCGCGGCTCCTAACAGTACGGCGAGGCCGATGAGTAACCACAGCAAGCCCCTGCCACGGGTGAGTTCTGGCAGCTCGGCGAGTTCATCCTCGATGGGGTCGTCCTCTACCTCCACATCCTGCTGAGATTTGAAGAGCCGCCAAAGGATATAGCTAAGGCCTAAGAGCAGAATCAAACTGTCCGTAAAACCGAGGTATTTATCGAACATCAACGCGACGGCGAGGAAGGTCGCCCCAAGCAGCCAGGGCAGTTCTCTTTTGCGAACAGTCTGCGAAAAGGAGAGGGGCGTGATGATGGCAGCAATACCCAGCACCAGGCCGATGTTGGCAATATTGGACCCAATGGCGTTGCCGATGGCGAGGAGTGGATTACCTTCTAACGCGGCCATGACGGCGACAACGATTTCTGGTGCAGAGGTGCCGATAGAAACAACGGTCAGCCCAATCAGCATTTTTGAGACACCAAAATTCGCCGCGGTGGCCGCAGCGCCTGCTAAAAACTTATCGGCGCTCCAGATCAGCGCGACAAAGCCAACAATTAATAGGGTTAATTCGAGCCACATGAAACCGGTATCCTTGTCTTATGCTTTTGTGCTGTCGTGATCATGGGTCGTTTTAGCATGGCGCAACAGGCGCTTTTGATCAGGTTCCGGCAGCATTACTTATGCGAGCGGTGTGATGGCCTTACCTAAATCATTGCTCGTTGGCGGAGCTTAGTCTTTCCCAGCGTCTTCGCCAAGCGAGGCAGAATGAGAATACAGATAGCAAAACACCGGTTTCCCTTGGGGCAGCCCTGGGTATGGATGCTGGCGCTGAAATATCGCACGGTACGCGCCTGATTTGAGTAACATAGCGCAGCCCGACATGGGTAACGGCGATTGATAGGTAAGTATGATGCAAGAACAAGTGCAGAAAAGAGTTTCTGAAGCCTTCCCGGATGCCCAGGTTCAGGTGCAGGTCGAGGGTAATCGCGCGACGATTGAAGTCGTAAGCGAGCGGTTTAACCAGATGAATCGAGTGCAAAGGCAGCAGGCCGTATATGGTTGTATTGAGGATTTTATTGCAGATGGCTCGCTGCATGCGGTCACTATTCGTGCTTCGGTGCCGGCCTAGATCAGTCGATGGATAAGCTGCAGATCGAAGGTGGACCGACCCTCGCGGGTTCCATAAAAGTCTCTGGCGCAAAAAATGCGGCGCTACCGATACTTGCTGCCACGCTGCTGACAGAGAAGCCGGTCGTGATCGCCAATGCGCCCCACCTGCATGATGTCACCACCATGATTGAACTGTTGGCCTGCCTTGGCGTCGAAGTCATGATCGACGAGAAGCTTCGGGTCCAGGTCGCGGCTAAAACGCTAATGCAGCTTCGGGCACCCTATGAATTAGTGAAAACCATGCGGGCTTCGTTTTTGGTCTTGGGCCCCCTCCTTGCGCGATTCGGCAGGGCAGAGGTGTCTCTTCCCGGGGGTTGTGCCATTGGTTCTCGGCCTGTTGATCAGCATCTCAAAGGGTTTGAGGCCCTGGGCGCGAGCGTAGAGGTCAGAGACGGCTACGTGCTGGCCGAGGCACCCCATGGGCTGAAGGGCACCGATATTTATATGGACCTGGTGACGGTAGGTGGCACCCAGAACATCATGATGGCCGCCTGTCTTGCCAACGGCACAACGCGCTTATTTAATGCGGCCTGTGAACCCGAGATCGTGGATTTAGGCAACTTTCTCAACGAGGTCGGCGCCAAGGTCACAGGTCACGGAACCTCGACAATAGAAGTGCAGGGTGTAGATGCCCTGGGCAGCGGCAGCTATCGGGTGATGCCCGATCGCGTGGAAGTAGGGACCTATCTCATTGCGGCGGCGGCCACCGGGGGTAGCATTACGTTGCGTGACGCCGAGGCGAATACCTTGGGTGCAGTGCTTGAGAAGCTGCAGCAGGCGGGGGCCCACATTGCCTGGGACGACAATCAAATAAGGTTGGACATGGGCGGCGCTCGGCCGCGAGCCGTGGACATAGAAACTTCTCCCTATCCGGGTTTCCCCACAGATGTGCAGGCCCAGTTCATGGCCATGAATGCGGTCGCCGAGGGCACGTCGACGATTAAGGAAAACATCTTTGAGAATCGGTTTATGCACGTACACGAGTTGAACCGCCTTGGTGCCAAGATCGAACTCCACGGCAGCATGACCGCGGTAATTCAAGGCGTCAGTCGGCTCAGGGCCGCGCCGGTGATGGCGACAGACTTGCGAGCGTCCTCTAGTTTGGTGATTGCAGCACTGGCGGCTTCTGGCACAACGATTATTGATCGCATTTATCATATCGATCGCGGCTATGAGACCATTGAAGAAAAACTGGCGCAGCTTGGCGCAAAAGTTCGTCGCATTTCTTAGCGCAGACAAATACGAAGACTAGAGTGGAGTCATAAAGAAACGCATGGGTTTAGTTATCGCCTTAAACAAAGGCCGCATCTTAGAAGAATGCCTGCCCCTGTTGGCTCGCTGCAGGATACAACCGGAAGAATCTCCGGATAAATCTCGGAAGTTAATTTTTAACAGTCTGACGGGCGGGCACCGCTTGATCATTGCGCGCTCGGCCGACGTGCCCACCTACGTGGAAAACGGGGTCGCGGATGTGGGTATCACGGGTAAGGATACGATCCTCGAGTATGGTTCAGCGATGAGCTTCTATGAGCGACTCGACCTGGGTATCGGGCGCTGCGCCATGATGACAGCCGCGCAGGTCGATGTGGCGGAACCGCCCGGCGTACTCCGAGTCGCGACTAAGTTCATGAACATTGCTCGGCACTACTATCAGGGCCAGGGCCGCCAGGTTTCCCTAATCAAGCTTTCCGGCGCATTGGAAATTGCCCCGCTGCTCGGGCTCGCAGACTGCATTGTAGACATTGTGGATACCGGCAATACCCTGCGCGCGAACGGGCTTACGCCCCTGGAGAAAATATGCGATATCAGCACGCGCTTAATCGTCAACAGAGCCTCTATGAAAACCAAGTTTAGCGAGGTGCAGTACCTCATCCAGCAGCTTGATGCCGTGGTGAATCTGGACTCAATCGAGGAAAACCAGGCAGTTCCCCCCGAGGGCGTGCCGTTATGAGCGAAGCCGAGCTCTCAGCGATGCGGGTCCTTAACAGCGAGGATGCTGATTTCTCTTCTCAGCTGGAGGAACTGCTGCAGTGGGATGTGGTCGGGGGCGGCGTTGACGCGGACGTCGACAACATCCTCCAGCAGGTCAAGCGTGGCGGCGATGCGGCGTTACTCGCGCTGACCCAAAAATTCGATGGTCATGCCGCATCGAGTATAGAGGACCTGATGATTGCCCCGTCTGTTTTAGAGGATGCCTGGCGGAGAATTGATGCAGAGGCGCGACAGGCACTCGAGCTGGCGGCTGAACGCATCAGAGTCTTCCATGAGCGGCAGCTCGAGCCCTCTTGGACAATCTCCGATGAATATCACAACGAAATGGGCCAGCGGATCTCGGCGCTGGAACGTGTGGGCGTTTATGTTCCGGGTGGTCATGCCGCCTATCCCTCTAGCGTCCTGATGACGCTTATCCCCGCAAAAGTTGCCGGGGTGAGCGAGATAGTCGTCACTTCCCCAACGCCTGGCGGGGCACCAAACGACATGGTGTTGGCCGCCCTGCATTTGGGTGGTGCAGATAAAGTGTTCCGCATAGGCGGCGCTCAGGCAGTTGGCGCATTGGCCTACGGCACGGAAACGATTCCCAGGGTGGATAAAATTGTGGGGCCAGGGAATGCCTATGTCGCCGCCGCCAAGAGGCAGGTCTTTGGCCAGGTGGGTATCGATATGATTGCTGGCCCCAGCGAAGTGCTCGTGCTGGCCGACGGCACGACGTCGGTGGAATGGGCCGTGCTGGACCTGTTCTCCCAGGCTGAACATGATGCCTCTGCCCAGAGCATTTTGATCTCCACGGATGCAGACTTTTTACAGAGGGTGACTCAAGAGATTGCGGCAAGGCTACCGCAGATGTCTCGGCGAGAGACCATCGCGGCCTCCCTCAAACAAAGAGGGGCATTAATCCATTGCCGAGACAGAGAAGAAGCCGTGGCGCTGGCAAACCAAATTGCGCCCGAACATCTCGAGCTGGCGGTGGCTGAGCCGGATCGCTGGCTAGAGGGTATTAAGCACGCGGGCGCCATATTTGTTGGCGCGCACACAGGGGAGACCTTTGGCGATTATCTTGCTGGGCCATCACACGTACTGCCAACCTTTGGTACGGCCCGCTTCGCATCACCCCTGGGGGTTTACGATTTTCAGAAACGCAGCTCGGTGATTCGCCTCTCTCCCGAGGGAGCCTCGGCATTGGCGGGGCCTGCCGATTTGCTGGCTGGCACGGAGGGCTTGGAAGCCCATGCCCTAGCGGCTCGAGTGCGCGGCAATAGATGAGCCGGCTGATTTGAATACGATGGATACCAACGCAGGGTCAGCATCTCCTGCGTCCAGCTATAGTGCTCTGATTGCCAGTGGAGAAGTCCTCGCTGACCAGAGCCAGGCCGATGTCATCGCGCTGTTAGATCAGCTCTTTCACCGCCTAGTTTCTGAAAAACCCAAGCCTCTAGGCCTTTTGGACAGCGTGCGCTCGTTGTTCCGGGCAACGCCCCAGCCTTCTCCGCTCAAGGGTCTTTATCTCTGGGGTGGTGTCGGCCGCGGCAAGACGATGATGATGGACCAGTTCTGTGCCTGCCTTCCATCGAACCGCCGGCAGCGCATGCACTTTCATCGGTTCATGCGTCGTGTTCACCAGGGTCTAGGGAAATATGCGGGCAGAGCGAATCCGCTTGAACACGTGGCGGATGAACTTGCCAAACGAGGGGACGTTCTGTGCTTTGATGAGTTCTTCGTCAGTGATATCGGCGATGCGATGATTTTGGGCGAAATGATGAAGGCGCTGTTCGATAGGGGGGTCGTACTCGTGGCCACATCTAACGTGGAGCCTAAGAATCTCTATCAGAACGGCCTGCAGCGGGCTCGATTCTTGCCGGCAATAGACCTGCTCTATGCACACTGTGACGTACATGAAATTGAGTCGGGGCAGGATTTTCGTCTGCGGACGCTGCAGCAGGCGACGCTGTATCACTACCCCTTGGGTGCCGCCGCAGACGCAAACATGGCCGCGTTCTATGCAGCCTTGATAACCGAGCCCGGGCGTCAGGATATTCTTCTCAGGATCGAGAACAGAGACCTCAGAGCAGTGCGAGTGGCCGGGGACGTGGTGTGGTTCGACTTCCAGGAAATCTGCGAGGGTCCCCGCAGTCAGAATGACTACATTGAGCTGGCGACTTTGTTTTCCACGGTCATGATCAGCGATGTACCCGTGCTTACCGCTGAGAATGAGAATGCGGCGCGGCGCTTTATCAGTCTGGTTGACGAATTTTATGACCGTGGCGTGAAACTCATCCTCTCGGCGGAAGTGGCTATCGCCCAGCTCTATCAGGGTGAGCGCTTGGTCTTTGAGTTTCAGCGTACGCAAAGCCGTCTGCTAGAGATGCAGTCCGAGGCGTACTTGGCCGGCGCGCATCACGCGTTAGAGCCTGGCGGCCACTAAAAGCGAGTTGTAAAGCGGCATACGCTCCTCTATCATTCGCGTCCCTTTTTTGGGCGACGTTTTGCACTCGTCCATCATGGAATCTAGGTGAGGCAGAGAATGAAAACCGTAAGCATGCGGGAACAAGATGTTGTCCGATCTTGGTGGTTAATCGACGCTGAGAACAAGACCCTGGGTCGCTTGGCCACTGAGGTGGCAAGCCGCCTGCGTGGGAAGCATAAGCCCGAATTTACGCCCCACGTGGACACCGGCGACTACATCGTCGTGGTCAACGCGGACAAGGTACGCGTTACGGGTAACAAAGAAACCGGCAAGCTGTACTGGCGGCACACAGGATACCCAGGGGGAATCCACAGCACCTCAGTAGAGAAGATGAGAGCAGAGCATCCTGAGCGCATGATCGAAATCGCAGTGAAGGGCATGTTGCCGAAAAATCCGCTCGGCAGGGCAATGTTTCGCAAGCTGAAGGTTTATGCGGGTGTTGAACATCCCCACGCGGCGCAACAACCGCAGGTTTTGGAGCTTTAGATGACGCAATATAACTACGGCACTGGGCGCAGGAAGACTTCTACGGCCAGGGTATTCATTGCCAAAGGCAATGGCCACATCACGGTCAATGCACAGCCCCTCGACGAATTTTTTGGTCGCGAGACCTCCAGAATGGTGGTGCGCCAACCGCTGGAAGTCGTGGATATGATGGATAACATCGACGTCAAAGTGACGGTTCGTGGCGGAGGAAATTCTGGTCAGGCTGGAGCCATCCGATTGGGAATCGCTCGGGCGTTAGTTGACTATGACGAGAGTCTTCGTCAACCCATGCGCCAGGCAGGGTTCTTGACGCGGGATGCACGGGCTGTCGAACGTAAGAAAATCGGTCTCCGAAAAGCACGCAAGCGTCCGCAGTTCTCCAAGCGCTAGTCTTTTACGACTACTTTATTTAGACCTAGGTGCCGAGGAATTCGTCTCCGCGACGACCTTTGTGCTAAAATTCCCTCGCTCGGGGCAGAGCAAGGTGGCAGGAAAGGTACCGCTGCTGCTGACAACACACCGCTGAGACAGGCTAGGGGTTTTTCCGAAGCCTGACCCAACTAGCGGTTCCGCCCCCCATACGCGTTCATTCAATATACGGTTATTGGCAATTTAAGGGAGCGAAACGTCGTGAGTGATGGCGATGTAGTCAGGGACGCCTCTCAAGAGGCTGGGGAAGCGGCTAGCTCAAGCCGACGCTATTTTTTGATTCAAGCCACATCGGCAGTCGGTGCTGTAGGCGCGGTGGGGGCCGCTTGGCCCTTTGTTATGTATTGGACGCCTAGCGCTAAAGCTCGGGCCCTGGGCGCCCCGGTGAGGGTGGACGTTTCTAAGCTTGCCCCAGGCGAAATGCTGAGTCCCATTGTCGCCTGGAGAGGGAAGCCCATTTTTATCGTTGCACGAGATAAGGCAACCATTGACGCGCTGAAAGTGGATACCGCGGAACTGGCGGACCCCGATTCGGTGAATCCCGAGCAACAGCCCGATTTTGCAGCCAACGCTTGGCGCTCAGAGCGTCCCGAGATTGGCGTCTACCTGGGCATCTGCACGCATCTCGGCTGCTCGCCGAAGCATGTCGTTAGCAACAATTTTGAAGACACCGGCCAGGGCGGATTCTTCTGCCCCTGCCACGGATCGAAATTTGATCTGGCGGGTCGAGTGGTCAAGGGGGTTCCGGCTCCAGATAATTTGGAGGTTCCTCCCTACAGGTTTGAATCTGACTCCGTAATTATTATTGGCTAAGGTGTATCGCTAAATGGAAAAGACGAAGCCTCAAGAGTCCCAGTCCGGGACTGGATTGATGAACTGGATAGATGCTCGTTTCCCCGCTACGGAAACCATTGAATATCATGCTTCAAAGTACTACGCGCCGAAAAATGTAAACTTTTGGTATTACTTCGGATGGTTGTCCATGATCGTACTGATCATGCAGCTCCTTTCCGGGCTCTGGTTGACTATGAATTACGTCCCAAGCGGCGCCGGCGCCTTTGCCTCGGTTGAGTACATTATGAGAGACGTGGAGTATGGCTGGCTGATTCGCTACCTCCACTCTACCGGCGCGTCATTTTTCTTTATTGTCGTCTACGCGCACATGTATCGAGCGCTGGCCTACGGATCCTATCGGGGGCCCAGAGAGCTGCTGTGGCTCATTGGAATGGCGATCTTTATTGCCCTGATGGCAGAGGGCTTCCTCGGCTACCTGCTGCCTTGGGGCAACATGTCTTACTGGGGCGCTCAGGTCATTGTTTCGCTCTTTGGCGCAATTCCAGTTATCGGGCCGGATTTAATGGAGTGGATCCGAGGTGATTTCCTGATGTCGGAAACCACGCTTAATCGGTTCTTTGCGCTGCATGTCATTGCTTTGCCGCTTGTGCTAGTGATGCTTGTTTTTGTTCACATCGTCGCTCTGCATCACGTGGGGTCAAACAATCCCGACGGGATCGAGATTAAGAAGAACAAAGACGAAAATGGCGTTCCCCTGGACGGCATCGCCTTTCACCCTTACATCACGATCCATGACATTCATGCGACGGTGGTCTTCTTATTCATCTTTTGTGCAGTGGTCTTCTTCGCCCCTGAAATGGGCGGCTATTTCCTAGAAAAACCAAATTTTGAAATGGCGGATCCACTGAAGACACCGGATCACATCGCGCCGGTTTGGTATTACACGCCCTTCTACGCCATGCTCCGTGCAGCCACTTACCCCTTCCTAGGATTGCCTGCGAAGTTCTGGGGCTTCGTCGTGATGGTAGGCGCGATCGTTATCCCGGCAGTGCTACCCTGGCTGGACCGAAGCCCGGTCAAGTCGATCCGCTACAAGGGTAGATTGTCCAAGGCCATGCTCACGATGTTCGTGATCAGCTTTTTCATTCTCGGCTACCTCGGGACCCAGGCGCCTTCCAAGGCGGGGACCATCGCCGCACAGATATGCACCGCAATTTATTTTGCCTACTTTGTGCTGATGCCCTGGTACACGCGGGTTGAGCAAACGAAACCTGAACCGGAGAGGGTGACCGGATGAAGAAGCTTCTGCTTGTACTGCTACTTGTTTGCCAGGGGCCTGCTTGGGCCGCCAGCGCGTCGACCTGGCCCATGGAGTCCTTCAAAGGCGATCTCCAGAACATGCCGAGCCTGCAGAACGGCTTTAAACTTTATGCGAACTACTGCTTGGGCTGTCACTCGCTGCAGTTTCAGCGGTACGAGAGAACAGCTGACGACTTGGCTATTCCTCACGACATTGCTCTAAAAAACCTAGTCTTTACCGGCCAAAAAATAGGGGGTCTCATTACGAACGCGATGCCCCGAGCTGCGTCCAAGGATTGGTTTGGTGCGTCGCCCCCAGATTTGACGATGGTGACACGGGTTCGGAGCCCCGAGTGGGTTTATAACTACCTCAACACCTTTTATGTGGATGAGGACCGACCCCTCGGTGTGAACAATAAGGTCTTCGCAAACGTTGGTATGCCCAACGTATTGCTGGAGCTTCAAGGCGTACAGAGAGAGGTCTGTGCAGAGGGACATTGCGACCACCTCGCGGTGGACAATGGGACGGGGACGATGACGACTGAAGAATTCAAGTCGGCGACCTATGATCTAACTAACTTCCTATACTACGTCAGTGAGCCCTCGCGCCTTGATCGTCAGCGTATTGGAATCTACGTTTTATTATTTCTCATCATTCTCGGGTGTTTTACCTACCTACTCAATCGAGAGTATTGGAAAGACGTAGGCGGCCACTAAGGTTCGGAAACGAGCGTTGAATGGCCTCGAAAAAGAGGATGTATTGCTAGATGAGTATAGTGACCAAGCGTTCAGCCATGACGCTATTTTCCAATGCGCGCGACCATTACTCCCACCGAGTACGTATGGTGCTGGCGGAAAAGGGGGTAACCGCAGACTTAGTCGACGTGGTTCCTGGAAAGGAGCCTGAGGACCTGGCCGAACTGAACCCCTATGGCACCATGCCGACGCTCGCGGATCGTGATCTCGTACTCTATGAAGCGAATGTCATCATGGAGTATCTGGACGAGCGATTTCCTCACCCACCTCTGCTTCCCGTCTATCCTGTGCAGCGAGCACTATCGCGACTGTGGATTACGCGGGTAGAGAAGGAGTGGAGTACGCGCCTTGACTTGTTAATGGCTGGTAAGGGCCGAGAGACCGTTCTAACCAAGGCCCGTAAGGAGCTTCGGGAGAGCATCATCGCAATCTCGCCGATCTTTTCTGAAAAGCCCTTCTTTATGAATGAGGAGCTCTCCTTGGTGGATTGCTGCGTCGCGCCGATATTTTGGCGTCTTAAAGAAGTGGGGATTGCTCTGCCCGAGAAGTCCACCCGCGCGCTGCATAAATATATGCATGCGATTTTTGAAAGGGATGCCTTCCGAGCAAGTCTCACAGAGGCAGAAATGGAGATGCGTGAGTGAAGGCTCGCCGCCCTTATTTGTTAAGGGCTCTTTATGATTGGATCGTCGACAGCGGAGAAGTCCCCAACATCTTAGTCGATGCAGAGGTGCCCGGTGTCATCGTTCCTATGGAGCACGTCAAGGATGGGCAGATGGTGCTCAATATCTCCCCCCAGGCCGTCAGAGACCTCCACCTGGGAGACGACTTCATCATGTTCAACGGCCGTTTTGGCGGGCGCGGCTTTGAGGTCTCTCTGCCCATAGCGAGCATTCGCGCCATTTACTGTAGAGATACCGGACAGGGGCTGGCCTTTGAAGATGAGGACCTCTTGAACGGAGAGCAGGCTCGCGAGGCCATCGATCAACGAAGCGCACAAGTTAAGAGCGGCGAGAACAGCGAAGACGATCCTGACGGCGACCCACCGACAAAGGGCAAGCCCTCTCTACGTCTGGTATAGCGCGCGTCCCTAAGTCGGCTCTGGACCGTCCAGGTAGTCAAAAACTTTAATAATCTGCCGAACGCCAAATGCCTTCTGGGTCTCCAAAGCGGCCTGTTCGGCCTCTTCTCGCGTGACCCGCCCCAACAGATAGATGATGCCGTTTTCAGTTTTGACCTTAATCTTACCGCCCGGAACATTCGCCGCGACCAGCAAACGCGCCTTGACCTTGGTGGTCAGAACGCTGTCGTTGGTCCTCGCCAGCATAGAAATAGGCCCGTCTACGGAAAGGTGGTTATGAACATTGCCTGGGTCGACCTTGTAAAGGCTCTCGGTGACCCGAACAGCATTTGCGCGCAGCGCCTCGGTAGGCACCTGGCCCAGTAACAAGACCAAGCCATCGAAAACCGTCACGCTAAGGTGGGCGCCTTCATATCCCTCGTCCGAGGCGCGAATCTCTCTCTCGATAACAAAGCCTAGAGCCGTATCGTCAATCAGCGTGCCCGGTGTTCTTTGAGACTCAGGATTATTGGTACACCCAGCCAGGCCGCCAGCAAAGACGAATAGCAAGCTGGCGCAGAGTCGAACTCTAGATGCCGTCAAGGTTGCTCTGTTGATCATTCAAATGCGCCCTGCAGCCAAGAAATACGCGGGTAGTTTCGCCAACATATGGCTATTAGGTCAAATCTCATCGTCATGAATCGAAGGCCTGGGTGGGACATCAGATAGTACTCGGCCGTGCGTCGTATTCTATTCCTCTTATCGGCGCCAACGGTTTCATTGGGATGGCCATGGGCGGTAGAACGTCGGAAGCGAACTTCAACAAATACCAGCTGCTGATGCCCGTCGACGGTATGCCGCATGATCAGATCAATCTCTCCTGCTTGGCAACGATAATTGCGCTCAAGGAAGGAAAGACCATGGGCCATTAGGAACAGCTTTGCCCCGCTCTCCATCAGGTGACCCACATAGGTTGGATCCACGGCCTAGGGCGAGCGGGAAAGCGCCCGCAGGTTACCGCGATAGTCGATACGCGTGCGGGTTGGGGTGCGCTGTACTCGGCCCGAGGGCGTCAAGCGCAGCTGCCCGGTCGCCCCATCTATAGCAATGGTGCCCAGTTCGGCGCGGGCGGTGGGATTTTGCTCCAACCAAGAAAGCCAAGTGCCAAGCTGGTAGGCGTCGAGACCCAGGGCATAGAGTTCCGCCAGCGGATTATCCGAGAGCGCGTAGGTATCGTTCAGCACCGCAGACGGCCCGTTAGCGGCTGCCAGGATAGGCATCTCCAGGGCGGTGAAGCCCGCGAGGGCCGTTTTGTCGATACCCCGAATGGCCTGAGAGCCGACATAGGCCGGCATCTGGTCAGCAAAGTGAAACTTAAGCGCAGGCACGAGGCCCAGGGTTTCGTTCGGTCGTGTTAACGCGACCACGGCATCAAAGTCCCTTCGGGCTCGGGGCAAAAACTCGGTACTCTCGCCGATCAGGGCGATGATGTCTTGGTGACGCGCCTTGCTTGCCTCCACATCCATGGCTCGGCCCACGGATTCAGTGATGTTCTTGGTGGCGTCAAACTCGGCGACCACAATCTCACCCTGCCACTGGCTGCGCAGGCCGAAAAGCGCCCGCCGGGCCCAACTTGCAGAACCCACGACCACTAAGAGGCGCTGATGTCCCGCCTGGTTCAGAAGATTCACCAAGGTATTGGTCTCGTCCTCAATTGCGGTGCCAAGCTGAAAGCGTTTTAACCCCTGCCCCGTCTGATCCGCCGGGTTCGCGGGTCCCTCGATGTAGTTCAGCATCAGCTGCGTGATGGGATCTTCAGCGGCGCTTCTCGCAGATTCTACTACTCGAGTTTTGAGCAAGGGCCCGATCAGTAGGTCCACCGACTGGCTGCGGGCCGCCTGCATAATTTGCCGCAAATCCGATGATTCAGTGTCGAAAAACACAACGTCCACCGGTTCCAATGGGGGTTCCTCGTACCCCCCTCCGTCGGGTGTTCGGCTCGTTACTAATCGGTTGGGTTGGGTATCGGCAGCGGTTAGCGCCTGATCCTCTGCTCGCGCCAGGTCGGCGAAGTATCCGCTCATAAAGCCGCCACGAACGGATAAGCCGATGTTCTGCAGACTGCCGCTCACGGGTAACATCACGCCAATCTTAGGGGGCTGGTAGAAAGCCAGGAGGCCCAGCTGTGATGGCAGCATCAGGTTGGCTGGATGTCGGGGATGCGCCTTTCGCCACTGGGCCAGCGCTGCGCGCGTCATCTGAACAGAGCCTGCCTGTCGCAGACGCTGTCTCAGTAGGAGCCAACCCTCTGCGATGCTACCTTCCATTGCGGGAGGGTCTACTGCCTGCATCAAGGCGCGCCAGATCAAATCTTGCGTCTCTTGGTCCAGGGTTGTGCCCATGGCCTGGGCTGCGATGAGCTGCTGGCTCGCGCAAGAGGCCTGATCATGCTGGACGCAAAGCTGGGCCAATCGCTTGCGCTCTAGCAGATTGGGGTCCGTTATCTTTTCCATGACCTCTATCGCTGCCACGGGGTTACCGGTGCGAATCAGTATCTCGCCCAGGGTTCGATGCAGGGCATTGGCAAGCGCTTGGTTTGCCGGCAGCGGCCCAAGTGCCTGGAGCAGCAGGAGCGACTCCTCATGCTGTTCTTCGTTGACCAGCTCTATGGCCTGATTGATGCCAATCCCAAACCTCTGAGTCTCTTGGGGTAGCTTGGCGATCTCCAGGGGTGCGAGGTCTAGGGTTGGCTGTGACGGCACCCGTTGGGAGACCGGGGTCGTTGCTGACGCCCCGGGCGCAACAGATCGCTCTGGGGGCGTGCTTTGACAGCCATTCACGGCCAAACTACAGAGGGCAAGAATAAGGATGCGATTGCACATGTCAGGAACACTCTTCGTGGTCGCCACACCGATTGGAAACCTGGGAGATATTACCCAGCGTGGTATCGATGTCCTTAAGCAGGTAAACGTCATTGCAGCAGAGGATACCAGACGCTCCAGGGTGCTGGTGCAGCATATCGGCCATCATAGCTGTGAGATTTTAAGCCTGCATGAGCACAACGAAGATCGGGTCAGCCCGCTACTCGTTCGTCGGTTGGTGGCAGGTGAGGATGTGGCCCTCATATCAGATGCCGGCACGCCCCTACTCAACGACCCTGGTTATCCGCTCCTGGTTCAAGCCTGGGAGGCGGGGGTGCAGGTTGTTCCTATTCCTGGCGCGAGTTCCATTACCGCAGCCCTTAGCGTCTGCCCCCTACCCAGTCAGCCCTTTCGGTATGTTGGCTTTCTACCCAGCAAGGCGAGCCAGCGCTCCCAGGCCCTGGAACGCTGGCTCGCACAGCCCGAAGCCCTGGTGTTCTTAGAGGCGCCCCACCGAATTCGGGCCGCGGTAGAGGACTTGGCTGAGTTGACGACTCGGCGCCTGATGCTGGGGCGAGAAATGACCAAGCGGCATGAAACCTACTATTGCGGCACTCCCCAGTCGATCCTCAACCAGCTGGCGGATGATCCTCGGGGAGAATTTGTGGTCATTGTGGAAGCCAGCGATGATTTATCTATGGATGTCGCGGCCGATCACGTGCTTTCGGTCCTGATCAAGGAGCTAGCCCCTGCGCAAGCAGCGCGCCTGACCGCCCAAATTTGTGGTATCCGAAAAAAGGAAGCCTACCGACTGGCGTTACAGCGAACACCGGACGCTTCTACGGACGAAGCCCCCGATTGATCAGGATAACCCCGGCCTTGTACTTGGCTGCGACTCTCCCTACTCTGCAGGGGAGTCAGCTGGGCAGTCGCTGGTTGCCGATTTTGACGGTGGCGAGAGGAAAGTCCGGGCTCCATAGGACAGGGTGCCAGGTAACGCCTGGGG
>DKNY01000011.1:0-25930 GCA_002470275.1 Gammaproteobacteria bacterium UBA7376 | reverse complement strand
GTGCAGCAGAGAGTAGACCGCCGAGTGCAGACACTGCATCGGTAAGGGTGAAAGGGTGCGGTAAGAGCGCACCGCACGGGTGGTAACATTCCGTGGCAAGGTAAACCCCACCTGGAGCAAGGCCAAATAGGAATTCTTTGACGTGGTCCGCGTTGAATTCGGGTAGGCCGCTCGAGGCTGCTGGTGACGGTAGCCCTAGATGAATGACTGTCCTCGACAAAACCCGGCTTATAGGCTGACTCACGCTTCCTGCGCCGCGCGCGTATTTACGCCCTCCCTTCGGAGGGTTCAGGGGTTGAAACAACCCTTCGTCCAACATGCCGGCAATACGAACCTCGATGATTTTCCGTTGCTGATTTAGACCTAGTTTCAAGATAGGCGGGAGTCTTAAAAACTTTATATTTTTCCGATATTTAAGATGTCCTAAAACCAATGGACGCTTGACTCCCCCTGGGGTGCTAGGTAGTGTTTTAAATTGGGAAAAAGTGGAGAAAAGTGGGTATATGCCGGTTTGAGCCTATGGCTCGTTGATCCTCCCCCATTCTCTTAGGTTGGCATCGTAATATTGGGGCAGAGGTCCTAAGACGATGGCCGAGCGGGGGGCGATCGAAGCCCCACAACCGAACGCCCGCGACAATTGCGACCATGTTTCGTGGCATCAACAGTGCAACATTGGATGCGAAAGGCCGTATGGCTCTGCCTGCGAAAGTGCGGGAGACGGTGGCCCTCGTCAGTCATGGCAAGGTTGTCGTGACCATAGACATGCGCGAGAAGTGTCTGCTCCTCTATCCGCTAAACGAGTGGGAGGTCGTTCAGGAGAAGCTTGAAGGTTTATCGAATATCAACCCTCAGGCGAGACTACTCCAGCGGCTGCTGATAGGTCATGCCACAGACTTGGAGCTGGACTCGGCGGGTCGTCTCCTGCTGCCGGCAATGTTGCGCGACTTCGCTGGGTTGGCAAAGAAGCTCGTCCTGGTCGGGCAGGGTAACAAACTCGAAATCTGGGCAGACGAGCCTTGGTCTGAACAAAGAGAACGCTGGCTGCAAGAAAGTGCATCGCTGTTGGCCGATCACGCTGACCTTTTTCAGGGGCTTTCAGTTTGATTGCTCCCCCCAGCCACACGCCCTTGGACACCATGACGCAGCATCTCCCGGTGCTGCTGAACGAGGTGCTTGAAGGGCTGCTTACGGACCCTAGCGGTACCTACGTGGACGCTACCTTCGGGCGCGGAGGTCACAGTCGAGCAATGCTTGAGCGCCTCGGGGAGGATGCGCGCCTCGTGGGTATGGACCGCGATCCAGAGGCGATCACGGCCGGGCAACGGCTTCAGGCCAGCGACCCCCGCTTCTCAATACGGCACGGACGATTCTCTGGGTTGACGGAGGTCTTGGACGCGTCCCAGTGTAAGGCTGGCGTCCAGGGCGTGCTGATGGATATTGGGGTGTCTTCGCCTCAACTCGACGATGCCGGACGGGGCTTTAGCTTTAACGCTGAGGGGCCCTTAGACATGAGGATGGACTGCACTCAGGGCCAAACGGCGGCGAACTGGTTAAATACCGCCAAGGCAGAGGATATCGCGCGCGTGCTCTACGTCCATGGAGAAGAGCGCCGGGCACGCCGGATTGCTGCGGCCATCGTCGAAGCCAGACCCCTAGAAACGACCTTGGAACTGGCGGAACTGGTTGAGCGCTGTGTCCCTCGCGGGCGTCATCCGTCGCGCAAACACCCTGCAACGAAGACATTTCAGGCTATTCGCATTTTCATTAATGACGAGGATGTGGAGCTTCAGCAGGGGCTGGAGGCGGCGTTTGAATCTCTGGCCATCGGTGGGCGCTTGGCCGTGATCTCATTCCACTCGTTGGAAGATCGTAAGGTCAAGCATACTTTTCGCTCTCTCTGCCGCCCGCCTGCCTTGCCCCGACACATCCCAATTCCGGAGCCACTCCAGGCCGTTTCGGCGCGTCCTGTTGGCGGCGTAATTCGAGCCTCAGAGGCGGAGCTGATCCGAAACCCTCGGTCCCGCAGCGCCGTCCTGCGCATTATTGAAAGGTTGCCCTAGGTGGCTCGCAGAGAAAGTGGCCCACGAAGCAAGGCGCGTAAAACGCGTCGTCGTGATCGCTCCACGAATGAGCGCGTGTCGGTTTCTCCGGTCATGTTGGCGGGCTTTCTATGTCAGCTCGTGCTCTTTGTGATGACGGGCTTGGCCATGGTGAACGGCAGTCACGAGATGAGATTGCTTTATCAAAATCTGGATACGATGCAGCGCCAACAAGATCGACTGATGTCGGAATACAGTCGCCTGCTGCTGGAGCGCAGCACCCTGGCGAATCTACAGACCATTGAGGCGGTTGCCCGAAACGAATTGGGCATGCTGTTTCCAGAGGATATCGCAGAGGTGGTGCCTTGATTCACTGGCGCCACCTATTGTTGTCCGGCGTGTTCATGGCAGCGGTGGTCACGCTGTCCGCGCGGGTTATTTTTCTAGCCGTAACCGAGCGCGACTTTTTGCAGGATGAAGGCGACAGGAGAGCCCTCTCCGAGACGCAGATTCCGGGTATGCGCGGCCTAATCTATGATCGCAACGGCCGCGCCTTGGCGGTGAGTACACCGGTCAGCGCTATCGTCGTCAACCCGAGCCTGCTTCGGCTTGACCCGCTGCAGCTGACCGAGCTGGCTCGGCTGCTGGATTTGCCCGCCAGTGCGGTGGCGAATCGCATAGCAGAACACAGTCAGAAACAATACCTGTACCTGCGGCGTCATCTGGGTGCAGAGCGGAGCGCTGCTATTCAGGCGCTGCGCATCGACCACCTCTGGCTCGAACGGGAATATCGACGTTTTTATCCCGCAGGTGAGGTGGCCGCCCACGTGGTGGGTATGACTAATATCGACGATCGGGGCCTTGAGGGCCTGGAATTGTCCTACGATCGGCTGCTGCAGGGACGGGCAGGCAGCAAGACGGTGCTGAGGGATCGGTACGGCGATATCATCCGGGATATTGAATATCAGGGTGCCGCTCAATTTGGACAGGATATGGTGCTGAGCCTGGATCTCAGGCTGCAATACATCGCCTATCGTGAACTCAAGGCGGCGGTCGCCACCCACCAGGCGGTATCTGGGTCCCTAGTGATGGTCGATGTGTCTACCGGCGAAATTTTGGCCTTGGTAAATCAACCCTCTTTTAACCCCAACGACATCAGCGGCTACCGCAATTCCATGCGCAATCGTGTGGTGACCGACGCCTACGAACCGGGGTCTACGATTAAACCCTTCGCCGCCCTTGCGGCCCTCGAGAGCGGGCGATACACCCCCGAGACACCCATTGATACGGCGCCCGGTTACTTCTGGATTGGCAAAAAAATGATCCAAGACCCGGTGGATCGCAAGACATTAACGCTCGCCCAGGCGATTCAGAAATCCAGTCAGGTGGCCATTGCAAAGCTTGCACTGGCATTGGGAGAAGACGCCGTCTTTGATGTGCTAACCCGGGCAGGCCTGGGTAACCCGGTAGGTACGGGTCTTCCCGGCGAGGCGATCGGTTTTCTGTCAGAAACAGAGCTTCGCTATCCCCTGGTTCGAGCGACCCTGGCCTATGGCTATGGGTTAACGGTAACCCCCCTTCAAATGGCCAGCGCTTACCTGACCCTTGCCCGGCATGGGGAACGACTGCCACTAACGATTACGAGACGCGACCGGCCGCTGTCGGTAGAGCGGATATTTGATGCAGATCTGGCGGAGTCCGTGTTGTCGATGATGGAGCTGGTCACCGCGCAAGAAGGGACCGCCTCTGAGGCGTCCGTCGATGGCTACCGAGTTGCCGGGAAGACGGGCACCGCTAGACTCGTGGGCGCACAGGGTTATGACGACGAGCGTCATGTGGCTTGGTTTGCAGGGGTCGCCCCCGTGACCAACCCGAAGATCGTCATGGTCGTGGTGATTAACGAAGCCAAATCCGGCGAAATTGGCGGTGGACGACTGGCTGCTCCAGTTTTTTCTCGGGTGGCAGAGCGAAGTCTTCGATTGTTGGGCATCCGTCCGGACCAGGTCGACACGCGGCTTGCTCAGGTGCCCTCGCCGAATAGACAGCCTGTTTGGCAAGAGGACACACCATGACCTCTCGCCCACTCAGCGACTGGCTAGCGCCCATGGCCTCATCAACGTTGCCCACGATAGCCGTTGGGGGCGTCGCTGAGGATTCCGGGGCCGTGGCGTCTGGAGACTTGTTTTTAGCCTGCGCAGAATCCGCCGAGCTGCGCGAACGGCATATTCAGGAGGCGCTGGATCGTGGGGCAGCAGCAATCCTGATTGATCAACAGATGACGCCACCCGCGGATTGCAGTGTGCCCGTGGTGGCCATACGAGATTTAAGAAGCGAGCGGGGCGCTGTTGCAGCTCGATTTTACGCCGATCCCTCGGCCTCCCTGCGCTGTATTGGCATCACCGGCACCAATGGAAAGACGTCCACGGCCTTCCATATCGCCAATTTGAGCGATCAACTGGGGGTGCCCTGCGGTTATGTAGGCACCCTGGGTTGGGGGTCGATAGAGCGGCTCGAATCTTCGTCGCTGACCACGCCAGACGCTGTTTCTCTGCAGCGGCGGCTTGCGGCTATGAAGACCGACAGGGTTGAACGGGTGGCCCTTGAAGTCAGCTCTCACAGCTTGCATCAGGGCCGTGCGAAAGACGTTAAGTTCGATATTGGGGTGTTCACAAATTTGACTCGTGACCATCTGGATTATCACAAGACCATGCAGGCGTATGGCGAAGCCAAGGCCCAACTCTTTACCCAGTGGCCCCTGGAGCTGGCCGTGATCAACGGCGATGATGCTGTGGGGAGGGAGCTGTTGGCTCGCGCTCGGGCCAAGGAGGTCATCAGCTTTGGCCAACGTGGCGACGTCCGCTGGCAGTCCACGCCGACGCGCCGAGGCACGGACGTTCGCTTTATGACTCCCTGGGGCCGAATGGAGGCCGTCTTACCCGCTGTGGCTGACTTTGCCGTGGCCAACATTGCTGCAGCGCTCACCGTGATCATGGGACTCGGTCATGGCGTAACGGAGGTTGCCGATGCCCTAGCTACGCTCCGCCAGGTTCCTGGCCGCATGCAGGCGGCGCCTTATGCTGGCCGCATGCCCCGTATCGTTGTTGATTACGCCCATACGCCGGACGCGGTTGCAAAGGCGCTGTCTTCGCTGCGCCCCCAGTGCCGTGGTCGTTTGATCTGCGTGGTGGGCTGCGGGGGAGATCGGGATCCTGGAAAGCGCCCGCAAATGGCCCATGCCGCCGCCCTGGGGTGTGATCAGCTATGGCTGACCTCGGACAATCCTCGTCACGAGAAGCCTGAGGACATTTTGCGTGACATGCACGAGGGCCTGGCTGCAGGTCAGCTCTCGAAGTGCACCACAGAGCCAGACCGCGAGGTGGCGATTAGGGCCGCTATCAGCGGAGCGCATTGCGACGACGTCATCCTTATCGCCGGCAAGGGTCACGAGGATACGCAGGAAATTGAAGGGTCTTTTCGCCATTTCAGCGATGCGGAAGTCGTACAAAAAATAATAGAGGATACTGCCTGATGCTGTTGTGGCTAACGGATTTCTTGTCTGGATATATCAGCGGTTTTGCTGTCTTCCAGTACCTGACCTTTCGCACCATGGTGAGTGTGATCACCGCGCTGTCCCTGGCGCTGCTTATCGGTCCCTGGATGATCGAAAAATTAGCGTCAGCACAGATAGGGCAGCAAATTCGAGAGGATGGTCCGGCTTCCCACTTCAGCAAGGCCGGGACGCCCACCATGGGCGGGGCGCTCATCCTGGTGGTGATTTTAATTACCACGCTCCTTTGGGGAGATTTGAGCAACCACTACGTTTGGTTGGTCCTGGGGGTCACGCTGGCCTTCGGTGCCATTGGCTGGATTGACGACTACCTGAAGATTTCCAAACGCAATAGCGCCGGTCTCTCCGCTCGACGCAAATATCTTTGGCAGTCGGTCTTCGCCCTGGCTGCCGCGATCTATCTCTTCGATAATGCGACGCTCCCCGAGCATACAAATCTCTATGTGCCGTTTTTTAAGAGTGTGGCGATCCCCCTGGGCGTGTTCTTTATGTTGCTCAGCTATTTAATGATCGTCGGTATGAGTAATGCGGTGAATTTGACCGACGGCCTAGACGGCCTCGCCATTCTCCCTTCTGTGATGGTTGGCGCGGCATTGGGACTGATTGCCTATGTGGCGGGGAACTCGGAATTTTCCGCCTATCTGCAAATCGCCTACATACCCGGTGCGGGAGAGCTTTCGGTGATTTGTGGTGCGTTGATTGGTGCCGGACTTGGTTTTCTTTGGTTTAACACCTATCCGGCCCAGATCTTTATGGGTGATGTAGGGGCCCTGGCCCTTGGTGCTGCCCTCGGCCTGATCGCGATCATAATCCGCCACGAGATCGTACTGCTCATCATGGGGGGCCTGTTCGTGCTTGAGACCGCCAGCGTCATCATCCAGGTACTTTCGTTTCGCTTGACGGGTCGACGGGTGTTCAGGATGGCGCCCATTCATCATCACTTTGAACTCAAGGGGTGGCCGGAGCCCAAGGTGATTGTGCGCTTTTGGATTATCACGCTGGTGCTCGTCACCATCGGCCTTTCAACGCTGAAGCTTCGGTAACTGAGGATGGCGGCGTCTCCGGCAATCATTGGATTTGGCATCACGGGCCAGTCGGTGGCGCGCTATCTATTGTCAAAGGGGCAGGCGCCAACAGTTCTCGACACCCGTGGCGCGCGAACAGAGGCCGTGGACTTTGATCTTGAATACCACTGGGATTGCGCCACCTGGCCTGAACGCGTACTCGGTCAAACGAGCGAGGTCTTCGTCAGCCCCGGGTTACCCCCGGCGCACCCTCTTCTGCAGCAGGCGCATGAAGCGCAGCTACCCGTATACAGCGATATAGATTTGTTTATGCGAGCCGTGCCAGGGAAGGTGCTTGGCGTGACCGGCACCAACGGTAAGAGCACCGTCGTTTCTCTCATCGGACACCTGCTGAACGCCCAAGGTTACCGTTGCAAGGTGGGCGGCAACCTGGGCACGCCCGCTTTGGATTTGCTCAATGAAGACGCGGATTTTTATGTCCTGGAGCTTTCAAGCTTTCAACTCGCGCACAGCGGTGAGCTTCCCTTTGCCAGAGCCTGTATTCTGAATATCAGTGACGATCATCTTGATTATCACGGCAGTGCAGAAGCTTATTGTGAGGCGAAGCAGCGCGTTTACGCGGCTGCCAAGCACTGCGTCAGTAATCGCGACGATCCAAGGACGCGGCCATCGGGCGGGCGCGAGAGCATCACCTTTGGCGTCGGGCCTGGCATCGCGCCCCTGGACTTGAGTCTGGCCAGGGCGGATGGCGAGGATTGGATTGTCCAGGGCGAAAAAATGCTGCATGCCGTGAGCCGGCTTCCCGTGCCCGGTCGTCACAACGCCATCAACTGCATGGCAGCCCTGGCCATGGTCCAGCCCTGGTTTGAATCGGACAGGCTGGGCGAGGCGCTGATGGGGTTTGCTGGTCTGCCGCATCGCTTTGCCTTAGTGGCTGAGCGAAATCAGGTGGCCTTTATCAATGACTCCAAGGCAACCAATGTAGGGTCAACCTTGGCCGCTTTGGGCAGCTTGCCCGCTGACAATCAGGTGGTGCTCATCGTAGGCGGCGATGGTAAGGGCGCGAGGCTTGACGCACTGCTACCCGCTATGCGCGGTCGTATCCACTCGCTGGTCGCCTTGGGCAAGGATGGGGAGCAATTCAGGCCCCTGGCTGCGGCCCTCGAACGCCCCTTCTATGACGTAGCAGCCATGGAGGCTGCCGTCGAGAGGGCGGCGGCAGTAGCCCCAAGCCCTGGTATCGTGTTGTTGTCCCCAGCCTGCGCAAGCACGGACATGTTCGCAAACTTTGAAGCACGTGGAGAGGCTTTCGAGAACGCAGTGGCCAGTCTCGCCTTACCGGCAATGAGTGGGGATTAGAGGCTATGTTCTCCCAATTTGAAATGCGCCGTTCGCTGTTGGAGCTTCTGATTCCTTGGCTGGTGCTGGTTTGCTTCGGCGCGGTGATGGTTGGTTCTGCTGCTGTTGCCCTACAGGGGGACTATCTCGCCAAGCATCTTGTCTTTGTGTTGCTGGGAGCGGTTGCCTTTGTTTTTATGTTCGCGCTGCCCCATGCACTGCTTGAGCGGTTCTACTTAGTAGGCTGGCTGATCGCCCTCGCCATCAGCGTTGCCGTATTGATTCCCGGCGTCGGCCACGAGGCCAACGGTGCATCCCGCTGGTTGCGAGTGGCCGGCATTTCTATTCAGGCCGCGGAAGTGGCGAAATTCGGTCTGATGATTTACCTGGCCGGCTACCTTTCCCGGTATCGGGACGAGCTTGCGGCAGCGCCGCAGCGGGTGATTGTCCCTATTTTTATGATCGGCATGATCGCTCTGCTATTGCTGGCGGAGCCTGACTTTGGCTCCACTGCCGTGATCTTAGGCGCAGCCTTTGGCGTCATTTTTATCGCAGGCATTCGCCTACGCTATGTCGCCCTGATCCTGCTCGTCATTACCGTTCTGCTGGCTCTGTTGATTTGGCTAGAACCCTACCGCATGCGCCGGCTGGTCTCCTTCGCCGATCCCTGGGCGGTGCCCTATGATGACGGCTATCAGTTGGTGCAGGCTCTCATCGGATTCGGCCGGGGCGAAATTTTTGGTCTCGGGCTGGGGGAAAGCATTCAAAAGCTGTACTACCTGCCGGAGGCGCACAATGACTTTATCTTCGCGGTGATTGCCGAGGAGTTAGGCGTTGTCGGTACCCTGACGGTGGTGCTCATCTTCAGCTATCTGGTGCTCCAGATGTTGCGCACCGCCCGGCTCTGTTTGCAGCAGGACCATCTTTTTGCTGGTTACCTCTGCTACTTTGGCGCGCTGGTCTTTGGCCTGCAGCTGCTCGTTAACCTGGGGGTGAACACGGGTGTGCTGCCGACCAAGGGTCTGACCCTTCCCTTTATTAGCTATGGGGGCAGCAGTCTTGTGGTTTCCTGCGCCATGTTTGGACTCATTGCCAGCTGCGTCCGCAAGCTTGGAGCAACCCATGATTAGTGCCAGGGATTACCAGATTCCAGAGATGGGGCGAATTCGGACCATTCACTTCGTGGGTATCGGCGGGAGCGGTATGTGCGGTATCGCGGAGGTGTTGCTCAACCAGGGCTATCAGGTCACTGGCTCGGACCTGCGGGGGTCCGAGACCACAGAGCGCCTGGCAGAAAAGGGCGCTAGGATTTTCCTGGGCCATCATGCCGATTGGGTCCAAGGGGCCGATGTGCTGGTGGTGTCAGCAGCTATCGACAGTGACAATCCTGAGCTGAAGGCCGCAAGACAGGAAAGTATACCCATCGTCCCCCGCGCAGAGATGCTCGGAGAGCTAATGCGATATCGGCACGGTGTCGCGGTGGCGGGAACGCATGGCAAAACCACGACCACCAGTTTGATAACGGAAATATTTCGTCAGGCTGACCTGTCGCCCACCTTTGTCATTGGTGGCCTGCTTCGAAGCGCGGGGACCAATGCCGAATTAGGCGTAGGTCGTTATCTCATCGCCGAGGCGGATGAGAGCGACGCCTCTTTTTTGCATCTGCAGCCGATGACGGCGGTAATTACCAACGTAGATCGGGATCATATGGGGACCTATGGCCAGGATTTCGAGCGGCTGAAGCAGTCCTTTGTGGAGTTTGCTCACCGACTCCCCTTTTATGGTCGTGTGATTCTTTGCGCGGATGATGCTCAGGCCATGAGTTTGCAGGAGTCCTTGGCGCGTACGGTCATCACCTATGGCTATAGTGAGCGTGCTCAGGTTCGTGCAGTGAACGTGCAGAGCCAGGGACGCCATTGGTCCTTCGACGTAATTCGTTCTGGAACGGCCAACACGTTATCGGTGCGCTTGGCCTTGCCCGGACACCACAACGTACTCAATGCCTTAGCCGCCATCGCCGTTGCCAGCGATGAGGGTATAGACGACCAGGCTATTAGCCGAGGTCTGGAGTCCTTTGCCGGTGTGGATCGTCGGTTCCAGGTGGCGGATTCGGTGGGTCTTGGCGAGCATGAAATCACCGTGGTCGATGACTATGGACATCACCCCTCAGAGGTTGAGGCGGTAATCGCCACGGCCCGTCAGGTTTGGCCAGAACGGCGGCTCGTTATGGCCTATCAGCCGCATCGGTACAGCCGGACTCAAGATCTTTTTGACGATTTTGCCCGGGTGCTTTCTTCTGTGGACGAGCTGGTCTTGATGGATGTCTATGCCGCAGGGGAGGCCCCCATCGCAGGTGCGGATAGCAAGGCCTTGGCTAGCGCCATCCGCAAGCGAGGAAGGGTCAATCCACTCTATGCTGCTGACCCTGATGAGGCGTTGGAGTTACTAACCAACCTGATGGTCACCGAGGATGTGTTGCTGGTTCAGGGTGCCGGTAACGTGAATCTCATCTCCAATCACTTGAGAGGTCAGCATGATTAGGCGTGTGCTGGGTTTGACCCTGCTGCTGCTAGGCGTGCTCTCGTTGCCGATCGCATGGCGGTTGCTAGATCGTCCTATCGCGACCATTGTGGTAACCGGCGAGGTAACCGAGGCCGAGCGCAATCAGATACGCGATGCTCTGGGTCAAACGTCCCTTCAGGGCATTCTCAGTACGAACCTCACTCAGCTGCATGAACGGCTGCAGTCTATGGGGTGGCCGCGTAACGTCGATTTGCGGCGACGCTGGCCGAATAAGATCGTGGTCAGCGTCACCAAGGTAAGACCCGTCGCACGTTGGGGCGAGGGCGCCTACCTTGCTGCCGACGGCAGCGAACTGGCCTTGCCGGATGATTACCCGAACCTGCCCCATCTCAATTCGGGCATCAGCTCGCCACAGCAGACTATGGAGGTATTTCGTCTGCTGCAGCAATTGGCCGAACGTCAGGACCTGCGTATCGTTTATCTTGCTGAATCAGCGCGCGGCGAATGGCGGCTTCAGTTTGCGTCGGGCATGCGCCTCCAGTTAGGCGCGGAGCGGATCACCGAGCGCATGCATCGTTTTTTGCGTAGCCATCAACAAACCTTGGGCCATCGTGTCGCCGCCATTGACTATGTGGACGCTCGCTATACGAGCGGCATAGCGGTGCGGTTTTTCACTGATCAGGAGACGTCAGAACCTCTGGCTGCGCCATTGAATCGCCTTGAGCTGGCGGCTCGTCTTAACCCCGAACAACCTAATGAACCTGAGATTTAGATATGGCTCTTGAACCCCAACTGCGAAGAATCGTCGCCCTGGATATTGGAACAAATAAAATTGCCGCCATCGTGGCGAATCTAGGACCGGGCGATGCCCTGGAAATCGTTGGCATCGGTACCCACCAAAGCCGCGGCCTGAAAAAGGGTGTGGTCGTGAATATTGAATCGACGGTTCAGTCGATCCAGCGCGCCGTTCAAGAAGCGGAGCTGATGGCTGGCGTGGAAATAGATTCCGTGTATGCGGGCATCGCCGGCAACCATATTCGCAGTCTGAACTCCCACGGCATCGTGGCGATCAAGGATCGAGAGGTGCTTGCCCACGATATTTACCGGGTCATTGATGCAGCCAAAGCCATGGCCATACCGGCGGACCAGAAAATCCTCCACGTGCTGCCTCAGGAATTCATTATCGACACTCAGGGCGGCGTCAAGGACCCGCTGGGTATGTCGGGCGTACGCCTTGAAGCCAAGGTTCATATGGTGACCTGTGCCGTCAACGCTGCACAAAATATCGAAAAGTGCATCGAGCGCTGCGGGCTCCATGTTAACGACATTATTCTCGAGCAGCTGGCCTCTAGTTATTCGGTCCTCAGCGATGATGAACGAAACCTCGGCGTATGCCTGGTAGATATTGGAGGCGGAACGACGGACATCGCTGTGTTTACGGATGGGGCGATTCGCCACACGGCCGTTATCCCAATCGCTGGAGATCAGGTCACAAACGACATCGCCATGGCGTTACGCACGCCAACTCAAAACGCAGAAGAAATAAAAATAAGGTATGCTTGCGCTTTGACTCAGCTCGCAAAAGCTGATGAAGTTATAAAAGTACCAGGGGTGGGCGATAAGCCCGAGAGAGAGCTCTCTCGTCAAACCCTCGCAGAAGTGGTGGAGCCTCGGTACGACGAGTTATTTAGACTCATCCAGGCAGAACTGCGCCGAAGCGGGTTCGAGGATGTAGTCGCAGCGGGCATCGTCCTCACCGGGGGCGGCTCGAAGATGGAAGGTTTGATCGAGCTTGCGGAAGAAATCTTCCACATGCCGGTTAGTTTGGGGGCGCCACGCAATGTGGCTGGTTTGAAGGACATCGTAAGGAACCCCGTATATGCAACGAGCGTTGGGCTGTTGCAATTCGGGTTAAGTCGCGAAAAAGAGCGATCTGGAAAGCACAGCGGCCGTAAGAGCAGCGTGTTTTCCAGCATTAGCAATTGGTTTCGAGACAACTTCTAGCAGGAGAAGACGATGTTTGAACTAGTGGATGGAGCACCGCAAAACGCGGTGATAAAGGTCGTCGGTGTCGGCGGCGGTGGCGGCAATGCCGTCAAACACATGTTGGAACATAAGGTCGAAGGCGTCGACTTTATCGCGACCAATACCGACGCTCAGGCGCTCAAGGGCCTCGGAGCGCCAACGACGCTGCAAATCGGTGGCGGAATTACCAAGGGTCTAGGTGCAGGAGCTAATCCAGAGATTGGTCGAGCGGCGGCGTTAGAAGATCGAGATCGCATTGCCGAGTTGATCAATGGCTCGGATATGATCTTTATTACGGCAGGCATGGGTGGCGGTACCGGAACGGGTGCAGCGCCAGTCGTCGCAGAGGTGGCCAAGGAACTGGGTATCCTGACCGTTGCGGTGGTGACGCGTCCTTTCGATTTTGAGCGCAGAGCAGATAAGGCCGACCAAGGTATAGCGGAGCTCGCTCAGCACGTGGATTCTCTGATTACGATTCCTAACGAAAAACTTCTTGCCGTATTGGGCGAAGAAACATCATTGCTTGATGCATTTAGCACGGCCAACGATGTCCTGTTGGGTGCCGTCAAGGGTATTGCCGACTTGATCATCCGCCCGGGCATTATCAATGTGGACTTTGCAGATGTGCGAACTGTCATGTCTGAGATGGGTGCTGCAATGATGGGCACGGGACGCGCCAGCGGGCCCGACAGAGCACGACAAGCCGCTGAGTTCGCCATCCGCTCCCCCCTGCTGGAGGATATTGATTTAGATGGCGCGCGCGGCATCTTGGTCAACGTGACCGGCGGTAGCGGTTTGAGCATGGGCGAATTTAGCGCAGTGGGTCGAAGCGTCAGTGAGTTTTCCTCCGCTAACGCTACCGTGGTAATCGGAACCGTCATCGACGAGTCTCTGGGAGATGAGCTGATGGTGACCGTGGTTGCTACGGGGCTCGGTGCCGCTTCAAAACCAAAGCTGGCGATTGAAAATGCAGTCACTCGAGCGGCGCTTGCGGGGAATACCAACTTTCCAGAATTGGAATCACCGACCTTCAAGCGCAGGCAGATGGCCAATGCTGATAGGCCAGCGGCGGAAGCCAGTGACAAAGAGATTGAGTACCTCGATGTTCCTGCCTTTCTGAGGCGTCAAGCGGACTGAGGCAAGCAAGCTTCTGACAGGGCCACGGGCGCCCAGAGGGGACGTTGAGCGCGCGCGTTGGGGCACACCTGCTAGGTGCCCGAACGTTCAGAATCTCAAGCGTTAAACCCCTGGGCGTTCTTCACGGGCACGCAAATAAAAATAACTCTGCTCGGGCGAGCGCGTTGGGGGTATTTTGATCAACAAAGCGAATTTTCAGCGAACAATCAAAAACACGATCAAGGCATCGGGCGTTGCTTTGCATTCCGGAAAAAAGGTCAATCTAACGCTGCACCCAGCAGCAGCGGATGCGGGTATCGTCTTTCGGCGAACGGATTTATCCCAGCCAGTAGATTTGAGGGCCTGCGCCATGACCGTCGGAGATACCAGAATGGCGACGACCCTGGAGAGCGGCGGTGTCCAGGTATCCACCATTGAGCACCTTATGTCTGCGCTGGCGGGATTGGGCGTAGATAACGTAACGGTGGAAATAGACGGTCCAGAACTCCCCATTATGGATGGTAGTGCAGCCCCCTTTGTGTTCCTGCTTCAATCTGCGGGTATTGAGGGCCAACCCAACCTCAAAAAATTTTTAAGAATAGTGAAACCCGTGCAGATCGAGCTGGATGGCGCTGAGGCATCGCTTGAACCCTTCGACGGCTTCAAGCTCAGCTATACCTTGGACTATGACCACCCAGTTTTCGCAGCGCATGAACATCGCGCCTGTATTGAATGTACCTCCGTCAGCTTCCTCAAAGAGATCAGCCGAGCTAGGACCTTCGGATTTTTGGCGGATTACGAGCGGCTCAAGATGCTGAATTTGGCTCAGGGTGGCAGTTTGGATAATGCGGTTGTTCTGGACGAGTCCAAAATTTTAAATACGGAAGGCCTGCGAGTGGCCGATGAATTTGTGAAGCACAAAATTTTGGATGCGGTAGGGGACCTGTATCTGCTCAGATACAGCCTTATTGGGTGGTTTAAAGGCTACAAGTCTGGACACGGGACCAATAACGGCCTGTTGCGGAAACTGCTCGCAACGCCCGAGGCATTCGAGATCATCAGCTTTGATGACGAAGCATCCTTACCGCCTAGCTTTCGGCATTCAGAAGCTGAAATCGAGGTGCATTAAGCTCCGTCCGTGACCATCAGCACACCGGAATGCGGACTACGGGGTTGACGTATCCGCAACTTTTACTGAGATGCGCGTCACGCTTTGAAAGGTCTGAAGCGGTTTAAGCCGGGAGATGATGTCCTCACTTTGAAAGCGCAGGCGCGTGGCAACGGCGGCATTGCGACAAATAAGGAAAAGGACCTCCCCCTTAATATTGCCAACCTCAACATGAAACCGCAGCTCGTCATCCAGGACGGCGCGCAGCTCGGCGGTCCAGGTACGAAGATTCTCTGCGTGGCCCAGAAGCCGCTGGAGGCTTGATCGATGGCCCTCTTTGTTGCGGAGCAAGTCGTCAATGTCTTTGGCTCGCATCACCTCTCCCTGGGGCGAAACCCCACTCCATCATTTTAGTCCACCCCGTAATCCATGCGACGGGCGCTAAAGATAATTCCTTGTCTACCGACTTTTTGCTATCGTCCCTCACATGAGAGCAAAAGCGCGCCTATGAGACTAATCATTGTTGGACACAACGGGAAGACGCAGAACGTCTCGCTGACCAAGGGTCAGTTGTGGCTTGGGGGGGCTTGTATTGTCACTCTGATCGTTGGGCTGGTGTCTGCGGGCTTCTTCCTGAAGCAGGCAGATTTTGTTGATGCCGCGGTCATCGCCAGTTGGCGCGCCCAACTCTCTGATCAAAAAGAGGTTGTTTCCAATCTACAGAACAAGTCGATCGCCTACAGTCAGGCGGTGGGTCGTCAAATTGCAGAAATGCAGGCACGGTTGTGGCGCATGGAGGCCTTAGCCTCACATATGCAGAAGACGACGGGTCTGGAGGACGAAGAATTTAACTTTGATGCGCTGCCAGCCCAAGGGGGTCCCGAGATCGCGGGCACCCTGAGCGCCAGTCGGGTTGAGCTAGACCAGCAGCTATCTCTCCTTTCCCAGCGTCTGGAGCGGCGCGAAACCGAGCTCGGCATCCTGGACCAGGTGCTGTTGAATCTTTATCAGGGCGCTGCCGCAACACCTGCTGGCAGGCCCATCACCAAGGGCTGGATGTCGTCCCCCTTTGGGGAACGCACGGATCCGATTTCTGGCAGAAGAGCCTGGCATGAAGGGATGGATTTTGCCGGGAGAAAGGGATCCGATGTGGTTGCTGTAGCCAGCGGAGTCGTGACCTTTGCCGGTCGGCGAGATGGTTACGGCAACCTGATTGAAATAAATCACGGCAACAGCATTGTGACGCGCTATGGCCATCACGACAGCCTTGTGGTGAAGGCAGGGCAGGCCGTTAAACGCGGTGACGTGATCGGTAAGATGGGAAGCAGCGGTCGTTCTACCGGCCCCCACGTCCATTTTGAAGTGTTGAAAAATGGGAGGCCCGTCGATCCTCGACCGTACGTAGACAATGCACAAGTCGCGTCCGGCTAAGGCATTTTAGAATCGGCCGGGCGGCTGTAGATATCACCCGGGTAACGCTACAATGCCGCTCCCCTGCGGCAGACCAGTAGATCATGGCCAATTTCTTTACCCGATTATTTGGTACCAAGAACACGCGCGAACTGAAGCGTATGCAGAAGGTGGTGGAAACCATCAATGCGCTAGAGCCAGATTTCCATGGCGAAACCGACCTGCTCCAGACGACCCTGGCCCTAAAAAACCGGCATGCGGAAGGCGCATCGTTGAATAATCTGCTGCCTGAAGCCTTTGCTGCGGTGAGAGAAGCGGCGAAGCGCACAAAGGGTATGCGCCACTTCGACGTTCAGCTGATTGGTGGCATCACGCTGCATGAGGGCAGAATCGCCGAGATGCGGACCGGTGAGGGTAAGACCTTGATGGCGACTCTGCCAGCGTACCTTAACGCGCTCTCAGGGAAGGGGGTTCATGTTGTCACGGTCAACGATTATCTCGCGAAACGCGATGCTCAATGGATGGCGCCCATTTATGAGGCGCTGGGACTGTCCGTCGGGATCATCCAATCTGCGCAGCCGGTAGAAGAAAAGCGAACCGCGTATGCGGCTGACATAACCTACGGCACCAATAACGAATTCGGCTTCGACTACCTGCGCTCTAACATGGCCTTTACCCTTGAGGATCGTCTTCAGCGTGACCTCAATTTCGCCATTGTGGATGAGGTGGATTCCATCCTCATCGATGAGGCGAGAACCCCGTTGATTATTTCTGGTGCAGCAGAAGAGAGCACGCGGCTGTATCAGATTATTAACAAAGTCGTGCCCACCCTCAGTGAGCAGCCCTTTGACGATACGCCGAGGGTTTTCGGCGAGGAAGTTCCCGAAGCCACCGGCGACTTTATGGTGGATGAAAAGAATCGCCAGATAGAGATGACCGAGTTGGGACATCAGAAGGTTGAGGACGCGCTGATCAAGTTAGAACTGCTTGCCGAGGGCGACAGCCTTTACTCCTCTGGCAACTTAAACCTGCTGCATCACGTTCATGCAGCGCTTAAGGCTCACGCGCTCTTTAAGCGTGACGTGCACTACATGATCACCAACGGCGAGGCGGTAATTGTTGATGAACATACCGGACGCGCCATGCCCGGGCGGCGATGGTCCGACGGCATTCATCAGGCCGTCGAGGCTAAGGAAGGCCTGCGTATTCAAAACGAGAGTCAGACCCTGGCCTCAACAACCTTCCAGAACTATTTCCGGCTCTATCAGACGTTGTCTGGGATGACCGGTACCGCCGATACGGAAGCGTTCGAGTTCAAACAAATCTACGGACTGGATGTGGTGGTGGTTCCCACGCATCGTCCAATGATTAGGGATGATCGCAATGACCAGATGTATCTGAGTCTGGCCGAAAAGTACGATGCGATCGTAAGGGATATTGAAGGGTGCATTGCGGATGGCAGGCCTGTCTTAGTGGGTACCGCGTCGATAGAGAGTTCCGAATTACTCTCCTCCGAGCTGAACAAACGCTCGATTAAGCACAATGTCTTGAATGCCAAGCAGCACGAACGCGAGGCGGATATCATAGCCGACGCAGGTCGTCAGGGAGCGGTCACCATCGCCACGAATATGGCGGGACGGGGCACGGATATTGTCCTGGGGGGGAATATCGAAGCCGAAATCTTAAGAATGGGGGAAGCCTCGGAGGCGCAGATCCAGGCTGCCCAGAGCGCCTGGGAGGAACGGCACGCGGCGGTGATCAAGGCTGGCGGTCTGCACATCATCGGCACTGAGCGTCATGAATCGCGACGTATAGACAATCAGCTTCGCGGACGGTCGGGCCGGCAAGGCGATCCAGGGTCTAGCTGCTTCTATCTATCGCTAGACGACAACCTCATGCGAATTTTTGTCACCGATACGGTTCGCAACATGATGCTGCGCCTCGGTTCTGAGGAGGGCGGTGCCATAGAGCATAAAATGATCAACCGATCCATTGAGAATGCCCAGCGGAAGGTTGAGGGGCATAACTTCGATATTCGTAAGAATTTGCTGGAGTACGACGACGTATCCAATGACCAACGCCAGGTCATTTACCAGCAACGACGAGAGCTGATGGAAGCGCCAGAGATCAGCGAGACCGTAGAGGGCCTGCGGGAGGAGGTGGTCTACGCACTCATTGAAGGTCATATCCCGCCACAGTCTCTGGTCGAGCAGTGGGACATTCCCGGTCTCGAGCAAGCGCTGCTGCTAGAATTTGGCAGTACGCAGGCCGTGCAACGGTGGCTGGACGAGGACGAAGACCTGGATGAAGAGGGCCTGAGTGTAAAAATCCTGGGTCAAATCGAAGCGGAGTACAGCGCAAAGCAGGCGCTCTGGCAGAATTCGGGCATCGACATTCGCCAGGTCGAAAAACAAATCATGCTGCAGGTTCTGGATCAGCGCTGGAAAGAACACCTTGCGGCCATGGACCAACTGCGACAGGGCATTCACCTGCGGGCCTATGCTCAAAAGCAGCCCAAGCAAGAGTTCAAGCGGGAATCCTTTGAGCTGTTCCAGACTCTGCTACATAACATCAAGTTCGACCTTATCCGTACACTATCGCGCATGCAGATAGAGAGCCCCGAAGAGATTGAGGCCCAGGAGCGGGCACGTCGGGCGGAGGCCGCTCGCAAGATGCAGTTTCGACACAGCAGTCCAGGTGCCGCGGAAGAAGATGAGCGTGAGGCTCACGCAGCTCGGGCTAAGCCTGCGACCTTTGTCCGGGAGGAGCGCAAGGTCGGGCGCAACGAACCGTGTCCCTGTGGTTCTGGGCGCAAGTACAAACAATGCCATGGGCGTATTGAGCAGTAGGCCGGCAGCCTCGGGTGCAATATGGCCGTTAATCTAAGCGAACCAACCGAGCTGCGTCCGGTTCCTGGCATTCGCCTGGGGACGGCAGCAACGGGTCTGAAGGAAGCAGGCAGAGACGATGTGGCGGTGGTGGTCTTCGACCCGGGGGCATCGGTTGCCGGCGTTTTCACCCAATCACACTTTCAGGCAGCGCCCGTGATCATCGCGAAACGTCACGCCCAGGGGGTGCGTGCCTGGGTCATCAACAGCGGGAATGCAAATGCCGCTACGGGGGCGCCAGGAGAGGACGATGCTCGGGCCGTTTGTGCACATTTGGCCGAAAGGGCGGGGCTAGAACTCGAGTCTATCCAACCTTTTTCGACCGGTGTGATCGGCGAGCGCCTCAACGTGGCCGCGATTCAGCACGGGGTTGATAGGGCTTTTGAGGGCCTAAACCCTGCGTCCTGGCTGGCCTCGGCCCGGGCCATCATGACAACGGATACGGTGGCTAAGGGAGCATCCCAGGTGATCCAGGTCGATGGGCATCTGGTGACGATCTCAGGATTTGCCAAGGGCTCAGGCATGATCAAACCCAATATGGCCACCATGCTGAGTTTTATCGGCTGCGATGCTCAGATCGAGCAAAGCCTGTTGCAGCGGTTAGTTCAGCGAATTTGCGATGCGAGTTTTAATCGCATCACGGTGGATGGCGATACGTCGACCAATGATGCCTTTATGGTGGCAGCGACAGGCCAGGCGGCACACCGCCCCATTCTTAGTGAGGATGATCCTGGCTATCAGCCGCTATACGACGGGTTGCTGCAGGTCGCTCAGACCCTGGCCCACGCGATTGTGCGGGATGGGGAGGGGGCTACGAAGTTTGTGGCGGTTAGGGTCAAGGGCGGTGCAACGGCCGGTGAGTGTTTATCCGTTGCCTATACCTTAGCCGAGTCGCCCTTGGTTAAGACGGCGCTGTTTGCCGGGGATGCGAACTGGGGGCGTCTGTGTATGGCCATCGGGCGCTCTGATGTGGCCCAGCTTGATCCGGCTGGCGTTTCACTGTGGCTTGATCAGGTTCAGGTCGCCGCAGGAGGATTGATGGCGCCAGACTATACCGATGGGGCAGGATCAGCAGTCCTTGCCCAAGATGAATATACGATCACCGTAGATTTGGGACGAGGCGACAGTGAGGAAACGGTGTGGACCACGGACCTGTCTTACGACTACATAAAAATAAACGCCGAATATCGAACCTGAAGCGCGCCTAGGGTTGATCGTCATCCTCTGATGATACCCCCAGGCTTGGATCATCGACGGCTTCTCCAGGTATGCGGTGTCCTTCTCCAGCCCACTCACCCAGGTCGATCAGGCGGCACCTGTCAGAGCAAAAGGGACGCTGCTCATTGCTCTGGGTCCACTTTACGGAGCGTTGGCAGGTAGGACAGCTGACGATTCTGGGTGTTTCAGGCACGGTTCATCAAGGCCTCATGCAAGGTGTCGACCTGCTCATGCAGGTAATCGAGATCCTGATCATTGGTTATAACGTGGTCGGCCAAACCCAGACGAGCCGTGCGTTCCATTTGAGCATCAAGAATGGCCTGGACCTGGGTGCGGGGATTATCGTCCCTCGCCATGGTCCGCTCGATCTGCGTCTCCACCGGAACGTCGACCACGATGGTGGTGTCACACCAACTGTTTTGACCGGACTCAAACAGAAGCGGGTTAACCAACAGGCAATAGGGGCTAGTGCTGGCGTCTATCTGTTCGCGGAGATAATCTTGAATTAACGGATGAAGTAGGTTTTGTAGCCATCGTCGCTCGTCGCCATCCGCGAAAACCCGTTGTCTGAGCACGGGCCGATCCAGGCGACCTTCCGGGGTCAGCACGGTATCGCCAAAGTGATCGGTGATGGCCGCCAGGGCGGGAAGCCCAGGCTCAACCACCGCGCGGCTTGCGAGGTCAGCGTCCACAACGTTGATACCCAGGCTGGCAAACCTGTCTCCTGCGGCCGTTTTACCGCTGCCGATACCCCCGGTTAAGCCTACTAACATCGCTTGTCCCTTACATCAGGGCCGATACTTTAACAAAGCAAGGCGCACGGGGGCAGGTTCCTCTAGGGGCTAAAGAGGGTGCCCATTTGAAACATGGGCAAGTACAGCGCAATGATCAAACCACCGATCATGGAACCCAGGCACAGCATCATGGCCGGCTCGATCAGCGGGAGCGCTCGCTCAATACGCCCATGGGCTTGTGCGGCGTAGTGATCAGCAGCCTGCTCAAGCATTTTGTCCAAACATCCCGTCTCCTCGCCGATGGCAGTCATCATGACCAAGAGCTTTGAGACGCAGGACTTGGACCCCATGGCTACGCTCAGTGCTAGGCCGCTTTCAATATCCCGCTGCATGTTGGTTGCCGCTTCTCCAAAGATAAAGTTTGGGCAGGATTTTCCCGCCAACGATAGCCCTGTAGCCATGGGTAACCCGGAGGCCTGAGTGATGGACAGCGTCAGCGCGAATTCGGCCTGACAAATGTCGCGCACAATGGGGCCGATGATGGGGGCCGCCAGCACCAGCCGATGCATAAACTGCTTTAAAGCCACAATGCGCCGGTAGCCTAGGATGCCTGCCCCAAGGCCCAGCGCCATGATGCTGGCGTAGATCAGCCATGTGTGCTGAATATGTCGGGAAGCAGCGAGCACCCACCGGGTGGGGCCAGGCAGAGACTGCTGCTGCTGTGAAAACATTTGCTCAAATTCAGGCACCACTTGGGTGAGCAGGATCGCAGCGATGACCAGCGTGACGAACATCATGATCAAAGGGTGCATGGATGCTTTTTTTAGGGATGCTCTGAGGGCTAGCGATCGCTGCTGTGAGACGGCTAATCGGGACAAAATCCCCTCGAGATTACCAGTGCTCTCGCCGGTCCAGATCAAATTCCGATACAGGTCGTTAAAGTACTTGGGGTGTTTGGCAAAGGCCTCGCTCAAGGAGGCCCCGTTGGAAATTTCTTGTGTAAGAGCAGCCGCTAGAGCCGCTAGACCCCGGTTTTCAGATTCTTGTGTGAGAACGGTCAGGGCATTGAGGATGGGGATGCCCGCCTCAAGCAACAGGGCCAGATGGTGAGTGAAGTGAGCGATCACTTTTTTGCAGAGGCCCTTTTGAAGACGATGAGCCATGGGCAAGGGTTCAGAGGCAAGCCGCAAGGCGGTAACGGTGACGCCCTGTTGCTGCAGTGCCTGCGTGGCCATATCTGCGTCGGGGCTTTGGAGGGTACCCCGGCAGGCCTGACCAAAGGCGTCTTCACCCCGCCAGAGATAGACGTTTTTAGGGGGATCAGGTGGGTCTATCTTCACCCTGGCGAATCCTGGGGGAGGGCGGGTGTGGGCAAGACGCGAAGTACTTCTTCACGGCTAGTGATGCCTGCGGCAACGAGGCGCTCAGCATGGTGGTATAGGTCGCGCAAAGCAGGTGGCGGCGATGGGTGCGTGGGCGCAAACTGTACGTTGCTCACCTCCAGCAGCTCAAAGATACCAAGACGTCCTGCATAGCCGTCAAAACACTGGCTACAGCCGCCCACCGGGGCACGGTAGGTCTGCCCGCCAGACTGCGGGCAGCTTGAACTGGATGCGATGGGTTCTTTGCAGTGTTCGCACAGCCGCCGCAGAAGGCGCTGAGCGACGATGAGCGAGATCGAAGAAGCTAGGCTATGTGCGGGGATGCCCATCTGTATCAAGCGTTCAACCGTGCCCAGGGCGGAACTGGTGTGGAGCGTGGACAGCACCAGATGGCCAGTGTGCGCCGCGCGAACTGCCATGTTGGCGGTTTCTAGGTCGCGAATTTCGCCCACCATGATGATGTCAGGGTCCTGACGGAGCATGGCGCGTAGGGTTCTTGCGAAATCCAGCCCAATGCGTGGACGAATGGCGACCTGATTAACCCCGGGGAGGTAGAGTTCCACCGGGTCCTCGGCAGTAGTGATGTTGAGACGGTCATTGTTCAAGTGTCGTAAGCCACCATAAAGGGTGGCGGTCTTCCCGCTTCCTGTGGGGCCGGTAACCAGGATCATTCCTTGGGGTTGGGCCAGGGTACGCAAGAACAGGCGCTGCTGGTCAGGCTCCATACCCAGGTTTTCTATTTGAGGCTGATGACCACCGCCCAGCAGTCTCAGGACAATTTTTTCTCCCCACAACGTGGGGAGGGTGCTGACTCTAAGGGCAATGGCGGCGTGGTCCTGGGCGGGAATGTGCAGGCGGCCATCTTGAGGTAGCCGCCTTTCCGCGATATCTAGATTGGCCATCACCTTGATTTTCGTAGGCAGGCGGGCGGCGATATCCTCAGGCGGCAGGGTTGTCAGCTGCAGCACACCGTCTACGCGCCTGCGAATCTGGTAGCCCGTTTCCCCGGGCTCGATATGAATGTCCGAGGCGCCTACCCGGAGGGCGTCGCCAATCAGGGCATGGACAAAGCGCTCGATGGGTGAGGCGTTGTCCCGGCGGGTTTCGACCACGGCAGCTTGCTCCGCTTGGATCGGGTGACAGAGGGTGCGATCAGACATCATGTCTGATGCTTGATGAGGAGGTTAGAGCCTAGGTCGCAACTCTAGGCCCGTCTGGGCTGTCAGCGAGCAGACACCGCTCAGTCAACTTGGCGACCTGGCTGTCGCTATGTTGGGTCGCCAGACGGCGTGGCGCTCAGCCAGGAAGGCCGCTTGGGAGAGAAGCCTGGCGTTAGAATGGGCTTTCAAGCATTTGAGCGAGACCGCGACAAAATGAAAACGGCCATACCCCAGTCTTTCGTCACCTTGGCGTCCAGCCCTGGTCGCCGCAACCGGCTGTCAGCCTTTACCCTGATCGAGCTGATGATTGTAATTACCATTGTTGGCGTGCTGGCTACCTTTGCTGTCCCCGCCTATCAGAACTACGTGGCCACCGCGAACAGCGCCAAGGTTAACGTCCACTTTGAGCAGGCGACCAGCTGGGTGCGAGGCGAGATGCTTCGCTTGCGCGCTCAACTTATGGGCGGCTTTGATCGCACCGCCTTAAGCGAGCTGCGGGATGCTGCCAGTGAATGGGTTGATGCCATGCAAGCAAACATTGCCGGCTCAGATACCGCGTCGCCCGAGGGCGCGCCGGCGTTTTCCGCCGATTCTGCGGCGGCGGGTGGAGACGCTGCAATTCTGATCGAAGTCACTGGTTCCGTTGCGGCCGGTGACTTGGTGGTGAATGTTGTACGCCCCATTTACGGCGATTGGTCTGCGACCCGCACCGCTCAGGTTTGTTGGCGGGAGTCGGATTGCACCCCCTAGTTTGAAAGCGAGGGCCTTCACGCTGCTCGAGCTCTTGCTGGCGGTTTTCGTACTCTTTGCCCTGGCGACTATCGCGATTCCCCAATATGTGGGGTATCAACAGACCGTTGAGGCGTCAGCGTTACGTCTAAACATTCATTCCATGGCTAGCTTCCAAGAACAGTACCGCTCTGAGAACGGGCAGTACGCAGTGAGTTTAGACAGCAGACGGGCTATCGAGGTAGCCATTGGCTGGCGACCTCATACGACTCAGCAAGATGTCCTGTATCGTATTCTCCCTGGCGACGGCCAGAGTTACGAAGTGATCGCATCCGCTCCTGACGGAACCGAGGTTTGTTTGCAAATGCCCCAGGGCACCCAGTGCCCTTCGGTGGCGGAATAGGGCTTACACTAGCGTCGTTGTGGCACCTTCGGGGCCGGTTGATCAGGAGGCAGAGCGCGTGATAAACATCCTATCTCCCATGATTCTTGTGAGCCTGGCGATGGCCGGGCATAGCAACGTCGCCTTTCAGACGGAGGATCGAGCACTGAACCAATCGCTGTTAAAGCCCTGCCCCGCCACGCCTAACTGCGTTTGCAGTGATGCGGCCAGTGGCATACACGGCATAGTACCGTTTCTGAGCACTACTTCAGACCAAGAACTGCTGCAGGTGATCAGGCGCTACGTGCTGGCTCAACCCCGGTGGCGCATTCTCGATGAGTCCCCCGGCTACCTGCATGTGGAGGCGAAAACACGCCTGCTGCGCTTCGTAGACGACGTTCAGTTTGAGGTAAGGGGGCAAGGGGTTGTCGCCATTCGCTCTGCTTCCCGGCGGGGCACTTCAGACTTCGGCACCAATAGACGTCGACTAGAGAAGCTGCGGCGCGAGCTGGTGGCTCAGGGTGCCCTTATAATAACCCCGAATTCCGGTGGCGATGAGGACTCCACCCCCTCAGGGCGTGAGTAGGTATCACCTACCGCTAGAGAAAACGGCGCGGCTGGTCTAGGATTCTAGCAGGCTGCAGAAACTAGAAACCGGTCAGTTATTGAACAATAGAGAGAAACCCTCATGAGAAATTTATTTGCGATCATGCTGCTGCTCAGCGCCAATACCGCGCTCGGACTTCAGGTTGGTGACCCAGCCCCGAACTGGACGCTGAATGCCTCGGACGGCAAGCAATACGAGCTAGCGGAGCTTCGTGGTCAGCACGTGGTTGTGGCCTTCTTTCCTAAGGCCTTTACCGGCGGCTGCACCATTGAGTGCAAGTCCGTGCGCGACAGCAAGCGCCAGGTACGGCGGTTCAAATTTCAGTTCTTTATGGCCAGCGTTGACGACGTGGAGACCAATACAGCCTTCGCCAAGCAGAACAATGCAAATTTCCCCATCCTGTCGGATCCGGATAAGCGCGTGAGCGAAGCCTATGGCGTTCTGGCATCAGCGGGCTACGCCAACCGCTGGACCTTTTATATCGACGCGGATGGGGTGATCAGCAAGATCGACAAAAAGGTGAATCCTCGGACCGCGGGTCGACAGCTGCTCGAAAACCTAATTGCCATGGAAGTGCCAAGCTATCAGTAAGCCGCTCGCGCGGGTGGTGGGCTGCCCTTCCACCCCTTTCTGGTATAGGCTTGCCCACCCACTCTTGCCGGGATAGCTCAGTTGGTA
>DKNY01000062.1:6894-15740 GCA_002470275.1 Gammaproteobacteria bacterium UBA7376 | reverse complement strand
TCCAAGGGACAGCGTGCCCAGTCCGAGGGACAGCGTGCCCAGTCCGAGGGACAGCGTGCCCAGTCCGAAGGACAGCGTGCCCAGTCTTCTGATCAGTTGCAGAGCAAGGGTGAAGGCACGAAGCCCAGGCGACCCAACACGTCGAGACGCCGCCGAACAGAGGCCATGTCCTGACCCCACGGTAACGCGGTGAGAGCAAATGCCTTTCCGTTGGAGCATAGGGTGTCGCCTTGCGGCCTGCGTCAGTTAGAGGGTTACAGTCTAACGCTTGTTCGCTTAATCCAGTGACGCTTCCGGCTGGAAGGGCAGTGGGTACAAAAAGGGCGGCCGAAGCCGCCCTTTCCGGATAGACACAAGGCCGAACTAGAATCTAAATTCAACGCCGGCTTTGATCTCATAGACCGATCGCGCATCCTGCACGTCGCTAACGCTACGATTGCGGAAGCTTTCGTAGGTCAGCGTACCGTCTTCATTCAGAGAAGAATTGACGACCTGACGGCTGAAGAACTCTGCGTCGGTGACCTTACCCCAGTCGCTGTTTATCAGATTGCTAAGATTATAGATCTTCAGATAAACCCTGCCGTTGGTGCCGGGTATAAAGGTAGGCAGCTCTTGGTCGATTCTAAGGTCCAGCCTAGAACTCCATCGGGCGTGCTCTTCATTCCTGGATACGAAGCCCGGTCCGAACCCGTACTCATCAGCCCAGGCCTGGAAGCCTGCTTGATCGAAGCCAGGGCCGAAAGTGACGTTGGGATCGTTAGCCGATGGAATGTACAGCAAGTGGCGGCCATAGAATCCGTCGCCCTCCATGTACGATGAGGACATCACGAAGCTTTGCGGCTGACCCTCAGCAGCATAGCCAAAGAGCATGACTCTAGTCGTAAGGCCCTCAAAGAAGTCCCGTTCATAAACTGCACGCATGGTGAAGCGGTGGGGCACCATGTAGTTGGACGCGGCGGGTGCTATGCTGTTGATGTCATTCAGCGCTACGTTGCTGAAGTTTGAGCCTGCCACCGAGGATGTCATTGGACTGACGTCTTCCGCATCGGTGTAGGCATAACCAGCCTGCACATCCAAACCAAAGTCAAAGCGCTTGCTGAAGCCTATCGAGAAAGTCGATGCTTCGGGCTTCGCTGAAGCGTTGCTTAGCATGAAATTTTCTTCAACGCCATCGGCATAATCATAGGTACTCAGACCAAGCGCCGTGGTCCCGGTGACCACCTGGGATGTGTCGAAGTACAGAGCGGGGTCCGACATCTTGGTGTAGATGTAGTCGACGTCCATGACCACGCCGCCAAAGGGCAGGTCATACGTTGCGCCAACGGCAATTTTCAGCTCGCTGGGTTGCTCGTAAGTGGGATCGATAAAAACGGAGCTCTCCGTGGCACCATCTTCAGGCGTTACAGCAGCCACCCTATCAATCAGTGACTGAGGTACGTCATAACCGGGACGCTGCTGTCCAGACAAGGTGATCGAATCAGCCTGCCCTTGGATCAGGGTCGTGCTCGCATCGAAGTTGGCGTATCTGATCTGTACGTTGGTAAGTCCGTCGTTGCTGAAGGAGTTTGAAATCCACACGTTGGGGTTACCACCCGAGTAGATGCCAACGCCGCCGCGTACCAGCAGATCTTCCCGAGGGGTCCACGTGAGGCCAATCCGTGGCATCAAGATATCTAGTCCATCGATGCTCTCATCGTTCCTAATGCCCGTGGCGGCGGACAACGCAGCGTTGTAGTTGGGTGCGTCATCGGTTTCGAACCACTCGTATCGAAGTCCCAGAACAACGCTAAGATCGTAGGCCGATAGGTCCCAGTTATCCTCAATATAGAGCACGTTGGTGGTGTTGGTGAATTGCGCTGCTGCATCGTCGGGGTTATTCGTGCCGCCACCGCTACCGTAGTAGATCTGGCTGGGACGACCCAGTAGGAATCGGTCTAAACCGGATAGGGCGCATTCGTTAGCCAGGCGTTCTGCTGGCGTATACGCGGCGCAAACAGGCGTGTTGCTGGCAAAGTCAGAATCCGTGTAGTAATCGTATTCCCCTCCATTGGAGTGCTGCACGAACTGATTGAAGACTTCCAGCTCTTCTCGCTCATAGCCGACGGATACGACGTGGTTGCCAGTCAGGTACTGTGCCTCCAGGCGAATATAGTCCGTCGCATACTCCAGCTTGTTTGCCTGGCGAGAGTCGTCGGCGCCGAGATAGACGGTATCACCAGAGGCCAGAGAAATTTGATGATCGCCAATTTCCTTGGGTCCAACCGTTGTCTGGCTGTCGAACATTTCGCTGCTGGCGTAGAAGACTTCGGTGGATAGCTGATCGTTCCACTGAGAGATCAGTCTGCCGGAGATCGTTTCTTGTTCAGCGCCTTTTACGTAAAAGTGATTCGCATATTCGAATTCATCAGAGTCGGAATCCGACGCTCGATCTTGGAAGCCATCGAAGTAGTTATAGACAACGCTGACCTCGTGCTGGTCGTTAATCAGATAGTCAATCCGCCCAAAATACTTGGTCGCCTCTTGGGCACCATCCGATGGCGCACCGCCCGCGTCGTAGCCAAAAAGGCTTTGTGCCGTGTCGCTGATTAAGTTGAAAGTTTCTTCAGAGAGCCACGATCGCTCATCGCCAATGCCAGAGCCTGCGTAGCCCTGGCCGATGGCTCTGGGCGATTCTTCAAACTCATAGGCGGCGGACACGAAGAGACGGTTCTCGATAAGCGCGCCGCGCAGGGCGAAACCATATTTCTTCTCTTCATAGGGGTTGACGTTGTAATCCTCGCCATCGAAGGTGTCGCCGCGCATACGCCACTCGCTACCCAGGACATCCCATTCATCGCTCGTGTATTCGTAGAAGACGTTGCCGTTCCACTCGTTAGAGCCTTTGCGCGTTACCGCGTTGATATTACAGGCCGAAAAGCCGCCGTATTTTGAGGTGAATGGAGACAGCTGAACGGCAACCTGCTGGATTGCATCGTAGGGAAAGGGCATACCCACGGCAGTTGAGTAGCCGTTGCTGTTCAGGCCGAACAAATCGCTGTATCGAACGCCGTCGAGGGTCACGGTATTAAAGCGGGGGTGCTTACCCATGCAGTTCACCGCGTAGCCCCTGTTGTCGGTGTCCAGGTTCAATCGTGGGTCCAGGGAGAATACTTCTTGGATATCCCGATCCGGAGCCACCGCGCGGTCCAGATCATAAATGCCATAGCTTGCGGTTGGGCCAGGCGCGACGTCGATGACGGCATCCCTGGTGGCGGTCACGATCACAAGTTCCTCGGTGCTGGCCGTTTGAATGTCGAGGTCGTAGACATCGCCCAGGGCCAGTGAGTCTATGGTGACGCTGGTGCTGTCATTCACGACGACCAGGTAGGGTCCGCCGACGGATAACTTGGAAGCAAAGAAAACCCCTGCTTCATTGGTCGTCACACTTCGGCTTCTGCCGGTGCGTTGGTCGGTGATCACAACGCTGGCATTCGCAACGACGTTCTCGCCACCATAAACCCTGCCTTTGATGGAGGAGGTGGTCTCGGTAGCGAGCGCGGTGGAGGTGGATAGTGCAAGGGACAGAAAGACGGCCAAATACCTGAAAGCTGTTGCAAGCATTGTAGAACGCTCTTTCTCAAAGGACTGTCGCATGAAAGGTCTCCATATACGTGAAGTTAAATCCAAACAAATCGTTAGAAATTCGTTGCGCAGCCTAGTGAGAGAAAATTAAACTAAAATTACAACGGCGAAAGATTTGCAATTTTTCGGCAAAAATTTGCCTCCTAAATTGAATCCTGCAGACCGATCTTGATCGCGAGGAACCAGGGGTCAGAGCGAGGCGATGCGGAGGCTTATCGGCTAGCAGGATCGCTCACCGAGAAGCAACGGACCAGACACCCTTCGCCGTCGTTTGGTGAATCCGCCCCAACTAGCGCCACAGCCACCACCCTTCGCACTCTAATGGAAGCTGATATCGCTCCCGTAGGATCAATCGCTAACGCTCCAGCTTCCAGCGCGCTTGACCAAGGCCCAGGTGCCTCAGCAGTCCGGTGTGGCGATGCTGGCCCGGGCCAATGCGTCCTCTCAACTGGCCGGTTCCCCTGCTAATAAACCCGTGCGGGGATAGAGCAAAGCCCTAGGCGACGCGTCGCCTGGTTTTTTTGCCTGGGCCGCCAACTCTCGAAATTCTTCCCGTAACGGAGCAAGCTATGGGCCACTGGAGCAGTCGGGGGACGAAACATGGTGGCGTTGGACATTCTGATCGTGATCGCGGAGATCGCTGTGGCCTTGGCCGGGTTTTCGGCGGTGGTCGCCAATTTTTCAGACACCTGGACCCGGGCAAAAAGCATGCTGTTGGGTAACCTGCTGGCCCAAAGCGGGATTACGCTCTTTGCCTCGCTGGTGCCGTTGATCACCTCCCAGATTAGCGGGGGCGGGGAGGAGGCCATGCGGAGTAACTGGATGGTGAGCAGTGCATGCTATATCTTTTTTGCTTCTCTATCTCTCATTTACATGGTGGTGCGTCAGCGACTCACTCATTTCAAATCGGTGGACATCGCCTTCTGCCTGACCTTTGTCTTGGCCATCGGCGCTCAGATATATAATCTCTATGCCGGGGCTGAAGCCTGGCTGTATCTCATGGCCTTGCTGGTGAATATCGCCTATGCGTTCATTTCGTTCACCCTGCTGATTCGCCCCGCATTTACCGCTGAGGTCCAGGGTGATCCACATTAGCGACCGCCCTAGGGTATTGGGTTAGGAGACGTCTATAACCATGTCGGCACAGCAGGGCATAACGCTTATCGGCCTACCGGGGTCAGGGAAATCCTCTGTGGGGGTTCAGCTGGCCAAGGTGATGGCTCGGCCCTTCATCGACACCGATATTGCACTCCAGACCCACCTGGGCATGACCCTGCAAGACTATCTCGATACCCACGGAGTGGACGCGCTGCGCGAGGCCGAGGGCGAGTGTATTGGTAGCCTGGCGCTGGATGAGCATGTGGTGTCCACGGGCGGCTCCGCCGTGTATCACACTGGGGCTATGGTTCATCTCGCGCGACAGAGCCGCATCGTTTATCTGTCGGTGACCTACGACACCATGCTCCGGCGGCTGGGGGAGTTCAGTACCCGGGGCATCGCCGCAGACCTGAGCCAGGGGTTGTGGCCCATGTACGCCGAGCGCATTGCCCTGTATCAGCGTTTCGCCCAGGTGACGGTGGATGCAAATCGCCCCCTTGAAGCCGTGGTGCGCGCCGTTCTGGACGCTTAGTTCCCGTGAGCCCTATAGCAGGGGCGATCTCTGGAGTAGCTCTCAGTCCCGAGCCTGCATCCCAGCTCGGTAGGGGCTCATGTCCATGCCGGGGTAGCGTCGGCCCACGGAATCCAAAGTCTCCTCGGTCCAGTAGGCGTCTCCCGGGGCCGCAAAACTGAGCAGGGTTCTCTGCGCCACGCTGAGGTTCTCTAGGTAGGCGTTGGGCAGCTGGGACATTTTTTGGCAGAACCCCTGCCAGTTAACCCATTCGGCGCTCTTTTTCTTCCAGCCATGGTGATGGGTGTAACGAACCTGGTTGAGGGCCGCCGGGGTGCCCCGATGCCAGGCGTCGATGCGATACAGGACGCAGGAACCTGGGCGGTAATGCAGGGGTTTTTCTTCTCGGTAGCGGGCTTCGGTGCGCTCCGATGAACGAGTCCCCGTTTCGCTGGCGGCGGAACCGTTATGGGTGCCAAATACAAAGTTGGGTGGGTTGAAGGTCTCTGGGCTGTATTGGGTCAGTTCCCCAGGCGCCGCCTTGGCAAAGTGGGTGGCGCCGCCGGATGCTCGGACATCGCTGTAGAAGCAGATGCAGGCCACGACTTCCGGCCCGTCAGTCCGAGGGGGGACCATGAGCGTATTGTTGCCATAGTCTACGTGGATGTCCTGGTCGCCGGACACAGGCTTGAGGGGGTTGTCCGGGTCCGCGGGGCGGCCGCATTTGGCAATCAGATGGTCCTGGTAGAGCCGGAGATCTTGGGCATCGGTCTGCAGCAGCTCGGAGACGGCTCGGATGGCCCGGGGGTGTAGCGCCATATGGTTAATGGCCAGATTCGCCGACGCCTCACCGCCATGGGCCCAGGGCATGGCGGAGAAGGAAAAGTAGCGGGGATCAGCCAAGCTGCGGGCGATGACCGTATCCTCGGGGAAGACTTCTTTGGCTTCCTCGGTCGCTTGGGTGATCAGCGCCTCAGGCCATAGATTGTCCAACACCACAAAGCCATCATTGAGGAACCGCTCTCGCTGGGCCTGGGTTAACAAGGTTTGACCGGGCGCCAGGGCATCGTCATCTGGCAGAGCTTCAGGCCACCACCAGTCGTCTTGGGTCAATCCCTTATAGGGCTCAGCAGATAGGTTGCGCATAGAGTTTTCTCCTAGTCTCGGCGGTTCATACCTAGTGAGCGCTAGATTATGCAAGGACGTTTGTGAGAGATAAATACCGTTCTTAGTGACCTTGAAACGGCCTATGCCCTGGTCACCCAGAAACGATTGGTTAAGCTGGGGCGGCATAGAGCAGCTCGGAGGAAAGCAGTTGAGGCGACGGGACTATTTACGCGCGACGTTGGCGACGCTTGGCGGCCTGCTTTCTCCCTGGCGTACCCCTCACGCAAAGGCGTCTACCTCATCAGCGGATCAGGTAGTAGGGTCAGGCTTTGGGCATTGGATCAACCCCAACCAGCTGCCCGCCTTTGTGTATCAAAAACCCCTGGTACCCGAAACGCCGCGCCACTGGCACCTCTTTGGTAATCGAGCGATTCAGGTGCTGGCGCGCACAGACGGCAACCTAGGGCTATTCGAGGAGCGCCAGGGGATGCGCTGGCTGGTTCAGGCAGATTCTTCGGGCCGGTATCCGCATACCCTGCTGCGGACCGTGATTCCAGATGGCTCTGAGCGCCGCTGGGACAGCCATGATCCGGATCGGCAGGTGTTTAGCGGGAATGCCCATACCCTGAAGAAGCACCGCCATGGCCTTGCGCTGGAGCGGGAAGTCATGGTCCCCGAGGGCGAGCGGGCCTATGTGCTGATTCGTGTGCGGGTCAGGCTGGATGACACGGCTCTGCCCCAGCGGATAGACCTTACCGAGCAGTGGCCCCTGGCACCTCGCTTTTTGAAGACCTGGCAGAGTGAACCCGAGCGGGCCGCTGCCGCCCGTCAGGTGTCCTATCGAACCTGGGTAGAGCCTGCCAGCGCTCTGGACGGAGCCCAGGGATCTGGGGCTAAAGTTTCGGCCATAGTTTGGGCGCAAGAACAGTTTGCTCCGTCTGACGCGCTTTTTGGCGATCCTCGCACGCTCGGGCTGGCGATTATCGGACAGCGACATGGGTCAATGTCTCACAGCCTTCCCCGAGATCGCGCACACCCGATCTTGTCATCAACCTGTAAGGTGGACTTGGAACCTGGAGAGCAGGTTGAGGTTTGGTTTCAATTCGGTTGTCTTGAGACTCAAGCCTTGTCTGCGAATCCCAAGGACCAGCGACAGGCCCATCTCAACGCATTGCGGGGCCGGTTGCCGAGGCCAGTGGATGCCGAATCCACTGACCTTTCAAAGGTTCCACTTGGTCCGGCCGGGGCGGCCGCTAGCGCGGTTGCCCCGGAATTTGCTTGGCACGGTGCGGTGCTGACCGGCGCGGCAAATCGTGATGAAGTGCTGGGCGGGCACACGTTAAACCAAGGGTCGGTCTACGGCTTTGTGCTGGGGGCCAATGCCGCAGCCCGGGATCAACTGCAGCACGCGCTCCCGCTGGTGTACACCGAACCGGATTTAGCCCTGTCGGTGTTGTGCAATACCTGCGCCTGGGCAACGCCCCAAGGCGACCTGCCCTATGCCCTCGGTGGCGATAAACGCCCTATGACGGACCTGCTTCAGCCCTCGGATCAGAACCTCTGGGCATTTTGGCTGGCGGCAGAATATGCGGCGGCCACCGGCGACCTAGCCGCATTCGACCAGCCCCTGGCCTATCACCCGATGTATCAAGCTGAGCCTGTGACGTTGGCTACCCACCTGCTGCGCCAGCTGGATTTTTTCCAGCAGGGCATTGGTGAGGGTGCCCGAGGCCATGTTCGTATTCGCAACGCAGATTGGAACGACATGGTCCTCAACCAGCCGGGCATGGACCGAGACGCCATGATTGAGCGGGGTTCCTCTGTGTTGAACTCAGCCATGGCGAGCTGGGTTCTGAGCATCTTTGCCCCTCTGCTCCGGCGTTTGGGCCAGCGGGAAGGCGCTGCGCAGGCGGTCAACCTGGCCGAACGCTATCGTCGGCGGGTGGCGCAAGCCTGGAATGGCCGCTGGTTCGACCGGGCCTATACGCCTGAGGGTGAAGCCATTGGCCGCACGGCGTGTTGGCTAGAAGTGCAGCCCTGGGCGATTCTTTGCGGCGCTGCCAGCCCCGCCCAAGGGGGCCAGGTGCTGGACTATATCGATGCCCATCATCGCCGGGGCAGTCCCCTGGGCGCGCGTATTCTTTGGCCCATCGACCCCCGGGGAAACCCGCATATGGACCGTCCCGGGGAGGGTACCCAGGGGGGTATTTGGTACGCGATCAACATGACCTTGATTTGGTCGGCTGCCCGCCTGCGACCCAAAATGGCCTGGGATGAGTGGCATCGGATGCGCTTGCAGAACCACAGCGTGCATTATCCTGATGCCTGGGCGGGGACCCTCTCGGGTCCAGATGCCTGGAATGGGCCTGAGGCCAGTCGTCCCGGGGCAACCTGGATCACCGACGCCTTTGCGATGCAGGATTTCCCGGTGGCGAACCTACACGTCCACGCCCAGCCCCTGCTGGCCTATCAGCGGCTGCACGGTGTGACGCCAACGGCGGCAGGGACC
>DKNY01000062.1:0-6501 GCA_002470275.1 Gammaproteobacteria bacterium UBA7376 | reverse complement strand
AGCTTGGCACCCCTGAGCTCAAACTCAAGGTGTACCGAGTGCTGCTCTGAGGCCTGACCCGCGATCACCAGCGCATCGCTGGCGGTTTCCTGCAGTTGGCCGCTGGCTAAGACGGTGCCTGCCTCACTTACCAGCCGGGCGCTCACTGATCCCCCGGCCTCAACGTCTGCCGAAATTTTAATGGCTTGGCCGTGGTAGGGCAGGGCAACGGTCTGAACCGTAGCAGGAGCCGAGGCGTCTTCCTGAGCGAACCCCGCATAGCCATCCGGACGCAGGGTGGCCAGAGCCAAGCAGCCGTTGCGCCAGCCAAAGTGGTATCCGTCGCTGCCGCCGTAGTAAATCCAGATTTCGTCATCCTTCACCAGGGGCGAGGCACAGGCATAAACACACCCAAAGTCGTAGTCCATTTCCGTATCGGCACAGTCAATAAAGGCCGTGCCCGGCGCAATGCGGCGCCACTCAGCGGTATCCGGGCTCCAGGCCAGCTCGGTCCACACCCGGTCAGTCACCTGGTCATGAAAGGCGATCAGCCCCAGGTACACCCCACCATGTTTGAACACCGGCATGGCGTAGGGCTGCACCTGCCAATCCGCGCCCTCCAGGACCACTTCTACCGGCGACCAGTGGATAAAGTCGGTGCTTTCCATTCTGGCTACCTGTCGAACCCAGCGATGATTGGTCTTGTTCTCTTCGCCAATGATCTCACGGTCAGATTGGCCCCAGGTCCGCGTAAAGGCGACGTATCGGTCAAGCTCTGGCACCCAAAGCGCGTTGTTGTGGGTATCCCCGGCGATCTTGCCTGTCTCCAGCCGTATGGCCTCAGACCAGTCGAGGCCGTCAGGAGAAAAGCTAACTTTGATGCCCTGGAAAATGGTCTTGTAGCGGCGTTGGGGGTCGGTCTCGTGATCGTCCCTGAAAATGCCTGCGCCGTGGGGGCCTCGCCAGACCAGGTTGTTGGCCGTGCTGCCGTCAAACTCAACCTGCCCCAGCTCGGGCTTCTCCCAGTGGAGGCCGTCCTTGGAGGTGGCGTAGCAGATGCCCATTTCCTGATCCTTACGGCCTTCAAAGGGGGCAGCCTGGCGTTCCGGCACGGTCATGCCCTTGGCGGAATTGGCGACGATAAAGGGGCTGTACCAGCACTTGTAGAGTGCCTCTTCGGCGTCGTACAGGATGTTGCCATAGAGGTTGTCGAAACGCGCCTCCCAGGCGTAGTCCTCTACAAACAGCGGGTTGGCCGCGTGCTTCTGGACGCTGCCCAGCCCCAAGGCGGCATTGCTGGTGCGCTCAACGACACGGCTGTCTAAAACGAGGTAGCGCGATCGATGGGTATCGTCGCTACCGGTGGATGTCTCATTCATCTTGTTCTCCCCGCAAGTCCCCCGGCCTGAGGGCCGGGGCGGCGGGAAAAAGTATCCCCTGAAGCCGACACGTGGGTCTAGCTTCGTGCCGGGGAAGGCGAATCCTTCACCCAGAATTCGGAAGACTCGGCAGGGTGGCGGTCGTCAACCACGGCCTCATGGAGCGAGGCTCAGTTCATGGGGATTACGCGGTAGCCAGAGCCCGACGCGGCGGTGACGGTAATCGTTCCCCCCATGCCCGAGTGGTTGCTGCAGTAAAAGTACAGGGTATCCGGCGCGCCGCTGGCGGGCACGATGAACTGCACATAGGCGCCGGCGGAACCCGCCGTCCCCACATAGCTGACGCCGGTGACGTAGGCGGTGCCCCCGCCGTGGGTGCCGTTGGCCGTGGTGGAGAGACGTAGGGGGTGTGTGGCGTTGGTGCTGTCGCTTTGCAGGAAGCGATAGGTCATACCTGCCTCCAGGCTAAGGTCCGGGCTGGCTGTGCCGTTGATAAAGTACTTGTTGCCGCTGCCATAGCCGTTAGAGCCGCTGCTGACCACCACGTTGATCTCTAGAGGCGCTTCAGAACTTTCTTCCGCGATGTCGACAATGTTCACCGCTAGACTCTCGCTGGTTTGGTCCGAGCCGTCGCTGACCACGACCGTTAGTGCGTAGGCATCTTGGGCCTCGTAATCCGGGGCGCTGACAAAGCTGATGACGCCGGAGTCGGCGTCGATATCAAACGCATCCGCATCCATGCCTTCCAGGGAGAAGGTGAGGGTATCGCCGTCGCTGTCCGAGGCCTCCAGGGTCGTAACCTGGAGTGAGTTCTCGTTTACCTCCACCGTCGCCTCAAAGTCCACAAAGGTGGGTGCTGCGTTGGTGGCTTCGGCTTCAGTGTCGGTATCCTCGGTCACCGTGGGCGAGCCGTAGCCGGATGAGGAACCGCCGCCCCCGCCGCCGCAGGCAGAAAGAAGGGCGATGATGCCAAGAAATAGAATCCAATGTGCACGCATAACGGAGAGTCCTTTTTACTCAGTGTTCTACTTATTGCCTGGGAAATAAAAGTCCTAGACATGAGCCTTGGACTTCACGACACATCTTGTCCGATTCTCGTGAAAGAGGGGATTCGTCATAAAAATGTCTACATCAAGCGCGCCAGAGGCGCAGGCGGAGAAGAGCGGGAGGTGAAAAGTGGGAGATGGAAAGCGGGAGCAGGATATGGATGAACTCAGGCGCCTTAACGCGCTCGGGGAATGATCACCTAAACGTTGGCGGTAGGGCGTGCCGATGCGCTCCCATAGGGGGATCGTTAGCCTGGGAGATTGGTCTCTCGACGCTGATGACAGATCACTGATGGGGGTTGGGGCGAGGGTAGGTCAGGATGGAAGGTCTGCGGATGGCTGAGTACTTGGTAATCCCAGGCTTACAAAGCACTCACTCAAGGTGCAATTCTTGCTCGCCAACCCGCTGAATGAAATACCCGAGTTGCTTCTTTGTTTCAGCGCTAAGTTCTTTCGTCTTGGTCGCTTTAAACTTCGCGCCAAGCGGCCAATAACCATCGAAGTTTGGTCCGCGAAGCGCGGCGGAAGAAAAATCTGTCCCATCCCAATTCGTGATGTTGTTGAAGGTCGGTTCATCCAGTTGTGCGCCCATAAAACGACATCTCGTGAGTGTTGCACCAGTAAAGTTAAGGTTGGATTCCCTGACTTTGGAGAGGGCTGCACCAGTCAGGATGGAATCACTGAAACTTGTGTGCTGGATTGTAGCGCCGACAAACAAGGTGCGCTCTAAGCAGCAGAAGGTAAAATTAGTTTCTATCAATTCTGCCTCGTTGAGGTTCATGCCGAACAAGTCCTCACCGCTGAGGTCTGCTTTTTGAAAGTTCAGCTTATTGCTGGTAATTCGATCGATGCGATCTGAAAACTCTGGTAGCTCATGTCGTAAGCGTTTCAACTCAAGCAACCCTTGCACTCGCTGGTGCAGATGCTCACTGAAAATAAGCTGTGTGGCCTGAAACAATTCAGCTTGGCGCATCTGAGCGTTGGCACGCTCCAGCAGCTCTGCGCTTTTCTCTATTTGTAGCATCACATCGTTGTTGCGGAAGAACCCTAGGGAGACAAAGCCGGGCAAGCCGAGCATCAACAGCGTCACCGAGTCCTGATAGCGGTTCCCTCCGGTAGTCAATAGATAGGCCACTAGGTCGCTTTCAGAGAGCGCAAACCCTGTAAGGCCAGTGAGACACAAGAGCAGGAAGCGCCACCCATTTCTCTCAATCCAATCCATGCCTTTAACTGTCCTTTATCCAACGAAGGGCTTACATTGGATTCAGCGAGGCAAAGCACAATGCGAGAGCGGTGAACGGTTTGATGGCAGGGAGACAGCATAAACGAGCGCGCTCTGCGCCGAGGCGTTGCTGGATGAACCCAGGGTAGCGCTCTGGGGTTCAGAGCACCACGCTGGCGTTAAACCCGGGCGCTAGTCCTGGGTTGGGGCGCGTACCGTCTGATAGGTAAACATGGTGTCGTCCCTGCACGCCTGGATGTCATCATGGGGATTACTGTTAGTCGCCATGTTGGCGATCAAGGTGTCCATGTTGCTACCAAAGCTCTCCATGGAGTCCGTGGCTATAACCATCATGAAGTCTGCGTCGATTTGGCGGCTCAGGCCAGCAACAGGAAACCAGCGCATGGCGCCGCCCTGCATGCCCAGCTCGGCACGTCGGGCGCGATAGGCCTCGTCCGCCGCCAGCATCTCAGCCGGGGTAATCCCTTCCTTGGCTGTGCAGAACGACAGCAAGAGCATGCCTGAAGCCCCAGGGCCTCCGCTCTCGGGTCGCCTAACACCTTGACCAACAAACATGGCATGGCTGTCCGTGGTGCATACGGCCTCGAACTTGGCATTCATTTCGCTGCCCTTGGCCAACCAGTCATCTTGACCGCTACCGCTGGTGGCGAAGGTCGTAGAGATGTTCATCCAGTAGACGTCGCTGCCCAGGTCGCGACTGTCGTACAAATAGGGGGTCAGAACCGCGGCGAAGCCAGCCTGGGGGATGGCCTTTTCGGTCCATGCGTTCCATTCTTCGGCAACGGCCAGCAGGTCTGCTAGCCCCATGCCCTCGTTATAGCTGCAGCCATAGGTTTCTATGGACATAAAGGTCATGGGTGCGTGGTCGTCTGCTCGGGCTAGGCCGGCAGTCAGCATGCAGCAGGTCAGTAGGACTATGTGAATCAGCTTAGTCATAAGTGCTCCTTCTTATTATTTTTGGACTTCGAGCGTCCCAGGAAAAGATGAATTCCCTATGACACCCATCCAAATGCCCGGGCAGGCAGTGCAGGACACCCACCCCGGCCCTTGGTCTAGGCCAACTCGGTCAGCGCCCGAATTGGGAAAAGCTCGCCACTGATCCGGGCGGACGCCTCGGAGGCCAAGAAGACCGCGAGGTCCGCCACGTGCTCAGGGTCGGGTGGAAACTCCAGCGCGGGTACTGGGGTGCCGTCTTCCTTGGTGCGATTGGGCAACCAGTTGGCCACTCCTTCGGTGGCGGTAAGCCCCGGTGCGATCACGTTGACGTTGATACCGTGTTCTCCCCAGCAGGCGGCAAGGCCCTTGGTGAGGTTGATAACGCCGGCCTTGGCTGCCCCGTAGTGAACGAAGGCAGGAGACATCCGCATTCCCGCGACGGATGAGATATTGATGATTCGGCCGCCCTGCTGTTCCATCATCCCTGCGCTCACCGCCTGGCTGCACAGAAAGACGCTGGTGAGGTTGAGCGCCATGGCAGCGTCCCACTCATGGGGTTTCAGCGCCTCCGGGCTTCTCAAGAACATAGCGCCCCCGGCGTTATTCACCATGATGTCCACGCGGCCAAAGTGGGCCACGGTTTTGGCAACCATGTCGTTGACCTGCTCGGGTACCGTGACATCCGTCGCGATGGCCATGGCCTCGGCGCCGGTTGCCCGGATTTCCTCGGCGATGGGTTCCAGCTTTTCCAGCTTGCGGCTAGCGATTACGACCTTGGCCCCGGCTGCTGCATAGGCTTTGGCGATGCGGCTGCCGATCCCGCCTGCGCCACCGGTGATGATGGCGACCTTGCCACTGAGTGTATCTGACATTCCCCTCTCCCCTTTCTTATTGAGCCGCAACCGTGGCGACGTCCTTGATGAATTGTTCCATTAAGTCTTGTTTTTTCTGATCCGCGCCAATGAGCTTGCCCAGGGTGAAATCGGGAATGATCAGCTCGTGAACCCCTGCCTCCTGGTAGGCGGCAACAATATCGCGCACCTCATTCACGGTGCCAATGATGGCGGGTGAGGGCAGGTCGATGGACCGGATTCGTTCAAGGTAGGCCTCGTCATCCGATAGGAACAGCAGGGCCACGGCGGACCGTTCGATCTCTGCCGGGTCACGGCCCAGGCTATCGCAGTGCTTGTCCAAGACCGCCATCTTATCCTTGAGAATTTGGACATCGCCCCAGACGTTCCATTCGTCCGCCCACTTGGCAACGATCTTCAGCGTCACCTTCTCGCCACCGCCGCCCACCATCAACGGCAGCTTGGCCTGTTTGGGCTTGGGCTCTAGCGGAGCACGCTTGAGCTGATAAAACTCGCCGTCAAAGTCGAAATAGTCATTTTGGAACAGCCCCTTAAAAATTTGGCAGGCTTCATCCAGCATGCGCAGGCGGCTGCCCGCAGTGCCGTAGTCAATGCCATAGGCTTCATGCTCGTTAAGCTGCCAGCCAGCGCCTACGCCAAGCACGGTGCGGCCGTCGTTGAGGTTGTCCAGGGTGGCGGTCATCTTCGCCAGCACGGCGGGATGCCGATAGGTATTACCGGTGACCAAGGTGCCGATGCGAAGGCGCGGGACGTCTCGGGACAGGGCAGCCATGGTCATCCAGGATTCATGGATGGGAATCAGTTCGTCTTCGTCAGGCATGAAGTGGTCGGCCAGCCAGATGCCGTCATAGCCCGTGGCTTCGGCGTGTCGCGCGAGGGTCTTGGTGTCCTCGTAGTTGCTACGTGGGTTCGGCCAAAAGCTGAATCTCATTGTTCTTCTCGTCCCCAAAACCCGCAGGCTAGCTTAACTCTGGCAAAAATGCTCATCATCCGAGGCGTGCGGGCGTGTAATGATGGACAAAAATGAGCCTGACGGCTGCCAGATA
>DKNY01000031.1:356-40043 GCA_002470275.1 Gammaproteobacteria bacterium UBA7376 | reverse complement strand
GTTTTCATCGATCTTTTTTATTAGCACTCTAAGGTAGGGAGTGCTAAAATAACTGAAAGTGTTACCGGAAGTATCACATGGCTCAAAATGTAATGGCCCTGCCGAGCATCGCGCCGGGCGCAGATATCGACGCTTACCTGAATACAATCAGTCAGTTCCCTATTCTTGAACCTGAGCACGAAAAGCAGCTCGCCGAAAAGTTTAGAGAAGATGGCGATCTCAACGCGGCCCGCGAGCTGGTGATGTGCCACCTCCGTTTCGTGGTGCATTTAGCGCGGTCCTACAAAGGCTATGGCCTGCCTCAGGCTGATCTGATCCAAGAGGGTAACGTGGGCTTAATGAAGGCGGTCAAACGATTCGACCCCGACGTTGGCGTTCGACTGATCTCCTTTGCCGTCCACTGGATCAAGGCAGAAATGCACGAGTACATCCTGCGTAACTGGCGGATTGTTAAGGTTGCAACCACCAAGGCGCAAAGGAAGCTCTTCTTCAACCTGAGAAGCGCGAAAAGCTCTTCCTCGTGGCTCAACCAGAAGGAAACCCAGGCCATCGCCCAAGACTTGGGTGTTTCAACGGATGAAGTGACAAGGATGGAGGGTCGTCTTAGCGCAAATGACGCAGCATTCGATGGGTATGGCACGGACGAAGACACGGCCACCGCGCCGGTCCACTTTTTGGCATCAAGCATGCCAGATCCGGCAGACCTGGTTGCCGAACAGGATAGCGCTCAGGATATGAGCCTGAGACTGACCGCCTCCTTATCCCAGCTGGATGAGAGGAGTCGCGATATCCTTCAGCAAAGATGGCTGAGTGATGACAAAGCCACGCTGCATGAGCTTGCCGCGGAGTACGGCGTTTCAGCAGAACGAATCCGGCAGCTCGAGCAGAACGCGATTAAAAAACTGAAGCGGTTGATGTCGACATAAGGCTTTGAGTGCTCGCCTCTGTCTCGTCCTGGCAGCGGGGTACGGCCTAACGGCTGTGGCGCTTGGTGCGCTGGGCGCCCATGCAATCAAGGACCTCTTGGGGCCTGACGGCCTATCAACTTGGCAAACCGCGTCCCAATACCAGATGTGGCATGCGCTGGCTCTCTTATCGGTGGGTATCTGGATGGCCCACGGTGGCCCCAAAAGGCTGGGGCTCGTAGCATGGATGTTTAGCCTGGGCATCCTGCTTTTCTCAGGCAGCCTTTATGGGTTGACGCTGGGCTCGTTGAGCTGGCTGGGTCCCCTCACCCCTATCGGGGGGCTGATGTTGATCTTGGGATGGGTGACAATTGGCCTGTCGGTGATTAAGGCGGATCGTGTAAACGCGCCTTAGATCCCAATCGATCAAGGACCTGTCGTCAAACCCCATGCCTTTCGAACCACCAGAATCAAACGTCTTCGATCAAGACTTCAACTATATCCGCCGTCGCGGTCGTTTCACCCGTGCCCAGGCTCTGGCCTTCGAGGAACTCGCTGAGGCCTACCGCTTCAAAACTACGGACCTTGACGGGCTGGACGCCATTGGCATTGAAATTGGCTTTGGTATGGGCCTGGAACTCATTGCCTGGGCCGAGGAGCATCCCGAGCTGATGATCTTAGGCGTAGAACTTTACCAGCCTGGTATTGGCTCAATGCTATCCAGGGCAGCCAAGCAGGCGCTCAAAAATATCCGTCTGGTCGATGAACCCGCGCAGTCGCTGCTGGCTCGCCTGCCTCCTGGCATTGCCAGCGAGATTAGAATTTTTTTCCCCGACCCCTGGCCAAAGAAGCGCCACCATAAACGCCGACTCATCCAACTACCTTTTTTGGATCAACTGCATCATGCCCTGGCGTCTTCTGCCGTGGTGCACCTGGCAACAGATTGGGCCGAGTATGGTGAATGGATGGCGGAATGCTTTGCTCAACACCCTGGCTTCGAGTTGCTCAGTGACCAGCGTCAGGAAGAACCAAGGCGCGCTTCGGCATCTCGCCCTGGGGGGCTCACTAAATTCGAAGCACGGGGTGCCCGGCTTGGGCATACGATCCGAGATCTCAGGTACCGAAAATTAGCGGGTGGTGACGAAGGACGTTAACACACTGTCCAAATAGCGCAGGCCCATTGGGGTGGTGCCACAGTGCTGCGCATGAACCAGACCCTGCTCCACTAGCGCCTGCCAGGTTGGTGCGATGGAGGACCAAGGCAGACCTGTTCGCGAGACAAATGATGCTTGGTCGACCCCCTGAACCAGCCTAAGGGCATTCATCATAAATTCCAGAGCAAGCTCGTCTTCGGCAATGTCCTGCACGCCGAGGCGTTCGGGATCGCTCTGGTACAGTCGGGGCTGACTGGCCTGTCGTGTTCGAAGGCGACGGCCCCGGTGAGTCAGTTTTCCGTGGGCACCGGCACCGAGACCAACGTAATCGCCAAAGGACCAATAGTTCAGATTGTGCAGACATTCCCGTCCTGGTTTGGCAAAGGCCGAAATTTCGTAGCGCCGATAGCCCTCGGCTTCCAGCAGCTCCAGCCCGGCTTGTTCGATGTCTAACAGTGTCCTATCGACAGGCAGCAGCGGCGGCCGCTTCGCGAACTCTGTTTTGGCCTCGATGGTGAGCTGATACCAAGAGATATGCTCAGGCTCAAGCGCAATAGCCTGTCGCAGATCGCTGAGGGCTTGGGCTACCTCTTGGCCTGGTAACCCCCACATTAGATCGACGTTAATGTTATTGAATCCGCTTGCCCTGGCGACCTCGAAGGCCGTCAACGTTTGATCTGCGTCATGGATTCGACCAAGGGCCTGCAACATCGGGTTTTCGAAACTTTGTGCGCCAATAGAAAGGCGGTTGACCCCCGCCTGGCGATAGGCCGCGAGATCTCCATATTCCCGAGCCCCAGGATTCAATTCCATGGTGACTTCATCAGCGCCGCCGGCAGTAAGCTCAAGCAGTTGATTCACGTGTTGGACATGAAACAGGCTTGGCGTTCCCCCGCCTAGAAATACTGTTTTAAACGGGCGCTCGGCAAAGTCTGGATGGAAAATCCGTTGCTGAAGGTCCCAGTCTTGGAGCAGAGCCCGCAGATAGACCCCCTGATCAACGTCGTCTCTTAGGGGGTGAGAGTTAAAGTCGCAGTACGGGCACTTCTTAACGCACCACGGAAAGTGGATATACAGGCCGCCATCAACCATCTTGGGTTTGAAGGTAGGCGGCAAGCATACGCTTGAGACTTCGACTGGCCTGGCCTCTATGACTGATCTCATTTTTATTTCCAGCGTTTAGCTGGGCTGCCGTACACCCGTGAGTAGGTACGAAGAACAACGGATCGTAGCCGAAACCGTCTGTCCCCATGGGCGTCGAGGTAATCTCCCCGGCCCAGGTCCCAGATACGACGATAGGGCTTGGGTCTGTTTCTGAGGCGAGAAAGACCATAGAACAAGTGAAATAAGCGGCCCTTGCGACCTCGTTCTTCATTAGCGCCAGAAGTTTGTCGTTATTGGCGCGATCCTCTCCCTGCGTACCGGCGAATCGAGCCGAGTAAATCCCGGGCTGGCCTCCGAGGGCAGGCACCACCAAACCGCTGTCGTCGGCGATGGCGGGTAGGCCTGCGGCGGCGCTGACGGCCCTGGCTTTGATAAGCGCGTTCTCCACGAAGGTCAGCCCAGTCTCGGCCGGGCTAGGAATATCCAGGTCTACCTGGGTCAGAAGCTCAACGGCTAGATCAGCAAAGAGGGTGCGCATCTCAAGCAGCTTGCCCTGATTGCGGGTGGCGAGGACGATTTGCACTTAGTCGGACCAGTAGAGTTTTTGAGAGAATTTAAGCTCGGTGCTTTTCCCGTTTGCATTCTCTGCATTGATTTGAAGGCGATGGACCTCCTCATTAGCGTGCCGAATTACAGCCAAATAATAGATCGCCTCTCCCTCTCTCACCTCGGCGAAGGAGAGGTCCTGCCGTTGCCCAAGCAGATTCTGCGTCGATCCGCTGAAATTTGCCGTTATTGCGCGGCCCGTCTCGTCAAGAACCGATATATTTAACAGCGCTCGGTCCTTGCCTCGAGTCAGGTTATAGGAGGCGGCGATATCAGGTTTGAGCATGGTTGTGGGGATAAGGATGTAGTGCATCTCAAGGCCACCAAACCGGTGGACCTGTTCTGCTTGGGTGAGGGCGGCGCAAAGGCAAAGGCTCGCTGCGAGCAGGATTTTCTTAAAAAAGACGATCATTTATGGTCTTCCTAGTCGATAGAAGCAGTAGCTTGAGAAAAAATTGGGTGCCAGCGCAATTAGGCGCTGCTGACGATACGCCTGGTTAACCATGCGCCGCTGAATGATTCGAAAGCCCTCTGCTGCGCAAAGCTGCTCGAAGTCCTGAGCGGTGCATAGGTGAATATTGGGCGTGTCGAACCAGCTATGAGGTAGGTGAGCTGAAACCGGCATTCTGCCGTGTAGGAATATCTGCAGCCGACATTGCCAGTGTCCGAAATTCGGAAATGTCACCAGGCACTCTTCTCCAACGCGCAGCATTTCGCGCAACAACGTTCTGGGGTTCTTCACCGCCTGTAGGGTATTGGTCATGACCACCATATCAAAACTGTCATCCAGAAAATTTCCAATGCCGTGGTCTAAATCCTGTTGAACAACATTAACCCCACTGGCCAGACAGCGGTTAATGTTTACGGGATCGCGGTCGAGCCCGTAGCCGTTGACACCCTTGTGACGCTGGAGATTGTCGAGCAGAGCGCCATCGCCGCAGCCCAAGTCCAAGACCCTGGCACCCGGATTGATTAAGTCCTGAACCAGCTGTAAGTCGCCTCGTAGCGTCATGCGCCGCCCTCTCTCATCTCGTCGAGGACGCGCTGGAGGAAGGTCTTCATGATGGTGGTATAGCGGGTCAGCGGCAGTAAGAAGGAATCGTGGCCGTGTTCAGATTCCACCACGGCGGAAGCGACATTCTTTCTGGCGGTAATCAAAGCATCGATAATTTCCTGGGAGCGTTGGCTGGAGAAACGCCAGTCGCTGCTAAAAGAGAGCACTAAGAATCTTGCTTGGGCGGCAGACAGCGCCTCCGCCAGGTCTCCTGCATGCCCTCTGGCAGGATCGAATTGGTCAAGAGCATGAGTCATCAGCATATAGGTATTTGCATCAAAGTATTTTGAGAATGCTCGGCCCTGATAATGGAGGTAGCTTTCCACCTGGAACTCGATGCTTTCATCTTGGTCAAACTCGCCAGATTTGACCTCTCGCCCGAACTTATTGCCCATGCCGTCATCAGAGAGGTACGTCACGTGGCCGATCATTCGCGCCAGCATCAAACCTCGGTTTGGAATTTTGTCTGCCTCTTCATAACGCCCGTCGAGATAGTTCTGATCACTGACGATAGCCTGGCGAGCAATCTCGTTGAAGGCGATATTTTGTGCCGAAAGTTTGGCTGCTGCTGCGATGATGACACAGCTGCGAACGCGATCCGGGTACTCAATCGCCCACTGCATGGCCTGCATGCCCCCTAAACTGCCACCAATCACCGCCGCAAACGTCTCAATACCGAGATGATCTGCTAATTTCGCCTGACTGGTGACCCAGTCTCGGACCACGACCTGGGGGAAGTCTGGGCCATAGGCCTTTCCAGTTTCTGGGTTGATGGTTTTGGGCCCGGTACTGCCGTGACAGCCGCCCAGGTTATTGAGGCTCAGGACAAAAAACTGGTTGGTATCAATGGCCTTTCCTGGCCCGATGCAGGCGTCCCACCAACCTGGTTTCGCATCATCTGGGTGGTGACGACCTGCGGCGTGGTGGTGACCCGATAGCGCATGGCAAATTAGGATCGCATTATCCCTGGCTGAATTTAACTGCCCGTAGGTTTCGTAGACCAGCTCGAAATTTTGCAGCGTCGCCCCGTTTTGCAGAACTAGGGGTCCACCGTGTTGGAACGTGTGGACCTCAACTAAGCCGATAGCATCGGCTTGGATCGTCTGCGCAGACATGGTCCTATCCCAAACCGCCGGAAAGCGCCCGCTGCAGAATAGTAAGAATAAGAATGACGATCATGGGTGAGAAGTCCAGCGGTCCAGTATCCGGCAATAGGCGTCGAATGGGAGCCACCAGGGGTTCAACTAACTGCTGGAGAAGGCCAAGGCCGGGGTTGTATTGGCCCGAACTCAAAAAGCTGGCAATGATAACGATGATGATTGACCAGAAGTAGAAGTCGATGAGTACCGACAGCATCCGCACCAGACCCAGGATTAAATAGTCTGAGATACCCAGCGAACCCAGGGTGATCAGCACCACGAAAAGGATACACATGATCCATCCCACCAGCAGAGATGCGAAATCCCACGAGCCAAGGGATGGCAGGAGTGCGCGTAGGGGCCGGGTGAGAGGGTCGCTTCCCTTAACCACAAACTGGCTAATTGGGTTGTAAAAGTCCGCCTTGCTCGCCTGTAGCAAGAAGCGGATGAGAAAGAGCAGCGCGGCCAGACGTAATACTAAGTCGGCGATCAGCAAGAGGGTTGCATTCATTTTTGTTCTCCAAACTCATTAGCCATCTGTCCAGCGCGCAAACGAGCGGCTTCCAGCGCCTCACCCACAATTTCCGGAAGCGCTCGTTGTTCCATAACGCTCAGGGCTGCGGCTGTGGTTCCCCCGGGCGATGTCACGTTTTGTCTTAGCGTTGCGGGCGTTGTTTCTTGCTGCGCCGCCATCATCGCTGCACCCTTAGCGGTTTCAACCACCAATTGACGACACAGCTCATCGCTGAGCCCCATGCCTCTCCCTGCATCCAGCATGGCCTCCATCAACAGGAAAAAATAGGCCGGGCCGCTCCCAGATAGGGCGGTTACCGCATCCAGCTCGTCTTCTTGTGCGACCCAAACGGTCTCGCCCACGGCCCCAAGGATGCGCTCAGCTTCGGTTGTTTGTTGCTCGGTAATGCTGGCACTCGCAAACATGCCCGTCATGCCCGCGCCGAGAAGCGCTGGCGTGTTGGGCATACAGCGAATAATGGACTGGTGTCCCCCTAACCAAGTTTCGATGCTTGAAGCCTTGATGCCCGCCATGATGGAGACGATGACCTGCTGAACGTCCAGCTTGGGTAGGGCAGTCAACACCTTCCCCGCAATCTGGGGCTTGACGGCAACGATCACATTCTGCGCCTGGCAGGCCAGCGCGTTATCGTCGCTGGTGCGGATGCCCAGCGCCGCAAGCTGCTCTCTTTGTCCTGCATCTGGGTCAGTCGCAACGATTTCGGAGCTAGGTATACCGTCCTGAATCAAACCCTGAGCCAGGCTCCTTGCCATGTTGCCTGCACCGATAAAGCCAATCCTGACCATGCTAAATCGTCCTTTCCATATCCCTTGATGCCGAGTTGCCCGGAGCCCTCTATCGGCGCTCCCCGAAAAGCGCTGTGCCGACACGAATCAAGGTGGCCCCCGCGAATATCGCGTCTTCAAGGTCTCGACTCATACCCATGGATAGGGCGTCCCAGGAATCTCTATGGGGTTCCGCGAGCTGGGTGCCTATCTCACGGTGCAATTGTGCCACGCTTTCATAGCCTTCCCTAGGATTCGTCTCCTGACTCAAGATGGTCATGAGGCCGCGCAACCTTAAATTAGGCAGATCGCAGATTGCGCGACAGAGCGTGAGAGCCTGGTCGCCAGAACATCCGCCTTTGTCGGGATCGTTGTCGACATTAACCTGAACCAGAACGTTTAGTTTGGGTCGATCAGTGCGATGCGCGTTTAATCGAAGGGCAATCTTTTCCCGGTCCACGGTATGCACCCAATCAAAATGCTCAGCGATGTCCCGCGTCTTATTGGACTGCACCTTCCCGATGTAGTGCCAGTCTCCGGGCTTAGGCTGAAGGCCATGAATCTTTCCCGTGGCCTCCTGCAGATAATTCTCCCCAAAGTGTTTCATGCCCAGATTTGCGGCTTCAGAAATCAAGTGGCTTGGTTTCGTCTTGGAGACAGCCACCAGCTGCACCTCTTCAACATCCCTACCCGCCTCGTGGCAGGCGTCAGAAATTCGTTGCTGAATCCGGTGAAAATTTTGTTCTAGTTCGTTAATCATGTGAGTTGTCTGGCCGGTGCGGTTATTGTTCTGCCATCCAGGTTTCGGCGATAAGACTGGCCGCTCGTTCATGGGTCGTCGGCGCTGTGCCTCCCTCCTGGGCCTCAGTGCGCGCCTGCCAGGTACTGAGGCGCTCATCCACCAGATACACCGGTATGGCATAGCGTTCGCGTAAGGATTCGGCGAAGCCGTCTGCTTTCTGCGACATGTCAGAGTCGGTGCCGTCCATGTTCAGGGGTAGTCCCACGGTAATGGCAAGAGGTCGATAGGGGTGCACCAGCTCGTCGAGCGCTTTCCAATCTGGGCGCCCATTTTTCGCGCTCAGCGTCTTCAGTCCCCGAGCGCTGCGGGTAATCGTCTGTCCTATCGCAACACCAATATGTTTGAGACCAAAATCGATACCGATCACGTAGCCTTCATCCATCAGTGCTGGCCCGATTCGGTACTGATGAGGTTCAGGTCGATGCCCAAGGCCCCGGCCGCCTTTGCCAGCCTTTCCTCAAATGGCGTATCGAAGATCAAATCTGATTCTGCTTCCACGGTCAGCCAGACGTTGCGGCTCACTTCTGCCTCAAGCTGCCCTCCGGCCCAGCCCGCATAACCCAAGGCGACGAGAAATTGCTCGGGCCCCTCATCCTTGGCGATGGCCTCGAGGACCTCATGACCACTGGAAAGATAGAGGTTCGGCGTCACATTCAGAGAAGCACCATAGGATGCGTCGCCCCGGTACAGGATAAACCCGTGGTCTTGAGAGACCGGGCCGCCTTCCATGACGGGCGCAACTAACCAACGACGAGAGGGGTTCAAGTTGAGCTGTGACAGCAGCTCTAGAACAGAGATATGAGAGGGACGGTTAATCACCAGGCCGATTGCCCCCTCATCGTTGTGCTCGCAGACGAGTGTCAACGAGGCATTGAAGTAATCCTGTTGAAGTGAGGGCATGGCGATTAAAAAGTGATTGGTTAAGTTCATCTATTCGTACTGCCGCTGTTTGTTCATAAAAAAGCCAAAGCTGCTAGCCTTCGAAGAGAGTGCCTTGCCGACTAAACTGCCAGGTGCGCGTAAAGGTGAGCCGGTCATACTTCTTGCGCATTTCAACGCCAAAGGGCTGATAGGGGGCGGCTTGCTTAACGGTCTCTATGGCTGCCTGATCTAGTGCGGGATGCCCTGAAGATTGGGTTACCTCTACGCTATACAAGGCACCGCTGCTTAGAATAACAACAGTCATGCTCAATTCGCCCTGCAGTCCGCCGGTGGGATAGTTATAGCGACCAATGCGCTCGCATTTGCGCCGCCACATGGAGAGGTAGGCGGCTTCGTCGGGATTCAGTCGGCCACCGTTGGTCAGCACTCGATGGCGAGGGTTATCGAACGTAGCTTCAACGGAAAAGGTGTCCAGCTGGGCGATTTCGCTCACCAGGGCAGCTCGACTCTTATTCAGGGTTGTCCTTTGTTTTGGCTCTGCCGGGTTCGCGATCTGCGTCTGTGTTCTTTTCGGTGTCTCCAAGCGTTTAGGAACCAAAGCATTCGGCTGGATCGTGGCCTGCTCAGCAGGCTTGGGTTCAGTATCCGCTCTCGGTTGAGCCGCAACCTGAGAGGCCACTTTGTCGTTGGTGGTGCGAAGATTAAGGTCAACAGAAATCGGCCGTTGGGCAGGCTGGGATGCCTGCATTCTGATGCCCAAAATGACGATCAGATGGACAATAATCGCCACCAGAAAAATGAAAACAAACCGACCTTGGCTCTGTGCCCGGAGGGCATGCTCGTCGCCGGCAGCGGCTGATCCAAAAAAGTCGTTCATTGTCTTGTCGTGGGGCTCAGTGTCGCTGGCGACCATCCATCAGACTATCCATCAGCTGGCCGGCAATATCGAGATCAAATTGCTCATCAAGTTCCCTGATGCAGGTTGGGCAGGTCACGTTGATCTCGGTCAAATAGTCACCGATAACGTCGATTCCGACAAAGTAAAGGCCGCGACGAGCCAGCTCCGGCCCAACCTGCTCTGCGATCCAGAGGTCTCTATCCGTCAGGCGACGGCCCTCACCATGGCCGCCTGCCGCGAGGTTACCCCGAGTTTCCCCAGCAGAGGGAATTCTTGCCAAGGCGTAGGGAATGGGCTCGCCGTTAATCAATAGGATGCGTTTGTCGCCGTCTACGATTTGGGGCAAATAAACCTGCCCCATGACCTGCTCTTGGCCGCCGTGAGTTAAGGTCTCGATAACGACGGATAAATTCGGGTCATCCTGCATGACCCGAAAGATCGATGCGCCGCCCATGCCGTCCAGCTTCTTAAAGACCACGTTGCCATGTTTGAGGTGAAATTCTCGAAGCAGCTCCATGTTTCGGCTGACAATCAGGTTGGGGCAGCACTGTGGAAACTGGGTGGCAAACAATTTTTCGTTGCAGTCCCGTAGGGACTCGGGTCGGTTGACCACAAGGGCACCCTCAGCCTGGACACGTTCGAGCAGATAGGTCGTATAGATGTACTCCATGTCGAAGGGAGGGTCCTTCCGCATCATGATGATATCCATGTTCGCTAAGGGTTGGCGCTGGGCCTCACCGATCTCTGCCCAGTCACAGTTCCTCACGGCCTCTGGGGAAAGCTGGCGGTAGTCCAGGTTTTCAGCGAAATCTCGGCGCAAACGGATGGGACTGAGCAAGGCCTTAACAACGCCCCCGTCCAAAAATAAATCCTCCTGCTGCAGAAAGTAGACATCCAGGTCACGATTCTGAGCCGCACGAATCATAGCCAGGGTAGAATCTTTCTTAACGGATATGGATTCGATGGGGTCCATCAAAAACGCTATTTTTGTCATAGGGCTGCTCGTGGTGCCGGTGTCGCTAAACTACCGACTGTGCGGTAGAAGAAGCAACTAAATCGGAGCAGGTCCGCAGCCAGCGAAGCGGGCCAGCCCTCAACAACGATAGCATTACCCGGGGACTGGACGAGGGAAGCAATGATAACGAGCACAGAAGGACCAGTATCGGAAATTTCTAAGGCGCGTCGCCTATTTGAGCGAGGTTTGCTCAACATCATGCAGGGTGCAGAGGATATAAGCGGTATCCCAGCACTTGTTCAGGCGCTAACAGCCCTCATCGACGTTGAGCCCAGCGGCCACCAGGTACTCCATGCCCTCATCGCATGGCTTGACATGCGCGATAGGGAATCTGCCGAATGGAGTGAAGAAGAGCTTATCCTTCTGCGTCAAATGGGTCGAAACATCAGATCCCTGGAAAGGATTGGGCGCTCCTCAGAATACCTTGATGCTGGGTCTTTGCCCTTTTCTTGGGTGGCGCTCGGCCAACAGATACAGGCTCTTCGTGCTGAGGACGCTAGCGGAACGCTCCAGAGCGGTACCGTCATCTTTGGCTCTCAAGACAACGCCAAAGCGGCCGACCACGCAGGTGAACTGCTCCAACAGCTGCACGAGCTAAGGACTGCGGTGCAGTCCTGGCAGCAGGTCCAGTATGACGGGCAAGGACTGATGCCCGTTGGGCAGGCTTTTCAAAAGGTTCGGCAGTCCTGTCAACAAGCCGGCCTTGGGGATGGGATGGAGGTGGCCTGGGCGGTTGAGAATCTGCTTGATCGATTGTCAGATGGCACGCTGGATCTCGTTAGCGCTCATATTGAAGTTGTCGAAGAGGCCACGGCGCTGTTGGCAGAGATCATTCCCCACGCGCCGGAAGACCCTGGCGGGTCGATTGCTCGGGCCGCCCAACTTGACGATGCAGCCTATGGGCGCGTGGTAGAGCGTGCAGACTTGTTGGCCTCGGGCGACGTATCAGAAGAGATCGCTGTAGGTGATGACCAGCCAACCACAGCAGCGCTACTCCAAGACCACCTGAATCGATTGTCTCAGCTTATTGAGGACACGCTGTCCCAGGCGCCCCCGCTTTCCAGCGATCAGGTGGCGGCCCTCGAGGCACTTCGGCGCGCTTCGGCTGAAGTGGTGGGACGCTTTCAAGCCGACGGTGAGCGCCACCCCTGAGCATGTTGAATCAGGGCAAGGGCTACGGCGGGCATAGTTTCAGACCGCAAGATTGTGTTGCCCAGTCGGTACTGGTTTACGCTTTTCTCTGATAGCCATGCCCGCTCGTCCTCACTCCATCCCCCTTCGGGGCCAATAAAGATGCCGCAGGGTTCGGGGGACAGCGTCATGGGCAGGGTTTCGCCCTCCGGTTCAAAAGCGATGAGCAGCGGGCAGGGCGCCATGGCTGCCCAAACTTCGGCCAGGGTGCCGGGTGCCTGCAGTTTAGGAACGCTACGCCGTCCGCTTTGCTCGCAGGCGGAAGCAATAATCCGCTCCCAATGCAGCAATTTTGAATCTAAGCGGTCTGAAGTGAGAGGCACATTGCTGCGCTGGGCGCGGATCAGATGCAGGTGGCTTGCGCCCAGTTCCGTGGCCTGCTGCAGGGCTCTGTCCATGGCGGAGCCTTTGAGGAGCGCGATGGCCAGATGAAGCGAGGGTCCTGAGCTTTTGGCCGAGGTTTCCTGATGCGCCACATGAAGCTGCGCACGGCGAGGATTAGCATCGACGAGACGGCAGCCGAAGGCAGAACCGTCGCCAGGAAAAATCTCCAGCGATGTGCCTTCTCGCAGGCGCAGTACTCTGCACAGGTAGCTTGAGCGCTCACTGTCCAACGTTAACGTTGTGCCAACGTCATAGTCGCCCGGTAGAAAAAAACGGTACTGTCGGCTCAATTCAAGTCTTTACGTAGCCCAAGTTGTCGCAAATCCTGGAGCACGCACCCCATCGGTTAAGGGAATAAAAGTGTAGCCTAGGCGCTCCCATCTGTATAACGCGCTCGCAAAGGTTAGTGACTACCTCATCGCCAAACGCGCATAGGTCGGCCACATTATCGCTCTTATCGCGCAGGGTTCTGTCCAGCCAGCGCGGGATATCGGCCCCCGCACGCTCGCTAAACCGCATCAGGCCTTGGTAATTGGTGATCGGCATGATGCCTGGAACGATGGGGAGGTCTAGCCCCATACGCGCACAGTGATCTAGGAAATTAGCGTAGGCTTCCGGGTTATAGAAGTACTGAGTAATGGCCTCGTCTGCGCCGGCGTTAACCTTCTCAACAAAAAATTTCATTTCCAGGTCGAGTGAAGCGGTGTCTGGGTGGACTTCCGGATAGGCTGCAACGCTGATCCGCAGCGCGTCGCCAAAGTGCTGTCGAATGGTTCGCACAAGGTCGCGAGCATAGACCGGGCGTCTGTCCCCGGCCTTTCGCGCATCGCCTTTGAGAGCGACCAGGCGAGTCACGCCGAGGGCAAGGTACCGATTGATGAGTTCAATTATGGCGGTATCTGTATCGCTGCCCTGGGAGAGGTGAGGTGCGGTGTTTCGATTTGCCTCCAACAGCGCAGCGACTGACCTTAGGGTGCCCTCCTTACTTGATCCGTCTGCGCCGTAGGTTATAGAAAAAAATTCGGGCGCATAGGCGCCGAGTCGACAGGCTGTACCACTGACTAAACGATCGATTAACTCCTCATCTCGGGGAGGGAAGAACTCGAAGCTGAGTGGCGGCAGGCAGGTTGCTGGTTTGGGCTGAGTTAGGGCCATGACTATCCCCCTAAGCTCAGATGCGTCCAAGCCTAAGTCAATGCGGCAGCCAGCGCCTCTGCCTTGTCGGTGCGCTCCCAGCTAAAGTCCGGATCGCTTCTTCCGAAGTGACCGTAGGCGGCGGTTTGACGATAGATAGGTCGTTTCAGGTTAAGCATCGCGATGAGGCCCTTGGGTCTCAAATCAAAGTGTTCACGAACAAGTTGAACAATCTTGCTGTCGGCGATGCTGCCGGTGCCAAAGGTATCGATACTGATGGAGGTGGGCTCCGCAACGCCGATGGCATAGCTCACCTGAATCTCGCATCGCCGCGCCAGTCCGGCGGCAACGATGTTCTTAGCGACATAGCGTCCCGCATAGGCGGCAGAACGATCCACCTTGGAGGGATCCTTGCCCGAGAAAGCACCGCCACCGTGGCGAGCCATGCCGCCATAGGTGTCAACAATAATCTTCCTACCCGTCAGGCCGCAGTCTCCCACTGGGCCGCCGATAATGAATTGGCCGGTAGGATTGATATGAAACCGGGTCTCCGCAGAAATCCAGTTCTGAGGCAGCGTGGGCTTGATGATTTCCTCCATCACCGCCTCTCGCAGCATTTCCTGGGAGACATCCGGATCGTGCTGGGTAGAGAGCACTACGGCCTCGATGCCCGCTGGCTTTCCCGCTTCATCATAGCGAAAGGTAAGCTGGCTCTTGGCATCCGGTCGCAGAAAGGCCAGGGCGCCTCGACGCGCCTGTGACTGCTTTTGAACTAAGCGGTGGGCATAGATGATCGGAGCCGGCATCAGTGCATCGGTCTCATCCGTGGCATACCCAAACATAAGGCCCTGATCGCCCGCGCCTTGTTCGTGGTCCTCAGTTTCGTCAACGCCAACAGCGATGTCGGGACTCTGCTGGCCAAGGGCGTTGATTACCATACAGTCATCAGCATCAAATCCGAGGTCTGCGCTGTTGTAGCCAATGTCGGCGACCACGGAACGCGCCAGCTTATCGAAATCGATATCAGCAGAACTTCTGATTTCGCCCGCGAGCATCACTACGCCGGTCTTGATCAGCGTTTCACAGGCCACCCGTGAGTTTTGATCCTGCTCGAGCATGGCATCCACGACGGCGTCCGACACTTGGTCCGCAACCTTGTCAGGATGTCCCTCAGAGACAGACTCAGATGTAAATAACGTGTTTGCAATCATTGGGCGGTCCTCTTCGCTTTTTGAGCGGGACAAGTTCTTAAGAAAAACCGAGCGGCGAAGATACACGAAATTGGATAAAAAAATCTGCTGAAGCACGCAAAGTTTCAATCCTGGTCATTGACCATAAGGGTTCGGTGTTGGTGAGTTTTACACTCAAAGTTTGCAGTCCGGCTGGCAAATCTTGACAATAACGGTTTAGCACACCCGAGACCGCCTATGTCCTCTAGATTCGAACTCGCCAATGCCATCCGCGTACTCGCAATGGATGCCGTTCAGGCCGCTAATAGCGGGCACCCGGGTGCGCCCATGGGCCTCGCGGATGTGGCTGAAGTACTTTGGCGGGATTTCCTGAAGCATGACCCCAGCGATCCCAGCTGGCCGAACCGGGACCGATTCGTCCTATCAAACGGTCACGGGTCCATGTTGCTCTACGCGCTACTTCACCTTACGGGCTATGACGTTTCGATTCAGGACTTGAAGGACTTTAGGCAGCTGCATTCCAAGACTGCCGGTCACCCAGAATTCAACGAATGTCCTGGGGTGGAGACAACGACGGGACCTCTGGGTCAGGGATTTGCCATGGCCGTCGGTATGGCCTTGGCAGAGCAGAAACTGGCGGCGGAATTTAACACGCCCGAAATCGAGCCCGTGGACCACCGTACCTGGGTGATCGCTGGGGATGGGTGTTTGATGGAGGGCATTTCCCATGAGGCAGCCTCCTTGGCCGGCACGCTTAAGCTCGACAAACTCATCTGTATCTACGACGACAACGGCATTTCCATTGATGGCGCTGTGGACGCCTGGTTTTCGGAAGATGTGCCAGCACGGTTTGAAGCCTATGGCTGGCGCGTGGTGCGCAATGTGGACGGGCATGACGCGGATGAAATTGCCGTGGCCCTGCGGACGGCTGCCGACTCGGATGGCCGCCCAACGTTAGTGTGCTGCAAAACCACCATTGGCTTTGGCTCCCCAAACAAGAAAGGTACCGCCTCCGTCCATGGTGCGGCGCTGGGTGCAGAAGAGATTGCCCTGACCAAGGCTGAACTAGGCTGGACGGCAGCTGAGTGGGAAATGCCTCCGGCGATTGCTGAGGCTTGGAATCAGCAGGAGGCAGGCGCACGGCAGCATGCTCAGTGGCGGGAGTTGATGGCGAGTTATCAGGCCGCCCACCCTCAACAGGCAGCGGAATTTTCGCGTCGTATGTCGGGCACGTTGCCGCCAGATTGGCACCAAGAGATTGATGCCCTGGCGCAGGCCAGCCACAACGCACCGGCGGATATTGAAACGAGGAAGGCTTCACAAACTTGTCTGGGGGCTGTGGCTGCAGGCATTCCAGAGTTATTTGGTGGGTCTGCCGACCTCACGGGTTCAAACAATACGCGATGGAAGGATGCGTCAGATGACCAGTACCTGAGCTACGGGGTTAGGGAATTCGGCATGACCGCGATGAGCAACGGAATCCAGCTTCATGGAGGCATCAGGCCCTTTACCGGGACCTTCCTGATCTTTATGGAGTACGCGCGTAACGCCGTCAGGCTGGCCGCGCTGATGCGGCTGCCCAACATATTCGTCTACACCCACGATAGCGTTGCCGTAGGTGAAGACGGGCCGACGCACCAGCCCGTTGAGCAAACGGCCAACCTGCGGATGACGCCCAATCTTAGCGTGTGGCGCCCTTGCGACATGGTTGAATCTGCGGTGGCCTGGAAGGCGGCTGTCGCCAGTCGTGAAACGCCAACGGCTTTGATCTTTACCCGGCAGAAAACCCAGGCTCAGACGCGAGACCAGGCGGCCTTCGACAGTGTGCACAGGGGAGGCTACGTGCTGCGAGATGGCGGTGGATCGCCCCAGGCCATTTTGATCGCCACCGGGTCTGAAGTCGGACTAGCAATGCAGGCAGCTGAACTGCTTGAAGCCGAGGGCATCAACGCCCGCGTAGTGTCCATGCCCTGTGTCGAGGTATTCGAGGCCCAGGATGCGGGATATCGTGAATCCGTGTTGCCCAGTCACATTCGAGCGCGAATTGCGGTAGAGGCCGGCTATCCGGACCCCTGGTATAAGTGGGTCGGGATCGACGGTGCCGTGGTGGGCATTGATCGCTTTGGCTTATCCGGCCCTGGCGCGGCGGTACTGGCGGAACTCGGGATGACCGCTGAGGCCGTCGTCCAGGCGACCCGGCGCGTGTTGTCAAATCAAGAACCTCAGCAGGTTTGAAAAAGGCTCAGGGGCCGTTTTAACGGGGGAAGGCAATGCGGCTACCGTCCATTCGTTCTGTTCATGAGGTCAATCTCGCGTCTAGGCGCGTGTTAATCCGCGCGGATCTCAACGTGCCCATCAGTGAGGGTCGCGTCACCAGCGATGCGCGGATACGTGCCTCAATACCTACCATCGACGCTGCCCGAGAGGCGGGTGCAGCGGTGATCATCATGTCGCACCTCGGGCGACCGACTGAGGGGCAGTATGACGAGGAATTCTCCTTGATGCCTGTGGTCGCTCACCTCGCCTCGCTTCTGGCAACCGAGGTGCAGCTGCTCAGGTCACCGGAAGAGATTCGAGGGGTAGGGCCGGGGACCGTTGCCGTGCTTGAAAACGTTCGATTCCTCACCGGAGAAAAGTCAAATGATGACGCGCTAGCCCGTGAACTGGCCCGCAGCTGCGATGTATTCGTCATGGACGCCTTCGGCACCGCTCACAGAGCCCATGCATCGACCCACGGCGTAGCGAAATTTGCGAAAGAAGTTTGCGCTGGCACCCTGCTTTCCGCTGAGCTAGAGGCGTTGGGTCGCTCCTTGGCCCAGCCAGAATCCCCCATGGTGGCCATCATAGGTGGTGCCAAGGTATCAAGTAAGCTAGAGGTGCTCGGCTCCCTAGCTGAGGTTGCTGATGAGATCATCGTCGGCGGCGGCATCGCCAATACCTTTATGGCCGCCGTAGGCTACGAAGTGGGACGCTCTATGCACGAACCTGCCTTAATTGATACGGCCCGAAAGATTGCGGAAAAAGTGGATATTCCAATCCCCAGTGATGTAGTGGTCGCCACGGAGTTCTCCGCCAGCGCGGTGGGCACCGTAAAGCCCGTCACGGAGGTAGGGCCGGAAGATATGATTCTGGACATTGGTCCGGAAACGGCGAGGGCTTTGGCTGATCGGCTGCTGACCTCGCGCACCATCCTATGGAACGGTCCGGTTGGCGTCTTTGAGTTTGCGCCATTCGCGGAGGGGACCCGCGTCTTGGCCGAGGCAATTGGGGCAAGTCCCGCCTATTCAATCGCCGGTGGAGGCGATACGCTGGCCGCTGTAGAGAAATTTGGGGTGGCGGAAGGTCTATCCTATATCTCAACCGGGGGCGGTGCCTTTCTTGAATTTGTGGAGGGCAAGCCGCTGCCGGCGGTGGAAATCCTGGGCAGACGCCTGAATGAAGGCCCAATAGTTTAGTGGTTATAACGCCCAATGTTGGGCCAACGAAAAACGGAGACAGATATCCATGGCGCTTATCAGCTTAAGGCAACTCTTAGATCATGCTGCAGAGAATGATTACGGTGTGCCGGCATTCAACGTGAACAATCTTGAGCAAATGCGAGCCATCATGGAGGGGGCAGATCAAACGGATAGTCCTGTGATTGTTCAGGCGTCCGCCGGGGCACGCAAATATGCGGGTCCAAATTTCCTGCGGCACCTGATGCTGGCGGCGGTAGAAGAATTTCCCCACATTCCGGTGGTGATGCACCAAGATCATGGCGCCTCCGCGGATGTCTGTCAGCGGTCGATGCAAATCGGTTTTACCTCCGTCATGATGGACGGGTCCCTGCTAGAAGATCAAAAAACCCCCGCAGAATACGACTACAACGTCAGCGTGACTCGACGCGTGGTTGATATGGCTCATGCGTGTGGCGTTTCCGTAGAAGGAGAGCTTGGCTGCCTTGGGTCTCTGGAATCCGGCATGGCCGGTGAGGAAGACGGCGTTGGCGCCGAGGGCCAGTTGTCCATGGACCAGCTGCTAACAGACCCCGAACAGGCCGCTGACTTTGTTCGGCAGACCCAGGTGGATGCCTTGGCCATCGCCATCGGCACCTCGCACGGTGCCTATAAATTCAGTCGCCCACCCACCGGCGATATTCTGGCCATTGAGCGAGTTAAGGCGATCCACGGACGGCTGCCGAATACCCACTTAGTGATGCACGGCAGCTCTTCGGTACCTCAAGAGCTGCTGCAAGAGATCAATGAATTCGGCGGAGAGATTCCAGAAACCTACGGCGTTCCCGTTGAAGAGATTCAGCAGGGCATTCGTCACGGCGTGCGGAAGGTCAACATTGATACGGATCTGCGTCTTGCCTCAACCGCCGCCGTGCGAAGATTTTTGGCGGAAAACCCCGGTGAGTTCGACCCCCGAAAATACCTGGCCAAAACACAGACGGCCATGCGTGACGTGGTGATCGCTCGCTATGAGGCCTTTGGCACGGCGGGCAATGCACACAAGATTCGAGCAAACTCGCTAGAGAGCATGTTCATTGCCTATAGCGCGGGCGAACTTGATCCGGTGATTCAGTAGCAGCCTCGCTGGCTTGTTGCTGTTTCGTCGGAAGGAAGGATGCGTGGCCAGGGAGCGTTCCAGCATGCTGAGGTGGCTGGCCTAGTTCACGGGGCGGACCTGAGTAAGGGGGACTGGTGCCCTCTTGATGGGGAAGCCTTTGCCAATTACGTGGCCTTCTACCGGACAGGCATCTCGGCCCACAAGAGCACCTACGGCGTGCTTGAGGTGGCGGAGGACAGGATTTTTGTGCAGCTGCATGAGCCGGAAAATCCTCGGTCGTGGGCTATCGTTTGCCACGGTTACTATGATCATGCTGGCCTCTACGCACACTGCGTCGACGCTCTGTTGGAGCGCAATATCGGGGTCGCGATTTTTGACCAGATCGGCCACGGCCTCTCCTCCGGGGAACCCGCCGCCATCGACAGCTTTCAGTCCTATATCGCGGTCATCCAAAGAATGCACAGATTGGTTAAGCAGGTGGCTGAAGGCCGGGCCATTCACTGGCTGGGCCAGAGCATGGGCGGTGCGCTCATTATGGAGTATTGGCGTCAGCAACAGGATCGTCCCAGTGGGGAGTTGATGCTGTTTGCGCCGCTTGTTCGCCCTTACGCCTGGTCCTGGATACGCGGGTACTTTGCTGTCGTTAAGCACTTTGTGCAGCGTCGACCCCGGAGAATGCGTGCCGATATTGATGACCCAGACTTCGTCAATCTGTTGTACAAAGATCCGCTTCAGTCCCAGGTTTTACCGGTTACGTGGGTTCAGGCTATGGTTGATTGGTTTACGGTGTTTGAGCGGGGTGAGGTGTCCGACTTGGCACCACGAGTGATCTATGGGTACCAGGATAAGACGGTAGACTATCGTCATGGTTTCCGGGTGTTCGACCGGCTATATCCGGGCGCCTACTTTCGCGCCTTTCCACCCGCCCACCACCACCTGGTGAATGAGAAAAAGGAAATCCGTGATGAGTTTTGGGCCTGGCTGGATCAGGTCTGTGAGTGGTAGCGCACGGATGCTTCGGTCAGCGGAGGAATAAGATTGGATAATATCTTTGCAGAACGGCAAATTCGCCGGGATCAAGAGAGTCTGCAGATTTGGGGTAAGGACTGGACCAATGGATTGACGGTGGCCCCGAGCGCCATTGTGTTTCCGGAAACCATAGAGGAGGTTCAGGCGCTCGTCTCCTATGCAAGATCAGAGAGCATAGCCCTGGTGCCCTCGGGTGGTCGCACGGGTTTATCCGGCGGCGCAGTGGCCAGTCAGGGGGAAGTTGTCGTCTCCTTTGATCGGATGAATAAGATCCTCGATTTCAACCCTCAAGATAGGCTTGTGAAATGCGAGCCGGGACTGGTGACGGCAGCGTTACAGGCGTTTGCCCAGGATCAGGGCCTTTTCTATCCCGTGGACTTTGCTTCCTCTGGCTCCAGTCAGATAGGCGGCAATGTGGCGACCAACGCAGGGGGTATTAAGGTCATTCGATACGGACTGACTCGGTCTTGGGTGGCAGGCATGAAGGTCGTCACAGGGGCTGGAAAAATTTTGGACTGCAACGCTGGCCTCGTTAAGAACGCGACGGGATACGACTTTAGACACCTGATGATCGGTTCTGAAGGAACCTTGGGTTTGATCTGTGAGTTAGATATCCAGCTGATGGCACCTCCCTCGCCACAGGTGGTGATGGTGTTGGGCGTCCCCAAGGTAGTTGACCTGCTCAGCGTTCTGAAGTGCTTCAATCAGGCGACAGAGCTTTCTGCTTTTGAGTTCTTTTCGGATTTAGCACTGCAAAAAGTTCGGACTCATCGCGGGCTATCGGCACCTCTCGCCTCTGCCGAGGAAAACTATGCGCTTCTCGAATTCGATGAGGAGGATATGGCGGCCGTGGAGCGAGCGTTTGAGACCTGCGTCCAAGAGGGGTGGGTAACCGATGGCGTAATCAGTCAGTCTGAAGCCCAGGCCCAGGGGTTATGGAGTCTGCGAGAGGGGATTTCAGAGAGCCTGGCGCCCTACACACCCTACAAAAATGATCTCTCCGTGAGGGTCAGCGACGTACCCGCTTTTTTGCAGGATGTGGATCGGTACGTCACCGGCAGCTATCCAGACTTTGAGGTCTGCTGGTATGGGCATATTGGTGATGGCAATCTGCATTTGAACATTCTTCGACCGGATCATCTTTCCGTAGAGGAGTTTTTTCATCATGGCCATGCAATGAGCCCAAGAATTTTTGAGCTGGTGGCCAAGCGAGGAGGCAGTATCTCAGCCGAACATGGGGTAGGGCTGCTGAAACGAGATTTCCTCAGCTACAGCCGTAGTGATGAAGAAATAGAGTACATGCGAGGCCTCAAAGCGCTATTCGATCCAGACCAGATTCTAAACCCCCACAAGCTCATTCCTGCCAACGCGATTGTTAAATCGTAACCAAGCCATCAGGACCCCCTAAAAAGGCAATGTCAGCGGCCTGTTGTGCAAAGATGCCGTTGCAGACAACGCCGGCTAAATTGTTTATCCGAGATTCCATCTCGGCAGGGTCACTGATGACCAGATCGTGAACATCAAGAATCCAGTTGCCGTTGTCGGTAACGGTTTGCTCTCGCCAAATGGGTTTGCCGCCCAGGTCCACCAGATGTCGCGCAACCAGGCTTCGCGCCATGGGGATGACCTCTACCGGCAGCGGGAATCCCCCGAGACGATCAACGCGCTTAGAGATATCGGCGATGCAGACAAATTCATCTGCGGCGGCCGCAACAATCTTCTCTCTCGTGAGCGCTGCGCCACCCCCTTTGATCATATTTCGTTCAGAGGTGATTTCGTCTGCGCCGTCTACGTATACGTCTAGGCGAGGGCTGGCATTGAGACTAACGACGTTGATTCCACAGGCGAGCAGCCTATCCGTGGAGGCTTCGCTAGAGGATACTGCGGCGTCGAAAAGGTGTTTAAGATTCGCGAGTTCATCAATAAAGAAATTGACGGTGGAACCTGTCCCGACACCCACAATGCTCTCTCGGCTAAGTCTTGGTTCGATATAAGCCGCCGCGCGTTGAGCAGCGGCTAGCTTTAGGGAGTCATTTGTTGAATTCATAGCTGGCCTCGTCGGCTGAGAACAGAGAAAATGGTGACATGCTAGAACACTATGTAAAGCGAATTCTTTCATCGCGGGTCTATGAAATCGCGTCAGAAACCCCCCTTTCCAAGGCGCCGCTACTGAGCAGACGGCTCGGCGTGGATGTGAGCCTAAAGCGCGAGGACATGCAGAGCATCTACAGCTTCAAGCTGCGTGGTGCTTATAACAAGATGGCGAGTTTGAGCGACCAGCAGAAGCAGGCGGGGGTCATTACGGCTTCCGCAGGCAACCATGCCCAGGGGGTCGCCATTTCGGCCCAAACCCTGCGGATGAAGGCCAGTATTGTCATGGGGAAGAATACCCCGAGCATAAAGGTGAATGCGGTCCGCGACCGCGGAGCTAAAGTTATTCTGCATGGTGACAACTACGACGAGGCTTCGGTTCACGCTCGTGCGCTTGCCGAGGAAAACGACCTAACCTTCGTGCCTCCCTATGACGATATTGACGTCATTGCCGGGCAGGGCACCATTGGCATGGAGATCATCAATCAGCATGAAGGCCCCCTTGATGCGATCTTTATACCTGTAGGCGGCGGCGGTCTCATCGCGGGTATTGCCGCCTACGTCAAATACCTGCATCCAAAGACGCGAATAATCGGCGTTGAAGCTGAGGGGTCAGCCTGTCTCCAGGCCGCGATGACGGCAGGTCGAAGGGTCAAGCTGCCCATCGAGAAGCTAGACCTGTTTGCGGACGGCGTGAGCGTCGCCCAGATTGGCCAAGAAACCTTCAAGGTCGCCCGTCACTATGTGGATGATGTGGTGGTGGTCTCGGTGGATGAAATTTGTGCTGCCATCAAGGACGTCTTTGAGGACACACGCTGTATCAGCGAACCCGCAGGCGCACTCTCTATTGCCGGGATGAAGCGATACCTTAACCAGCCCCACGATATGAAGGCCGTAGCGGCCATCGTCAGCGGAGCGAACGTGAATTTTGATCGTCTGCGCCATATTTCCGAGCGCGCAGAATTCGGCGAATCTAGGGAGGCCATTTTCGGCGTTACGGTGCCTGAGGTGCAGGGCAGCTTCCTAAAATTCTGCCGGGCGCTTGGCAAGCGATCGATCACCGAATTCAACTATCGACGCTCGGACAATAATGACGCACACATTTATGTCGGCTTGGGTATTGGTTCCGTTCAGGATCGCGAGGAAACGCGCCTAGGCCTCGAAGCTAAGGGGTACCGAGTGCTCGACATGACGGACAACGAGGCGGCAAAGGTGCACGTCCGCCATATGGTTGGGGGTCATCGCCCGGGTGGCGGGACGGAAATGCTGTTTCGTTTTGAATTTCCCGAGCGCCCCGGCGCCCTGCTGGAGTTTCTATCGGGCCTAGGGTCGAAGTGGAATATTTCGCTTTTCCATTATCGCAACCACGGCGCTGCGTGGGGCCGAGTGCTGGTCGGGTTTAAGGCAGAGAACGGCCAACGCCGAGAGCTTGAGGCCTACCTTCGCCGCATTGGCTACCGGTTTTGGTCAGAAGAGGGTAATCCGGCCTACGAACTTTTCCTCGAGTAACCTATCGGGCGGCGTGGTATTCGAGCCACTCCTCCTCAAACATCAGTAGCTCTGGCGTTTTGATGTGGTCGATATACAGGCGGCCATCCAGGTGATCAAACTCGTGCTGGATGACGGTGGCTGAAAACCCACTCAGCGCCCGCTGCCGGGGAACGCCAGCTTGATCAAGATAGTCCACGCGCACATGTTGTGGCCGCTGAACAAAGCCCCGCAGGCCCGGTACTGAAAGACAGCCCTCCCAGTAGCCCGCTTCCTCGTCGTCCAGGACAGTGATGACGGGATTGATAAAAACCGTGTGGGGAATGCGCTCATCACTATCGTATCGAGTTGAGCCTTGGGGCATATCAATGATGGCCACCCGCAGCGGGACATCTATTTGCGGTGCGGCTAAGCCGATACCCCCAGAATCAGCCAGGGTATCGGCCATGTCTTCAAGCAACTGATGCAGGCCCGGGCCGCCAATATCCTTCGCCGGAAGCTCTTGTGCTCGCTGCCGCAAGGTCGGGTGGCCCATACGAATTATTTTGCGAACGCTCAATATTCTCGTTTCCTTATGCTGAGTTAATCGCGCGCGGCACCGCTAACGGCCAGCGAAGCGATAGAACCCTTGTTCAGTGATCACGCCGTCTAACGGTATATCCCAGGGTTCCCGGGGTAGCGCGTCTTCGCTCTGCTGAACCTGGAAGGCGATGCCGATGAGCCGCGGACGATGCGCCAACGCATCAATGTAGCGGTCATAGTAGCCACCGCCCATGCCTAGTCGCGTTCCAGACAGATCATAGGCTACCAAGGGCAGGAGCATGCAGTGAAATCTCTTAACGGCAGGAGGATGGATATCTGCGGTCGGGGAACGAATGCCGTGGGGTCCCGTCTGCAGGGGCGTCGTTGGCGTTAAGGGATGTAGGTGCATGCGCTTTGCAAGGGGTTCAATGGCCGGTGCAAAAAGCGCTTGTTTGTTCTGCCAGGCCTCGGAAAACCAGCCGTCGATGCAGGCTTCCGCGCCTATGCCTAGATAGACGGCAACCGTATCCGCTTGCGTGACCCAGGTATTGGTCGCTAGGTGGCTACAAATCTGAGCGCTATGGCGCTCCCTTTCAGGGCCTGGAAGTTGCTCCCGCTGAGATTTGAAATGGCTTCTCAGCGTGGCCTTCTGTCGCGCGGGCGTGTTCATAAGGCTGGTGTTGTGAAAAGACTCCCGGTGATGCCGCTGTTGGTTTGCCCTGAACCGTCGTGGTCCAAGGCGGAAGGCCCGGTCAACTGTCAGGCTCCCCATGATGTTGGGTATGCACACCGAGTTTTTCTAGACCCTCCTGTCGTTTTTATAACGGCTCAAGGACGCGACCACTGGCAAACATCCCAGGAGAGGCGGAAGTATATCGTCTTTTTCTATGGCTCAGTAGCTGGACATTTGGCGATCTGTCAGGGCGAACCTGGGCCTTGCTATGACGACTTTGTGACTTAAGCCGCCGCGCCGCTAAATTTTGAGCTGACGGCCATCCGCGATGGCCAGCTTTATTTTATCGGTGAGCACTCGCACACGGGTGCGAACATCCTCATCCGCAATTTCCGCCCTGCCTTCCCCATGCAACAGTTCGTTGGCGATATTCAACGCCGCCATGATGGCAATTCTATCCAGGCCAACGACCTTCCCGGTGCTCCGAATAGCGCGCATCTGCTCGTGGAGATAGTGGGCCGACCTGAGAAGTTTGTCCTGTTCGCCGGCGGGGCAGGCCACCTGAAAGTCCTTATCCATGATTGAAACGCTGAGTGTTTTCAATTCATCGGTCATAGTCACGGTTCCCTTGGATGCTTGGCTAAGTTGTCAGTCTTTCTCTAGACTCCGCAACCTCAGAATCATAGATTCGATCTGGGTCTTGGCAAGTTCGTTCTTCTCGATCAGCCGTGCGCGCTCAACGGTCCAGGATCCCTGTTGAACACGCAGCGCCTTATTTTCGTCGTTTAACTGTCGGGTCAGGTTGATGAGTTCTGCCACCTGGCGCTCAAGCTGTTCGATCTCATCAATATTTTGCACGCTATCTGCCATGGCCTCTGCTCTGCATCTCGGCGGATCGGAGATTTTCACGATGTCAACGTAAAACGTTGAGGGTAAAGCTGGCTAGTATTTGCCCGCTGAGTGCGCGATAGTTTGCGCTGATTATCTGCCTTTGTGTAGCCCCGCGCGTGGGCTGAAATAGCGTTTCCAGCAACGTCAGGCACTCCGAGCAATTTGGTATAGGAATCGATGTCTGATCTCAAGATAAAAGCTGAAATGGCCGCCTACTCCATACCGGTGCCGGAGCTGCACGGCATGGTTTGCGGTATGGCGGTTAACGGCACCGGAGAATTCGTCATCCCTGATCTGGTCGACCTGGCCGGCGCAGATGCAATTTCTGACGAGGCCTCTCTTGGCGTCTTTGTCAGCGCGGCGCTAGATGAACTCTTCGACCAGGAAATGGGTTTTTCTCCGCTGATTCCCGACGACGACGAGCCCTTAGGGGACCGCGTCATGGCCGTCGCTGATTGGTCCGGCGGTTTTCTGGCGGGGTTCGCAGTAGCGGTGGATGACGAGATGTCTGAGCTTCCTGATGATGTGCGGGAGATCATTAAGGATTTCGTATCGCTGTCTTCGCTGTCAGCGGAAGACTACGACGAGCTGGAGGACGGTGATAGCTATGAGCAAGAAAATGAGGCCTCGCTGATAGAAATCTACGAATATATGCGTGTGAGTACGCTCCTGGTAATGGCTCTTATGGAAGAACGAGTTGATCAGGTCGCCTCGGAGTAAATAACGGTTGGTTCACGGGATGAACAAGATAATCGTCGTTGGCGGAGGCCTGGTGGGTGCCGTTGCGGCGCTGTCACTGGCTGATCGGGGGTTCAGGATACTTCTGGTCGATCGCCAGAAGCCTGATCTGGGCCCCACTGGTCTGGGAATGGATATTCAAAATGTAGCGCTATCCCCTCGTTCTCGAAAGCGGATCGAGGCGCTCGCCTCGTGGCCTGATGAAGCAGCGCCCTATAACAAAATGAAGGTATGGGAGGAGCGCGGAGTCGCGGCTTTAGAATTTTGCGCGGATGCCATTGAAAATGAGGCGCTGGGCTGGATCGTAGAAAAAACGCCGCTGACTCAAAAACTCTGGCTGGCCTTAGAGGATAATCCCGCCATCGATATTGTCTTTGGGTCCCTGGAGACCGTTCACAGTGAGAGCACTGGCGTGTGTATGACCCTGTCAGAGGCCCCAAGCATAAGGCATTCGGCGGATTTGTTGATCGCGGCAGATGGTGCAAATTCGGCGGTGCGACGGGCAATGGGGATTCCTAGCTCTATCGTTCCTGCGGATCAAATGGCCATCACGACAATTGTTCGTGCAAGTTTGGCTCATCAAGGCACGGCCTGGCAGCGCTTTTTAAAGGACGGGCCCTTGGCGCTCTTGCCGGGACGAGACCCGCACCTTTGTTCCGTTGTTTGGTCACAATCCACCGCTAAAGCCGAGCACCTGATGGCCTTAGATGATCAGATGTTTGCAGACGCCGTAGCTAGAGCGAGCGAATTTTGCCTGGGTTCGGTTCAGGCCGTGGCGGATCGATATGTCTTGCCCTTGCGACAACAGATGGCCAGCACAGCCATGCCCGCAGACCGTGTCCTTTTGATTGGCGATGCGCTCCGGGTGGTGCACCCCCTAGCCGGTCTGGGGGTAAATCTGGGATTCGAGGATATTGAGCACCTTATGCTTATTCCCAATCGAGATTTGATGAATCCGAGCGCACTGAAGAAATTTTCGCGCCAGCGGGTGCTGCGATCTCAGATTATGGTTCGGGCACTGGACGCTTTGAGGCGGCTTTACGGGGCACAGGATCCACTGACCGGGTGGCTCCGAAACGCCGGTGTAGCCTGGGTGCAGCAACAGCGGTGGTTAAAGAAACGCCTGATTATGGAAGCGACCGGCATTGACTCGCTGACCGCTTAGCATCGAAATCCCTATCAGTGAATTGAGACGACATGGCAGCAAAAACTCCCCTTTATGAAGCGCACGTCAGGGCTGGCGCAAAGATGGTCGACTTTGCCGGCTGGCTGATGCCGGTAAATTACGGCTCGCAAATCGAAGAGCATCTCGCGGTACGTCAGCACGTTGGGATGTTCGACGTATCTCATATGACCATCATTGACGTTTATGGTCCTGATGCCGAAGTCTTTTTACAGCGGGTTGTGGCTAACAACGTTGGCATTTTGGTGCCCAATCAGGCGCTCTACGGTGCGGTGCTGAATGCCCACGGCGGGGTGCTGGATGATTTGATCGTGTATCGCACATCTACCGGCTACCGGTGTGTCGTCAATGCCTCAACGCGGGAAAAGATGCTCGATTGGTTTCAAGATCAGGCTATGCCAAGGCTGCAGATTGAACACCGTGATGAGGCCATGATTGCCGTCCAAGGCCCGGAAGCCAGAGTGCGGTTCGCCGAGTTAACCGGGATAGCGGCGGTACTCGATCTGAAGCCCTTCTTTGCCGTTCATCATGACGGTTGGATGATCGGCAGGACGGGTTACACCGGAGAGGATGGGGTCGAGGTGATGCTGCCCTCGGATCAGGCTCCCGGTTTGTGGGCGTCCTTAACGGACGCCGGGGTAGCGCCGGCGGGCCTGGGCGCTCGAGACACCCTGCGTTTAGAAGCTGGGCTGAATCTATACGGTCAGGACATGGATGAGACCACCTCTCCCCTGATTAGTAACATGGGCTGGACGGTGGCCTGGGCACCAGAACAGCGGGCCTTTATCGGTCGGCAGGCGCTGGAGGCACAGCGCGATGCGGTGCCAGAACAACTCACGGGCCTGATTCTTAAGGACAAAGGTGTACTAAGACACGGCCAGAGCGTGCACACCGATCAGGGGCCTGGCATGATTACCAGCGGAAGCTATGCGCCCTCGTTAGGTATGAGTATTGGCCTGGCTCGGGTGCCCCGTGGTGCATCAGCAGACTGTATGGTGGATATCCGGGGTCAGGAAAAGAAAGGCCTGCTCGTCAGACCGCCCTTCGTTAGGCACGGACGTTCGCGGATCGCTGACGAGGCGCTGCGCTAGCATCAGAGTTTTACCACAGCCCGATTACGGCGGGCACGTTGAGCGGTCGAAGGCAGCGCGCAGCGTATCAACAGGAGAACAGGAGCCACGGTATGAGTGATATTCCAAGTGACATCAAATATGCGTCGACCCACGAGTGGGCGCGCTTGGAAGAAGACGGCACCGTGGCGGTAGGCATCAGTGATCACGCGCAAAGTGCGCTGGGGGATGTGGTCTACGTTGAATTGCCGGAGATCGGGGTCATCGTCAGTGCCGGGGAAGAAGCCGGCGTGGTTGAATCCGTTAAGGCGGCTTCAGACATTTATGCGCCAATACGGGGCGAGGTTTGTGCCATTAACGAAACGCTCGAGGGCGCTCCGGAAACCGTGAATGAAGACCCTTACGGTGATGGATGGTTTTTTAGAGTCAAACCTGATGATGAGGCTGACTTGGACGACCTCCTAGACGCGGAGCAGTACACCCAAGTTTGTGAGGACGAAGAGCACTAGCCCGCCACCCCGTTGTGCTCATTACGGGTAAGAAGAGAAAAAGCTCAGCGGAGAGAAGGGAATCGCATACCCAAGCGCTGAACGACTGGAGAAAAACATGCCCTTCATTCCACATACCGAGGCGGACGTCGACAGCATGTTAGCTGAGATCGGCGTAACAAAAATTGAAGCATTATTCGATGAAATACCTGCCGACCTTCTCAGCGACCGGCTAGACCATGTCCCCGAGGGCGTAAGCGAACTGGAGATGCTGCGGTTTATGGCAGAACGCGCCCAGCAGGATGAGGGGTACGCCTGCTTTCTTGGAGGTGGCAGCTACGACCATCACATTCCCTCGGCCGTTTGGGACCTCACTAGCCGAGGGGAATTTATGACGGCCTATACGCCTTATCAGGCTGAGGCTAGCCAAGGTACGCTGCAGCTCATCTATGAATATCAGTCGATGATGGCGTCCTTAACCGGGATGGCGGTATCAAACGCCTCGGTATATGACGGGGCCAGCGGCCTAGCAGAATCCATATTAATGGCCGTGCGGGCCAATCGAAAGGTTAAGTCGGGGCGGGTTGTGATCGCCCAAAGCGTTCATCCTAACTATCGCCGTACGGCGCAGAACATCGTGAGGAATCAGGGCATCGCACTAGCAGCCGTAGACGTCGATGCTACAGGTCATCTGGCTTTAGAGGATGTCGTCGCTCAGACCGACGGGTGCGAGCCCATGGCTGCACTGGTGATTCAGCAGCCCAACTTTTTTGGTGGATTTGAAGCCGTTGATCGATTGACGGATTGGGCTCATGAGCACCAGGCGCTAGTGATAGCCGTGGTTAATCCCATGTCCTTAGGGGTTCTGAAGCCGCCGGGCCAGTGGGGCGAAACGGGTGCAGACATTGTCTGCGGTGACGGGCAGCCCTTTGGTGTGCCCATGGCGTCAGGCGGCCCATCCTTTGGGTTCATCTGCACGCGTGACGAGCTGGTGCGCCAGCTGCCCGGCCGCATTATTGGGAGAACGGAAGATTTAGAGGGCCGCACGGGCTATGCGCTCACACTGCAGGCTCGTGAACAACACATACGCCGTGGCAAAGCGACTTCAAATATCTGTACCAACCAGGGACTCTTGGTCACCGCAGGCACGATCTATATGAGCTTGATGGGTCCAGACGGTATCCGCGAAACGGCCATAGCCAGCCATTCGGGAGCCATGCGTCTGAGGGAGGCCTTGCTGCAAATCCCTGGGGTATCACCGTTTTTCCCTGGGCCAAACTTCCATGAATTTACTGTGAAGCTGCCGGCCCGGTGTGCCCAGGTCATTCCGTCCATGATGGAGGCCGGTATTTTGCCGGGACTTGATCTCAGCGAGTTTGTCGAGAGCAGTATCCCAGACGCCGAGTACGGCTTACTGGTGGCCGTGACGGAAAAAAGAACGGATGCGGAAATTGAGCATTATGCGAACACGCTCAAAGCCGTACTAGAGCATACCCAGTCCCGAGGAGGCATCGCGTCGTGAAGCAGCAGCCAACGGGCGCCGAGCAGGGGCGCTCAATTTTTGAACTCAGCGCACCGGGACGTCGATCCTATGCACAGCGGGTGGATGGCACTGACGAAGCGCAGCTGGCGGATCTACCTCAGGACCTGCTGCGCACAGAACAACCGGCGTTGCCGCGTGTTTCTGAGCTGCAGGTGGTGCGGCATTTCACCAATCTATCCCAGCAGAACTATGCCATCGACACGACCTTTTATCCGCTGGGGTCATGCACGATGAAATACAATCCGCGAGGCGCGCATAAGGCCGCCAGCTTTGCGGGGTTTTTGGGGCGTCACCCCCTAGCACCGGAGCGGGCCAGTCAGGGCTTCATGGCGTGCCTGTTCGATCTTCAGGAAATCCTAAAGGACTTGACCGGGATGCAGGGCGTTTCCTTAGCACCCATGGCGGGTGCCCAGGGAGAGTTTGCCGGTGTCGCTATGATTCGGGCCTATCACGAGGCGCGAGCCGACCATGGTCGTACCGAGATTATCGTGCCCACTGCGGCCCACGGAACCAATCCGGCGACAGCGGTCATGTGTGGTTATCAGGTCACGGAGGTTCCTATAACGGAGCAGGGAGATGTGGACCTGGCGGTGCTCAAGCAAAAGGTGGGTCCGCAAACAGCAGGCCTTATGATGACCAATCCGTCAACCTGCGGCGTCTTTGAGCGTCAGATCAAGGAAATAGCCAGCACGGTGCACGAGGCGGGTGGTTTGCTCTACTACGACGGCGCAAATTTAAACGCCATCTTGGGCAAGGTAAAACCCGGTGATATGGGCTTTGATGTGCTGCACATGAATCTGCATAAGACCTTCGCCACGCCCCATGGCGGGGGTGGACCCGGAGCAGGTCCGGTGGGCGTTGGTGAGCGCTTGCTCCCTCACCTGCCCACGCCCATGGTTGCTCAGGATCAAGGGACCTATCGTTGGCTTAACCAGGAGGACTGTGCCGGCAGCATTGGAACGCTCTCTGCCTTTGCCGGCAATGCGGGCATTTTGCTGCGTGCATTGGCCTATGCGCTGCTGCTTGGCCGGGAGGGTATGCATCGCGTGGGGACCTTCGCTACGTTGAATGCGAACTACATGGCCGCCCGACTGAAGAAAGAAGGGTTTCAACTGGCCTATCCTGATCGTCGCGCAACCCATGAATTTATTGTGACCTATCAGGCCGAAGCAAAGCAGCTCGGGGTAAACGCCATGGATATGGCCAAACGCCTGCTGGACTATGGGGTGCATTCGCCCACCACGTACTTCCCCTTGCTGGTTCCCGAGTGTTTCTTAGTCGAGCCCACCGAAACGGAAAGCAAGGCGGAGATGGATGGCTTCATCGAGGCCATGATTCGCGTCCGGGCTGAAGCCCAAGAGAACCCGGACTTTATCAAGCAAGCGCCCTACACCACTCGAGTGCGCCGCCTGGATGACGTAAAAGCCGCTCGGGAGCTAGACCTGACCTGGAGCAACACCGGCGCTGGATAGGGTGCGCCCTCAGGTCCTGCTCGGTCACTACCGGTCTAAGCGCTGTTCGAGCACCTCTAACGCTCGGATAGGCCCACTGATGGATCCACTTTCATTGAGAAAAGCCGTCACCCGCTGTTGATCGTCAGCTCCGACTAGGGAGGGCAGATAGCCGGGCACCAAGCCTGGCTGTTCGTATGGAATAGCGTAGCAGCTCCGCCACGGGTGCAACCCCTGGGTGAGCTTCTGGTGCCAGGATGCGGTGGCTGATGAGGGGCCCCGCAGGATAACGATTTGATGATCAAAGGCCGTTAGCTGCAGGCCCCTTAGCCCGGCGCAGTGGCTTGCCGGGTAGCGTTCCATGATCGCCCTTGCCCAGACCAAGGAGTTGAGGCCGGCATCCAAATAAGCGTCAACGCCTAATAAACGCCCAAGTTCGATCATGGCGCTGGTTGCCGTTGCGTTACCTGGTGGGAGGGCCTCATCTACGGTGGGCTTAGGTCGGTAGATGTTAGGAGTTTGAGTTGCTGCATTGAGGAAGAAGCCCCCCTGCTCAGGATCGTAGAAGTGCTCCAGCAATGCGTCGGCTAGGGCTCTGGCAAATAAAATATCCTGGGCACGCCAACGCCTTTTCAGCAGTTCCAGGAGGCCCGCCAAGGTATTGGCGTAGTCCTCTAGAAACCCGATCTCATGGGATTTGCCGTTTTGCCAGCAGACGCTTAGGCCGTGCTCTTCCCAGCAGTGCCGGTAGAGAAAGTCCGCGATCCCGGTAGCCATGCCTAAAGTCCGGTCTTCTTCCATGACGTCAGCGCACTGGCATAGGCCAGCCATCAGCAGGCCGTTCCAGGACGTCAGAATTTTTTCGTCGGTGATCGGCGCCGGGCGCTGGGCTCTGGTTTCCAGCAGCACGGATCGCGCTCTATCCAGACTTAGGGCTGCATCGTCAGGCTCAAGGCTAAGACGCTCAACCACGGATCGCCAGGCGTCGCGGCGATGGAGGGACCACTTATTTTCGCAGTTGGCAGGGCGATCAATACCATAGAGCGTCTCGAATACGAGGTAGGCCTTCTCATCAAGCAGGGGTTTTATCGCTTCCCGGCGCCAAAGATAATAGCCGCCGGACTGACCCTGGCTCATACCATCCTGGCTCGCAAAAAAAGCGCCTTCGGGGTGGCGCATCTCGTTCTCAAGCCAGCCGAGGGTTCTGCGGATGGCATCCTCGAAAAGCGCATCCTCGCCCAGCTTTAGCGATTGGGCATAGCATCCCAGCAGCAGTGCGCTGTCATACAGGACCTTCTCAAAATGCGGCACACGCCATTGTTTATCTGTTGCGTAGCGAAAGAAGCCTCCCCCGAGATGATCGTATATTCCGCCACGGGCTATTCGCGTCAGAGTGGTCATCACCATATCCAGGCCCGCTCTATCGTTATCGCCGGCATTTCTGGCATAGGCCCAGTGTCGCAGGAGGTGCTCGATGCTCGAGGGCATAGCGAATTTAATGCCTTGGCCGAAACCGCCCTCACTGGCATCGTATCGCTCGGCTAGTTCTTGACGGCAGGTCTGCAGGAGGTCTTGGTCCTCCATTTGCGGGTCAAGGGTAGGTGGGTGTAGGCTCTGCAGCTTATTTCGAAGGGCCCCACCGGCTTCAGAGATGGCGTCCCGTTGTTCACTGAAGGCCTCGGCCAGTCGAAGAAGAAGGTCCGCGAAGCCAGGCTGCCCATGAAGACTCTCAGCGGGGAAATAGTGACCGGCAAAGAAGGGGACCAAGGTGTCTGGGTCCAGGATGGCATTGATCGGCCAGCCGCCACTTCGCTGGTTTAGCAGCTGCGTGGCCGTTAGGTAAATCCGGTCCAGGTCTGGCCGTTCCTCCCGATCCACCTTAATACAGCAAAATTTAGCGTTAAGAATATCGGCGGTTTGCGCCTGGGAATAGGATTCTTCGGCCATAACCTGACACCAATGGGACCCGGCATAACCAATGCTCAGGTAGATTGGCTTAGCGTCTCGCTTTGCTAGAAGTAACGTGTCCTCACGCCAGGGTTGCCAGTGCACCGGCTGCTCGGCATGGGCGGAAAGATATAGACTGGCTTCGTGTTTTAAATCGTTGTTCACTTTTGAGTCGTCAAAAAAAGGCGGAAGTTTCTCATGTTTCGGTCAGCAAGTGATCTTTGCATAGGGCATATTAGGGAACTGAGGAGATGGAAAGTAGACAATGGACTCACAGGTGGACGCCCAGGGGTTTCGAGCGAACGTCGGAATCATTCTGCGGGCAGGATCAGAACAGCAGGATGAACATGGATTCCAAGGCCAGCATCGCGTGCTGTGGGCGCGGCGGGTAGGAGGGTTCGATGCATGGCAGTTCCCTCAGGGTGGTATTCATGAAGGGGAGTCGATCGAGGCAGCGTTGTATCGCGAACTGCATGAGGAAATCGGCCTGGAGCCAGAGGCGGTGACCGTCCTTGGCTCAACCCAGGACTGGCTGTATTACCGACTACCGGTCCGAATGAGAAGAAACAACTCGACGCCTGGGTTTGTGGGCCAAAAGCAGCGCTGGTTTTTACTGCAGTTGAATCAATCCGAATCAGACATATCGCTGACCCTTTCGCCAAAACCTGAATTCGATCAATGGCGATGGGTGAGCTACTACTACCCCATACGGCAAGTCGTGGACTTCAAGGCCGAAGTCTATCGCCAGGCGTTGACTGAATTAGCGCCGTCGCTACCGGTCCCGGATGCCTCCGCGTCAACCGACTTGCACACAGGGAAGGATCAATGACTTGCTAAACTCCTTGCGTAAGATTGTCCAGGAAGTCACCCAGGAGGCGGATTTCCCTGTAGCGGTTCAACTCTTAGTTGCGCGGGTTCGTAAAGTCCTGGGCACTGAGGTGTGTTCCATTTACCTCGTGGACGGGGAAGATGCGGGCTACCTGCTCGCGGCGACAGAGGGATTAAACGCGGCTCAAATCGGTCGCCTGGTGTTGGCAAAGGACCAAGGTCTCGTAGGCTTGGTCGGTCGTCGCGCAGAGCCTCTTAATCTGGACACTGCGCCCAGTCACCCCAATTTCTTTTTCGTCCCCGAAATTGGAGAGGAACCCTTCAATGCTTTCTTAGGCGTTCCGATCCTGCACCAGGGGAGAGTCCTGGGCGTTCTCGTCGTGCAGCAGCGTGAATCTCGCCGTTTTGACGAATCAGAGGAGGCCTTCCTGGTCACCCTGTCGGCTCAGTTGGCAACCGTAGTCGCTCATGCCGAGGCGGTAGGAACCGCAATTCTCTCTGGGCCCAAAAGCGACACCATTAGCGATGCCCGGTTTCGCGGTTTTCCGGGCGCCCCCGGTATCGGCATTGGCACCAGCGTTGTCATTCAGCCTGCGGCAGACCTTGACGCCGTTCCCTATCGCGACGCGAGCGATGTTTCAGTTGAACTGATGCTCCTTGATCGCGCTATCGAAGCCGTTAGGAATGATATTCAGACGCTGATACACGACTTGCAGACCAGTCTCCCCGAAGAGGAGCTGGTGCTCTTTGATGCCTACCTTCACATGCTCGACGATAGCGGCCTCGCGGGAGATATGCGCGAGCAGGTGCGTATGGGCCAATGGGCTCAGGGCGCTCTGCGTCGGGTTATCCGACAATACCTGCGTCAGTTTGAGGTTATGGATGATCCCTATTTAAGAGAGCGTGGGACGGATGTGAGGGATTTAGGGATTCGCATCCTAGGGTATCTCCAGCAAATTCGTGAAAAGAAAACGCAGTTTCCCGCACGCACCATCCTTGTGGGTGAAGAGGTGACGCCCAGCATGCTGACCAGCATACCGCCAGAAAATTTATGCGGTGTGGTATCGGTTAAAGGCTCGGGACATTCCCACGTAGCCATTCTGGCCAGGGCGATGGGCATTCCTGCCGTGATGGGCGCAGTGGATTTGCCGGCCTATGAGCTAGAGGGCATGGACCTGATCGTTGATGGGCACTATGGCGACGTCTTTGCGCAGCCAAATTCTGAGAGAGTTCATGGATACCAGGAGTTGGTGGATCAAGAGCGTTCATTTGATCAGGAGTTAAGCGGCCTGAGTGAACAACCCTGTATCACGTTGGATGGCTGGCGCGTCCAGCTTTGGGTAAATATCGGTCTAACGGGAGATATCACTCGGTCATTGGACCACGGGGCAGAAGGTGTAGGTCTGTTCCGCACGGAAGTACCCTTTATGACCAAGGACCGTTTTCCTACGGAGGTGGAACAGCGAGTCCTTTACCGCGAGCACATTGAGGCCTTTAACCCAAGGCCCGTGACCATGCGAACGCTGGATATCGGTGGTGATAAGTCTTTGTCCTACTTCCCCATCCAGGAGGAAAACCCCTTTCTCGGATGGCGAGGCATTCGCATCACGCTAGATCATCCAGAAATTTTCTTGGTGCAGGTGCGCGCCATGCTCAAAGCCAGTGCCGGACTCGCAAGCGAGCTTCGTATCATGCTGCCAATGATCTCAGGCTTAGGAGAGTTGCGTGCGGCCAAGCAGTTGATCGAGCAGGCCTTCGATGAAGTTGTTGAAGAGGGCATGGAGATCCGAAGGCCCCAGGTCGGGGTATTGATTGAGGTGCCCGCAGCGGTCTATCAGGCGCGTCTGTTGGCTCGGGAGTCTGATTTTGTTGCCGTAGGGTCGAATGATCTGACTCAATATCTATTGGCCGTAGACCGGAACAACCCGCGAGTGGCAAAGCTCTACCAGGAAATTCATCCGGCGGTGATCAGCGCTCTGCGCGAAGTGGCTAGAGCCGCTCATGCTGAGGAAAAGCCCCTTGGCATCTGTGGCGAACTGGCCGGCACGCCTGCGGGTGCGATTTTGCTGATGGCCATGGGCTATCACGTTCTTTCTATGAACGCCACGCATCTGCTGAAGGTGAAGTGGGCGATTCGACACGTGCGGCGTTCCGACGCGCGTCGGCTGCTGGCTAAGGTGCTGCGGATGCATACCGCCGAAGAAGTGACACCCTTCGTCGCGCAGGAGCTTTCCCGGCTCGGGCTCGACAAGATGGTTCTTCCAAGGCGAACGGGTGCTGACCAGGTCGCCTAGATCACCGTCGCCTAGATCACCTTAGACAGGCCGCCGTCTACGTTGATGGCGCACCCGGTCAAATAGGATGCCCGCTCGCTGGCCAAAAATAAGGCGAGGTCCGCACACTCCTCGGGTTTCCCCATACGGCCCATGGGCAGGCCGGCTCCGGCACGTTCTACAAACGCCTCAAGGGCTAGGCCGCTGTTGCTGGCAGCGTGGCGCCGTACAATTTGATCACTTTCCACAAAGCCGATGAGCAGCGCATTGACTAGGATATTGTGAGGAGCGCCTTCCGCGCTGAGCACCTTAGTGAGCGCTAAACCGGCTGCTCGTGAAATCGATGTTGGCGCGGTGCCGGCCTGTGGCTCCTTCGCAAAGACGTTGAGCAAGTTAATAATTCTTCCCCAGCCCCGCTCAGCCATGCCCGACCAGGTTAGTCGGCTCAAGCGAACGCAAGCCAGCAGCTTAAGGTCTAGGTCCGCCTGCCATTCTGCATCGGTAATCTCCGCAAAAGGCTTCGCTGCTGATTGCCCCGCGTTGTTCACTAATATATCCACTGGCCCGAGCCGTGCGGTGACCTGTTCATGCATGCGAGCGATTGCCTCGGCATCGGAGACGTCGCAAGGGAAGCTGACGACCTCACCCTTACAGTTTTTCGGAAGATCCGATTGCGCCTTGATCTCCCGACACGCGTTATCAAGCCCTTGGGCATCTCTAGCTACGATGGCGACTCGTGCGTGCTCACGATAGAAGGCCTTTGCCATGGCCAGACCCAGACCCTTGCTGCCCCCGGTGATCAGGGCGGTGCGACCGGTTAACGAAACATCCATCGGTTGCTCCTATGCCCCTAGCCGTTTGGCGTGCTGGGTTGATCTGCGAAGAAAAGAAAACTCAACGTCCTCACCGCGAACGCCCCCAGCGAGCCAGCTACGCTCAATAAAGGCGATTTGGTCTCGCCCCAGGGAGAGGGCGCTACTGGCTCGGGTACCGTAATGCTCGCCCACGATAAAGCATGCTGCCAAATGGCGCTCCTCCTCAACCGGACGCCCCCGGTTTGGGAGCGTGGCATCCGCAGGAGGCTGTCTGTCGTTCAGCAAGTCGAGCAGGTCATTCAGATGATAGTTGCGTTGAACGGTCTGCCTAAGCCGTTCCGCACCGATTTCGCACTTGGGCCAAGCTGCGCCCAGCTCGGCGTTGCTCAGGCCATAATGGCCAGGTGGCAGTACCTGGAGACGAGGCGTGCCCGGCACCGAAACGTTGGACGTATAGATCAAATCGTTTCCGTCGTAGAGCAGCAGGTTGAAGCCAGCGTAGTGTTCGCCGCTGATGCCCTGTGCGTAGGCCATCGCGTCCTCGGTGGCTGACAGAAAGCCGTCCACCAGTTCACCTCGTGAACGCGCTGCGGGCATGCTCGGGCCTTGGTTAAAGTTGGTTAAGGCGGCGAATCGACCCTCCCGAGTGCAGCCTAGCCAGGTGCCACCAGCAACCAAATCTCTACCGGCCAGAAGGTCTGGACGGTCCTGCCAAAAATGGGCGGGTGCGCTGGCTCGTTGGTGAAACTCGTCGCGGTTGGCAGCGACGATGAGCGGCTCTGGAGCGTCAGGTTGGTACTGCAGCAGAATCAGGCACATGCGACGGATAAATTGGTTGGTGAGGGGAGCGCAGTCTAACAGGACTTTGGGGTATCCTGCCCTGCATCAAATCTGAGGCCTCTTGATGTGTACTACCCCGCAATAGATCCAGTTATCTTTTCCGTAGGTCCGGTCGCGCTCAGATGGTATGGGCTGATGTACGTGCTGGGTTTTGCCGCGGTTTTCTGGCTCGGGTCAATGAGGATGCGCGCTCGGCCAGGCGGATGGACCCAGGAGCAACTCTCGGATTTGGTCTTCTACGGTGCGCTTGGTGCCGTACTCGGTGGCCGCATCGGTTACGTGCTGTTCTATAACCTCGACGTTTTTTTGGACAACCCTCTTTACCTAATCAGAATATGGGAGGGCGGCATGTCTTTTCATGGAGGAGTAATTGGTATTGTTATAGCAACTATATTGTTTGCAAAAAAAGATAATCAAAATGCGTTTCTATTTTTAGATGTCGTCGCTCTAGTTGCACCAATTGGAATATTTTTTGGAAGAATTGCAAATTTTATAAATTCTGAACTTTA
>DKNY01000031.1:0-189 GCA_002470275.1 Gammaproteobacteria bacterium UBA7376 | reverse complement strand
CGGCATGTCTTTTCATGGGGGGTTCCTTGGGGTGCTTGGCGCCATGGTGTACTTCTGCCGTAGCACCGGAAAATCATTCTTAGCGGTGACCGATTTCCTGGCGCCACTCTGCCCACTAGGGCTCGGGTTTGGTCGCCTGGGTAATTTTATCAATATGGAACTTCCCGGGCGGGTGACCGAGAGCAGTCT
>DKNY01000022.1:10035-10219 GCA_002470275.1 Gammaproteobacteria bacterium UBA7376 | reverse complement strand
CTTCGTTGAATTCTAGTTGTTTCCGCCGTCGTCGATCCGTTTCATCCATGGCCCGACGCATGGATCCCGTCACCTTATCTGCATAGAGAATGACCCGGCCGTTGACGTTACGTGCGGCTCGCCCCATGGTCTGGATTAGCGATCCCTCAGAGCGTAAGAAGCCCTCCTTGTCTGCGTCTAGAAT
>DKNY01000022.1:0-9630 GCA_002470275.1 Gammaproteobacteria bacterium UBA7376 | reverse complement strand
CGCAGGTCGCGAATAATCTCCATACGCTCGACCGTATCAATATCCGAGTGCAGGTAGCGCACCCGGACGCCGTGTTCGTCTAGGTATTCGGTCAAATCCTCGGCCATACGCTTGGTCAGCGTCGTCACCAGAACGCGCTCACCGCCCTCCACCACCGCCCTGACCTCACCGAGCAGGTCATCCACTTGATGGGTCGCTGGACGCACCTCTACCGGTGGGTCCACCAGGCCGGTGGGCCGCACCACCTGTTCAACAATCGGCGCGTTTTGCTCAGATTCGTATTTGCCCGGCGTGGCGCTAACAAAAATCATTTGAGGAGCCAGTCGCTCCCACTCCTCAAACCTCAGAGGTCGATTATCCAAGGCAGAGGGGAGCCTGAAACCATAGCCCACCAGCGTTTCCTTGCGGGATCGATCCCCTTTAAACATGGCCCCTATCTGGGGCACGGTGACATGAGACTCATCAATCACCAGCAGCGCGTCCTTTGGCAGGTAATCAAAGAGTGTGGGCGGTGGCTCGCCAGGTCCGCGACCCGAAAGGTACCGAGAATAGTTCTCGATGCCCTGGCAGTAGCCAAGCTCCTGAATCATCTCAAGGTCAAAGCGCGTTCGCTGTTCCAGGCGCTGGGCCTCCACCAACTTGTGGGTGTCCGTCAGTTCCTTTACCCGGTCACGCATTTCATCTTTGATGTCATCTAAAACGTTGACCATGCGTTCCCTGGGCGTCACGTAGTGCGTTTTCGGGAAAATGGTGTAGCGCGGCAGCTTGTTGAGTACTTCTCCGGTCAAGGGGTCGAAAACGGCGATCTCTTCGATTTCATCGTCGAATAATGCGATCCGCACCGCCTCCTTCTCCGACTCTGCAGGGAAAACGTCAATCACGTCGCCGCGCACCCGATAGGCCCCCCGCTGAAAGGCCACATCATTGCGCTCGTACTGCAGCTCCGTAAGACGGCGCAGAATATCCCTTTGGGAAATTTGGTCCCCTCGATCCAGATGCAAAACCATCTGCAGATAGGCCTGGGGATCACCGAGGCCGTAGATGGCAGAGACCGATGCCACAATGATTGCATCCCGACGCTGCATCAGTGCCTTGGTCGCCGACAGGCGCATTTGTTCGATGTGTGCGTTGACCGAGGAGTCTTTTTCGATATACGTATCTGAGGCGGGCACATAGGCCTCGGGTTGGTAGTAATCGTAATAGGAAACGAAATACTCCACGGAGTTATGGGGAAAGAACTCCCGAAACTCGCCATAGAGCTGCGCTGCCAGCGTTTTATTGGGTGCCAAGATGAGGGTTGGCCGCTGCACGCGGGCAATAACGTTAGCGATGGAAAACGTCTTACCCGACCCGGTCACCCCCAGCAGCGTCTGATGAGCAAGTCCGGACGAGAGGCCGTCCACCAGAGCGTCTATGGCTCGGGGCTGATCGCCCGCAGGCTGGAAGGCACTGACGACCTGAAGCTGGTCAATGGGCTCAGACACTCAAAACCTCTCGTTAGGCTGGAACGCTTGAAACCCTATCACCGGTCGATTTGATTCGCCAAGCCAGCACCTTGGACGTCAGCCATCCTCGTTGTTGGCCCTATTCCGTCTCTGCGGGCTCGCTCTCTCCGTCCGCTTCTCCCTCTGCCTCGGCATCTGCTTCTGGCTCAGGTTGGGGGGCGGCGGCAGTCACTTTAATGAGTTCGTGCTGCAACAGAACGGCGACCTTTTCTTCGCCCAGAATCGGCTGGCCCTCTGGGTTAACCACGGCATGGCGACCATCGCGGCGAAGAAAAATCGAGTATTCCCTTGATTTGAAAACAGGTTTCATAAGTTAGAGCGCCTTTGTTGTTGCACGTTAATCCGTTAAGGCTAGCTAAACCGCTAGCCTAGCGATACGCCTCGCCTCAAAAAATGCTAGGAAAGTTGAGCGTGGGGCGTCCTTTGCGAGCGACCTTAGGTTTCAACGAACGCCCGCTCGATCACATAGTCACCGAGGGTCCCTTGATTGGGCGAAATTTGATACCCCAGGGCATCCAGTGCCGAAGCAACGTCCCTCAGCATATTCTGGCTCCCACAAAGCATCACTCGGTCTTGGGCAGGATCTAGCCCCAGATGCCCTTTTTCTATGAGTTCCGTTATTCGCATCGACCTCTCGAAGGGCTCTCGGGTCACCGTAGGGAGATATCGGAATTTTTCGCGAACGTATTCGCCAAGGTATTCGTGCTCAAGGAACTCTTTTTGAAAATAATCGTGATAGGCCAGTTCGCTCTTGAACCTCACGCAGTGTACGAGCACCACCTCGTCGAAGCGCTCATACGCTTCGGGGTCTTTGACGATGCTTAAAAACGGTGCCAAGCCCGTGCCCGTGGCCAACAAAAATAGACGTCTCCCTGGATTTAGGTCGTCCAAAACAAGAGAGCCCACCGGTTTTTTGCTGAGAAAAATGGGGTCCCCGATCTCCATGTTCTGAAGCCGCGAGGTCAGCGGCCCGTCCTGTACCTTGATCGAGAGGAACTCTAAGAAATCCTCGTAATTGGGGCTGGCGATGGAATAGGCGCGCAGCAACGGCTTGCCCTCCACTTTTAAACCCAGCATCACGAAGTGCCCGTTATTAAATCGGAACGCATCGTCTCGGGTTGTCCGGAATGAAAAGAGATTGTCATCCCAGTGCTTGATCCAGGTCACTTTTTCTTCAACCAACGCAGCCATGTTTCGAATTACCTTTTTTCTTCCTCGTTTATCGCAGAATCCTTCAACATGAGAATCGACCTCTTCCGGGGCCATCGGGCAAGCATTGGGCAGATTCGCGACGGCGCGGAGTATCTCACATATCCGCGCGATGTTCCGAATCCTCCAACTTGTTACTCCACATTGTTACCTGATGTAACATTTTGGTTGACTAATGGACCCACAAAGCTAGTATGCAGCCCATCTGGTCTGACCAATTAGGCCCAACCACCTCTCTACTATCGCAACGGGCCCGAAAAACGCCAGTGACCGCAAAACACGAAAAAATAACCGAAGCGCTCATCACCGACATTTTAGGGGGACGCTATAGACCAGGAGACCGCCTGCCCTCGGAACGTGATCTGGCGCTCCGCTTTGCGAGCAACCGGGGCTCGATACGGGAAGCCATGCGGCGTATTCAGCAGCTTGGCCTGGCCGAAATCCTGCCAGGCGGAGCCCGGGTCCAGGAACGGCGAGCCGCCAGCCTGGATGTCATTGGTCATCTGCTCTCTGCAGGCCCACTCCCGGACCCCGTCTTAGCCGACCAAATCCTGGTGGTCATCAATGCACTGCTTCAGGTCGCCGCCGAGCAGATTTTAGAGTTCGCCAGTGACGAGGAAATCGAAAAGATTCGTGCCCTGCTGCCGCCTTTGATGAAACGAGACACCACGGACTCTGAGCACAACCAAACCCGTATCGCCCTGCTCCGGTCGATCTTGCTCAGCAGCCAAAATCTGCCCCTGCAGCTCATCGCTCGGACGCTTTTCGAGCAGCTCGCGCCCAGCCTGCAGAGCCTGGCTGACCACGTGACTCTGGATCGAGAGCGATACGCCGCCTACGCGCGACAACTGGACCTGGCCTTCATACAGCGCGATCTGCCGGCACTGAGAGGTATTTTTGATGCCTTCGCTCAACTCAACCGTGAATCCATGCTCAACGCTTTCGCGAATGCACAACCCGGTCAGGAGGCCGCCAAGGGATGATTCGAACCGTCTTGATACCCGTTTTAATTGTCATTTTCTTTCTCTTTGGTGCAGTCACGATTATGGCCACAGCACCTGTACTGGAGCCGAAGACCACCACGCCGATCCCTATCAGTGTGCGAGTGCAGTCGGTTAATCCGAAAACCATCCAGTTGAAAGTGCATTCCCAGGGTACGGTCATGCCCTCCATTCAGAGCCAGTTGATTCCGGAAGTGTCAGGAAAAGTCGTGTGGACCTCTGACCGCCTGGTCAGCGGCGGCTACGTAACTGAGGGACAGACGCTGGCTAAGGTAGACGACTTGGACTACCGCAATGCGAGAGATCGCGCAAAGGCCGCCCTGGAGCGAGCCTCGGCTGAGCTTCAACACGCCAAATTTGAATATGGCCGTCAGGAGAGCCTGGTTGAACGCAACCTGACCTCCCAGTCCGCACTAGAAAATTCGCTTCGGGTCTACCGTGTAAGCCAGGCTGCCTATGACGACGCCAGGGTGAATCACGAGCAAGCCGAAGAGAACGTCAGGCGCACTATTTTAAAGGCCCCCTTCACAGGACTGGTGCGATCGGAAAATGTCGACATCGGGCAGTTTGTCTCCCGAGGACAACCCATCGCGACACTCTACGCCACCGACATGGTAGAAGTGAGGCTGCCTATCGCTGACCGCCAGCTGGCTTTCCTGAATTTACCCTCCGCCCGCACTGGCACCCTTGACCCACAGGAACAACCCGATGTTCTGCTGACGGCAGAATATGCTGGCCGTGCTCTAAGCTGGCGCGGAAAAATTGTGAGGACCGAGGCGGAGATCGACAGCGCAAGCCGCATGGTTCAGCTGGTTGCCCGGATCGATAATCAAGCTGCCGCCAGCCCTCTTTCTGTCGGGCTCTTCGTAAATGCGGAGATCGCTGGACTGGCCGCTGAAAATATTGTGATCCTACCCCGCTCAGCCCTTCGCAATGACAACCAGGTTCTGGTTGTGGACGGGGAAGACAAGCTCCGGTTTAAAGACGTGAACCTCCTCAGGCTTTACCAGGATCAGGTCTTGATCGACGCTGGCATCAATACGGGAGACCGAGTGTGCGTTTCCGTGCTGCAGACGGCGATTGAGGGGATGACGGTCAACGCCATCAACGACGAACAGGCGGGGGCCTAGCACCTTGTCGACCGCCATCCGTTGGTTTGCGACAAATTCTGTTGCCGCCAACCTGTTAATGGTCTTGTTGCTGGTGGGTGGGATTGTCGGCGTCTCGACCACCTCTCAGCAGGAATTCCCGGACTTTGACCCTAAGGTAGTAAGCGTCGTTGTACCCTACCTGGGCGCAGCGCCCATCGAGGTGGAATCCGGCGTCTGCATCCGTATCGAGGAAGCCGTAGAGGGCGTCGAGGGTATCGAACGTATTCAGATTGCCGCCGTTGAGGGGGCGTGCCATACCCTCATCGAACTCACCCAGTCTGCTGATGAGACGCTCACCCTCAACGAAATAAAAAGTCGCGTGGACAGCATCAATAGCTTCCCTGCGGAGACTGAAAAGCCCGTGATCTCCAAGATCATGCCCAGTCGACGGGTCGTGCAGGTGGCCCTTTATGGCGAAGTAGATGACCTGACGCTAAAGGATACCGGCCAGCGCCTACGCGATACGATTGCCAGAGCAGAAGGCATCTCTCAGGTGGGCGTTGCCTATGCCAGGCCCTTTGAGATCTCCATTGAGGTGTCGGAACAGACCCTCCGCCAGTACGGTATCGACCTGGCGACCGTGGCCCAAGCGGTTCGGGTTTCTTCCTTTGATATGCCCGGTGGCACCATCCGCAGCGACGGCGGAGAGATTCTGATTCGCACCATCGGTCAGGCCTACTCGGGCGAGGACTTCGAGAATATTGTGGTGCTGACGCGCCAAGACGGCACGCGGATCACGTTGGGCGAAGTTGCCGTCATCCGTGATGCTTTCGAAGAGGGAAATTTAGCGGCCAACTTTAACGGCCAATCCGCGGTCATGGTCAGCGTGAGTCAGGTTGGCGACGAAGACCTTATGCGGATTGCCGAAGACGCCGCTAAGATCGTTGAAGCGTTTTCGTCCACCCTTCCCCCAGGCGTTAAAACAGAACTTTGGATCGACACCTCTCTAGAACTCAAAGAACGTATGTCCGTTTTGCTCGTCAGTGCGGGTGGCGGCTTGATCCTAGTGCTTGGCATCCTCGCTCTATTTCTTCAGGTCCGGCTGGCGCTCTGGGTGGCCGTCGGTATTCCCGTGGCGCTCATGGGCACCATGGCCATCGTCCCCTTTACAGATATGACCATCTCAACCCTCACGATTATGGGCTTCATTCTCGTTCTGGGGATCGTGGTGGACGACGCTATCGTGGTCGCAGAACGCATCTATGCGCACGAGGAAATGGGCAAGCGCCCCATGGCGGCGGCCATAGACGGCACAAACGAGGTGAGTATCCCCGTCATCTTTGGCGTATTAACCACCATCGCCGCCTTCCTCCCCATGGTTGTTGTTCAAAGCCAAATGGCGGATTTTTTCTCTGTCATTGGCTGGATCGTGATTTTCGCCCTAACCTGCAGCATCGTCGAATCTCAGCTTATTTTGCCCACCCACTTGGCCCATCGGCAAAGAACCGTCCCCCCAAAGGGGCCGGGGCGGCGTTGGCACGACTTTCAGAGCCGGCTCTCTCTGCGGTTCTCGCACTTTGCGGAACATCGCTACGTGCCCTTCATCCAACGCGCCATAGCCTGGCGATACGCGACGGCGGCCGTATGCTTGGGTATTTTGCTCATGGCCTTCGCCCTCCTTTTCAGCGGTCGCGTGATGTTCGGATTCTTCCCACCCGTTGAAGGCAATCGCGTCTATGCCGCCCTAGAAATGCCTGAGGGCTTTGCTGCCAGCTCGACGGAAGAGGCGGCGATCCGGATTGCGGACGCGGCAGAAGCCATGAATAAGGATTTAACGGCCGAGCTGGGGTTAGCGCGTCCACTCATCCAGAATGTCTTGGTGAGCGTGGGCCAAACCGTGGACCGTGATGGCCCCGCGCCGCCCCAGGGCCCGGGTCGCAGCAACCTAGCCGAAGTTGTTATTGATCTACAGGTTCTGAAAGAGCGCAAAAATATTAGCGCCAAGGTGATTGCCAACCGATGGCGCGAATACGTCGGCAGCATCCCGGACGCTGTTTCTCTGAGCTTCGATGCAGAGAAATACAGCATGGGTAAGGCCATCGCCTACGAACTGCGAGGGAGCGATGTGGAGCGTCTGCGACAAGCCGCCGAGGATCTGAAGGCACAGCTATCACGCTTCCCGGGTGTCCTTGATATTTCAGACTCATTTCGATCTGGCAAGCAGGAAATTCAGTTGGCCCTCCTGCCCGAAGCCCGCAACCTGGGCCTCACGTTGAACGACCTAGCCAGCCAGGTACGTGCAGCCTTTTACGGCGTAGAGGTACAGCGCGTGCAGCGGGGCCAAGAGGACATTCGCGTCATGGTGAGATTCCCTGAACGGGAGCGACGTTCCATCGGCAACCTCGAGGACATGTACATCCATACGCCCAACGGCACCAAGGTCCCCTTCTACTCCGTTGCACGCTTTGAAATCGAAAGGGGCTACTCTCAAATTCGACGCAAGGATGGGCAGAGAGTGGTCGATGTCTCGGCGGACGTGGACCGTGATCGAGTCACGCCGGAAGAGATCAACGCCACCATCATCAGCACCGTGATCCCAAGACTAAAGGTGAGCTACCCGGATATTGCATTCGATATCGGCGGAGAACAGGAGGAGAGAGCCGGGTCCCTCGGCGGTCTGCTGTTAGGCTTTCTCATCTCACTTTTCGTCATTTACGGTCTGCTCGCCATTCCGCTGAAGAGCTATTTCCAACCCTTGGTCATCATGAGCGCCATTCCTTTCGGTGCGGTAGGTGCCGTCTCCGGGCATTATCTGTTGGGCCAACAGCTGGTGTTTTTTTCTGCCTTGGGCATCGTTGCCTTAGGCGGGATCGTCGTGAACGCCTCTCTCGTCTTGGTGGACTTCGCCAACCGGCTTCGACGCCAAGGCACGGAGATGCAGCAGGCCATTATTGAGGCGGCCAGAACCCGATTTCGACCCATCACCTTGACGTCAGTCACCACCTTCATTGGGCTGGTTCCCCTGATGTACAACAAGACACCGGCCACGGCTCCGTTCATCCCCATGGCGGTTTCACTGGCCTTCGGCGTGCTCTTCGCCACCTTTATCACGCTCATCTTAGTCCCCTGCCTCTATGTGATGTTGGAGGACATGCTGGGCGACAAACCCGAGGTGCCCGAACTGGGATACTCAGACGGCTTTTCATCAGCGCTTGCCTCTAAGCATGATTGAGCTGGATTGATGTCCAGCTTATCGCCCTGCCATGAAGGCCAAAGTTCCGTTAATATCGACTCCTAGCTTAATAACAGGGGACGACGTATGACCGAGGCTGTACTTGATAACCCGGATCTTTTTGATCTGACCATGTCCGAGGAGGCACAGCCCCTTCTCGACGCGGTCAAGATGCACATCAAAGAAAATGTTGATCCAATTACAGAAGAGTACTTTCGACTGGGCGAGGGTCGAAAAGAGCATTGGGGCTACGGCGATGGCCAGCTTGAGCTCTTGGAGACCGTCAAGCAGAAAGCAAAGGACTCCGGGCTCTGGAACTTCTTCCTGCCGGATTCAGAAACAGGCGAAGGCTTGAGCAACCTCGACTATGCCTTCATCGCGAACGAACTCGGCAAAAGTCCGCTGGCCTCTGAGACCCTCAACTGCAGCGCCCCCGATACCGGCAACATGGAGGTTCTTGAGCGGGTGGGCACGCCAGAGCAGAAAGAGAAATGGCTGAAGCCACTCCTTAATGGCGAAATCCGATCAGCGTTCGCCATGACCGAGCCTGCCGTACCGTCATCAGATGCAAAGAATATTTGCACCCAGGCAGTCCTCGATGGGGACGAGTGGGTTATCAACGGTGAAAAGTACTACATCTCTGGTGCGGGTGACCCGCGCTGCAAGGTCATGATCACCATGGTCAAGACCAGCCCAGACGCGCCGGCTCACAAGCAGCAATCACAAATTTTAGTCCCCATTGATGCCAAGGGCGTCAACGTCCTTGAGGGGATGGAAGTTTTTGGTCATGACGACGCACCCCATGGGCATATGCATATCCATTTCGATAACGTACGCGTGCCGAAGGAAAATATGCTGCTGGGCGAGGGTCGCGGATTTGAGATTTCACAGGTCCGTTTGGGCCCTGGAAGGATTCATCACTGCATGCGTTCTATCGGCGTTGCTGAGCGAGCACTCGAATTGATGATCAGACGGTCCACGACGCGACAAGCCTTTGGTAAGCCATTAATTCGACTTGGCAAAAACATCGAGCTGGTCTCGCGTGCCAGAATCGAAATCGATGCCTGCCGTTTGATGGTCCTCCAGGCCGCCAAGGCCATGGACACCCTGGGGAATAAGGAAGCCCGAATCTACGTCAGCGCCATCAAGGCCATGGTGCCGGAGAAGGTGTGCAACATTATCGATCAGGCCATCCAAATCCACGGTGCCACCGGTGTGTCTCAGTGGAGCCCACTACCACGCATGTACACCAGTCAGCGCACGCTGAGACTCGCTGATGGACCCGATGAGGTGCATCACATGGTCGTTGGACGACACGAAGTACGTAAGTACGAGGGTCAGCCCTATACGGGCATCGACGATAAGCTAGTCATTAAGCCCTAAGCGAAAAAAGCCCGTCACCTTCCGGTGACGGGCCTTTTTTTGCATCCCCAGACAGCTCTCACTGCCTGTTAGTCCGAAGCTTCCCCACCCCAGGCGCCCTCTGCGGACGACCCCGGCGTGCGGTAACAATTAGGGGATCAACCCAAACTCTCGCAGCACCTTCTTAAAGTTATCCCTTCGCTCAACTCCTCCATCGAGGGGTCCCGTGC
>DKNY01000036.1 GCA_002470275.1 Gammaproteobacteria bacterium UBA7376 | reverse complement strand
TCATATTAGTCTCCTTTCGTGTTCATAGTAATGAATAGAGTTACTCATGAAGTTACTGACTTTCATTCTCAGTCCCTATCAGCACTCTGATTCTTTGCGCCGCGATGGCTTTCGTGATCCTTCGATAGACCCTCGTCTATCGATTGCCTTGTATCGGCTTTTTTCGTGGACACGGTAAATCTTCCGGTAAAAATTGGAACGTCCTCCATCGCCATGCGAAAAGTTCCTTTAGCCACGGATTGTCTCCATCGAAAAACCGGGTTTGGGCAGAAACCCAAGAGCGATTTTCCTGCGCCTTACGTCAGCCACCAAATCGTTCAGACCTGGTTTTTGCATATCCCAAAGATGCTGCGCTTTGCAAACTCTCGCTAAGTGGTTTGCAACGCTTTGGTAATCATCAGAGGACGATCCTCCGCCGAGACGACCAGAGGCCGATCTGAGTTCAGTGTTTGAATAGATCTGAAACGAATGATTCATCCGCTGTTCGTCACGAAGGCTGAACCGATAGAGAGGTTTTTTCATTTTTTGGCTCCTGAATTAGAAGGAGCATCTAGGTTTTTCCATTTGGTTGCCGTGAGGGCCACATACCGAAACCACCTTGCCTGGAAGAGTAGGTTGGCGGGGACACAGTCCCACTCCAGATGCACGGGTAACTGTATGGCCATCACTTTTCGATGAAAAGAGCTTGATGTGCCTGGCGAACGAGTAAATCGCCCGTTCAGATTAGTAATAAACACCATCACTAGGAGTCCCAAGCTGACAAGTGGGGGTGCCCCCAGGGTGGGGTCGGTGATCTGGTGTTTTAGACTAGGCTTGTTGGGGAAAACAAACTAACTGCCGACACAGGCAAAAGTTTTTAGGGGGTTTTATAGGGGGTAAAATCAATAATATCCCGTAAGCTATTGATTTTATTTGAATATTGGCGGAAGAAGTATCCGACTAACTAAAGTCTCCGTGTGTCTTTGAAAGAATATTTCAATACCTTAACCTATTGAAAATAAATATTAAATTAAGAGATAAGTCTCCTTAAGTCCATTCGCGACTCTAACATGCTCGCTCCAAAGTGGTACAATATGCGGTACAAGAAATTCAGGGGTGCTGCATGCCCAAATTAACAGTCTTAGAAGTTGAGGCTATATCAAAGGCCGGGAGATACGCCGATGGAGATGGCCTCTACCTGCATGTTGACGCCTCCGGGAACAAGAGTTGGATCTATCGGTATCAGCTTAATGGCAAGAGAACTTCTATTGGGCTTGGTCGTTATGACAAGAAAACCAACTCATTGTCTAACGCTCGTAAGTCTCTTCTGGACAAGAAAAGGCTGGTTGTTAACGGTATTAATCCAGTTGATGAGAAGAGACGGCTTGCCAAGGCTCTCCAGAACGAGGCCGATGCTGCTGAGCAAGCTGAGCTGCAAAGAGGGATGACTTTTGAACGTTGTGCCCGGGAGTGGCACGGCCGAAAAAAGGCTCAGTGGCGCAGTGAGAAGCATGCTAATCAGAACATAAACACTCTAACTCAATACGCTTTTCCATATTTTGGAACTAAAGCAGTGTCTGAAATTTCTCTGTCAGACATAAAGAAATGCCTCGACCCCATCNNTGGCGGAAGAGGTAGGAGTCGAACCCACCAGGCACGTTATCGCGCCTCAACGGCTTTGAAGGCCGCGCACCCCACCGGGAGCGATGCTCTTCCGTCGCCGATTCTACGCAAAGGCCAGGGGTTCTGCCTAGCTGGCTGGCGCCTCGGTTGTGTCGGAATCCGTGGGACCAATCCAGATAAAGGGGTTGTGGGCCACCTCCCACAGAAAGGTATCCGGGTCTTGGAAGTAACCGGAGTATCCGCCCCAGAAAACCTTCTGGGCGGGTTTGATGATGGTGGCCCCGGCGGTGGCCGCTAAGGCGAGCACCGCATCCACCGCCGCCTCGGATCTGACGTTATGAGCCAAGGCAAAGCCCTGAAATCCGCTGCCTTCGGACGAGACGGTGGCATCCTCTGCGAGTAAGTCCCTTGCGTAGAGGCTGAGCCAGGTGCCGTTTAGCTCAAAGAAGGCGATGCCTTCCGGGCTTTCCGCTAGGGGGAAGCCTAGGCCATCGCGGTAGAAACGGATCGACCGCTCTAGGTCGTGGACGCCTAGGGTCACCATGCTGATTCTCGGCTGCATAAATTTTCTCCAGCGGGCTTGTCTCTTTCGGGCAGGTGAGATTACGGGGCCAGTCCTGTGGCATAACCCTCAAAAACGTATGGACTTCACAAAGTAGGGCAATAGGCGGTGGGAGTGATTTTGTTCCTGTTGGCAACATCTATGATCGACGGTCGAATTTAGAGGACGACATCAATATGCAGGGGATCAGGATTGGAGCCGACGAGGGGATTCACGGCGTGGCATGGCGCTGGAGCGCCGTTGGCCTCCTTTGTTTGCTGCTCGCTTCCACGGGCGTTCAAGCAGGCATGGGAGGCATTGGCAATGCCACAGTAAACCAGGGTGACTTCGCCACCCAATTGCGCTTTTCGGTCAGTGACGATGATCAGAGTGCGGGTCTCGACGGCCGCTTTCGCAACCGCCTGATGCTGGACTATGGCATAAGCGATGATGTTGCTCTGGGTTTCTATATTCAGGGGGACAATCGAGGCGGCGATAACCAAGAGTTAGATGCCTTTATCCTGGATGCCCGCTACGAGCTTGCTCAGGTGGCCACTGACGGTTACTACACTGGGTTCCGATTGCGCTATACCTATAAGGACGGGGATAAGAAGCCAGATAACTTCCATATTCGCCTGATTGCCGGCCTACCTGTGGATCAGTGGGACTTTCGGATTAACCAAATTTTGGCTTACCAAGTGGGAGAAGACAGCGCGGGCGGGCTTGGCGTGGATACCCGGCTTCAGGCCAGCTATCGCTTTCATCCTGATCACCGGGCAGGCCTCGAAAGCTTCAGCAACTTTGGGTTCGGCAGTGGGTCCAGCTTTGACGAGCAGGCCCATACCCTTGGCCCCATTTTTGCTGGCAAGATAGCCCCGGGTCTGTCCTACGAGGCGGGCTATCGTTATGGCCTTTCCGATGCCGCGGCGGACCACACGCTGCGGGTGTTTTTGGCCTGGCTGTTGTAACGAGGTGCTGTAAAGAGGTGCTGTAGGAGAGGATGGGACAGAGAGAGTCGAATGCTAACGGATGGATCTAGGCTTTTAGAGTCGCCTCATAGGGCCTTAGGATCACGCGCTCATTGCCCCTGCGCTGGGTGAACCCCCGGCTGTCAAAGTACTCTAGAACCTCAATAGCGATATTACGGCCAATGCCCGTGGCGTCCCGAAAGGCGCGGACGCTGAGGGCGCCGTGTTCTTCAATCAGTTGGGTGACGTCCTGGGCCACCCCGGCCAGGGTGGTGGGCGTATAAAAGCGATGGCTGGCTACCTTGATCAATAGTCCATGCTTGACGAGTTCTCCCAGTTGTTTATCCAGCGCCGTCTGGGGCTGGTTGAGCTGCTTGGCCAGGTCACCCGAGCTGGGAGCTTGTTTTTGTTGCAGCGCGGGTTCGATTTGCTGCCAGAGTCCGGCAAGGCTCGGGGGGAGGGTAAGCTCAGTGTCGGCGGGCCGATAAAGGCCGCCACGATGCGCCAGAATGCCCTGCTGCACCAGGCTGTTGAGCAGCGGTTGCCTAAAGGCCTGGGGAATGTCGCGGAGGACATTTTCTCTGACGCCCTTGTTTTCCCGGGTGGTCTGCGCTTCCACTTGGTCCCGGGCCCAGCGTTCCTGCGCTCGCCACCAGGTTTCGGTGACCGCGTGCTTGTCTAGCCAGCGCAAATCATGGCCGTCAGTCAGGGCCGTGAAGGTCTCAGAAGACAGGTTCCAGAGCTGTTGAAAGGCTTCCGTATCTGTTGGCCCTGCCTCAAGAAGCGCCGCGAGCGCGGCTTCTGGGCCAGTGGAGACGTTCGCCCTGATGGTGCTCAGTCGCTCGGGCGTCCGCCGACGCCTGAGGGCAGGCGTATCCGCGTAGATCACGGCGCCGCCGCCGAGGGTGAGGTCCAAGCCTTGGTCGCGCAGCACAAGACGATCGCCTCGGTGACAGTGCAGGGGCGTATCGCAGACTAGGTCTACCGGGCGGGGGCCATCCGGTGTCTGGTGATCGTCCTCCAGCAGCGACAGTCGAGCCGTGGTGTGGGCCGTCCCGTGATAAACGTGCACAGGCATCCAGTGCTTGATGCGTCTCGGAAAATCTCGGCTTTGCGTGAGGCTGAGACTAACCGTGCGATAGGCAGGGGCATGGGTCTCACTGAGCCAGTGCCCGCGTCGCACCTCATCCAGATCAAGCCCGCCCAGATTCAGGGCGCATCGGTCCCCGGTGCGGGCAGTTTGCGTTTCCTGGTCCTGGGTGCGAACGCCGCGCACCCTGGCACGCTTACCCGTAGGCAGGTGCAGCAGGCCTTGGTCCAGGGTGACACGACCGCTGTAGACAGTACCGGTGACCACCAGCCCCGCGCCGCGGACCGTAAAGGCTCTATCAATGGCCAGTCGAAAGGGTTTGTCCTCGCAGGGTGTTTGGTGCGCTTGGGCTTGCTGCAGCAGGTACTCTCTCAGTGGCTGAATACTGGCAGGCACCTCGCTGGAGGTCTGGAAGATGGGCGCTTCGGCCAGGAAGCTTCCCCGGACTAACGCTCTGATTTGAGCCTCGCATGCAGAGACGCGTTCCGAGTTGACCCGATCCGTCTTCGTCAGCGCAAGGCATCCGCGCTCTAGGCCCAGCAGTCGAAGGATTTCAAGGTGCTCACGACTCTGGGGCATGGGGCCATCGTCTGCCGCGATGACCATAAGCGCATGCTGGTGTTCGGCGACCCCAGCCACCATGTTGTGGATGAACCGATGGTGTCCCGGGACGTCGACGAAGCCCAGGCGGCCCTGGTCGGTATAGGCGAAGCCGAGATCGATGGTGAGTCCGCGTTCCTGTTCTTGCTGGAGCGTGTCTGTATCGATGCCGGTGAGCTGGCGCACTAAGGTGGTTTTGCCGTGATCCACATGACCGGCGAGGGTAACGATCACAGCGGCAGCGACGCCAGCATTTCCCCCAGTTCCTCCAGGGGCTCGGCGCCCCGCATATCCAGCAACAGCACCTCATCATGAATGCGTCCGATCACCGGAGTGGGCAGATCGCGCAGGGCATTGGCCAGGGCCTCGGCGCCGTGGGTGGGGTGCGTCAGCGCGAGGGCCACGCTAGGGATGGTTTTATCCGGGAGTGCGCCGCTGCCAATTTGGACCGTGCTGGGCACGATCTCCCACTGGAGGCTCGGTGGCAGCCGCGGGCCTAGGGTGCCGGCACGGTCATGGAGCGTGTCTGGCTCCAGGAGCAGGGTCCGCAGCAGGGGCAGGTTTTCCGCCAGGGTCTGAGGGTTGTCATAGAGCTTTAGGGTGGCTTCCAATACGGCGAGCGTGATCTTGTCCGCACGCAGGGCGCGCTTCATGGGGTTTTTGCGAATCTGTTCGATCAGGTCCCGACGGCCCGCAATGATGCCGGATTGAACGCCCCCCAAGAGCTTGTCGCCGCTGTAGGTGACCAGGTCCACACCCTGATGAAGGGCGGCTTGGGGAGTGGGTTCGCCCGGTAACCCCCACTGCTCAAGGGGGATCAGGCTGCCGCTCCCCAAATCCACGCAGCTGGGAATGTCGTGCTCTTTGGCAAGGGCGGCCAAGGCACCAGCGTCTACCGCTTCCGTGAACCCCTCGATATAAAAGTTACTGGGGTGAATTTTGAGCAGCATGGCGGCTTCTCCCGCCACGTCAGCAAAATCGTCGATGCGCGTGCGGTTGGTAGTGCCCACCTCCAGCAGTCGACAGCCCGCTCGCTGCATGAGCTCTGGCAGGCGAAAACTGCCGCCGATCTCAACCAGTTCACCTCGAGAGACCGGCACGGATCGTCCCAGGGCAAAGGTATTCAACACCAGCATCAGTGCGGCCGCGTTGTTGTTGACGATGGTGGCTGCCTCGCACCCCGTAAGTCGACAAAGGCGCTCCTCCACAACGGCGTCCCGGTCACCGCGTCGGCCCAGCCGCAGGTCGTACTCCAGGTTCATGGGTCGGGTGACCAGCGGCTCCACCTGCCGCCAAACTTCCTGGCTTAGGAGCGCGCGGCCGAGGTTTGTATGAACGATCGTACCCGTCAGATTGAAGATTGGGGTGTAGGCGATCTTGGCCAGCCGCTCCCTAATCGGCAGAATATAACCGCTAGGCTCTGTTGCCCAAGTGGGGACTTCGCGCCGGTCGCGCATTTGAGCTTGCAGCCCTCGGAGCGCGTGCTTTACGGAATGTTCGCCGAATTCATGGACTGTCGGCTCCAAGGCGGGGTCCTTGAGGACGCGCTCGATAGCGGGAAGGTCTCTGAGCCCAGGGGCGGATGGGTCTGGCTTTGTTTCTGCTGGGGCTTTTCTATTATGCATGAATCCGGCTGGCTCAAATTTCAGTGTATGCTGCAGTGGCTGTGTCAGTGACGCCGCCAGACTCTTTTTACAGCAGAAAAAACGTGAGGAAAATAGGGATGACAAAGCAAATGGGAAAGGTCGCCTTTATTGGTCTTGGTGTTATGGGCTATCCCATGGCTGGGTACCTGGCCCGTCAGGCCAGCGCCGTTTGTGTCTATAACCGAACGTCGGCGAAGGCAGAGGCCTGGGTCAAGGACCATGGGGATGCCCCGGCGTCGGTCTCGTCGGCTTCCTCGCCCGGTGCTGCCGCAGCGGATGCGGATATGGTTTTCCTCTGCGTAGGCAACGATGAGGACGTTCGTTCCGTCACCCTCGGTCCTGAGGGGGCGCTTGCGTCGATGGTCTCGGGTGCATTGTTGGTAGACCATACGACGGCCTCCCCGGCGCTGGCGATGGAGCTTGCACAGGCCTGCGCCGAGGCCGGCGTGGGCTTCTTGGACGCCCCGGTTTCGGGTGGCCAAGCCGGCGCCGAGAATGGGGCGCTAACGATCATGATTGGGGGTAGTGAGAGCGACTACCAGCGGGGAATCCCGGCGCTGGAGTGCTATGCGAAAAAGCATGCGCTGATGGGCGGTGTAGGCAGTGGGCAATTGGCCAAGGTCGTGAATCAAATTTGTATCGCGGGGATTCTGCAGGGTCTTGCTGAAGGGGTGCACTTTGCTCAGCAGGCAGGTCTTGATGTGGACGCCGTAGTCGACGTTATTTCACAGGGCGCGGCTCAGAGCTGGCAGATGAACAACCGTGCCAACACCATGGCTAAGGATGATTATGAATTCGGCTTTGCCGTGGACTGGATGCGCAAGGACCTAGATATTGCCCTGCGCACTGCTCGCCAGATTGACGCCAAGCTACCCCTCACGGCGCTGGTAGATCAGTTTTATGGGGATGTGCAGGCCATGCAGGGCGGACGCTGGGATACCTCCAGCCTGCTGCGGCGCTTGACGCGCCGCCCCGGCTAATGGGTCGCTGGTGAGTCTGGACTAACGCTCCGCGAGAGGGACGTAGTCGCGCTTCGGTGCGCCGGTATAGAGCTGGCGAGGCCGACCGATCTTGTAGCCGTCGGCAATCATCTCGCACCAGTGTGCGATCCAGCCTGGGGTGCGGCCAGTGGCGAAGATCACGGTAAACATCTCTACCGGAATCCCAATAGCTTTGAGGATGATGCCCGAATAAAAGTCCACGTTGGGGTACAGGCGTTTTTCGATGAAGTATTCGTCTTCGCGAGCGATGCGCTCCAGCTCTTTCGCGATGGCCAGTGCTGGGTCGTCATTAATGCCAAGTTCTTCAAGCACCTCCGCACACGTCTGCTCCATCACCTTCGCCCTGGGGTCGTAGTTTTTGTAGACGCGGTGACCGAAGCCCATGATGCGAAACGGATCATTCTTATCCTTGGCCCGAGCGATGAACTCCGGAATGTTGTCGACACTGCCAATCTCGTCGAGCATATCCAGGACGGCCTCGTTCGCGCCTCCATGAGAGGGGCCCCAGAGCGCGGCGATCCCAGCGGCAATGCTGGCAAACGGGTTGGCGCCCGTGGAGCCTGCTAACCGCACTGTCGATGTAGAGGCATTTTGCTCATGGTCGGCGTGCAGCAAGAAGATGCGATCCATGGCGCGTGCCAGGGTCGGGCTGACATGGTAGTCCTCACAGGGTGTGGCAAACATCATGTGCAGGAAGTTTTCCGCATACCCCAGCTCATTGCGCGGGTAGATAAAGGGCTGACCCTGGGAGTGTTTGTAGCTCATGGCGGCTAGGGTGGGCATTTTGGCGATCAGTCGGTGGGCAGTGATTTTTCTATGTTCTGGGTTATCGATGTCTAGGGAGTCGTGGTAAAAGGAGGATAGAGCGCCTACCGCGCTGCACATAATCGCCATAGGGTGAGCATCGGCCCGAAAGCCGCTGAAAAAGTTGCGGATTTGCTCATTGACCATAGTGTGACGCTTGATGGTATGCACGAAGGCCTGCTGATCCTCTGGGACGGGTAGCTCTCCATTGAGCAGCAGATTGCAAAGCTCCAGATAGTCAGACTGCTCGGCCAGTTGCTCAATGGGGTAACCCCGGTGGAGCAGGGTGCCCGCATCCCCATCAATATAGGTGATGGCTGAGTCACATGCCGCCGTGGAGACAAAACCTGGGTCGTAGGTGAAATAGCCCTGGGAGGTTAGCTTGCCGACATCGATGACGTCCGGTCCCAGGTTGCTTGAATACACGGGCAGGTCGATTGCATCTTCACCCTCTATCGTAAGGGTTGCGCGTTTACGGATCTCTTGTGTCATTGTCCTTCCCACCCATGGCTCGTTTTTTTTCTACGGTGACGAGCCCGATGCCCAAGGGCACCCCCCATGACTTGTCGCCGTTACTGCTCGCGCAACGCGTCATTACTCCGCTTAGCGCACAATCCTTATGATTGTCGAAACAGCGCGGTATTTCCAGTTTGACTTCCAGGACGCGCTGCTTTTTTTGTGGGCGTTTTGCACGCGCCGTCGAGCCCTGGGGGCATATTTCTCCAGGAAGTTGTGCGATCCATGTCGAGCTTTAGGTATAGTGGGTCAACTGGCGATGGGCTTTGTCGAAGAGACTGTCCAAGGGAATGTTAAGCTTGATGGCCACTGTGGGGCCAAATGGGCGTCAGATAAAACGGTTCAGCTTGGATTTGAGACACCAGCCGACTAAAATGTTGCCACACAGAAGATGTGAATCCGGTCCGAATTCCAAAGTCGGGTCCTAGTCAAAAAGAGTAAAAGCACCATGAAGACAGACCGTCCTGTCAATCTTAACCTGTTGGTTTTCAGTTTCCCCCTGGCGGCGATCTTGTCCATCACGCACCGCATCACCGGCGTCATCTTATTCGTCGGTTTGGGCTTCGGCCTGTATGCCCTGGATTTGGCCATGGGATCCCCTGATGGGTTCCAGCAAGCAGCGGTCCTAGTGGCTCAGCCATTGCCCAAACTCATCCTGCTGGGTCTGATATTCGCGCTTACCTTCCACATTTTCGCGGGTCTGAAGCACATGCTGATGGACTTTCACCTGGGCGATTCCGTCGCTGCGGCGCACCGAGGTTCAATTGTGGTGATCATCCTCACCTTAGTGACGACGGCGGCGATTGGAGTAACGTTATGGTAATGCAAGTGATGTCGCTCTCTCGAAGCGGCCTGTCCGACTTTGTCCTGCAGCGAGCAAGCGCTGCCATCCTGGCGATTTACTCCATATGGGTCATGCAGTTTTTTCTCTTGGCCCCAAGCTTGGACCACGATGTTCTGGTCACTTTCTTCACCAGCCCGGTCATGCAGATCGGCGGTACTTTGGCGGTTCTGGCGACGGTGGCTCATGCCTGGATCGGTATGTGGACGATCGGCACTGACTATCTTCGTCCAGCCCACGTAGGCGCGCACGCTACGGCCATTCGGTTTGGCTATCAGGCTCTTTGCCTGCTGGCATTGTTCGTATATCTGACTTGGGCGCTCAGCCTGGTCTGGCAGTTTTAGAATTAGTTAACAGGTACTTTTCATGTCTCAAATTCGCAAAATGGAATTCGACGGAGTCATCGTCGGTGGTGGCGGGTCCGGTCTTCGGGCCGCGCTGCAGTTGGCTCAGTCAGGTCTGAAGACCGCAGTTATTTCCAAAGTGTTCCCAACTCGGTCGCATACCGTCTCGGCTCAGGGTGGTATCACCTGCGCCATCGCCAGCGACGACCCTAATGACGATTGGCGCTGGCATATGTACGACACCGTCAAGGGGTCGGACTACATTGGCGATCAGGATGCCATCGAATATATGTGCTCTGAGGGCCCCCAGGCGGTCTTTGAACTGGAACACATGGGGCTGCCTTTCTCCCGCACGGATGCGGGCAGGATTTACCAGCGTCCCTTTGGCGGCCAGTCCAAGGAGTTCGGTAAGGGCGGACAAGCTGCGCGCACCTGTGCTGCCGCAGACCGAACCGGCCATGCGCTGCTGCATACCCTCTATCAGGCCAACGTGAAGGCAGACACCACCTTCTTAAACGAGTGGTTTGCTATCGATATGGTCAAGAACCAAGACGGCGTTGTGGTTGGCGTCATCGCCCTGTGTATCGAAACCGGTGAAGTGGTTCACGTGAGTTCTCGGGCCACCGTTGTCGCTACGGGTGGTGCGGGCAGAATTTACGCGTCAACGACCAACGCCCTGATGTGCACGGGTGATGGCATCGGAATGGCGCTGCGGGCGGGCGTCCCTGTTCAGGACATCGAAATGTGGCAGTTCCATCCAACGGGCATCGCCGGTGCGGGAACCCTGGTGACCGAAGGCTGTCGTGGTGAAGGCGGCTATCTGATCAACAAGGACGGCGAGCGCTTCATGGAAAGATACGCGCCCAACGCCAAGGACCTTGCCGGTCGTGACGTGGTGGCACGCTCCATGGTGATTGAAATCATCGAAGGCCGAGGCTGCGGACCCGAGGGCGATCATGTAAAGCTCAAGCTGGATCACCTTGGGGAAGATGTTTTAAACAGTCGTCTGCCCGGGATTCTGGAGCTGTCCAGGACATTTGCTCATGTAGATCCGGTCAAGGAACCGATTCCCGTGGTCCCGACCTGCCACTACATGATGGGCGGTATTCCAACCCAGGTGAGTGGCCAGGCTCTGACCCAGGACAATTTAGGTCAAGATGTGCCGGTAGAAGGGCTCTATGCTGCGGGCGAAGCGGCCTGTGTGTCAGTGCACGGTGCCAACCGCCTCGGTGGAAACTCGCTTCTCGACCTGGTGGTCTTTGGTCGCGCAGCGGGGATGCATATCGAACAGGTCATGCGACAGGGCGTGAGCTATCGCGAGGCCAGCGAGTCAGATATCGAAGCCTCTATGGCGCGCCTGAATCGCTGGAACGAATCAGCGGAAGGCGAGTCCATTTACGACCTGAAAAAAGAGCTACAAACCACGATGCAGAATAGCTTCGGCGTGTTCCGAACCGAAAAGAACATGCTTGAGGGTATGGATAAGCTGGTGGAGCTTCGGGAGCGTATTGGCCAAGCGGGCATGCCGGATAAGTCAGCGGCCTTCAATACCGCGCGCCTGGAGGCCCTGGAGCTGGATAACCTGCTGGAAGTGGCGGAAGCCACGGCGGTGACCGCAGAGGGTCGGAGAGAGAGTCGCGGCGCGCACGCACGCGATGACTATCAAACCCGGGATGATGAAAACTGGCTATGCCACTCCATGTACTTCCCAGAAGACAAGCGCGTCGGGAAGCGTGACGTGAATTTTGCACCCACGACCATGGAGGCTTTTGAACCCAAGGAACGCGTCTACTAGCGTCACCTTGAAGCAGCCAACAACAGATGAATAATTTTTAGGGCAACAACAATGCAAGTAAGTGTTTATCGCTATAACCCCGATGTGGATGAAGTGCCGGTCATGCGTGATGTCTCTGTAGACCTGCCAGAGGGCAAGGACCTGATGGTCCTGGATGTGATGCAGCTCATCAAGGACCAGGACCCAACGCTAAGCTTCCGGCGCAGCTGCCGGGAAGGCGTCTGTGGTTCAGACGGTATCAATATGAACGGCAAGAATGGTTTGGCCTGCATCACCCCGGTCTCCCAGGTGGTGAAGCGCAATAAGCTGGTTCTGCGCCCGCTGCCCGGATTGCCCGTGGTGCGCGACCTGGTGGTGGACATGAGCCAGTTCTATAAGCAGTACGCCAAGGTGCAGCCGTATTTGGTCAACAAAGAAGCGGCGCCGGCCCAAGAGCGACTTCAGACCCCGGAAGATCGGGAAAAGCTCGATGGCCTGTATGAGTGTATTCTGTGCGCGTGCTGTTCCACCTCATGCCCTTCATTTTGGTGGAACCCCGATAAGTTCATCGGCCCTGCCGGCCTTCTGCAGGCCTATCGATTCTTGGCGGATTCCCGCGATACCGCCACCGAGGAAAGACTCGCAAATCTTGATGACCCCTTCAGCGTTTTCCGCTGCCGGGGAATCATGAACTGCGTCAGCGTCTGCCCGAAGGGACTAAACCCAACACGCGCGATTGGTAAAATCCGCACCATGTTGTTGCAGTACGGGACCTAGCGGTTCTCGATAACTTGCCCTGAGGAGTGGGGATTCTTCAGGGCAATGGGTTAGTATTACGTCGCGGGGCAGGGATAAACGGATTGCGTTAATCACGCTTTAAGTCGTGGCGTAGGGGGATAGATTGACAGAGGGATTCATGCAGCGAATGCTGCGCAGCTCGCATTTGGCGGGTCAGAATGCGGCCTATATAGAGGGCCTGTACGAAGACTATTTACGGGACCCCTCAGCGGTACCTGAGATCTGGCGTAGCTACTTCGAAACGCTGCCAATGTTGGACGATACCCTAGGTCCAGACACGCCGCACTCAGAGGTGGTCCAGCACTTTGAAAGACTCGGTCGGAACCGTCTCAAGGCCCGCCCTGAAAAAGTCTCCACCCAAATTTCTAACGCACATCAAACCCAGCAAATGCGGGTTCAGGACCTGGTATCCGCCTACCGGCACAGGGGCCATAAGAAAGCCAATATCGACCCCTTGGGGATGATGGAGAGACCGCCCACCCCGATCTTGAATTTGGACTACCACCAGCTGTCTCAGGCGAACCTGGACGAGACCTACCAGACCGGCACCTTCCACTATGGTGATGGCAACGCCAAGCTGCGCGATTTAGTTGAGGCTCTGGAAAGCACCTACTGTGGATCCATCGGCGCTGAATACATGCACATCGTCGACACCCGAGAGCAGCTCTGGGTCCAGCAGCGGCTGGAAAGCGCCAGGGGTAAGCCCAATTTTGACGCCGCTCAAAAGCGCCGGATTCTCGAGCGTTTGGTCGCGGCTGAGGGCTTAGAAAAATACCTGCACCGTCGCTATCCGGGCACAAAGCGTTTCGGGCTTGAGGGGGGTGAAAGCCTGATCCCCATGCTGCACGAACTGCTCCAGCGCTTGGGGACTCATGATGTGCTGGAAGGCGTCATCGCCATGGCTCACCGAGGCCGGTTGAACGTCCTGGTGAATGTCCTGGGCAAAAACCCAGGGGACCTATTCGACGAATTTGATGGCCGGGTGCATTCAGACAATGGCTCGGGTGACGTTAAGTATCACCAGGGCTTCTCCTCCAACGTTATGACGCCCGGGGGCGAGATGCACCTGGCGCTGGCCTTTAATCCATCCCATTTAGAAATTGTTGCCCCGGTGGCTGAGGGCTCCGTGCGGGCGCGCCAAGACCGTCGGCGAGATTATTCTGGCGACCGGGTGGTGCCCATTATCATTCATGGGGATGCCGCCTTCGCAGGCCAGGGTGTGGTGATGGAGACCTTTCAGATGTCTCAAACCCGGGGCTTCAAGACCGGTGGCAGCATTCACATCATCATCAACAATCAGATTGGCTTCACGACCCATCGGCAAATTGACGCCCGATCCACCGAGTATTGCACCGAGGTGGCGAAGATGGTTCAGGCGCCGATTCTGCATGTCAATGGCGACGATCCAGAGGCCGTTATTTTTGCCACCCAGCTGGCCGCGGACTATCGAATGGAGTTTCGCAAGGACGTGGTGATTGATCTCATTTGCTATCGACGCCGGGGCCATAACGAGGCGGAAGAGCCGATGAAGACCCAGCCGCTGATGTATCAACAGATCAGAAGCCAGCCAACGGCGTGTGCGATCTACGGTGACAAGATGGTCGCAGAGGGCGTGGTGAGCGGCCAAGATTTAGAGCAAATGACGGACTCCTACCGAGAAACCTTAGAGGCCGGCGGCAGCGTAGCCCTGGACCTGGTGCAGGAACCCAACAGCCAACTCTTCGTGGACTGGACACCCTATCTGGATTCCACTTGGGATGTGCCAGCGGACACCACGGTCCCGGCTAATCGCATTCAGGAACTTGCCCACCAGATGGAGAACCTGCCCGATGGCTTCGTACTCCATCGTCAGGTGAGCAAAATTCTGGAGGATCGTCATCGTATGGCCGCAGGCGCCATGCCCGTGAACTGGGGGATGGGCGAGGTGATGGCCTATGCCACGCTGCTCGACGAGGGGTACCCGGTGCGGCTGACGGGCCAGGATGTGGGCGTGGGCACCTTCTCTCACCGCCACGCCGCACTGTTCAATCAGAAGGACGGCAAGCGCATCATTCCACTGAACTTGCTGCGGGAAGATATCACCTTCGACCTCTATGACTCGCTGCTCTCCGAAGAGGCCGTGCTGGCCTTTGAATATGGCTATGCCACCACGGCACCCAATACGCTGGTCGTTTGGGAGGCACAGTTTGGAGATTTTGCGAATGGCGCTCAGGTGGTTATTGATCAGTTCATCAGCTCAGGAGAAACCAAGTGGGCCAGGCTTTGCGGTCTAACCATGCTTCTGCCTCACGGTTATGAAGGGGCTGGCCCCGAGCATTCCTCGGCTCGACTGGAACGCTTTCTACAGCTGTGTGCTGAACAAAATATGCAGGTCTGTGTGCCGTCGACGCCAGCTCAGGTTTTCCACATGATTCGCCGGCAGGCGATTCGCCCAGCGCGCAAGCCCTTGGTGGCGATGACGCCCAAGAGCCTGCTCCGGCACAAGCTGGCGGTCTCAACCATTGATGAATTGAGGCAAGGTGCCTTTGAGCTTGTCATCGGCGAATCAAAGGCCCTGGACCAAGCTTCGGTGAAGCGGGCGGTCGTGTGCAGCGGCAAGGTATATTACGACCTGTGGGATGCGCGCGAGGAAGGGGACCTTGATCAGGCTGTGATCCTGCGGCTTGAGCAAATTTATCCGTTCCCGGACGACGCCCTGCTCAGCGAGCTGTCCCGTTATCCCAACCTGGAGCAGGTGATTTGGTGTCAGGAAGAGCCCATGAATCAAGGGGCCTGGTTCTCGATTCGGCATCGCCTGAATCGAGTCTTGGATCAAATCGAAAGCCGTCCGCCGCTCTATTACGCCGGGCGTGAAGCCTTTGCAGCGCCAGCAGTGGGATACGCAGGCGTGCATATCGAGCAACAACAAAAACTCGTTCAAAGCGCCCTGGTTGGTGATTTTGAAGACAAGCCAAAAGATGGAAGCTGATTATGGAAATTAAAGCGCCAACCTTTCCCGAATCTATCGCCGACGGCAGCATTGCCCAATGGCACCATCAGCAGGGGGATGCGGTAAGCCGTGACGAGCTGCTGGTAGACATCGAAACCGATAAGGTAGTGATCGAGGTCTTTGCGCCGGAGAATGGTGTGCTGACCGCCATCCTCAAATCCGAGGGAGAGACGGTGCTGTCTGAAGAAGTCATTGCGACCTTTGAAGCAGGAGCCGTGGCGGCGACCTCAGAACCCGCGGCCGATGAGCAGGCGGCTGCTGGAGAGGACCTGGCGCCGGAAGATGCCTTTGCCAGTCCTGCAGCACGCAAGATGGCCGCTGAGTCTGATCTAAATATCTCTCGGGTGAGCGGCAGCGGTCGCGATGGACGCATTACTAAGGAAGATGTGGCTCGGGCACTGGTGGAGAACTCGGAGCAGCCCACAGCCCCTGCGCCAGCGGCCGTGGCACCGACGATAGTGACCCCGGCAGCGGCGCCGATGCCTGAGACGGCTGATTTGGCACCTGGCGAGCGAGTTGAGCGGCGAGTGCCCATGACGCGCCTACGCGCCAGCATCGCTAAGCGCTTGGTGGAAGCCCAGCAGAGTGCGGCCATGCTCACCACCTTTAATGAGGTGGATATGGGGCCCATCATGGCGTTGCGCAAAAAGTATCAGCAAGAATTTCAGGCGGCACACAACGAAACCAAGCTGGGCTTTATGTCCTTCTTCGTGCGCGCCGCAACCGAGGCGCTAAAGCGCTTTCCGTCGGTCAACGCCAGCATCGACGGCAACGATATTGTTTATCACGGGTTTTACGACATCGGCGTTGCCGTCTCCACGGAAAAGGGCTTGGTTGTGCCGGTAGTGCGCGATGCTGATGCGCTGAGCCTGGCTCAGATAGAAGACCAGATCATGGCCTACGGTCAGAAAGCGCGTGCCGGCAAGCTGGAACTGCAGGACATGTCCGGCGGTACCTTTACTATTTCTAATGGCGGTATTTTTGGATCTTTGCTGTCTACGCCCATCCTCAATGCGCCCCAAACCGGCGTGCTGGGCATGCACAAGATTCAGGAGCGCGCAGTGGTCGTAGACGGCGAGATTGTCGTACGGCCCATGATGTATTTAGCGCTGTCCTATGACCATCGTCTTATTGACGGTAGGGAGGCGGTGCAGTTCTTGGTGGCGATAAAGGGCATGCTGGAAGACCCAGCGCGCATTCTTCTGGAGCTCTAAAATGACTAAGTCTTTTGATGTCATCGTTATTGGCGGCGGCCCGGCTGGCTATCATGCCGCGATACGAACCGCGCAATTAGGGATGAAAACCGCCTGCATCAACATGATGCTGGACGGAGACGATCAACCCGTTTTGGGTGGCACGTGTTTGAACTGGGGCTGTATTCCCTCCAAGGCGTTGCTGGATGCCTCACATAAATTCGTTGAAGCTCAGCATGATTTCGCCGACTTGGGGATCAAGACCGGCAAGGTCGAAGCGGATGTCCCGCAGATGATTGCCCGCAAGAATGGCGTCGTGGGCAAACTGACCGGCGGCGTGGCGGCCTTGTTTGAGGGTAACGGGGTGACCGCTCTAGCAGGGAAGGGCCGTCTCTACGGCGGCTGCCAGGTGGGTTTCACCCCCCACGGCGGCGAAGAGGAAATGCTCTCTGCGCAACATGTGATTTTGGCGCCGGGCTCTGTGCCCGTGGATATTCCGCCAGCACCTCTGCAGGATGATTTGATTGTGGACTCCACCGGCGCCCTGGAGTTCACCAGCGTCCCCAAGCGCCTTGGCGTGATCGGTGCGGGGGTCATTGGCCTTGAGCTGGGCAGCGTTTGGAATCGCCTCGGCAGTGAAACCATACTCTTGGAGGCCATGGATGAATTTTTGCCCATTGCGGATAACCGGATTAGCCGAGATGCCCTGCGTATCTTCAAGAAACAGGGCCTGGACATTCGTTTGGGGGCGCGTGTCACCGCCACGGAGATCAAGGGACGTGGCAAGCAAAAGACCGTATTGGTGACCTACCAGGATAAGGCTGGCGAACAGACGCTGGAATTTGATCGTCTAATCGTGGCGGTTGGGCGTCGCCCCTATACCGAGGGCCTGTTGGCGCCTGATGCGGGCGTCAATCTGGATGAGCGTGGCTTTCTTTTCGTTAACGATCTATGCGCTACGGACGCACCCAACGTATACGCCGTGGGGGACGTGGTTCGCGGCCCCATGCTGGCGCATAAGGGTATGGAAGAGGGGATAATGGTGGCTGAGCGAATTGCGGGTCACAAACCCGTCGTGAACTACGAGACCGTCCCGAGCGTGATTTATACCCACCCGGAAATCGCTTGGGTTGGCAAAACCGAGCAGCAGCTGAAGATGGACGGCGAGTCCTTCAACGTCGGGAGTTTCCCCTATGCGGCCAACGGCCGAGCGCTAGCGGCGGGCGAGAATGAGGGCATGATTCGCGTGATCGCGGATGCAGAAACGGACCGCATTCTGGGGGTCCATGTGATGGGGGCTCAGGCGTCGGAGCTGATCGCTCAGGCGGTGATCAGCATGGAATTCAGCGCCTCTGCCGAAGACCTTGGGCTGATCATGTTTGCCCACCCGACTTTATCTGAAGGCGTTCACGAGGCAGCGTTGGCGGCCCGAGGCCACGCTATCCATATGGTCAACCGAGCGCCTCGCGCTAAAAACTAGAAACCAAAGCCAAACCTATACCCAAGCACCACTAAGGAAAAACAAAGCTAATGAATCTACATGAGTATCAGGCCAAGGGGCTGTTTGCCCAATACGGTCTGCCCGTTTCCGAGGGCTATGCTGTTGATACTGCTGACCAGGCCGTAGCCGCTGCCGAAAAGATTGGCGGCGAGCGCTGGGTGGTCAAGGTCCAGGTTCATGCGGGTGGCAGAGGCAAGGCTGGCGGGGTCAAAGTTGTTGACTCTCTGGAGGCAGTGAGAGCCTTTGCCGACCAATGGGTGGGTAAAAATTTGGTGACCATTCAGACGGATGAGAACGGTCAGCCGGTGAGCAAGATTTATGTGGAGAGCTGCACAGACATTGATCGTGAGCTGTATCTCAGTGCGGTGATTGACCGGGGTAGCCGGCGAGTGGTGTTTATGGCCTCCACCGAGGGTGGGGTGGAAATCGAGACCGTTGCCGAAGAAACACCGGAAAAAATTCTGCGTGCCAGCATCGATCCCTATGTGGGTGCCCAGCCCTATCAGGGTCGGGAACTGGCGTTCAAACTCGGCCTAGAGGGCGCACAGGTTAGGCAATTTACTAATCTTTTCATGGGGTTAAACAAGTTATTTGAGGAATCAGATTGCTCTCTTCTGGAGATCAACCCCCTGGTCGTCACGGCGGCTGGTGACATCCACTGTCTGGACGCCAAGATCAATATTGATGGCAACGCGCTGTATCGCCAGCCCGAGATTGCCGCGATGGATGACCCGTCTCAGGAGGACGAGAGGGAGGCTCAAGCTGCGGAGTACAATCTCAACTATGTCGCCCTAGACGGCAATATCGGCTGCATGGTGAATGGTGCGGGATTGGCCATGGGCACCATGGACCTGGTGAAGCTACACGGGGGCAATCCGGCGAACTTCCTCGATGTGGGGGGCGGCGCAACCAAGGAGGCGGTGTCTGAGGCCTTCAAAATCATTCTGTCCGACAGTGCGGTACGCGCCGTGCTGATCAATATTTTTGGCGGCATCGTTAGCTGTGCCACGATTGCTGAGGGCATTATTGGTGCCGTTCAGGAAGTGGGCGTTGAGGTGCCCGTGGTGGTTCGCTTCGAGGGCAATAACGCCGAGCTGGGACGCGAGACCCTGAGCAACAGCGGACTGAATATTATTCCTGGCGAAACCTTGGTGGACGCGGCCGAAAAAGCAGTGGCCGCGGCGGGAGGACAGTCATGAGTATCTTGATCAACCACGACACTAAGGTGATCTGTCAGGGCTTTACCGGGTCCCAGGGTACTCTGCACAGTGAGCAGGCCCTTGCCTACGGCACCCAGTTGGTGGGCGGCGTTACGCCCGGTAAGGGGGGCAGCACGCATTTGGGTCTGCCCGTCTTCGATACCGTTGCCGATGCGGTCCAGGCCACGGGGGCAACCGCCTCGGTGATCTATGTTCCTGCTGGATTCTGCAAAGATTCCATTCTTGAGGCGCTGGATGCGGGCATTGAGCTGATCGTCTGTATCACCGAAGGGATTCCAACCCTGGATATGTTGGCCGTGAAGGCCCGACTAGAACTCACCGGAGCCCGGATGATTGGTCCTAACTGTCCTGGGGTGATCACCCCGGGGGCCTGCAAGATTGGCATCATGCCTGGGGATATCCATCTTCCGGGCAAGGTGGGCATCGTCTCCCGTTCGGGTACGCTGACCTATGAGGCCGTGAAACAAACAACGGATCGTGGCTTTGGCCAAAGCACCTGCGTGGGCATCGGTGGAGACCCCATCCCGGGCAGCCACTTCATCGACATTCTGGCGCTCTTCCAAGAGGACCCGGCCACCGAGGCCATCGTGATGGTGGGTGAGATCGGCGGTAATGCCGAAGAAGAAGCCGCCGCCTTCATAAAGGCTAATGTGACCAAGCCTGTCGTGGCCTATATCGCCGGGGTAACGGCGCCGCCCGGTAAGCGGATGGGTCATGCCGGCGCCATCATTGCGGGCGGTAAGGGCACCGCAGACGATAAATTCGCCGCGCTCAACGATGCCGGTGTGCGAACGGTTCGAAGCCTGGCTGAAATCGGCGAGGCGCTGGCCGAGATCACCGGCTGGTCCTAGGCCTGAAGCGGGGCCTTCCGGGCCCCAGCCGACCTGAAGAGCTGAACGCAACAGCTTAACGCAAGGCATTGATATCAGATGACTGAGCCCCATATTGGTGCCCAGGATTATGGTGAGGAAATAGGATGAGCGAGCCACAAACATCGGAAACCCTAAACTTTCAGACCGAGGCGAAGCAGCTACTGCAGCTGATGATCCATTCGCTGTATTCAAACCGCGAAATCTTCCTACGTGAACTGATTTCCAATGCTTCAGACGCTATCGACAAGCTGCGTTTTCGGGCCATCGAAGACCAGAGCCTGCTGGGCGATGAGAGCGACTTTCAAATCGATATTACCTTCGACAAGGACGCCAAAACCCTGTGCATCGCCGATAACGGCATCGGCATGACCCGTGATGAGGTCATCACCAATCTGGGTACGATCGCGAAGTCGGGCACCGCCGAATTCTTGGCCAATCTCAGTGGCGACCAACAGGCGGATGCCCAGTTAATCGGTCAGTTTGGCGTGGGCTTCTACAGTGCCTTCATGGTGGCGGATGAGGTGGAGGTCCGTACCCTGGCTGCCGGCGTGGAGGCCGATCAGGGCATTTGCTGGCGTTCTAAGGGCGAGGATGCCTATGTGCTGGAAAGCATTGATGATGCCAGTCGGGGCACACGGGTCATTCTTCATCTCAAGGACGAGGCCCTGGAATTCGCAGAGGATTTTCGCCTGCGGAATATCGTACGTCGTTATTCAGATCACATCGGCGTACCCGTGCGGATGCTCAAGGCGGAAACCGCCGAAGGTGAAGACCAGGAAGAGGGTGAGCCTGAGTTCGAACCGGTTAACAGCGCTCAGGCGCTTTGGACGCGATCCCGATCTGAGGTTAAGGATGATGAATACAAGGCGTTCTATCGACACATCTCCCATGACTACGAAGACCCTATGGCCTGGAGCCATAACCGGGTTGAGGGAAAGTTCGAATACACCAGCCTAATCTATCTGCCTAAGCGTGCGCCCTTTGACCTGTACAACCGGGAAGTCCCCAAGGGGCTGAAGCTTTATGTTCAGCGCGTCTTTATCATGGACGATGCGGAACAGTTCCTGCCCCTATACCTGCGCTTTATCAAGGGCGTAGTGGACTCCAACGACCTGCCCCTCAATGTATCGCGCGAGATTCTGCAGCAGGACGAGCGCGTGACGTCTATTCGCAATGCCGTCACCAAACGGGCCCTGAGCATGCTCGAAGACATGGCCAAGAAAGAGCCGGAGCAGTTCCAGGCCTTTTGGGATGAGTTTGGCGAGGTGATCAAAGAGGGCGCTGGCGAGGACTTTGCGAATCGTGGGGCCATCATGAAGCTGCTGCGCTTTGCTTCTACGGCCGGCGAGGGCAAGGTCAAGAACGTGGGTCTGGAAGATTACCTGGCACGTAAAAAAGAAGATCAGGACAGCATTTATTACATTTGCGCCGAAACCTACGAGACCGCCAGTCGCAGCCCACACCTAGAAATCTTTAAGGACAAAGGCGTTGAAGTCTTAGTCATGTTCGACCGCATCGACGAGTGGTTGATGAGCACTCTCACCGAATATGAGGGCGTGTCCTTCGTCGACGTGATGCGCGGCGATGTGACGCTGCCGGGAGAGGCAAAGGCCGATGACGAGGAAGACGAGGAAGAGTCGGACGATCATCCGTTGACCGAGCGCATTCAGGCGGTCATCGGAGACAGAGTTGAGGGTGTCCGGCCCTCCAAGCGTCTGACGGATTCTCCAGCGTGTTTGGTGCTGTCGGACTTTGGCATGGGCATTCAAATGCGCAAAATACTCGAGGCTAGCGGCCAGTCGATGCCCGAGAGCAAGCCGTTCTTTGAGTTCAATGCTGACCACCCGCTACTGCACCGTCTGGACACGGAGGTGGACGAGGACCGGTTCAAGGAGTTGGTCGAACTCCTGTTCGATCAAGCGAGTCTGGCAGAGGGCGGCACGCTGCAGGATCCGGCGACTTACGTATCGCGAATGAACCGTCTGCTGATGGATCTGCTGCCTGCTGCTGAGTAGCACCGGCATATCTATCTGTTGAGCAAGCCGTCACAATGGCGGCCTGTGAACAGGCGAATCCTTCAGGACCGGTTGAGTAGATGAACGTAGCCATTGTAGGTGGCGGAAATTTTGGCACCGCCATCGCCAACATCATTGCCCGAAACGGGCACACGACCCATCTGTGGATGCGGGACCCCCAGCAGGTCGAACAAACCCTGCAGGCGGGGGAAAACCTGCGTTACCTGCCGGGCCATCCGCTAGAGCCCGGGGTCTTGCCCACCGCAGATTTGGGCTATGCCACGCAATCCTCCAGCCTTATCTTCGTTGCCGTACCCAGTGCCGGCTTTGCTTCTGTCTGCCGTGAAATGGCGCCCTTCATTCAGCCAGAAGACGTGCTGATTAGTGCCACCAAGGGGATCGAGCCTGAGGGCTTTCGGTTGATGAGCCAGCTCCTCAGTGACCTGACCCCCAGCCAACATGTGGGCGCGATTTCTGGCCCGAATTTGGCGGAAGAGATTGCCGAGCAGCAGTATGCGGGCACGGTGATTGCCACACATCATCAGGGAGATGCGCTGCTGGTGCAGGATGTCATGCGCAACGCCACCCTGCGGGTGTACGCCAGTGCCGATGTATATGGCGTAGAGCTGGGCGGCGCCCTAAAAAATATCTACGCCATTGTCTGCGGCTTGGCGGCCGGGCTGGATGTGGGCCAAAACACCATTGGGTTGCTGATCACTCGAGCGCTGGCAGAAATGAGTCGATTCGCGGTATCCATGGGCGGTAATCCCTTTACGTTTCTAGGTCTCGCTGGGGTAGGCGACTTGCTCGTGACCTGCACTTCCCCACTCAGCCGCAATCATCGGTTGGGGTGCTGCATCGCCCAAGGCATGTCGCTGGAAGAGGCGTCGGAATCCCTGGGTAAGCTAGCGGAGGGGGTGAATACCCTGCGACTCGTGCATGCCAAGCGTCAGGAGCTGGAGGTGTATATGCCGCTTGTTGACGGCCTGTATCAAATCCTTTTTGAACAGCGCGAAATCACCGAAGTTGTTGGCACGCTCATGGGGAATACCGAGGGCGCGGATGTGGAATTCGTGGATCCGTCGCGTTGGCAGTAACCCAGGCGCAATGCGTAGGGGAGGTCATCGAAAGCGTCTATCAACGTTTCGCGGATGCGCCGCTCAGTTACGGTCACGGCACCGATAACCCATGGGATGAAGCCGTCTACCTGGTGTTGCGCGTCACCGGTTACGCCGACGATGAAGGCTCACTGGAGCAGGACGTAGCACCCCTGGACCAGGAGCGCATCGAGGCGCTCACCCACCGACGAATTAAGGAGCGCGTTCCCCTAGCTCACCTGTTGGGAGAATGTCAGTTCATGGGCCAGCGCTTTTTTGTAGGGCCCGGTGTCATGATCCCGCGTTCGCCCATCGGCTATCTGCTGGGCGAGCCTCTGGAGGAATGGGTGCCACCCAGCATCACGCGCATTGTGGACCTATGTGCCGGCGTCGGGTGTCTGGGTATCCTGGCTGCCCAGCGGTACCCCCAAGCCCAGGTGACCATGGTGGAGCTAGAGCCCCAGGCGGCAGCGCTGGCGCGACAAAACGTAGACCTGCATGACCTGGGTGGTCGGGTTCAGGTGGTAGAAGGCGATGCCTGCCGGTGGCTGGCGGAGCAAGCCGATCAGTGGGATTTGATTCTGACCAATCCCCCCTATGTCAGTGCATCGGATATGCAGACCCTGCCATCAGAATATCGTCATGAGCCGGTGCTGGGTTTGGCCGCCGGTGAGGATGGGCTCAGGTTGGTGGACGCCTTCTTGCCGGAACTGGCAGAGCGGCTGAGGCCAGAGGGTATTTTTCTATGCGAGGTGGGGGCCAGCGCCCCGGCCATGCAGCGTAAATACCCGAGGCTGCCGATTCAGTGGCTAGCGTTGCCCGAGGGTGGGGAGGGGGTGTTTATGCTGGGCCAGAAAGGCTGGCGTTAGCGTCGGCAGATGCGATTCTAAGGCACGAACCCGACCATTTGCCCAGGGACGACACTTGAGGAATACAGATGAATCTGCAGGGAAAATCTGATCCCGTGGAAGCATCAGGGTAGGGTGGAAGTGCCCAATCTTATCTACCGTCCCTGATTCGATCTCAGGACCTTGGACTACGGCTGGTACTTTTATCTCGGCAGCCGGATAATGGCGGCGTTCTGATTGCCGATCATCTGAAGGACAGGCAGGGAACGATTTCCTACATCAACAGAGCAGCGCATGGCAGCAAATACCTTCGGTTCACTTTTCACGGTCACCACCTTCGGTGAAAGCCATGGCCTGGCCTTAGGGGCCATCGTGGACGGGTGCCCGCCCGGGCTGCCTCTCTCCGAGGAGGATTTGCAGCCGGATTTGGATCGGCGCAAACCAGGGCAGTCCAAATACACTACCCAACGGCGCGAAGGGGACCAGGTAGAGATTCTGTCTGGGGTCTTCGAGGGTGTGACCACGGGGACCCCCATCGGACTGCTGGTGCGGAACGAAGATCAAAAAAGCAAGGATTATGGCGCCATCAAGGACGTTTTCCGTCCGGCCCATGCCGACTTCACCTACCACCATAAATACGGCGTGCGAGACTACCGAGGTGGCGGGCGCTCTTCGGCTCGAGAAACCACCATGCGCGTGGCTGCTGGTGCCATCGCCAAGAAGTACCTGGCCTCCCACGCGGGCATCGCGATTCAGGGTTTTTTATCCGGCATCGGTAGCTTGCGGCCTGAACCCGTCGATCTGAGCACAGTCGATAGCAACCCATTCTTTTGCCCTGATCCGTCCATGCTGGATGACATCGCGGCGTTGATTGATCAGGTGCGCAGAGACGGCGATTCCATCGGTGCGGAAGTGTCCGTCATCGCATCCGGCGTGCCCGTTGGGCTCGGCGAACCCGTGTTCTCTCGGCTGGATGCAGACTTTGCGTCTGCGTTGATGGGAATTAACGCGGTGAAAGGTGTCGAGGTGGGCGACGGGATGAAGGTATCGACCCAGCGCGGCACCGAACATCGTGACGAGATGACGCCTAATGGTTTCACCAGTAACCACGCTGGCGGTATCCTGGGCGGGATATCCTCCGGTCAGGACATCCTGCTGCGGATGGCGCTGAAACCCACCAGCAGTCTGACCAGTCCGGGCCAATCCATAGACCGCTTTGACAACCCGGTAGAGGTTGTGACCAAGGGGCGACATGACCCCTGCGTGGGCATTCGCGCAACGCCCATCGCGGAAGCCATGGTGGCCCTGGTGCTCATGGATCATCTCCTACGACATCGGGGTCAGATGGGCCGCGAGGCGGGATTGCAGCCGTCTCAAACGGATGCATAACCCTGCAGCACCTTTAAAAATGCGCTGGCGCTGTTGGAAAGCGTGCGCTTGGTGTGAGTCACGCAGCCCAGGGTGCGAGTAATGGGCGCACAGTCCGGTGACAGTTGATGTAAACCTTCGGTCATGGTCTGCGGCAGGACGCTCCAGCCAACCCCGACGCTGACTAGCATGCTTATGGTTTCCAGGTAGTTCGTGGATAGGGCGGGTTTCAGGGCAAGGCCTTCAGAAGCGAAGCGCTCGGTCACGATTCTGCCGGTAAACGTATTGGGGCCCGGCAGGATGCAGGGCAGGGTAGCCATCTCGCTCAACGAACGAACATCAGGCAGCGGATGGGCATGCACAAAGCACAGCGGATCGTGCCAAATGGGACGCGTCCTCAGATCTGGCTGCTCACGCTCTCCCGCTGGGTTTAGGGTCACTACGGCAAGCTCGATGTCTCCCGCGTGAACCATCTGATGAGCCACCTCTGAATCCTCAAACTGAATATCAAGCTCCACGCCAGGGTAGGCTTTGGTGAAGGCCTGCAGCACGGGCGCCAAACGGTGCAGCCCAATATGGTGTGACGTAGCCAAACTCAGACGGCCGCTGACAACGTGCGCGAGGTTGGCCACATCTCGCTGCATGTCCTCGTACAG
>DKNY01000030.1 GCA_002470275.1 Gammaproteobacteria bacterium UBA7376 | reverse complement strand
GTTTGGTCAAGGTCCCTCGACCTTGGCCAAACATGCCGCCATCCGGATGACCCTTATCTGGGCTGGTCCTGACGCTTATCCTCGGGGGCATTCGCTGGAGGTGGCTACTCTCTCAGCGCCAGCGCATAGTCAGAACCTTCACGAAAGACATAAGAAAATCGGTCTTCGCCAACCAGGAGATTAACCCGATGTTCTGCGTCTTGGGTTATGCCGCCAAGAAAGTTCATCTTAAACCGCAGCCGGTCCAGGCTGCCCGTCTCCACCTCTTGGTAGATAAACAGATAGTTACCCTCCACCTCCCCGCCCAGGGTCATGATGGGCAGGCTCCCCCTGTCAGGAGACCGCACATCTATGTTGTCCGCGAGGGCCCTGACCAGCGCCTCCTGGCCAGCGGGCGCGTCTGGGCCTAGGTCCTTAAACCCCGCCAGACCAAGGAGCGCCAGGGCATCGTGGTAGTGCATTCGGTGGGTCATGCGTAATGCGGAATTCGCGGGGAGGTTGATCCAGTTAAGTTCGCTCCAGACCGTTGGCTGACGATGCGCGAACGTTTCTTGGGACGCAATCAACATCCCGAAAATAAACAGACAGCAGAGCGACAGGTGCCGGACCTTCATCAGCTGACAACCCCACTCAAACCCAGCCCTGCGCTCTATTGTGCAACCGCTTGCCCAATAGGCTGTAACGGGATACTCCTTTCCTGCTCATCGCCCTCGGCCTTATCGTCTACCTTCAGCTCCACCTGAAAATCAGCCATCAGGCTGCGTCCCGACCGCTTGTATTTATAGACCTCAAATCGAGAGAGCTCAATCTCAGGTGGGAAGGCATTGTTGCTAAAGTCTGCGTCGGCAGTCTGATGAGCGGTGTCCAAACGAAGGCGCTGAATGGGTCGGTCCTCAACCATCACTCGGGTCACGGACTCTGCGTTACGACGCCAAATTTCTGCCGGCAGCAGCATCTGACGCTGTGTGCCATCTTGATATTCGATGGTCAGCGGTAGCGGACTCACCAAGCCGCCAATATTTTCAAAGTCCACAAAGTAGATATAGGGCGCCTCCTTCAGGCCGCGTTCTAAGGCTCTGCGCTCCCAAGGCTCCAGACCCTCGAGCATGGATTTATATTTATTTCGATCTTTGTTTGAAACCGTAAAGGCATCATTCTCGTTATAGAAATCCTTTAGCTCCGGGCGTTTGGCCAGTCGCATTTGAATACCCTGCTCCCGATTGCGGATTTGGGTAATGGGTTCGGGTTCCAGGCGTCGATTCTCTGCCCTATCGAGTGGAAAGTCTTGGTCCGGGTCGCCAGTTTTGAGCCGATAACCACGAATATCGCTGATGGCGATGTCCACATGATCCGTAGTGTAAAACCAACCTCGCCAGAACCAATCCAGGTCCACACCGGAGGCGTCTTCCATCGTTCGGAAGAAATCCGCGGGGGTGGGCCGCTTGAACTTCCAGCGTTGCGCGTACTCCTTGAAAGCGAAATCAAACAGCTCACGCCCCATCACCGTCTCGCGTAAGACCGTCAGCGCGGCGGCTGGCTTGGTGTAGGCATTCGGGCCAAACTGCAGAATCGAATCTGACTGGGTCATGATCGGCACTTGGTCAGTGGACGTCATATAGTCAGGAATATAGTCCAGCACATTGGCCTTGCCGCCAAAGGCAGGATAGTTCTCCTCCCACTCTAACTCCGCCACATACTCAAGGAAGGTGTTGATCCCCTCATCCATCCAGGTCCACTGACGCTCGTCTGAGTTAACGATCATGGGAAAATAGATATGACCCACTTCGTGAATGATCACGCCGATGAGCCCATATTTAATGCGCCGGGAATAAGTTGGCCCAGGGGGCTCTTTTTCCGTATCGGCACCCGAGGCGGCTTCGGCATCTGCTGACGTCGGTGCCGCTGCGTCCTCTTGCTCTTTCCTTTCCTTCGCCGGCTCAGGTCGATAACCATTAAAGGTGATCATGGGATATTCCATTCCGCCACTCTTCCAGGTATTGACCGACTGAGAGGTTGGATAGGGATAATCAAAGGAGAATCGTGAGTAGACCTCCATAGTATGGACGACCGCCTCGGTGCTGTAGTGGGACCAGATCGGCTCTGCTTCGTTGGGGTAGAAGGACATAGCCAGCACCCTTTCATACTCGGCTCCCGGCTGCTCATGCAGCATGGCATCCCAGATGAACTTGCGCGATGAGGCGAAAGCAAAGTCGCGCACATTTGACGCTTTAAATTTCCAGGTTTTTTTCCCGGTCGCTCGTTCTGCTTGGTTGGCAAGTGCCTCTTCTGGTGTAACGATGAAGGTGGTCCTATCCGTCCCTACCGAGGACAGCCGGCGTCGCTGCTCTGCCGATAGAACCTCCCGTGGGTTGGTCAGCACGCCGCTGGCGCTCACCACGTGGTCTGCAGGGACGGTCAGCGCGACCTCATAGTCCCCAAACTCCAGCGCAAACTCGCCGCGCCCCAGAAACGCCTTGTTATGCCAGCCCTCGAAATCAGAATAGGCGGCGAGCCTGGGAAACCATTGCGCCAAGGCGAAAAGATAGGTGTCGCTTTCTTCAAAGTGCTCGTAACCGCCACGCCCACCGATCGCAACTTCTTCAATAATGTTAAAGCGCCAGTCCACAACAAAGGCAATTTTCCGTCCGGGCTTCAGCGGTGTCGGCAGGTCGATTCGCATGAGCGTATCCACCACCGTAAAGGGAAGGGGCTTGCCTCGGGCATCAGTGACCGAAAGATCGCGATACCCCAACTCATTGTCCGCGAAAGACTGATTTTGGCGCAGCGCCGAATAGCTGATTCGATCCCGAGAAACCGTGCGTGACAGACGGTCCAGGGAGTTATCCGCAAAGCGATTCTGGTCTAGCTGAAGCCATAAATACGCGAGGCTATCCGGAGAGTTGTTGGTGTAGGAAATCCCAGCGCTAGCGCTCAAGGCGCGCTTCGCCTCATCCAGCTCGACATCGATTTTATAGTCCGCCTGTTGCTGCCAGTATTGGCTGCCCGGCGCCCCTGAAGCGGTTCGATATACATTGGCGGTTGCCAGCTCCTGATCAAGCTGAGCAAAGGCCCTGGCGCCACTCCCCGCCGCTGCTTCCCCAGAGCCCGCCCAACCGGCAGCCACAACAACAATGCAAGTACAAACAACATGTCTTAGGTGTGCGTAGCCGTACATCTTCATATTCCAAACCTGGTTTAAATTCCGCACGATCCTGGAAGAATGAACGTACACCGTCAAGTCTTCTGCCTTCTCAATCATCAAGAGCCCCTTGACGATCGGCATCTATGGGCGGTTTGATTCCCTTTGGCCTAACGATTGGAGGATCCACCACGTGACGTTTCATATTGAACCCTTCCAGGCGGACCAAGTGGACGAGATTCTTGCTATTTCACAGCGCGCATGGACGCCAGTTTTTGCTCTGCTGCAGGAGCATGTTCAGCGCTATGTTTACGATGCCTTTTATCCTAAGGGTTGGTGGCAGCGGCAGCAGGCAGACATCCAAGACATGATCGCTGAGGGTAAGACCAGCGTCTGGATTGCCCGCAGCGAAGAGAAAACCGTGGGCTATATCGGCATACGCATTCATCCAGAGGACATGATGGGCGAAATCTATATTATCGCCGTGGATCCCGACCACCAAGGAAGGGGCGCCGCCAGCATGCTGATGAGGTTTGCCTTCGACGAGATCAAACGAGCAGGCATGAAGATGGTCATGGTCGAGACCGGAGGTGACCCGGGGCACGCGCCCGCAAGACGAGCTTACGAGGCCATTGGATTTGAACGCTGGCCGGTGGCTCGCTATTTCAAGCAGCTAACCTAGAGGGCCCAGGCCCTGGCGCCTGATTTCCCTAGCCAACCGTAGGCCCCGCATTCAGACACCAACAAAGCTCCTCTCACCCACGATTCCCTGCCTAGAGCTGGGTCATCAACGGCAGCGCCGTCGTATCCTTGATGCGGTTCACTGCCACATGAGAGTGAAATTCGCCTATGTTGGGCAGCTGAACCAAATTTGTCCGAACAAACTGCTCGTAATGACGAATATCCTTAGCAACGATTTTCAGCATATAGTCCATGGTCCCCGTCATCGTGTAGCACTCCACGATTTCGGGGAAGTCTCCCACCGCTGCCTCAAACTCGCTCAGCGCATTTCCGCTGGTGCGGCTCAGCTTGATGGTCGTAAAGACAACAATCTGCATGCCCAGGGCTTCGCGATCTAGAATACAGACCTTGCCACTAACGATTCCCATATCCTGATATCGATGGATTCGCCGCCGACAGGGTGATTGGGATAGGTGTACCTTTTCGGCAACCTCGGCCGTCGTTAGGTTCGCATCGCTCTGCAAGAGGTCAAGGATTTTGATGTCCACTTGATCAAGACTCATGTACTTTCTCCCTGAAATTTCAATTCTGCGTAGCTTCAATAATTTTTATCTAGTGTTCGAGTGATTTAGGCATAAACATTTCAAATTTCACGTACCAATCGACATTTTAGAAAAAACATTTCCCGCCGGTGGCGGTAGGATTTTCCTCAAGATCAGTGACCGCTGAGACCAACGCTTAGGTACTGGTCTCGAGAATATTTCCAGGGAGCCATTGTTTTGCCATGATGCCCGACCCGATATTAAACGCCCCAATCCCTCGCGGTACCGCGATAGACGATAAATACGGCAAAACCCCTGTCTGCGCTTATCTCACCGGGATAGAAGCCTTGGTCAAGCTGCCCATGCTCCAGCGTCAGCGAGATCAGCTAGCGGGAATCAATACGGCAGGCTTCATCAGCGGCTACCGTGGCTCACCCCTTGGCGGCCTTGATCATGCGCTATGGAAAGCTGCCGACCACCTCAAGCAGCATCACATCACTTTCCAGCCGGGCGTCAACGA
>DKNY01000065.1:6336-58643 GCA_002470275.1 Gammaproteobacteria bacterium UBA7376 | reverse complement strand
GCACGACCACCGTGTATGATGCCGCCGCATGCCAAGTCGCGATCTCACTCAAGGCTCTGTTACCCGGTCCCTCGCCCAACTCACCGCCCCAATGATGATGGGGGTCTCTTCAAGCATTCTCGTGCAAACCCTTGAGCTGGGCTTTATCGGACAACTGGGGACTGAGCAGGTAGCAGCCGTCAGCTTCACCTTCCCCCTGGTCATGGTGCTTTCCAGCATCGCGCTGGGCATCAGCATCGGAACCTCCTCAGTGATCGCGCGAAGCGTGGGTGTTCATCGTCAGGCAGAGCCAGATTCATCCCCCCGGGCGCCAGCAGCCAGCGACGAGGTTGCGAGATTAGGCACCCATAGTCTGATACTGGTCGCGGTGACGATGACGGTGCTGTCGCTTCTCTGCTGGCTCATGATCGACCCCCTCTTCCTGGCCATGGGTGCAGAGCCCAGTCTGCTGCCTCTCATCCACAGTTATTTGGACATCTATTTGCCCGGCAGTATTTTATTTACCCTCGCCATGGTGGCGGGCAGCATTATGCGAGCCAACGGCCGAGCGGCCATTCCGGGGGTCATCATGACGGTGGGGGCAGCATTTAATTTAGCCCTGGACCCCTTTTTGATCTTCGGCTGGTTTGGTTTTCCTGCCCTAGGACTCGCCGGAGCGGCGACCGCCATTACAGTGGCTCGGTTTTTTACCCTGTGCGCCCTCCTTTGGTACGTCTACCAAGGATCCATGATCCAGCTTGAGCGACCGTTTTGGGGATGGCTGGCTTCCGCTCAAAGAATCCTGCATGTGGGTATCCCTGCCATCGCCACCAACCTGATCGGGCCCATCACATCTGCCTACATCACGTTTTTAATCGCTGGGTACGGTGCCGCTGCCGTGGCCGGGTTTGGCGTTGCCAGCCGGATAGAGGCCGTGGCTGCCATGCTCATGTTTGCCCTATCCGGCTCCATTGGACCCTTCGTCGGGCAGAACTGGGGCGCCAAGCAGGCGGCGCGGGTAAAAGCTGGAGTGCGGGCAAGCTACCTTTTTTGCTTGATCTACGGCGTCATCGTGACCCTGCCCCTCGCCTTTTTTGGCGCCACCATCGCCGGATGGATGGAATCGTCAGTAGAGGCCGTGGCTGTAGCCGCTGCCTACCTCAGCATCGTGCCCCTCAGCTATGGCCTATGGGGCGTGTTGATGATGTCGTCCGCCTCATTTAATGCCCTGGGCAAGCCGCTACCAAGCACGGCCTTATCTTTCGGCAGAATGTTGGTCCTCTATGTACCGCTGGCCACCATGCTGAATGAGCAAATGGGCTATACTGGAATCTTTCTCGCCACCCTGATCAGCAACGTAGTCTTTGGCCTCCTGGGCTGGCGATGGTTCGCAACAAAAATAACGAGCATGACCCCCTAATATGAAACAAGTGGCCCAGGAGCGCAGTTACCGAACTTTGTTGCGCCGGTTGTTAACCATTTCCGGGTTAGCCATCGTTTCCTTACTCGCCCTCGTCATGAGCCCAGTGATCCTTATCCTGGTGGGACTAATGAGCTTTATTCCTGGCTATACGACCACGCCCCGAGCCGCCGCTTTTTTTTACGGGTACCTGACCCACGAGTGGGCTGGCCTTGCGCGCTTCTTTTGGCTCTGGCTGCGATACCGAGAACCTGAGCAGAAGCTTGAAAAGGCTCGTGAGATTCAAACCTGGTGGGCACAAAGTCTTTTTGACATGGGGTGTTGGCTTTTTCGAGTCAAAGTCGAAGTCTCCGGCCAGGAGGACGTCTTGGAGGGCGGTTGTGCGCTGCTCTTCTCGCGACACACGAGCATGGGGGATACCGTGCTACCTCTGCTGTATTTCGGTAAGGCGAGAAACGAAAACCTTCGATATGTAATCAAACAGGAACTACAGATTTCGCCCTGCTTGGACATTGGCGGTCACCTGCTGCCCAATGTCTTTGTAGACCGTTCTGGAAGCGACTCAGAGAGAGCCGTGGCGTCCATAAAGGACCTGGTCACTAGCGCTAACGCGAGCCAATCGGTCCTGATCTACCCCGAAGGCACTCGATTCACCCAGAAGAAACATGACCAGCTGAGAAACAAGCACCCAAAGCTTCACGACCAGCTAGGTCGCTGGCCAGGCCTGCTGCCACCCCGTCTCGGTGGCGTGCTGGGCATGCTGGAAGTCAACCCCGGCAAGGACATCGTCTTTCTTGCCCATGCCGGATTTGAAGGATCGGCCAATATTCACGACCTTTTAGGCGGAGGATGGCTGGACCAGAAAATTCGACTGCATTTTTGGAGAGTGCCTTTCAACGCTATCCCCAAGGATGATTGGCAAGAATTCATGTTCAGAGAATGGGACTGCATGCAGCACAAGGTGAACCAGTTGAGCGCCGAGATCACGGCCTAGCCCTGGGACACTGCTCACCCGTCCTTGGATGCGCCGCGCAGCTCAATAACCCGATAGCCTCGCACCCGCTCGAGCTGCTGCCGCACCAAGGAGCGATGCAAGTCTAAGTTCTGAGCTGTGGGCATAAGGTCATTGTTAGCGGATTCCTCTATGGCGAGGCATAAATGTCTCAGCTCATCAAAGCCAAAGCTTGCCATGATGCCGGCCATGGCATGACCGGCATTGGCCAGATTTTTGAGGTCTTTCTGGCTAACGGCCTCTTCAAGTTGTTCAAGCAGCACCTTTACTTCACTTGTGAATGCGCTTAGAGCCTCTGCAAGACCAGCGTCTCCCATAAGCTCCCGAAGCTCGATCATCCGCGTATCGGCTATCCAATCATCCTGTCGGCGTTGACCAAGCCAGCGATGGATACGTTCGATCAGACCGCGCGCATTGATCGGTTTGCACAGAAAATCGTTCATTCCGGCGTCTAGGCAGGCTCGCTCATCTTCGGAAGACGCTTTGGCCGTTAGCGCGATGATCGCCCCCTCGTAGCCCTCCCGTCGAAACCACCGAGCGGTCTCAAATCCATCCATGAGCGGCATCTGGATATCCATAAGCACTAGGTCAAACTGCCGATGCTCGGGCACCTCTTTTTTCAACAGCTTACAGGCGGACACCCCGTCATCGGCAAGCGTGACTGAAAAGCCACGCTGCTCCAGCAGCGATCTCACCACCAACTGATTTGCAACGCTGTCTTCGACGAGCAAAATTCGCCCTTCGCCGAACAGCTTAATGTCAGGCACTTCAACGCCCCCGGCGAGCGTACCCGGCTCGCAGGGCATCAGCGGAAGCGCAAGCGTAAAGCTACTGCCTTGACCCTTCTCCGAGGTGACGCTGAGCTCGCCCCCGAGCAGTTCTGCTAGCATGGAAGAAATACTTAGGCCCAAACCGGATCCGACATACCGTCGTGTATCGGAATCATCAGCCTGAACAAAGGCGCCAAAGACCGCTTCTTCCTGAGCCTTTATCATACCAATGCCGCTGTCCTCCACCGTAATACGATAGCGGGCGGATTGCGGAACACCGGCATCCAATTCGAATCTAACGCGGACAAATCCCTGGTCGGTGAACTTGATCGCATTGCTCAAAAGGTTGGTCACAATTTGACCGATCCGATGCTCATCGCCCAGCACGCGCATATTTTCCGCTACGTCCATTTCCAGGGTCATGTCGAGGTTTTTCCGCTCGGCGCTAGGGCGAAAGAGAGCGACCAGGTCCTGCATTAATTCAGCGGGTGAAAAAGGGGAGAGTACAACTTCCGCCTGACCCGCCTCGATCTTTGAATAATCGAGTACGTTGTTCAGAAGCGACATGAGCCGCTCGCCCGCTCGTTCTGCCGTCACAATCAGCTGCTCTCGTGCAGGCGGTGATTCCTCGGTGCGAATAAGCTGCAGAATCCCCAGCAGGGCATTCATGGGCGTCCGAATTTCATGGCTCATGTTTGCAAGAAATCGGCTTTTTGCCTCATTTGCCTGATCTGCCTGTGATAGTGCCTGAGCGCGTTCTTGGTTGAGTTTTCGCGCCTCACGCAGGTCTCTTATTTCAGCCGCAAAAAGATATCCTTTCGAGGTCATTGCGGCATTCACTGTCAGCTCTACGGGGATCTCAAACCCGTCCTTATGGAGGGCATCAATTTCAACGCGGCGACCGATAATCCGACTCTCCCCTGATGCAAGGAAACGCTGGAGCCCATGGGCGTGCACCTTGCGATGCCGCTCTGGCATGATCAGCTCGCTCATCGATGCGCCAATAATTTCGGATTTGCGATAGCCAAGTAGCTCTTCAGCTGTCTGATTGAAGGCGGTCACGATACCCGCCTCATTCATGACAACTCGGGCGCACATATTGCCCTCCATCATTAGGCGCTCTAGTTCATCCTGTTGATCTGGCATGCCCGCTGGCGCGTGGGGAGCTATATCCAGGGCAGCTTCCGTAGCTCGAGGGCAGAGGACCACAACTTTCGCTCCCGGCAAACCCTGCAGTAGACCAGCTGCATCCCCTTCCTCGGGATTTGCCCAAGACACATCGACGATGCCAGACGGGTAAACGGGCAAACACCACGGCCCCTGGCCCGCCCCGCCCTCATATTGGATAAAACCATCCAAATCGCCCATATTGCCAAACACTGAGGCCAGACTTTTGCCCGTTAAGTTTCTCGCATCGAGCCAATCCCTGGCAGTTTCCGTGCTGGCTAGCACATGACCTCGCTGATCCACCAGGATGTATCCGTTGCCATCGTCCTGGCCCAGCTTTGTTAACCATCCCTCGTGAACTTTATGGACAAGGAATTGATGTCGCTGAATAAAGATAACGAAACCGGCCAGCAGGAGATTAAAAGAACCTAACCACTCCCAGGGGAAGGCGTCATCTGAAGGGTCAAGCTGAACGATCGGCACCACCCAGATGACAGAGGATATGGCGACCAGCACCCACAAATTCATCCAATCCTTGCCTCCTCTTGGCCAGAAGCCTCGCCCTTGACTCATCTCCGACTGACTCCTGGCGGTGTGAATAAATCTTCGGGCACGTTCACCCCACCCAGAAAATTCGCCACCCAGCCAATCTCTTGGGACAGCCTGGCAAACTGCGACTCATCACGAAGGACATCGCCGCTCTCCTTCATCTCCGGAAGCCTTTCTAACAACCCCGCCGCCTCAGCGTTGAGCCTCGCAAAGCCCAGATTTTCTGCAGCGTGGGCCAACATCGATAAGTTGTGCGCCAGTTCTGTACGTTTCAGCGACGGCTGTTTGAGTGCTGCTAGGCGTGCCTCAATCTCCGTTGAAAACTGCATCAACAGGAGACGGAGTTCGTCAAAGCCCATCACCCTGGCAAGGTGCTGCAGGTGCGTCCGGCTCACCCGCTCTGTCGCCGAAGCGCCTTCCTTGCCCACGGCCTCCGCCAGGGTTCGGCGGATGGCCTCATAACCTACTGGCTTTGTCAGAAAACTATCGAACCCAGCGCTCAAACACTCTCTCTCTGTGTTGTCAGATAAATGCGCCGTCAGCGCAATGAGTGGAATAGACTGCCCTCCGTCGGGGATTTTCCTAATCAATTTCGCAGCCGCCTGGCCATCCATCTGGGGCATGGCCAAGTCCATTAGAACTGCGGCATGCCGGCGCTCCCGCAATGCGGATATCGCCTCCAGCCCGTTTGTCGCTTCCCAAACCGCATACCCCAGAGAGTTAAGTACTGATTTCATGACCAAGCGGTTTGACCGAGAATCATCCACCAGCAGGATGCTCGGTCTTTCCTCAGAGGAGGGGTCCGGCTCAGGCTCAATAAGGGAGGCCCTGGAAACGGTCCGCTCCGCACTCGGGTCAGGTAAGCTCATGGGCACCGGGGAAGCAGGTTCAACACCTAGGGATTGCGTTGGGTTGGCGTCCGTCGGCGCCAGATTTACGAGGAGTACCGGTAAACGTATTTGCCAACAGGGACCGACCCCCGCCTCATTCGACGGTGTAAGGGAACCTCCAAGAAACTTGATTAGCTCCCGGGCCAAGACTAAACCGGTAAGGAGCAGCGGGTCACGTAATGCCTTGCTTGAATTCTGTTTATCGAGCTGTAGGGAGAAAAGATTCGCTAAGCCTTCTTCCTGCAAACCCAGCCCATTGTCTTCGATGGTAATCGAAAGCTCTCGTTCCCTGATGAGCTCTAACTGAACAGTTATGGAACTCGACTGGGAGGACAGCAGGGCATGTCGCAAGATATGCAGGACAGCATGATTTAGCTTTCTATGATCGAAGCGCAGGCTATGATCGAAGCGAAGGGCTGTTCCCTTCTTCGTTTCAGGCTGGGACACCACCACGATCTCAACGCCGCAATGCGCAGCCTCTTGGGCGACGCTCGCCAGAGCCTCAGACAGGCAATGACCTAAGGATATGTTGTCCTCCTGGCGGCGGGCCTCTTTGGCAACCACTAGGTCTAGTTCATTAATTGCACGCAACATTGCGTTCAGCCTTCCAACACCCACCTGAGCCTTGGAGACAAGGTGGTGCTGGGCCGGGTCAGCCAGCGTTTTTTCCAGCAAATCGAGCGTACCCTGAAGGGTCGCAAGAGTGGTGCGGATGTCCGGCGAGGCCAACTTTAAAAATTGTGATATCACGCTGGACATGGGACTAAATTTAGGGGGTAACGCTACCATTTGATTCAAAACAACCCGACCCAACGAACCAAGCAACGGCTTTTTAGATCACCCATGTCCTGGCAAGAACACAGTGCACTTTTGCTGCTTCGCTCTCACTCGAATGAATATTCAGTGTGCCTCTCGAGTTGACGTTGTGTAGGGCAAAAACGCTTACAGGTAGTTTTTTCTAGATAAACGGAAAAATCTTATTCCTGATCGCCAGGATTGGAATGCAGCACATTCACGCCCTGGAACCCAAGGGTTGCGGGCCCACGAAACGGCACCTGACCTGGCCACCTTTTTAGAGCCAGTACAACCGAGCGAGCGTAACGATTATCATCCAGGATTGGGGTAATCTTGATGGTAAAGACAGGCGCCTTGAGCGAAGGCCAATTCCTGAGGGGGGAGACCATGGCACTTTTAAAAGATATAGAGACACTGACACAAATTCCCGCGCTGCTGCGCTTGAAGAAGGGCATGGTCCCTCGCCCCATGTCCGTCAAGGACTGCCCGGGCGCGCGCGTTGAAGAAACCGCTGCCCGATTTGGGGATTCAAGCGCCATACTTTTTGAGGGGCGTACCCTCAGCTGGGGAGAATTCAATGCCCTAGCAAACCGCTATGCCCATTGTCTCAAGGCCCAGGGGCTGCAGCGGGATGACAGCGTAAGCATCGTTATGGAAAACAGGGTGGAATTTCTCGCGCTGCTGATCGGGCTTAACAAACTTGGCGTTGCGGCGGGACTGCTGAATACCAACCTGACCGGGCGTTCTCTGGCCCACTGCATGAGCGTCATCGACTCTAAGAAGTGTATTTTTGGCTCCGAGGTTACCCACGCTATCGAAGGTGTTCGCGAGGAGTTGGCAACGTCCCTAGGCCTTAGGGGCCCTAGCGACCTATTTTTCGTCGGCGACAAAGGTGATGACCAGGCCCCAGAGTGGGCCCAGGACCTCGACGTTTTGGCCAGTAACATGAGCGACGATAATCCCTCGGATACCGGCGACAATACCCTTGGCGAGATCGCCTTTTATATCTATACATCCGGAACCACGGGACTGCCCAAGGCTGCGGTAATGTCGAACCGTCGATATTTACAGAGCGCTAGCTTGGCGGGTGTAGCAGGCCTGAAGTGCAAGCCCTCTGATCGCATTTATCTCTGCCTGCCGCTCTACCACGGCACCGGGCTGCTCATTGGCGTTGGCTCCTCGATCACGACTGGCGCCAGCATGTTTATCAGACGAAAATTTTCCGCCAGTAACTTTTTGCGAGAGGTACGTGATCATGGCTGTACCCACATGGTCTATATCGGTGAGCTGTGTCGTTACCTGACAAATATCCCAGAACAGGCTGACGACGCCAGGAATCCCCTTCGCTCGATCATGGGCAACGGCATGCGTCCAGACATCTGGATGACGTTTAAAAAACGGTACGGGATATCTCGAATTTGCGAGTTTTATGGTGCATCCGAGGGCAATGTTGCCTTTGCAAACCTCATGAACAAAGACTGCACTGTAGGTATGACGACCTCTGAGGTGGTCTTGGTGGAGTATGACGTGGATCAGGATCAAGTTGTTCGAGATTCTGCCGGTCGATGCATCCCCGTCGCGCCGGGAGAGCCAGGACTGCTGTTGTGCAAAATTACGCCGAACACCCGATTCGAGGGCTATACCGATGCTGCTGCAACGCAGAATAAGGTCCTGGAGAATGCCCTGGAAGAAGGCGACGCCTGGTTCAATACAGGAGATTTGATGCGCACGGTGGAAGTAGGCTTCACCCTAAACTATGACCACTATCAGTTTGTCGATCGAGTTGGCGACACCTTCCGGTGGAAATCAGAAAACGTTTCCACCAATGAAGTGGGCGAGATTCTTAACAACTTCCATCAGATCAAGTTTAGTAATGTTTATGGGGTACAAATCCCTCATACCGACGGACGGGCAGGCATGGTCTCGATCACCCTAGACCCGGATCACCCAATACTGGACCTAGCCGCTTTCTCCCAGTTCGTCAGGGAAAATCTGCCAAGCTATGCGATTCCAGTCTTTATCCGTATCGACGCCGACATTGAGGTCACCGGAACATTCAAAATGCTCAAGGGCGACCTTAAAAAACAGGGCTACGATATCGGGCAGGTCGAGGGCCCGGTCTATGTTATGAGGCCTGGCGAGGAACGCTATGTTGAACTTGACGACGAATACCTCAGTCGCCTGACCCTGGGCACGGCGGGCTTTTAGCCTCACTGCTCCGACATGACTTGCCAACCACCGGCCCACGGGGTACGGGCAATAGTGCTTGACCTTGGGGGCGTCGTTCTTGGCATCAACTTCCGTCAGGTCTTCAGCCATTGGGCAGCCGCAGCGGGTGTCGAGGAGCGCATTTTTTACGATCACTGGCGACTGGACGATGCGTATCGCCAACATGAGATCGGCGCCATCGACTTCCACCGCTATACCCAACACATGACCGAGCAGCTTGGCGTTGAACTAAGCCAGGAAGCCTGGCGGGTTGGATGGAATGCGTTGTGGACGGAGCCCCATCATCGGGTGGTCGGCCTGTTTCCAGCAATAAAGCGCCGCTATGGTCTCTTCGCATTCAGTAATACCAATGCCACCCACGCGGTCAGTTTCCGACATCGATATGCAGATGCACTAGCGGGTTTTGACCAACTCTTTTTGTCCCACGAAATCGGCGCAAGGAAACCAGACCCGCAGTCTTTTTTGGACGTCTGTGAGCGCATTCAGGTGGCACCCCATCAGGTTCTTTTCTTGGATGACAGTCAGGAAAACGTCAGCGGGGCACGTTCCGTGGGGCTAATCGCCCAGCATACACGCTCAGAGCAGGAGGTGGTTCAGGCCCTCCGCGACACTCTGGACACGATTCAGGAAAGCTAACAGGCGCTCTCGATTTCCAGGCACTCAAGCCGATGCAACGCCTCCCCCGCGGAATTGCCACAAACCCAAGGCTCTGCTTTGAAGGCCGAGCACGCCTTGGGCCGTTCGGGCCGTCCGAAGAGACGACAGCGCCGAGCGTCATCCAGATGCAGACAGCGCACGCCTGCGGGCTTCCCTTGGGGCATGCCGGGGATAGGACCGTTAATTGAGGGGGCGATGCAGCAGGCGCCACACCCGCTACGGCAGATCATGCTCCCTGGCGGGCTCATCGGCGCCTACCCTGCATAGCCATGGGCTAATGCCGCATAGCGCTCGAGCAGTGGCATAACGGTATCTGCATCTGTGGGCGGCAGTGCGAATACGATTCGGTGAAAACCGATGTCGATCAGTTCCTCAACCGCTTGCTCACTGGGGCCCACGCCAAATATGGAAAAATTGGGCTCTCCCCCCCGCCCCCTGGCCTGCCACGCCGCTCGGGTATGACGGATGCCTTCGGCATAATCCACACCGCCGCCAGCATCCCGGCGCCTCTTATCCTGATAGATGGGGAACCAACCGTCGCCATACTCGGCGATGCGGTCGTAGACAAATCGCGAAGAGGCGCCAATCAAAACCGGGGGGCCACCGGCCTGCATGGGCTTGGGATAGGCCCAGAGGGGATCAAAGTCCACGAAATCCCCGTGGAACTCTGCATCTTCCTGTGTCCAGATTGCACGCATGGCCAACACTCGTTCGCGCAGAATTCTCCAGCGCTGGGTGAAGGGCGTGCCGTGATTTTCCATTTCCTCTGCATTCCATCCAGCACCGACGCCAAGCAACAGGCGTCCCGCTGAAAGATGATCCAGGCTCGCTACCTGTTTCGCCATCAAAATGGGATCGCGTTCGGTCACCAGTGAGATGCCGGTGCCGAGACGAAGTGTCTGAGTGACCGAGGCCGCCATGGACAGGGCAACGAAAGGATCATAGGTACGCCAATATTCCTCGGGGAGGTCTCCTCCGCCCGGCCAAGGGGAACGACGACTTGCAGGAATATGCGTGTGTTCAGGCAAGAACAGCGACTCGAAACCAAAGGCTTCAGCCTCTTTCGCCAGGGTGTCTGGGCGGATGGCCTTGTCCGTGGGGAAAATCACCAGTCCAAAATGAGTCATTGTTATCGTTTACCGAGGGGTGAAGCGTTACGCACGCATAGCAACATAGCAGGGTGCATGTCCTTAAAAAAGACGCTGTGCGATAGGGCAAACCGTCTTAGAGGGAGGCGGAAAGGGCTTCCATATGGCGATCTATTTTTGCGAGATATCGTTGCGCTGCCGCTCGCCTCTTGGAGTGCAGCCCAACATTATAGGCGGCCAGAGCACAGCCCATGTCGCCTTCACAACGCTCCACCAGATATCCCAGAATTTGGGCACCGCAATAGATGTTCTGCTCCGGATCTTGGAGGTCCTGTTGGCCGCAGAAGTTAGCCCAGTATCCAGGTCTGATCTGAGCGGGCCCGACGGCCCCAACATGGGAGCGAACATATTTACGGAAGGAACTCTCCGCCAGCACCAAACTCGCAAGCAGTTCAGGCTGAAGCTGCTGCCGCTCCGACGCTTCGATGATCCAACCCGAAAATTCGGTCGCTGGATGCAGGCCGATTCCGAAGCCTTGCTCCAGCTTTAGCGCAAACGTCCAGGCCTGACTGGCGAAGGTCGTGGAGGTTTGCCTGGGCAGAGGCAGTTCAACCACCTTCACCTGTGCAGAGGTGGACAGCACCGATTGGGACGACGAGCCACCAGACAGAGATACGGGAGCCTGAGGGGCAATAAGAGGGGCCGCAAGAGCAACCAGCACCGGCACCATAAACGGCCGTCGCTGCCTGGCCGACAATACCTTGACCCGACCGAGCAAGCGCCCTGCCGCGTGTGCCAAGCTACCCAAGGCGCGCCACGCACCGACAACCAACGGATGCCTACGCAAGTCCATTTTCCCGACCTCTCTCCTTCCCTTTACGCCAACCTCATTGTTTGGCGGACGAAAAAGGGTACTTAACTGTCTCTCGCGGGCATCTTCAGGCAAAAATTGAGAAAAATCCAATCAAAAATGGAAAAAAAATTGAGTCTCAGTTACTCCGATTGACCGACCAGAGGCTGCTCCCGAGGGGAGGCGCCCGCGCCGAGGCTCTTGGCGAGACCCAAAACGGGCTCCCCAGAGTGTGCTAAACCATCGCCAGGGTGTTGTCTGTCTGCCTCGAAATAGGCGACGGAAACTCTCCCATTCTCAACGACCAAACGATAAAAAAGACGATTGGGGTGGCTGACCGTTGCGATGGTGTCCTGATCTAATCCGAGACAGCTGCCCAGGATCGCTCGCGTCATTACCCCATGGGAGACGATCCCAAGACGTTCCGGCACGGGCTGCATGTCTAACAGCGCCTGAAATCGCCGCTGCAAATCAACCAGATTTTCGCCACCGCCAGGGCGGTGAAGGAAGGGATCATCCTTTCTGCTGGCCCAGCCGGAAGGGTCGAACAATTTAATCTCAGGCATGGTCTTCCCAGACCAGGTGCCGCAGTCTCGTTCCAATAGTTGATCTGCAAAAACCATGGGTGCTGCGACAGTCTGGTTGATCAACGCCACAGTAGCCCGAGTCCTGCCCGCAGAGGACACCCAGAGTTGGTCCACGCCTCCAAGGGCTGACAGCTGCTGTCCATGTGCAAGTGCCTGGGCCTCACCCTGGGCGGTGAGCGGCGAGTCCAGGCGTCCTTGCATCCGACCCGCCACATTCCATTCCGTTTCACCGTGCCGAATGAGATAGAGCGTCTGGACGCGATGCAGAGCCGAGTCTGAGGGCAGCTCCGCCAGGGCTAGGGTTTCCATACTTTAGCTGCTCAAGCGCCGACTGAGCGAAAGCTGAAATTGCTCGCGGTAAAGGCGGCAAAGGTTCGCTCTACATCTTCCCGGCTGCCGGCCAGAGGAGCAATGATATGCGTGTGAACGCCCCCGTCTGCATCCTCCTGAATTCTCTGACGAATTTCATCCTCATCACCAATGATCGCGATTTCATCGATCATTTGGTCACTCATCGCGGCCGCAGTCATGTCCCGGTCCTTGGCTGCCCACCCAGCAGCGATTTGATTCGCAGCATCGTGGTACCCCGCCCAGGACAAAAATTTATTGTAAACCGGCGTCGCGTAATAAGGACCAAAGGCTGCTCGAAATAAATTGCGCCCATAGGCTTTGTCATCCGTGGCGAGCACCATAGCGCGATTCACAATCTCTACCTTGGCAGGATCCTTGCCAGCGGCTCTCGCCCCGATAGCGACATGCTCCATCATCTTGGGAAGGGCACCCTTCGGCCACAGGTTAAAAATGACACCGTCGCCAAACTCCGCCGCCATCTCGATCATATTCGACCGCAAGGCCGCCAGGTAAATGGGGGGCGGGTTGCTCAAGGGCGCTTGACGATAGCCCTTGCTGTAAAGGGTCTCACCGTCGAAGTCTGTTTTCGCGCCGCTGAGCATGATCTTGACCAACTGCGCGGTCTCCCGAACCCGGCTTAAGGGCTTATCCAAGGGGATACCGTTGAACTGACCCATGATGGTTTGACTTGAAGAGCCCAGCCCCATGACGAATCGGCCAGGCATGAGCTGCTCGATCACGTTCGCAGAAGCCGCTAAGACACTGGGAGATCGCGTATAAACCGGCGTTACCGCCGTACCCACTCGGATTTCGCGGGTGTGATGCGCAATGCCGGCCACCTGAGTGAGAGTATCTGGCGCCCCGGAATCACTGAACCACGCATCGGGAATACCATTATCCTCTGCCCACCGAATACGCGTTACGGTATCCTCAACGTTTGGGCCCGCGGGGAGGGTCACGGCGATACGTTTTCTTGGTTCAGATTGAGCGGTCATTCATTCCTCCGTGTTTTTGGGCCAATTTTAAAGAGTCGCATTTTGCCCTCTATGTTATCAACCCGTATCCTCCCACCAGGCTGAATTTTTACCCAAGGACTGGAGCACAATATGAGCGATGTAGAGCTCACCCAGGTACGTGAAGCACACCAATTCGACATCCAGGCGCTTGACCAATACCTGTTGGCGCATGTGGAGGGTTTTGCAGGTCCCATGGACGTTCGCCAATTTGAGGGAGGACAGTCAAACCCCACCTTCCAGCTCGTGACGCCCACCCGAAAATACGTTATGCGGAAACAGCCACCAGGTGAGTTACTCCCCTCAGCCCATCAGGTTGACCGCGAGTACCGCGTAATGCATGCCCTTTGGGATACCGATGTCCCTGTGCCCAAAATGTATTGTCTCTGCGAGGATCCGCAGATAATCGGCACCAAGTTTTATGTGATGGAAATGGTCGAGGGGAGATTGTTTACTGAGAACTGTCTCCCAACCTTGTCCAACGAAGAGCGACGCGCCCTTTATCTGGATTTGGCTCGGGTCCTCGCCAAGCTCCATCTGGTTGACCCCCAGGCGGTCGGCCTAGAAAGCTTTGGTCGGCCGGGCAACTACTATGAGCGTCAGATCGGGCGCTGGAGCAAACAATACGTAGCCTCTCAAACAGAGGACATCCCGGCCATGAACAAGCTCATGGAGTGGCTCCCAAACAATATTCCACAGTCCGTGGGCACCATGATCGTCCATGGGGACTATCGTCTGGGCAACGTCTTAGTCCACCCCACTGAACCCCGCATCGTCGCCGTTCTCGACTGGGAACTATCCACCCTGGGCGATGGTTTGGCGGACCTTGGCTATATCTGCCAGGACTACCATGGTGACAAAGAAAACGAGGAGTCCCTAGCCGGCGCTGACCTGGAAGCCTTGGGTATCCCCGCTGAGTCAGAGCTCCTTGCAGAGTACTGCGGTCAGGCAGGTCTGGACGACATTGAAAATTGGCCCTTCTACCTGATCTACAACATGTTTCGATCTTCCGGCATCAGCCAGGGGGTGTATAAGCGCGGCCTGGATGGCAATGCCAGCTCAGCAACCGCTCTAGAATTTGCAGATGCAGCGCGCCTCCGATCCACTCGAGGTTGGCAAATGGTCTTGGATACCCAACCTAACCCCTAGGTCACGGATACCCCGGTTCTGGGTCTAAAGCATTTCCTCTGCCACGACTTGCAGCGCGGCGGGATCCTGACAGCCCAAAAGCATGCTGGATACATGTCCCTGTGCTTCGGCGCTCTTCCAACGCGCCAGTCGTTCGCGGATGCGATCAGCCGGCCCGACAAGGGCACAGGCATCCACCAGTTCTTCAGGCACGGCGGCCATGGCCTCATCTTTGCGCCCGGCCAGGTATAAGTCCTGAATCTCAACGGCAGCGTCGGGGAAACCCAGCCGCTTGCAGTAGTCGTTATAGAAGTTTTTATCGCGTGCCCCCATGCCGCCAATATAGAGCGCCATCATGCCGCGAGCTGGCATCATGCACTGCTCCACATCATCGCCCATTACCACAGTCACAAAGGGTGCAATATCAAATTGCGTTAAGTCCTTCCCCTCGGTCTTGGCAAACCCTTTTTCGATGGGGCCCTGAAAAACCGAATACTGCTCCGGGTCCATCCACACCGGGAAAAATCCGTCGGCAACTTCAGCCGCAGCAGCCACACCGTTGTCGGTAATGGTCGCAGCAAAGATCGGAATATCCTCCTCACAGTGAAGAATGCTCTTCAAGGGCTTCCCGAGTCCGGTTGCACCCTCCCCGGTATAGGGTAGCGAGTAGACCTGACCTTCGAATTCCAACGCGCCTTCTCGGGCAAAAATTTGTTTCATAATTTGCACGTACTCGCGCAGGCGACTGACGGGTTTGCCATAGGGGACCCCGTGCCAACCCTCGACCACCTGGGGCCCTGAAGCGCCCAACCCACAGATAAAGCGGCCGCCTGACAGTTCCGCCAAACTCATCGCCGTCATCGCGGCCATGGCCGGGGATCGCGCCGGCATCTGCATGATCGCCGTGCCCACGCGGATTCGATCTGTCTGAGCCAAAATCCAGGCTGCCGGCGTCACTGCATCGGAACCATAGGCTTCTGCTGTCCAAATTGAGTCGTAGCCCAGATTCTCAGCATGCTTGATCGCATCCATGGAAATGTTGAACTTACGGCCTGAGTAACCCGCTAAGATTCCAAGCTTCATAAAACCCCCTATATCCTTTCGTTGTAGCTCAGGCTCGTGATCCGACTCCCGCCCCCACCGAACCGTCTCATTTATCTAGACCTTCTTAGTCCCTGTCAACCGAGTTTAGCCGCGAAGCCAAGTACCGCATGATGTCCAGAGATTCGTACATCCAGCGGACGCCGCCGGCAGCATCCTCTATTCTCAAACAAGGCACAGTAGAACGACCACCGCCTGCCAAGAGTTCCCGAAAAGCCTCCGCGTCTGAGTGAACGTCTCGAAGGGCAAGAGCAATATTCTGACGGTCGGCAAACGCCCGAACGCGAAAACAAAACCCGCATGTCTCAGATTTAAAAAGCTGGTAAGACTCATCCGCCGCCATGAATATCCCTCGTAGGCAAAAAAAATGCTAGGCCCATTCCGGTTCCGAATATATCCCCGGCCGGTGTCGTGCCATATTCATCTAGCATGGTGTAGGCTTTCGCCTCGCGCTTAAGCGCAAGTTAATCAAAGCGATTGTGAAGAAGAGATCAAAGTCATGGCTGGTAAACAGAAACGTCAAAGCTCAGATCGGGTCAATACCGTTCGCTCAGCTATTCTGATCGCCCTAGGCTCCCTAGGTGGGCTGTTGGTGATTGCAGGCATCTACTTTTCGACAGACCTATCGAAAAATACGGTCCCGCAAGCGGGCGTTGATTACGAAGTCATCTCAACCATCGAGCGGCCAAGGGCGCGGGGGCCTATCGTCGTGGAGGAGTTTTTCTCCTATGGCTGCATTCACTGTCGCAACTTCGAGCCAACGCTAAAAGCCTGGGCCGGCACACCTCGAGACGACGTGACCTTCTCACGCAGACCCGCATCGTTTTCACCAAGCTGGGCGTTACTCGGCCAGGCTTACCTTGCGCTGGCCGAGACCGATACCGTTGACGCCCTCCACCAAAGCCTGTTCTCGGCCGTTCATGATCGCGGAATACAGTTTCGCTCCGCAGAGCAAATCGCCGAATTTTTGGACGGCACGACGTTGACGGCGGACGAATTTTTACGGGCATTCAATAGCCCCAGCGTGAGGAGGGGTTTGAGCCGCGCAGATTCGGATATGCGACGCTTCGGCATCAACTCGGTTCCGACCATGGTGATCGCGGGCAAGTACCGAGTCACTATGGGCAACGGCAATCAGCGCGCCTTAGAGGTCACTGACTACCTCATCGAACAGGAGCGGGCAGCTCGTGCCACCCCGCTCCCAGGGGCGGACTAGAAGTCTAGCCGCAGGCTCAGGCCCACCTGTCGCGGCGCCCCCAACTGGGTAAAGCCACGCGCGGCATAGTCGTCGCGCGGGTCATTGCCGAAATAAAACCCTCGCACCTCATACTCCTGATCCGCTAGGTTTCTTGCGTAAAAACTAGCCGACCAGGCCGCACTGCGATAGCCGATGGAGGCGTTAATCAGCTCATAGCTGGCCGCACGTTCAGCGTGGCTATCGGAGAAGTAGTACTCATCCCGACCTTCTATATTTAGATTGACCGTCCACGCAGGCGCCAGCTGGTAATCTGCGGCGACATAAAACTGATAGCCAGGTGATTGGGCCTGATCACGCCCATCAAGGTCCTGGCCTGCACCGTCCACATAGTCTTCGAACTCCGTATCCAAGACACCCAATGAAGCTGCCAACTTAAGTCGATCTGTCGCCTGCAGGGATATCTCAAGCTCAACACCTTGATTGATGCCCTCGGCGCCATTGCCCACGAAGTCGATAAATTCTGCCGACCCGTCTGCTCGGACACGTGTGATCGACGTAGCAATCTGAATATCCCGACGCTGCATGCGGAACACCGAAGCGGCCAAGCGTAGCCTGTCGTCTAACAGCATGGCCTTATAGCCCGCTTCCAGATTCCAGAGTGTCTCGGGGTCATAAAGACGCAGGTCCTCGTCCAGAGTGCCGGAGGTGTTAAACCCTCCAGACTTATAGCCTCGCGTCAGGCTGGTATAGAGCATGGCGTCCTCATTGGGGCTGTACTCCAGGAGAATCCTTCCCCCCAGCAGATCATCATCGGGATTATAGGCAACGCCCTCTGAATCTCGATAGTCAGACTCGTGCTGCTCCAAACGCAGCCCAACGCTGAGGCGCAGGCCAGGTGCGGGCGCACCACTGAGTTCACCATAGAGTGCTGCTCGATTCACATCATACCGACTGGTGAAGGGGGCGCTCAGCCAGGTGTAGTCTCGCTGCAGGTCAACGGACTTATCCAGAGCGTAAACACCTAGGACCCAATCGATGACGCCACCGATGCCATAGCCCTGCTGGGAAAGTAATCGCAGATCCGCCGTTCGCGTCCTTACGTCTCGTAAATAACGATCCGTGGAGCTGTAGCCATAGGGATGGAAACCATCAAACGTCCAGTCTTCGTCGTAACCATAGTCAATGTCGCTTTCCACTCCACCCAGGGACAGTTCCACCCGCGCAGTCTGTCCCAACGTTCGCTCAAGATTGACCCCGAGATAGTCGCTCTCCTGAGCATCCTTTCCTGGCTGGTCGGAGCGAGTTCGTCGATCGTTATCCAACGAAAAAGCGTCGTATCCATTATCAACATCCACATGCCCAGCGATAACCTGCCACCGACCCTCCTGAAATTCGCCCTGGAGCTTCCCGCGCACAGATGCCTCATCGTGATTATCCGTATCCTCTCGACCCAGATAAACGTTATCGATAAAGCCATCGTCTTGATATTGGCGAAGGCTCAGGCGGAACCCGCTATTTTCGCTCAAGGGACCACTTACAATGCCGCCAACGCCGAACGCGGCGTAATCTCCTGCATCAAGCACGAGCGTTGAGCTAAACTGCTCTGTGGGCTCAGGGCTGACGACATTAATCAATCCGGCCAGCGCGTTGGCGCCGTAAAGCGTTCCCTGGGGGCCACGAAAAATCTCAACCTGCTGCACGTCAAACAACGTAGCTGCAGTACCCAGACCGCTCAGGTCCACACCATCCACCAGAAGGCCGACTGAGGCATTCAGCGGCTCGGCAAATTGGCCCCGTTCTCCAATCCCACGTATTTGGTAGAAGCGAGCTCGAGATGCCCCACTGGATAGGTTGAGATTCGGAGCCTGAGCCAGAAGTTCCTCTAGGTGATTGAGCCTTTCCTGCTGGGCGGCGGGATCAAGGACCGACACGCTCGCCGGTAGCTCAGACACGCCCGCAGATCGAAATTCCGCAGTCACCAGGACTTCTTCGACCAATTCTAAGGACCAGGAGGTCATGGAGATGAGGGTTAACAGGGATAACACCCCGAGCTGGAAAAAGCGCCAGCAGGCAGCGCAGTGAAAGAACGGTCGTTTGAATATCTGCATTGTTGCTCCTTAGGCAGTTGCCTAAGGGTGGGCTGGGCCTGCTGCAGGTTGGCTCTAGATAAGAACAAGGCCTACATGCCCATCCAATCACCTATCCCTACGCCGGTGCTGACCGGATCAGGTTCGAAGGGTCCCCGTGGTATCACATTGACGCCACGCATCTCAGGCCGAAGCCACCCCTTAGGTGACCAAACCATAGCTGGGTTCATGCCCAGATGTCCACTCACTGATGGAAAAATAGCTCACATCCACCTGGACGCAGCAAACTCCGTCGGGCTTGGTTAAACTATCTGCAATCTCGCGAATCCCCGTTGCAACCTATGCCAGCTTTGAATGCCCATCACCATGATGCCAATCCCTAGGCTAGCGGCTTCACGCTCCAAGCCCAAGAAGGGCCGCAAGCGCCCTAGCGGCAAAAAGCCGGGCCTGCTGGGAAGGTTGCTCCGCCTGCTGTTCACCCTGCTGCTCAAGATTGCTCTGTGGATATCGCTGCTGGCTATTCTGCTCTTGGCCGGTTACGCCTATTACCTGGACCGCACGATCACCAAAACGTTTGAAGGCCGCCGTTGGTCGATTCCAGCTCAGGTTTACGCACAACCGCTGGAGCTCTTCTCCGGACGGCCGCTGGGCAAGGATGCGCTAGTGAGCGAGCTTGAGCGCCTGGGTTACCGGGCCAGCGATCATCTTGACGTACCCGGACTCTATCGGACGAGCCGTACCGACCTGCAGGTTCACCTTAGGGGCTTCAGCTTCGCAGATGCCCGCCGCCCGGCTCAGCGGCTAAGTATCGCCTTTGCCGGCAATCGCATCAGCAATATCAAAAACCCGCGCGGCGGCAATATTGGCCTAATTCGCGTTGACCCAGCCACTATTGGCAGCTTCTTCCCCTCGCATGGAGAGGATAGGCTGATCCTCCGCCCGGATGAGGTGCCCCCACTCTTAGCCCAGGGATTAAAAGCCGTTGAGGATCGAGAGTTTGATACCCATCGCGGCTTCAGCATTAGCGGCATTGCGCGCGCGGCGCTGGTCAATTTCCGCAGTGGCGAAGCTCGACAGGGGGGCAGCACGCTGACTCAGCAATTAGTCAAAAGCTACTTCCTGACCAATGAACGCAGTATCCAACGCAAGCTGCGAGAACTTGCCATGTCCATCATTCTCGAGTTGAGGTTCACCAAGGAAGACCTGCTGACCGCCTACATCAACGAAATCTTTCTAGGGCAGAATGGCGCACGCGCTATTCATGGATTTGGTCTTGGTGCCCAGTACTACTTTAACAAGCCGCTAAATGAGCTGGCTGTTGACCAAATCGCAACGCTTATCAGCATCATTCGGGGACCCTCATACTACAACCCCCTCCGCCACCCCGAGAGAACCCTTCGGCGTCGCAATCGAATTCTCGATACCTTCCTAGCCGACGGACTAATCAGTAACAGCCTGCACCAGGATGCCATTGGCGCACCCCTTGGCGTCACTCGCAACTCAAGGGAGGGAGGCACTTACTACCCAGGATTCATGGATCTGGTTCGTTCAGAACTCACCGAGCGCTACTCCGCCGCAGACCTCAGAACTCAGGGCCTGCGAATCTTTACCACGCTGCGCCCGCAAATTCAGGAAGCCGCCCAGCGGGCGGTGAGCGATACCCTGGACAGACTCGAAAAAGATCGGGGCCTAGAAGACCAGAGCCTTGAGGCCGCGATGATCGTTACGGACACGCAAACAGGCGATGTACACGCTTTGATTGGCGGCAGAAAGGGGCAGGTCGACGGATTTAATCGTGTCCTCAACGCAAAGCGACCGGTGGGTTCAGTGATCAAGCCCGTCATTGCGCTCACCGCCTTGGAGCAAGGCTATGACTGGCATTCCCTGGTGAAGGACGAGGCCATCACCCTTACCTCTGACGGCAGCGCACCCTGGTCCCCGAGGAACTATGATGGCAAAACGCGCGGCGATGTGCCGCTAATCCGTGCTTTGGCGCTGTCGCTCAATTTAGCGATGATCGATTTAGGGCAACGCGTTGGCCTTTTGGAGGTTCAGCGAACCTTTACTCGCCTGCTTGGAGAAGCGCCTGGGAACCGCTACCCATCTTTTTTCCTTGGCGCAGAATCCATGTCACCCCTTCAACTTGCCGAGCTCTATGGCAATTTCGCTAGCGCTGGTTTTCGAACACCGCCCAAATCGGTGATCACCGTGCTGGATGAGGAAAACAGGCCACTTTCCCACTACCCTTTCCAGCTAGACCAGACCATAGACTCCGGCGTCGTCAACAGCTTGAATCGAGGGCTCGAAGTGGTGATGCGTCGCGGCACCGGTCGCGCCTCGTCCTACGCTCAGGCCGGGATCGCCGGCAAGACGGGAACCACCAACGACAACCGAGACAGCTGGTTCGCTGGCTTCGACAGCCGATCGCTGGCTGTGGTTTGGGTAGGACGCGATGACAATAAACCCATGGGGCTAACGGGATCATCAGGCGCGCTTAGAATCTGGGATGCGCTGCAGCAACAAATCCCGCCAGCTGCCCTGCAGCCTTCCGAGACCCAGACCTTAGTCCCCATCGAATATCTCACCGGCCTGAGAGCCAATGAAAAATGTGCAGATGTTGTTGAGTTACCCATCCGCCAGCCTGATACTTTATCCGTCAAGGCGGGCTGCGGGCTCAAGCCGGGATTCGGCCGCCGCTTACGCGCCTTGTTTGGCAATAATGACGATCCATAGGGGGTAGCACATGCGCGTTTATGGCCTGCTCATTTCTCTCATCCTGTCCCTCATCGCAGGCTGTGCCACTAGCCCACCTCCGCGACCCCAGGACGGCTCTGCTGCGCCCAGAGACAGCGCACGGCCAACGGCCCCTGCAAAGGTAGCCGTCCAGCCTCCGCGCAGCGAGGCCGCTCAGGTACTGCTCACCAGAGCAGATGCGGCGCCGTCGCCCAGTCAGGCCATCGGCCTGCTGGAACGGGCGATTCGCATTGAGCCTAGAGAACCACTGCTGTGGACGCGTCTGAGCGCCGCACACTTGGCTGAGGGTAACTTGGGCAATGCTATGCAGCATGCACGGAAAGCCATTGCCCTGGCCGCAGCCAACTCGCTCAAGGCGACCCAGGCCTGGCTCCAGCTAGCAGACGTTCTAGAAGCATCGGGAGATGTCAAAGAGGCCTCATCTCTACGCCGTCGCTATGATTCGTTTTAGCCTGCAAGCCGACGCAACGCTGGACCGCTTACGTCCTTGGAGGGCACCGCTGAGTTCAATTTGGCAGCGCGTCGCCCTGCTTGCCGCCGCCAGCACGCTGGCCCTAAGCGGCTGCGCCACCAATCCAGTAACCGGAAAAAACGAGCTCAGTCTGGTTTCTGAAGCCTGGGAACTGAATACCGGAAGAAACCAATACCTCCCGGCCCAACAGTCCCAAGGGGGACAGTACGTTGCTGACCCGGAGGTTCAGCGCTATGTCGCGGAAGTCGGTCGTCGCATTGCCGAGGTGAGCGATCGGCAATTACCCTATGAATTCGTTGTCCTCAACGACAGCACGCCCAATGCATGGGCCCTGCCTGGGGGAAAGATAGCGATCAATCGAGGTCTGCTCACAGAACTGTCCTCTGAAGCGGAGCTGGCCGCCGTGCTAAGCCATGAGGTCGTCCATGCTGCAGCGCGTCATGGCGTGCAGAACGTGCAGCGAAGCGCACTCCTCAGCGCTGCAACCGCAGCTACTGGCTTGGCCATGGAGGACAGTGCATACGGGCAAATAGCGGTGCTTGGTGCAGGCCTAGGGGCTACCTTGGTCAATGCTGGCTATGGGCGGGAGGCAGAACGAGAAGCCGATATCTACGGAATGGATTACATGGCTCGGGCGGGCTACGACCCCCAGGGGGCCGTAGCGCTACAGCGCACCTTTGTCGAATTATCAGAATCTCAATCGCCAACAGGGTTGGAGAAATGGTTCGCCTCGCACCCGCCGTCACGAGAGCGTTTGGCCGCCAATACCGCCTATGCCGAGCGCCTCCCGACAGGGGGCAGGATGGGAACGCAACGTTACCAACAGGCAACCGCTCACCTTCGGAAAACCGCACCGGCCTACCAAGATTACCAAGAGGCGAAAAAAATGTTGTCTGACGGTCGCACCCAGGCCGCTCGCCGCCTCATCAACGACGCCATCTCCCAGGAGCCCAACGAATACCTCTTTCACGCTCTCCTGGGCGATATCGACATGCGCCAGGACAGAAAAGAAGAGGCATTGGCCGCGTACGAACGCTCCATCGACGTTGCAGACGGGTTCTTCTACCCACACTTACAAAGCGGCCTGGTCTACCAACGGCTCAATCAGTTCGGCCCGGCAAAACGCCAACTCGGCCGCAGCATCGAGCTCTTACCGACTGCAGAGGCCTACTACGCCATGGGCAACATCGCGCAACGCGAGGGACGTAGCGAAGCGGCAGAACGTTATTTTGCGGAAGCAGCAAGAGACACCGGGGCCACGGGACAGGCCGCCCTGACTTCTTTGATGGGATTAAGGGTGGCGAAAAACCCGGGGGCCTATTTACGAACTCGAACCGGTTTAGACAATGCAGGCCGCATTCTGGTTGAGGTGACCAATACGTCTACCCGCAGTTTCCGGGATGTGCTGTTGTCGATTCGCTACATTGATCAGCGAGGGCAGCCTGTGGCGCTGCAGCGACGAATAGCTCACGTACCCCCACAGCAGACGCGCGGTTTAGCCACGGCTGCAGAACCCAGTGAGGGGCGCGTCAGCGTGACCATCAGTCAGGCACGCCTGGTTGGCGCTAACTAAGCCCAGACGGTATTCCGCCTTAACTCGGCTCATTTCATGCTTTCGTAAAGGGCGGCACGATCTTGCTTATAACGCCTGCCAGCCAGGTAAAAAAGCGGCAGCGCGAGCATAGAAATCAGGGTGAAAACGACCAGCGTCATGGTATAGGGCGACGCCACACCGGACGCCCGCATCCAATCAATAGCAAAGCCGGCACCGGTCACGCCAATGCCGATACCCACAAAGTTCAAGGCGAGGATGAAAAAAGCAACCACCGTACCGCGTATCTGTGGTGGAACGAGTTCTTGAACCGTGGCAAACGTGGGCCCGAAAAAACAGCCCAGCTGGAAGTATCCAATGAAAATACCCACCAAAAACACAATCGAATCGGGATCGACCAGGCGGTAGGCTAGACTGACAGGCGTCAGCACCGCAATCACCCAGAAAAGAAACATCGGCCGGCCCACCCCGGTTCTACGCAAAAAGACATCGCCCCCTATTCCACCGAACAGGTTTCCGGCAAGCCCCCCAAAGAAGGCCAACCACCCGCTCAATTCTGCGATTTCAGAACGATCGAAATCACGCTCCTGCACGAACCAAAGCTGCTCGAACACTGCAGCCCCAAGGACAAAATGAAAGGCCACACCGCCGCAAATTGTCATGGTTAGCGCGGGCGAATTGCGAAGTGCCGACAGCAGAATCTTCATTATTTCACGCACCGAGGGCTTCTCGGTAGAGGACGCATCAACTTCGTGTCGTCGTGGCGTCTCCTTCATGGTGAGCATGATGAGCGCCAGCAGCAGACCGAACCCGCCCAACGCATAAAAACATCCGCGCCAGCCCAGCAGCGGCTCCAGGTAGGCGACCACAAAAAGACTCGCGGCAATACCGATGGGCACGCCCATGTAGTAGGTCCCAGAGGCAAATCCCAAACGCGCCGGTGGAAAGCGGTCCGCCAGCAACGACATGGCTGTAGGTGTCATGATGGATTCACCCACACCGATAAAGAGTCGCGGGATCGCCAGACTGACAAAGCCCTTAGCCATCCCGGATAGGGCAGTGAGTGCGCTCCAAAGGCCGAGACCTGCAGCAATCAGTCGCGTTCGATTAACCTTGTCCGCAAGCACGCCCATAAATAGGCCCGCTAGGGAATAAAAAATGATGAAGATCAGACCCGTGAGGAGACCAAACTCCGTGTCCGTCAGCCCAAGCTCAGGTACGATCCAGTTCGCGAAACTGGCAAGCAGCTGTCGATCAATAAAGTTCATCACGTTAAGCAACGTTAGAAACATCAAAAATCCGTAGTCGCGCGGGTTGACCTGCCAATCTCTTTCCATCTTCCCTCCTCTCGCCGCAGACGAGAATAGGTTAGTTCAGGAGTTCGATCCAGTGCCTAACGGGAAGTTTCTCGGCAGCTGCCAAGTGGGTCTGACAACCCACATTTGCGGTAGCAATAATATCCGGCCCCTCAGCCATGAGGTTATCAAGCTTTTGGCGGCGTAACTGACTGGCCATTCTGCTCTGTAGGACGGCGTAGGTGCCCGCAGCACCGCAGCACAGTTCACGATCCACCACCGGCACTAGCTCGTAGCCCGCCCGGATCAACAGACTTTCAACCTCCGCCCCCTTACCCTGCCCATGCTGCAGCGTGCAGGGAGGATGCCAGGCGACCTTTGCGCCGCGCTCTGCGGCGGTGAAAGTCAAGCGCTCACGATCAAGGTATTCGCCGATATCCAGGGTTTGCTCGGCAACCGCAGCGGCACGCTCGGCGTAGGCCGAGTCATGGGCTAGGAGCCTCGCATAGTCTTTCACGGTCACCCCGCACCCGGAGGCAGTGGAGATAACGGCTTCCGCGTGGCGTAGCATAGGATAGATTCTCTCCACATTGCGTCGCATCTCGGCAAGTGCTTGCTCTTTGGCGCCCAGATGTTGATTCAATGCGCCACAGCAGCCCTCTTCCGAAACCAGCAAAACACCAATCCCACGACGGGCCAATAGGCGCTGCAGGGCTAGATTCACCTCGGCGGTGGCGACCTGCTGCGCACAGCCCTGAAGCAGAATCACGCGCTTGGCAAACCCGCGCTCATGAAGTTTATCCGTGGTGGGATCGAGGGTCTTTCCTAGGTTCACGGGAATTTGTTCAGCCAGCGGCGTGGGCAAAAACCGCTTAAAGGGCCGACCGAGTCGGGCCCAAAAACGTAGACGGGATGCCTCGGGCACAAGCCACCGAAGCATGCCGCGGAGGAAACCCGATAGGCCGGCCCGGGAAGGACCGAGACGATCTCGCGCGATTTCCGCTAGCTCACCGTAGGCGACGCCAGAAGGGCAGACTGTCTCACAGGCGCGGCAGGTGAGGCAGCGATCAAGGTGGTGAGTGGCCCGCTCAGTGTTTTGTCCGGCCTCTAGCAGTTCCTTGATCAAATAAATTCGCCCGCGTGGACCATCTAGCTCATCCCCGGTCAGTCGATAGGTGGGACAGGCCGCATTACAAAAGCCACAGTGCACACAGGTACGCAAAATTTGATTTGCTCGAGCCCCTTCGGGCGTTTCCAATAATTTTGCGGGAAGTTTAGTTTCCATGGGTGAAATCCAGAGGGCTGCAGAAGACTTGTTCTGGGTCGAAGGCTTGGCGCAGTCGGTCCATATAGCGACGCTGGATGGCCTCGGTTGGCAACGGATGGCCCAGCGCCCAGCACCAGCCACCCACGCTCTGAGCATAGGCCTTCACGGCGGCCTCATCATCGTGATATAGCCAACGCAGCCCTCCCCCCCATTCAATCAACAAGGGGAGGATGTCGTCGCCCCTTAGAAAGGTAGGAAGCGGTGCGCCAGGAGGCGTCACCACCCGCCAAAGCGTTGATGACCAGTCTGATTGGGGTTGATCAAAAAAAAGCAGCCGATGGTCACGCAAATCACCCCAGAACTGATCGCCAAAGGGCGCCGCGGACGATAGCTCATTCACCAGCGCCGTTCTAGCACCGCGAACGGCCCCCTCGGATCCACCCAGGCGCAGGTAGAGCTTGTCTTCATGCCAACAGGTCCCGGTCAGCGGTATGGCTTGCCCGGCAATTTTAGCGCAGGCAGCCAGGGCTGCCTGGGCCTGCATATTAAATACCAGGGTCGTTTGCTTGGGCCAGATCGGGTGGACGCGAAGGGTGATCGCCGTCAGCAGGCCCAGGGTACCCCACGCTCCGGTTTGCAGGCGCGAGACATCGTAGCCCGCCACGTTCTTCATGACCTGGCCGCCAAAGCGCAGGTATTCCCCTGCCCCGTTTATCATTTCTATACCGAGCATGCTGTCGCGCACTGCCCCCAGCCAAGGACGGCTGGGCCCGCTCAGGCCAGCCGCAACCATACCTCCCAGGGTTCCGGCAGGATCAAAGATGGGCGGCTCGAAGGCCAGCATCTGCCCTCGATCCGCCAACGCGGCCTCGATTTCCACCAGCCTTGTGCCTGCTCGAGCGGTTAGGGTCAGTTCATCAGGTCGATAGGATAAAATGCCGGTATGTCCGCAAAGGTCAATGGTTTGGAACGCACCTTGCGCTCTGGGGAGCCACCCTATTCGGCTACCGCTGCCCGCGATCTGCAGCTGAACCCCTGACCCCCGCGCGTCTTGAACCTGTTGGGTTAAGGCATCGCTGAGGTCGGCCACGTCAGAAGCGCTCCAATTCTGGAAAGGGTAGTCTTCCAGAATGCACATGCATACCGCCCAGCTCGCCACAGCGCGTTAAGGTAGGAATACCCTTTCCCGGATTAAGAAGCCCCTCTGGATCCATGGCTTCCTTGAGTCGATGAAACTGCCTGAGTTCCTCACTTGAGAACTGAACGCACATGGTGTCGAGCTTTTCTACGCCGACCCCATGCTCTCCGGTAATTGTCCCGCCAGCCAAAATGCAGCATTCGAGAATGCGTGCGCCCATGGCCATGGCACGATCAGTCTGGCCCGGAATATTGGCATCGAACAGTATCAGAGGATGGAGATTCCCATCTGCCGCATGGAAGACATTGGCCACGCTCAGGCCCTCTTCCTCCGATATCCGGTGAATCTGCATCAGTATCTCAGCCAGCTTATGGCGTGGAATGGTGCCATCCATACACAAATAGTCCGGGGCGAGGCGGCCCACCGCCGGGAAAGCTGATTTTCGTCCCCGCCAGATACGTGCCTGGGTCGCCGCATCATCTGCTCGAACTACCTGATAGGCCCGGTGACTGTTCAGCAGCCTCCCGACCCGACCCGCCTGATCCCGAAGCTCTGCTTCGCTCCCGTCTAGCTCAATAATCAAAATTGCCGCCGCATCCAGCGGATAGCCCGCCTTAGCAAACTGCTCTGCCGCCGTAGCCGCCTGCTGATCCATCATTTCCATCCCGGCGGGAATAATGCCTTCGGCAATAATATTCGCCACCGCGTCGCCCGCATCGACGATGTCTTTGAAAGCGGCCATCAAAACCGTTTTGGCCTGGGGATGAGGCAGCAGCGCAACGGTCACTTCAGTCACAATGCCAAGCATGCCTTCAGAACCGCAGACGAGGGCCAATAAGTCCGGCCCCGGGTTATCGTACAGCGCTCCACCGAGCTTCAGTATTTCTCCCGTGCTGGTGACCAAGCGAACCCCTAGAACATTGTTGACCGTGAGGCCGTATTTCAAGCAGTGCACGCCCCCGGCATTTTCTGCGACGTTGCCGCCGATGCTGCAGGCAATTTGAGAGGACGGGTCTGGCGCATAGTAAAGGCCGTGGACGCCAGCCGCTTCAGAAATGGCGGCGTTTCTAACCCCTGGCTGTACGCGAGCCATCCGACCCACGCAGTCAACGTCAAGAATCTCGGTCATTCTGGAAAGCCCTAGCACGACACCCTCGCGATGGGGCCGGGCGCCTCCGGATAGACCCGTTCCCGCTCCCCGGGGAATGATGGGCACACTGTGCCTGGCGCAGGCCTTAACGATACGCACAACCTGCTGCTCATTTTCCGGCAGAGCCACCACCCAGGGCATCTCTTTGATCGCCGTCAGGCCATCTGTCTCATAGGGCTTGAGCCCGGCTTGATCAGTAATGACCCCGTCGACGGGCAGGATCTTTTTGAGCTCCTTAAGCAGCGCCCTTTGGTCTGTTTTATTGACGTCCATCGGGGCATTATGCAGGACCAAATGCTCCGAAAACACCCGGACCAGCGGGGGTCGAGGTTGGGATCCTAAAATGCTAGTCGAGTGCCGACACTGGGCGTTACGGCCCGTAATCAGCTACTCTAGGTCGCGACACCCCCATGCAGCCCTGACCAATCAGCGATAGATCGAGATCAATTCATGGACCAACACATAGTTAATGCAAAAATAGTCAACGAGGGCACCATAATTGAGGGTGATCTTGTTATTCGAGACCAACAAATTGCCGGTATCGGCGCGACGCCGCGCCCAGGTGCAGACGTTTTTGATGCCCAAGGCGCCTTCCTGTTGCCGGGGATGATTGATGACCAAGTGCACTTTCGGGAACCTGGGATGGAGCATAAGGGGACCATCGCCACAGAATCTGCAGCCGCAGTGGCCGGCGGCATCACCAGCTATATGGAAATGCCCAACTGCGACCCACTGACCATTAGCGAAGCGGCGCTCATCGACAAGCGCACCCGCGCATCAGGATGCTCTGCAGCAAACTATGGTTTTTACCTCGGCGCAACCAACGATAATCTCGAAGCGATCAAAAGCGTTGATCATTCTCTGACCTGCGGGGTGAAGGTCTTTATGGGCGCGAGCACAGGCAATATGCTGGTGGACGACGCAACGACGCTGGAAGCGATTTTTGCAGCAACGCCACTGCTCGTAGCAACCCACTGTGAGGATACGCCCATGATCCAGGCGGCCGAGGCGGCCGCAGCCGCAAAGTGGGGAGAAGATATTCCCTTTTCCGAGCATCCGAACATCCGTTCCGAAGATGCGTGCTATGCCTCCAGCTCGCTAGCCGTTGGCCTAGCGAAAAAGCACGGCACGAAGCTACATGTCCTCCACCTGACCACCGCTAAGGAACTCGCGTTGTTTGAAACCGGCCCTCTGACCGATAAGCGCATTACCGCAGAGGCCTGTGTTCACCATCTTTTTTTCAGTGCGGAGGACTACGCTGAGCGTGGCGCCTTCATCAAGTGCAATCCTGCCATCAAGACGACCGAAGATAGGGCCGCTCTGATTCGTGCAGTCATTGAAGATCGCATCGACGTTATCGCAACAGATCATGCACCACATACGCTTGAGGAGAAGCAGCGCAAATACGCCAAGGCCCCTGCTGGCCTGCCGCTGGTGCAACATGCCCTTCTCAGCCTTATGGACCGGTTTACGGACGGCACCTTTAGCCTTGAGAAGATTGTGCACAAAACGGCTCATGCACCGGCAACCCTGTATCAGGTAGCGGAGCGCGGCTTCATTCGAGAGGGTTATTTTGCGGACCTGACCCTCATCGCGCCAAATCACGAAGCAGAGACACCGGCTCAGGAGACCTCTGTTTTGAGCAAATGCGGGTGGAGCCCGTTCGCTGGCCATACGTTCAGCCACCGAGTAGAGGCAACCTGGGTCAATGGCAGTTTGCGCTATCATCAGGGCGCCGTGCTGCCGGGACCTATGGGCGAGGCTTTGCGCTATTCCCGTCCCTAGGCTATACACGCAGCCATCGCGCATCCTTCGCCAATCAAGTGGGGAGACTTGAATGAAGAAGTTCCTAGTTATTACCGCCGTTATCACCGGACTGCTGCTGGTGGTGGGCTATGTGTTCAGAGCCCCGCTCACCATGATCGCCGCGGGTTGGGCCATGACGCCGAATCTGAGTTTTGCTGACGACACTCGCTCACCTGACCCTGATTACGCCATGCCCAATCGCTGGGCAGCGCTGCCTGATCGAGAGGACTTTGCAGATGTGATCCCAGATCATCTTGCCGCAGACACCCTAAAGGCCCAGCCGGTCGACGTATTCTTTATCCACCCGACAACCTATACCCCCGGCGAGCACTGGAATCAGCCCCTGGACCACACGGAGGCGAACCAACGCGTGGATTACTGGGTCATGCGAGATCAGGCAAGCGCCTTCAACGGCTGCTGTAATGTTTACGCGCCTCGATATCGTCAAGCGAACCTCGCCGCTTTCTTTGATGCCAGTATGGAAAACAACGGGCAACAAGCGCTGGACCTGGCCTATCAGGATGTAGCGAGCGCATTCCGCTATTTCATCGAAAATTTTAATGACGGCAGACCCTTCATCATCGCCGGTCACAGTCAGGGCTCCTTTCACGGCAACAGACTTCTACGAGAGCAGATAATCGGGACAGCGCTTGGTGACAGGATGATTGCCGCCTATACGGTGGGTTTTCCCATAGAGGCCGATGCTCGCGTTGACGTCTGCAAGACGCCAACGCAAACCAACTGTCAGATATCCTGGAACGCCAATGAGGAAGATGCTGCCTTCAGCCACGGCCAACCCACGAGCGTCTGCGTTAATCCGCTAACCTGGGACAGTGCGGAGCCCTCGGCGACCGAGGCCGCCAACCTCGGTGCCATCACATTCGCGGCTGGGACTTCAGTGGAGGTGGCCGCGGTTGGCGCAAGCTGTGAGAACGGCCAATTGATCCTGCGCGGCCTGCAGTCGGAAAGTTTCTCCTACTTCCCCTTCGGCCCAGGGAACTTTCATATCTATGACTACGCCTTGTTCTATATGAATATTCGCCAGAACCTAGGTGAGCGCGTTTCTGCCTATCTAGCCCAGGCCGGGGAGGCTACCCTAACGAAGTGAGGGGAGTTGATAACCCTGAGCGGCTAAGTCTGCGCGAACTATTTTTTTGTCCATCTTACCCGTGGACGTTAGCGGGATGCTGTCCACATAGAGAACGTCATCCGGAAGCTGCCACTTGGCGAACGCCGTTTCGCAGTGGTCAAGAATCTGCTCTGTGCTGACCTCTGCTCCCGCGCCGAGGACCACTAGCGCGATAGGCCGTTCGTCCCACTTCGGATGCGGCTGGGCCACCACGCAGGCTTGGGCTACTCCCGCAAGACCGACGATGTGATTTTCTAAGTCGACAGAAGATATCCACTCGCCACCGCTCTTAACCAAGTCCTTGGAACGGTCGGCAATAATCAGATATTCCTCAGGATCGATTTTCCCCACGTCACCCGTAATCAACCAACCCTCATGAAACTTGTCTGGCTGGGGATTGTTGAAGTACTCAGAGCAAATCCAGGGGCCGCGAATTAAGATTTCCCCTACCGTTTCTCCGTCGTGAGGCAGGCGATTAAAGTTTTCGTCAAAAATATCGACCTCTAAACCGGGCATCAACTGCCCTGCCTTTGCCACGTTTTCAAACTGTTCATCTTCACTGATATCTAGCTGGGATCGTTTCATCACCCGGCGCGACAGCGTGGCCAGGGGCGATGTCTCGGTCATTCCCCAGCCATGGATCATCTCGACACCCAGCGTGTCCCAGAACCACCGAATCAGTGAGGGCGGTGGCGCGCTGCCCCCACAGGTTAGGCGAGATAAGGAGGAAAAATCATAGGCGTCGGGGTTAGCTTCATAGAGTGACTTGACCCCCTGCCAAATCGTTGGCACACCGGCGGAAAGGGTCACCCCCTCGGCTACCATTAATTCCATCAGGCGGGCCGGGTCCATAAATCGATGGGGCATAACCTGCTTGCACCCGAGCATCAATGCTGCCCAGGGCACACCCCACCCCATGGCATGGAACATGGGCACGACGCCACAGACGGTGTCGGCTCCGGATAAGCCCATGGCGTCAGTCATCCCTTGAGCCATGGTGTGCAGGTATTGTGAGCGATGCTCGTACTCAACGCCCTTGGGATTACCGGTCGTGCCGCTGGTATAGCAAAGGCCCAGGGGGGAGTTCTCATCGATCTGAGGCCACTCGTATGTGGTGGGTTGACCGGCAATGAACGTCTCGTAATCCACCGCATTGGGCAGCTTCGTAGACCACCCCTCGAAGCCTTCTTCAGTGGCAACAATCACTTGGCGCACCTGGGGTATCTTGCCCTGCATTTTTTCCAGCAATGGCAGGATATCCGCATCAACGATAATGAGCTGATCCTCAGCATGATTGATGATGTATTCGAGATCGCGCTCGGATAGACGAATATTCAGGGTATGCAGCACGGCGCCCATGCCCGCGCAAGCGTGGTAGGCCTCAAGATGACGGGAACCATTCCACATAAAGGTGCCGACCCGGTCACCAATGCCGATACCGGCTCCTGCTAACGCGTGTGCTAACTGATGGGCACGATCTCTTGTTTCTTTATAGCTTTGTCGTCGCACGCCACTTTCGGTGAGGGTAACCACTTCCTCATTGGGCGCAACCCGCGCACCACGATCAATAATATTCGACATCAATAAGGGGGTACGCTGCATGGCCATTGTGCTTTCCTCCAGTGTTCAGGCGTTGCTCCAGTCGCCGAGTCTAACACCGCATTTCATTACCCTGTATAGGCCCTGGCCCAAAGCCCTAGACGGCCAGGGCGTGAGTAAAGAACTGACGTGCGCCTTAAGTTCCGCCCAAGACGCCCTGTTGTTGCAAAGCTTCAATTTCATCTGCGGGATAGCCGAGCTCAAGCAGGATTTCTGAATTGTGTTCCCCTAAGGTTGGTGCGTGGCGGTGCATCGCGGAGGGCGTCTTGTCGAATTGGGCAGCCGGCCTGGGCTGGCGTATCCGCCCAGCCACCGGGTGATCGTATTCGTGTATCAAATCGTTGGCCTTAATCTGGTCGTGTTCGATGACCTCTTCTCTGGACAACACAGGCGCACAGGGCACCCCCTCAGCATCGAGCAGCTCGAGCCAGTGGGCGCAGGAATCGGTGGCCAGAACCTGAGCGGTTAAATTCAGGCGTTCTGTAGCGTTGACCGCACGGTCGTTCACGGTCTTGAAGCGCTCGTCCTCAAGCCACTCGAGATGGCCCAGGGCTTTACACATGCCCTGCCACTCCTTGTTGCTCATGGCACCCGCCGTGATGTAACCGTCGGTTGTCTGAAAGATCAGGTCAGGGGAGAGCTGTGCACGAGCAGCCTTGACCTCTCGACCTACCAGCGTGAAACCGGCCATACCCTCGGGCCAGAGGTAGGCCACCATCGTGTCGAGCATGGCCAGACGAATATGCTGGCCTTCGCCGCTTCGCTCCCTGGCGAACAATGCCGCAGTGATAGCCTGAGCTGCAGTCAGCGCCGTGGTCTTGTCCGGGATAATGGTTCTGATCATCTTCGGACGCCCCGTCTCACCCTCTGCCTGAATCGACGCTAACCCTGAGAGCGCCTGAATGACTGGGTCATAGACCCTCTGATGAGCATAGGGCCCCTGTTCGCCAAAACCGCTAATCGAGACGTAAATAATATCCTGCCGAAGCGCTCTGACCGCTTGCTCACCGAAGCCCATTCGCGCCAGCGTGCCTGGGCGAAAATTTTGCACCAGGACGTCGGCGGTCTTGATCAATTTGCTCAGAATTTCGGTCCCCTCGTCGGTTTTCAAATCTACCGATAGAGCCCTTTTTGAGCGATTAGAAGAAATAAAGGTCGACGTAATGCCCGAACGATTGGGTCCCGCACCGCGAACTAAGTCCCCGGAGAGTGCCTCGACCTTTATGACGTCGGCACCCTGATCCGCCAACATCATGGTGGCCACGGGCCCTGATATCATGGAGGTGAGATCAATAATGCGTATCCCTGTTAAAGGTCCCCGTACTTCCTCCTGCATTGCTTCTCCTAAATCTTCTTATGCGGTGAAATTCGACCATCCGGTTGCGATCTGTACGCCAAATCGGCTTTCATCTTGTCCCAATAGCGATTAGAGGTCCATCTGCCCAGGTGCGAATAGCCGTCGTTCGCGGATGGCATACCAATCGTTTGAATTTTAGGGCCGCTTGTCGGTTAACGCCTGGATTGCTGAGGACTCGCCCTTAGGTCATGTCTAAGCAGTTTTTTTGGATTCACACATGAGCGACTCAACCAGCAACTGGCGAGCAAAGGCCGGTCTCGACAAAGTATTCCTCAACCGCGAGCATGCCTGCCTATTCGGCGTCTGCAGCGGGGTGGCCGACTATTTCGAGATGGAGCGAGGCATTGTGCGCACCTGCACCGTCATTGGAGCCATCTTCTTCTCTAACCTAACTATCGCGGCCTATCTCATCGCCTGGGTACTCCTGGAGGAGAAGCCCAAAAACAGCGAGAAAGATGTGAACTGAAGGGCGTCTAGCAGCAATTGGTGTCCAGCAGGCGCACGCTAAGCCGGAGGCCGTTGAGCTTGGTACTGATCTTAATGGGCATATAGCCAAGCTCTTCTGATAGCCAATATCTCACTGGGGTATGGATACTGCCCTCTTCAAATTCAACGGGGACAGCTCGCACTGGCAGGCCACTCAACGTACGTTGACCGACCTTAAAGGGCCTGGCCTTTCCCTCGGGGGTAAACCGGTAGCGCCCTACCGTATCGTCTACATAGCTCAAAAAAATCTCCCGGTCGCCCCGGGCCAGATAACAGCCCAACACAGAAAACTGGCTTAACTTATCCACATAGACCGCATCGTCCCAGGGAAAGCTCAACGCCAGGTCAGTAGCAGTTTTCTGACCTGGCCGCTGGGTGGCGCCTTCGTAATGAATTTCGTCGCCTTCAACATCAAAGACCACGCGGTCATTAAAGCGCCAACCCGGGCTCCTTCCATGATTGTGATAGCCCTCAGGAGTGTAGTCACAGTCCTCTAGCCTAAAGAGAGAAACATGGTGATTCTGGGCAAAGGCGTGGGTCAGATCGCTGCTTAGGCGATAAGACGTTCCCGCAGACGCTGACTGCATCTCTGCGCGAATGCCCACAGGCACCCCGAAGACGTATACCCCGTAGGTGAATTGATAGGTTTCAGCATTCTCAAAACGCTCATCCCCTTGAGACGCCCAAGGCTCCGCACGGGTCAACATACAAGCGCCCACTAAAAAAAGCAGGCAGCTAAGGGGTCTCATCGCCGTCCGTTTTAGGCGAATCAGTCCGCTGGGCTCGCCACTGCTTGAAGGCATCTAGCTCATCGCTTATCTGAGAGAGCACGTAACTTATGATCGCCGCATCGTCTACCAGGCCCCAGCCCAGCAAAAAGTCCGGCACAACATCCAGGGGCACCAAGAAGTAAATAACCGCTGCCGCCACGGTAATCATGGTTTCCTTAGATACGTCTCGATACTCACCGCTGGCATAGACCTGCAGTAGCTCGATCAGCAGTTGAAGCTGCTCCCTCACTTCCCCAATTTTGGTACTCGTGGTTTGCTTTAGTTTTTCAGCGGCTGCAGATAAAACGCGCTTGAGTTCCCCGGGAGAACCCAGCAGTCGAGCACCTCGGCCGCGATAGCGCTTCAGTCCGCGCGGTGGCTTATCCATCGACCGCCACTCCCTGGCTCAGATCGAGACTCAGAAAGTTCAGCATCCAGCGGCTAAGCAGGCGTTCATCGGTGTCTACGGCCAAACTCTGGATGCCGCGCTCGTACACCTGTTCCCCAAGCATCTCTCTCCTCAGCGTCATCAGCTCACGGGCATAAGCCTTATTGAATTCCGGATGACCCTGAACGGTCATCACCTTATCGCCCACGGTGAATCCGCCGAGGGGGCAAAGGTCACTGGTCGCGAAGAGTTCGGCGTGGGGCGGCAAGCGCTGAACCTGATCCTTGTGGCTGGACAAGAGCCGAAAAGCGTGGGGCGCCGGCTGCATCCAGGCAGGCTGGCTGATGACGCGAGAGCGGTGCACACCCACCGCCCATCCGTCTGCGGCGGGGGCCACTTCCCCACCAAAAAAATGCGCCATCAGCTGATGCCCAAAGCAAACTCCAAGAATCTTGCGCTCACGCGCCAGGGCATCTCTCACGAAGCCTGCCAGGTTCGTGATCCATGGGAGGTCGTCGTAAACGCTGTGGCGGCTGCCCGTTATCAAATAGGCATCACATGAATCGTCATGGGGCAAACTTCGCTGCACATCAAAGGTGCTCAGCATGATGTCAGCACCCATCTCCTTAAATAGCCGGGCGAACATGGCTGGATAATCACCATGCTCGGCCTGCAGGGGTGCTAGGACCGAATCGGTTTGCAGAATGCCCAAATGTAGCGTCATCAAATAATCTCGAAATACCGCTCAAGCTGCCAACTGTTGAGATGACGGTGGTATTCACGCGCTTCCCATCGGCGAGTCATAACAAAGTGTTCTACAAAGGTGTCTCCGAACAGCCTCCGGGCAGTCTTGGAGGCGTCCAGGGCGTCCGCGGCGTCACCCAGGTGAGAGGCAAAACGCAATTCCCCCGGTAGGTTTGCCTCTATATCATAGGCGTTTCCTTGAACCGGTTCTCCGGGCTCGATGGCCTCCTCAATACCCGCTAAGGCCGCCGCGAGCACGGCCGCCTGAACAAGGTAAGGATTGGCATCTGCGCCGCCCACGCGACACTCAATGCGTTGACTGCCCGCATCCCCTCCGATCACGCGAATCGCCGTGGTGCGATTCTCCACACCCCACGTTGCGGCCGTCGGCGCCCAGGCACCCTGAACCAAGCGCGTATAGCTATTGATCGTCGGCGCCAGAAACGCCAGAAACTCTCTCAGATAGCGACGCATGCCGCCCACCGCGTGGCGCTGAAGCGTGGACATCTTGGCAGGCCCAGCGTCATCAAAAAAAACGCCTCTGCCTTCTTTGTCCAGCAGACTCACGTGCAGGTGACCGCTTTGTCCAGGGTAATCCATGGACCATTTCGCCATAAAGGTCGCCATCATGTCCCTTCGCTGAAAGAAAACTTTGGCGAAGGTCTTGAAGAGCACGGCTCTATCCGCTGCCTCCATGCCGTCCGTGGCCATCAGCGCCGCCTCCCATACTCCAGGGCCGGTTTCGCAGTGCAAACCCTCTAGCTCGCAGCCCAACCCTCTGCAGTAATCCATGAAATCTATAAAGTGTTGCGATTGAGCCGATGCCCGAAGCACCGAGTATCCAAAATTACCGGGCGTCAGGGACGTCAAACCACGATAGCCCTTCTCCCGCACCGTATGCGGGCTTTCATTAAAAACGAAAAATTCATATTCAAAGCCTGATCGAGGGCTGAGGCCATGCTCGGCATAGCGATCCAAAATTGATCGCAACAACGTTCGCGGACAGAGGGGGTGGTCGCTGCCGTCGGCGGCGACAAACTCGGCGATGAAGTAGGGACAATTCTCTTCGGCGAGCCATCGCTCTGATTCAACGAGGAGACGGAAGCCCGTATCCGGAAAGCCCGTGTGCCAGCCGGTCTGGATTCCCTGATCATAGAGCTGATCATCTACATCCCAGCCAAAGACGCAGTCGCAAAACCCTCCATTTTTATGGAGCAGGCTGGCGAACTTGTTGAGGCCCACGTACTTGCCACGCAGCACGCCATCTACATCAGCCAGGCCCAGCTTGACCTGGGTCACGCCTAATTTTCGATAGTGATCTAGTCGGTCATCCAAAATTCGGTCTGGAGGCAGGTGCTTTGCTGTTCCAGTATCGTTGGACGTTTCACCTTCGCTCATAGTGCTTCTCGTCGTTGGATTCGACTGATGGTACGCAACAAGCACAAAGGAGGCGAGATCAGAGCAGGGGAGAATGTTACTTTCCGAAACGTACAAGGCTTAAAATTGAAATTTTCTCGCTATCGTTAACTTTTGGTGCACTGTTTCCCCCAATTAGCCTGTGGATAAGTTTGAGGATAACTTGCGGACTGAATGTGGGAAGTGGCTGTATATTATTCCTCTAACCAATTCCTTACTCTTTAGATAAATAGTTATTTACATATTTTTCAATGAGTTATAGGAATTTTTTGACTCTCGTTAAGAAGGATGCCCGCCATCTCAAAGCGTGGATGAGGTTTCACCTCACATGTGCATAACGCTTTTGTTGGCATGTTAGCGACCACTAACCGCACAGCCCTGGACTGGTCACAAAACTTAAACATTTCCCCCCAAAAAAACCCTCACTGATATTGAAAACGGTTTCCATAAGTGGCGCTCGTTGGTCTCGATTTTCGGCTTCTTCAACGGCGCATTTTAGTGGATAGGGAACAGGTCAGCTCGGCGCCTAAAGCGCCAACTCAGTGCATCAAATTGAACATTTTTCGGCGATATTTGGTCGCCAGCTCATGTCCCTTGCCGAGCAGGTGGAAGACTCTGATCATGGTCGTGCGCCCGATATCGTCCATGAACGACCGGTCTTGGCCCATGATGTCCAGGCCCGCTGTCAGAGCGTCTTCGTAGGCTTCGGCAACCACGCTCTGGACGGCCAAGGCATAGCGGGCCTCAAGGTTTTCAGGTTCCGCAGCCAGGCGTCCCAGCAACGTATCTCTGGAATCCATTGCGCCAGCTTCCTCGAGAAATTCCAGTCGAGTCTGAGGGCGGAGCCGATCCTCCGTGTCCTCGGCGATAGTCGCCAAGACCCGGCGCGCCTCTGCGTCGTCCCCCTTCCGAACCAGCACATCGGCCAGCTCAACCCTGAGGCTTTGATTGTTTGGCTCGTCTTGAATACTTTGCTGCAGCAGGGCGAGGGCCCCGTCGAACTCTCCGGCTGCCAGCAAGCTCTCAACATCTCCCTTCAACAGGTCTCCCGAAGAGGCGGTGAGCTTTTCAATGAGGGCGGTGAGCTGCGCGTCATCTACCGGCCCCTCTAGCTGATCCACTATTTGGCCTTGGTGTATGACCCGAATGCTGGGGAGCCCCTGCACCTGAAGACGCTGGGCAAGGTTTTGATCCTGAGCAACATCCGACAGCGCTAGGCCCGCCTTACCGTCGTACGCTGGCAAGAGGCGCTCCAAGCTTTCCTTGACCTGGACTGAGGGAGGCACCTGGGCCGCCCAAAAGAGCAAAAACATCGGCTTTGCTGCCGAAGCGTCGACCACTTCAGTCTGAAAATTTTCCATAGAAACGGAAACACCGACTTCCCCTTGCACAATCTACCTCCTTGATCCTAGCCCGGCCCGGACCGCTTACATCACCTTATCGAAAGATATTTGCCGAGACATGGGCTGCTCTCCGATCCAGTCAAAGCCCTCAGCCTGAGTGGCAATCGTAAGACTGGCAACTTGGGCCTGCAAATCTTTGAACATTTCCAGCACTTTAGCTCGTGAATTATTTTGCTCACTGATATGGCCAATGGCCACATGTAAGTCCGGGTGCGCAATTTGCTGCAAAAGTGATCGCGCCTGGACGTTGGACAAGTGGCCAAAGTCCTCCCCGACACGTCGCTTGAGCGCAGGAGGATAGCTGCCCCGCATGAGCATTTCTCGGTCGTGGTTAGCTTCCAAAAGCAAATAGCGACAATCTGAAAATTGGGTCACAACATGTTGAGTCACGCTGCCCAAGTCCGACAGGACCCCTATTTTTTCGTCGCCCGCGGAAAGCACGAACTGGGTAGGTTCCCGGGCATCATGAGGCACCCGGACTGGATTTATTCGGACCCCGGCCACCTCAAATTCCGCATCGCCGTCGAACCCTGTTGCGCTGAGTTCTGCGGGCGCTCGCTGCAGGGTTCCGAAAGAGGCAAAAACAGGAATCTGGTAGCGGTGTGACAACGCAGCGACCCCTGAAATATGGTCGCTGTGTTCATGGCTCACTAAAATCGCCGTGATATCACCAGGGCTCAGGCGCGCTCGCGCCAGGCGTTGCTCGACCTGACGCAGGTTGAAACCACAGTCGATCAAGAAAAGCCCGCCCCCTATGGAGACCAGCGTGCCATTCCCTCGGCTGCCACTACCCAGTGAGGCAAGTCCCATCAGGTAGCATATTCTCGTATGAGGACCAGGATTTCCTGGGCTCGATCAAAATCCTGAAGAGGACCGTCTGCCTGCCAGACCGTTACCTTGAAAGCGTCTCCCGAAGGCTCCTGAATAGGCCCCTCGGTACGCAAAATCACCTCCAGATCTGAACCCCCACAGCTAAACGTTACCCTGCATAAAATGCCCCCACCCTCTTTTCCGGTGAACACGCTTTGAGGAATGCTGATCGAGAGCTGGCCCTCCTCTCGATTCTGCTCGTTTACCAAAATGTCAGCGTTCTGCATGGCCTGAGTCAGCGTTGCCCAAGCCCGATCCTCATCTAGATAAAGAGTCAGTTCGGGTAATCCCTCAGGATTTCGCAGTAGGCCCGTTTTCGGCAGGCTGCCAATCTGTAGCGCCACCTGTGAAACTGTGGTTTCCGCGACGCGGGCTGCGATATATTCCCCAATCTGCTGCAGCAGGGCCGTCTCAGCCGCCGCTAAGTCTGAATCCATGGCCTGAATCGTTACCATCGAAGCGTCGGCTTCATCCCCAAGAACATCATTGTCATGCCGCAAATGAACCTCGGTAGATTGAGGCTGCAACCCTTGCTCTACACGTATTAGAAACCTGTCTGCGCCTTGCGCCATGCCCGCTTGGCTTTTAGCTTCTCTGGTGACGCGACGAACCACATCTCGCACCGCCTCGCCATCATTGCTCAACCACTGGGTCGTGAGCCGACCAACGCTTGGTCGATCCGAGGATAGCGACACCCCGTTGTCCGCAAAGAACTGCTTTATCTTAGGCCACGCGGAGGTGGGTGGCTCGGGTATGACAAGCCAATTCCGTGAGCTGAGGCGTTGTACACGCACCTCATTTCGGTTGTCGGATGCGTACAGCGCATTAGGGAGAGGGGGTCGAGCAGGATAGAACGACGCATTGCGTTGCTCGGCAATCGTGGGAACTGGCAGCGCGTCCTGGATGGAGTCGCCGTTCAGTCCCTCTGGAATCTGCATCGGCGGCAGAGGCCGTGTGTCGATGTAAGACTCCCTTTCCTCCTCACCAAGGCCGACAAGGCCACCCACATCCGGGACCCAGCTGCAGCCCACCATGACCGCGCAACTCGTTAACAACACAGCTTTCTTCATTATTTAGCAGCTCCCGCAAGGTCAATTCGTTGGCGCACCTCAGCACGGTGCTCATCACTCAAAGGGATTAGAGGCAGCCGAATCCCTGCGTTGATACGTCCCAGGTCATGTAGCGCCCACTTGGTGGGCGCGGGGGACGATTCGATAAATAAGATTTCGTGCACGGGCTGCAGCTGACGATCAATCTCCCGAGCACGTTCAACGTCCCCAGCTGCCCAAGCATTGAAGAACCCTGCCATCTTCCCTGGCAGGACGTTCGCCGTGACGGATATCGCACCGACCGCTCCCAACTCCAGCATTTGGAGTGTCTGAGCATCTTCGCCAGAGACGACGAAAAAGTCGTCTTTGCCCGCGGCGGCCACCGACGCCAGGATTTCTGCTACGCGATGGGCGTCACCGCAGGCCTCTTTAATCCCTACGATCCCGTCAATCTGGGCAAGCCTAGCAACCGTTTCTGCTGACAAATCACAGCCCGTTCGAGGCGGTACGTTATACAGCACGATGGGCACGGACGACGCTGCGGCGATGGCCTGATAGTGCCGAAACAATCCCTCCTGAGTCGGCCTGTTGTAGTAAGGCGTGACCAAAAGACAGGCGTCTGCACCCAGTTCCTGAGCTTCGCGGGTCTGATGAATGGCCTCCTGTGTAGCGTTGCTGCCTGTGCCTGCAATAACCGGCACTCGGCCGGCTACGCGATCAATTGTTCTTTTGATCACCTGGAGGTGTTCTGTCGTATCCAGGGTCGCGGACTCCCCCGTGGTGCCCATCGGTACAATGCCGTGCGTGCCGCTTTCAACGTGCCACTCGATAAGATCATCCAGGGCACGCCAGTCCACATCACCCACCTCGGTCATGGGCGTTACCAGTGCAACAATACTCCCTGTCAGCATGCGTGCTACCCGACGTCTTTAGAATTGCAGGATGGTACGCAGGCTTCGAGCGATGGACAAGCATGGCACTCAGAAGCGCGGCCAGCCGACTTAGCCCGTTGGCGGCGCTTCCTCCGACTGACGCGGCCAGGCCACGTAGATCGCCTTGATCAGAGTTGCCAACGGGATCGCAAAGAAGACACCCCATAGCCCCGCCATGCCGCCAAAGGCTAAGACCGAAATAATGATGGTGATGGGATGCAGATCCACCGCCTCTGAGAAGAGCAGCGGGACCAAGACATTACCATCCAAAAACTGGATCAAACCATAGGCTGCCATAATCCAGCCTAGCTCCCAGGACCAGCCGAACTGCAGCACGGCGACCGCAAAGACAGGAAACGTCACCACGGCTGCGCCAATGAAGGGAATCAGCACAGAAATGCCTACCAGCACCCCAAGCAGGGCCGCGTAATTCAAGTCGAACAACAGAAAGACCGTAAAAGAGGCCAAACCAACAATGACAATTTCTATCGCCTTCCCGCGAACATAGTTGCCAAGTTGAACATTCATTTCGGTCCCCACTGCACTCAGCAGCGGACGGGGCTGAGGCAAAATAGAGCGCCAAAAAGCCATCAGCTCATCTTTGTCCTTGAGCAAGAAAAATACGGATATTGGGACCAGAATCAGATAGACCAGCAGCCCGAAGAGCGAGAAGACCTGGGAAAATGCATTCTCCAGCAAGGTGCCACTCAGATTGCCCAGCTCCCGTGTGGCCTGCTCTACCACCGCAGTGATTTGACTCTGAGTCACGAACTCGGGGAACTGCTCAGCCAGGCGCAACATGCCTTCACGCAGCCTAACCACCAGATTCGGAAGCAGGCTAACCAGGCTGCTTACCTGGGAGGAGACCAGGGGCACCACAAGCAGCACCATGGCCATCACGGCACCCAAGAAAACCATCATGGCCACAGTGATTGCCGCTAATCTCGGGACGCGCACGGCTTCCAGTCGGCGCACCAGATCTTGAAGCAGAAAGGCGATCACGAGCCCGGTCAGGACAGGCGCCAGGGCTTCACCGAGGGTGAGGATCACGACCCCAACTGCCACCAGCATCAAGACCAAATAGACGGCGTCTGGCTGGGAAAAATAGCGATTTATCCAGCGACCGATGATGGTCAGGAAATTCATCGCTGCTTCTGCATCACGTAGCGAAACACGCCGTCCTGCACCTCTGACTGCAATAGGCTATGGCCGCTTTGTCGAGCAAACACCTCGAAGTCTCGCTCGGAACCCGGATCAGTCGCCCACACCTGGAGCAATTGTCCGACGCTCATCCCATTTAATGCACGTTTGGCCTTGAGCAGGGGCATTGGGCAAACCAAGCCTTTAACATCTAGCTCTATTAGCTCTGGCGGCGACTCGAGGTTGTCTTTTTTCATGCTGGCGAATGTAACACATTGTCCCTATTGAGGTGCCTCAGCGGCCAGATAGAAGGCGAGAATTCCTCATGGTTTAACGGGCAGGGCATGCCTAGTTTGGGCGAGCCAGAGAAGAAACGGGAGCCCAGGGCGTGAGCAACCTGAAACCAACCAACGTAACGTGAGGCGTGAAGAAATGATTCCATCACGGATCTGATGGCGTACTATCAAGCTATGCAGTCGCGTCATGCTAAAACGCTCTTCCACCTTTTATTCAGTTCACTGGTTGGACTGTGTTCTTTGTGCCACGCGGCGCCGATTGATCTGCCAAATCTTGGCGATGGCGCATCTCGCCTCATTTCTCCGCAACTGGAGCAAGAGATTGGATCAGCCTTTCTCAAACAGCTTCACGCATCTTTGCCCTTAGTCGGCGACCCGATTCTTCAGTACTACGTGGAGACCCAGCTTGCCGATTTGGTGCAGTATTCCAATCTTCGCAGCCCGCTCCAGGCGGTCGTTATCGTGGACGATGAAGAACTCAATGCCTTTGCCGCGCCTGGCGGGATCATTGGCATCAATCTGGGCCTGATGATTTATGCGAGAGATCTTGACGAGTATGCGTCGGTCATGGCCCACGAACTGGCCCACCTCAGTCAACGCCATTTTGCGAGGAGGGTTGAGGCACAACAAGCCGCGTCTATTCCCACTCTGGTGAGTACCATCGCGGCGATCCTCGTCGGTGTCGCGGGGGGATCGGATGCGGGCCTTGCCGCGCTCACAACCGCCCAAGCCATGGGCCAGGCTTCCCAACTGCGCTTTAGCCGGGAGCGAGAAATCGAGGCGGACCGTATTGGTCTGAATACCCTCGTTCGAGCCAACCTTGACCCCGCGGGCATGGCTCGGATGTTTGAGCGCATGCAGCAGGCCTATAGATTTACTCGCAAACCGCCTGAATTTTTGCTCACGCACCCACTCTCGGAAAGCCGAATTAGCGATGCAAAGAGCCAAGCCAGAGACTACGAAAAGACCCCCCCTCGCCAGGCCAGACCGGAGCGCGCGGAAGACTATCAGCTGATGCGCGCCCGTGCGGAGAGTCGCTTCAGCCAAAACCCCCGCAATGAGATCAAAACCTATCGCAAAGCCCGGAGCAAAAACGTTGATGATGCTGCGGTGACCTACGCCCTCGCTCTGGCGCTGAGCAAGAATGGAGAGCATGTCGAAGCCGTGGACCTAATGCGCGGCATCTATCGAGCCGACTCCAACCGCGTCCTGATGATGGCGGCCTTTGCAGAGCTGTTGATCGCTGCCGAGCAGTACCGCGAGGCGAGGCAAATTCTAGAGCGAGGGTTAGCCCTGTACCCCGACAGCTACCCGCTTTCCATGATGCTGGCTCGTGCCGCTACGGCAGAAAAACGCTACGCCGTGGCAGAAATTCTCCTCGAAGGACAATCTAAACGGCGACCCGTGGATCTCAGCGTTTGGTTTGAACTGGCAGAAACGGCCGGCCTGGCTGGCAACGTCACGGGTGTGCATCTCGCCAGAGCCGAGTACTTCTTTCTGAACGGCGCCTATCACCGTGCGATACAGCACCTGGAGTATGCCAAACGCCTCACCCCTGCAAGCAATCAGCAGCTGAACGCCAAGCTCAGCCAACGCATTCAGGATTTGCGTGTCGCCATGCGCAGAGCCAGCAGCTAAGGGTCAATCACCGCTGAAATTCAAGCATCCGGTCCAGGGGTAACTTAGCCCGCTGCCCGATAGCCGGATCAACGTGTACTTCGTTTCTCCCCCGAATGGAATCATCCAATAATAATCGCTCAAGGTTCTGCAGCTCGTTCATGGCCATCCAGGGACAATGAGCACAGGAGCGACAGGTTGCCCCATCACCCGCAGTGGGTGCTTCAATGAACTGCTTGTTTGGATTTTGCCTGCGGAGTTGATGGAAGATGCCCCGATCCGTTGCGACGATAAATGTTTCGTTGGGCAATTCCCGAGCGCCCTTAATGATGGCACTCGTCGACCCCACAACGTCAGCCTGGGCAATCACCTCAGCAGGCGACTCAGGGTGCACCAATAGCGCAGCGTGAGGATGTACTTTGCGCAGATCCGCCAGCGCCGCAGCCTTGAATTCCTCATGCACCACGCAGGCCCCGCTCCAAAGCAGCATATCTGCCTGGGTTTGGGCCTGAATATAGCGCCCAAGGTGTTTGTCAGGGGCCCAGAGGATGCGCTCACCCCGCGCCTTCAGAGCACTGACGATCTCCAGCGCGCAGGAACTGGTGACCACCCAGTCAGAGAGCGCTTTGACTCGAGCTGAGGTATTGGCGTACACCACTACGGTTCGATCTGGGTGTTGACCGATGAAGGCTTCGAAAGCATCCGGGGGACAGCCCAGGTCAAGGGAACATTCGGCAGCAAGGGTTGGCATATAAACCTGCTTTTCTGGCGATAGAATTTTTGCGGTCTCGCCCATGAAGCGAACCCCGGCCACGATCAGCTTTTGAGCCTCGTGGTCACGACCAAAGCGCGCCATCTCAAGGGAGTCAGCAACGCAGCCGCCAGTCTCTTCGGCCAGCTCCTGGAGCTCACCATCCACGTAATAATGCGCGACCAAAACCATTTTTTGACGTCGAAGCTCCTCACCAATGCGTTTGCGCATGGCTTTGCGCTCGCTCTCCGTCGGGCGAGTGCTTGCTACCAGTGGGACTTGCTCCGGCGCAAGGCTATAGTCACGCAATACTTCTACTGCCATCGAACAGATTCTCATCATGCGAAGGGGCGAAATAGTAGGGCCAAATATGAATAAATGCGAATCCTCTCCACAGCGGAATATCCTATTTTTCGTCACCGAAATGGATGCGGAGGTGAGCGGCCGCGGCAATGATAATGCCCTTCGGCTACCGCGGGCTTTCGCTAACCAAGGCTGGTCCGTACAAATTAGGCCCCATGCATCGCTTCATCTCCAAAGGGGGAGCCTCTTTGCAGAGGAACTGGACTTGGCCAATCAACAACTGATATGGCCCATCGGCTTCGGACCGAGAGCAGGCTTCCTGGATCGGGCTCAGCTACTGTCTAACCTGCCCCAGGAAAAACTAATAACGCCTATCTCCGAACTCGTATTGCAGCACGGCAAGGCCAGTTGGCTAGACCACTGCAGCGAGACCTTTATTCATTGCGACCCCGCCGTTCTCTCAAGCTTCGTTAAGGGTCCAGGGCAATGGGTGCTTAAACCCTTGGCCGGCAGCTATGGGCGTGGCGTGGCGTTATTAGGAGATCAACCAAGGGAACAAATTGAGGCCGCCATGGCTAAAGACCCCGGCAGCTACTTTATGGTCCAGCGCTACCTCGCCGAGGTGGAAGCAGGCGAAAAACGCACGCTAGTGGCGGGAGGCGCCGTTATCGGAACCTATATGCGCCTGCCGCGCAACGGACTGCACGCGAACCTGTCGCAACAGGCGGCCCTAGCGCAGGCTACGCTGACCCAGTCAGAGCAAAATCTCGTTTCAACCCTTCAAGATCAGCTGATCCGACGGCGCATCGGCTTTGCCGCCATTGACACGGTGGGCGATACCCTTATCGAGGTGAATATCGCCAACCCGGGCGGTTTCGGTACCCTAGATGACCTTTACCAGCGTGATCACGCCCAAGCCCTGGTCGGGGCGCTCACGCGCTTCGCGGAAATTCGCTAGGGGGTACCGCCGTCCACCCGCAGGATCGCACCGGTTGTAAAGCTTGCCCCCTTGCTGGCTAAATACAGAGCGGCACCAACGATTTCATTGGGCTCCCCACCCCGGGCCAGAGCAAGCCGCTGTTTTGCATGGCGCTCGAAGGCGGGCATGTCCCAAGCTTCAGAAATATCGGTCAGAAAGGGCCCAGCGGCGATAGCGTTAACGCGAACGCTTGGTCCGTAGGCGAAGGCATAAGATCGCGTCAGCGCATTAAGACCCGCCTTAGCGGCACCATAGGGCTCCGATGCGGGAGCGGGGTGCAGGGCGGCAGTGCTGCTGATATTGATGATGTTGCCACCCTCACCCCGGGCCATACGTTCCCCTACCGTCGCCATGAGGCGGAAGGGCCCCTTTAAATTTACCGACACCACCTTGTCGAAAAGCGCCTCACTGACCGCCGACAATTTATCGTATACGGGAGACATGCCAGCGTTGTTGATCAGGATGTCGATTTTTCCGAAGTGTGCATAGGTTTTAGCCACCAGGGCATCGATCTCATCCCAGTGCCCGACATGACATCCAATCGCGAGCGCTTCGCGCCCTAAGTCACGCACCTCCTGGGCGACGGCCTCACAGGCGTCTGCCTTTCGGCTGGTAATCACCAGGTCTGCCCCACGCTGAGCCAGCGCCAGGGCCATTTCTCGGCCTAGCCCGCGACTGCCCCCGGTGACCAAGGCCACCTGCCCGGAAAAATCCAATAGCTCATCCATGGTTCTCCTCACTTCCTACTGAGTTCTCGCCCTCATCAACGGGCTAGCGAATTATCTAGATTGGTAGCCTGAATCGCGACCTAGGACACGGCACGCAGTGAGCCCGCCAGCTGGCGATGGCCATGTGCTGCCGTGAAACCGGCCCCATCCCAGACTTGTTCCCCTCCCACAAATACACCGCCGACCACACCATCGGAACGGTTAACCAACTGATGGCACTGGAAGGCATCTCGGTAGATATAGCGAATGCTCTGCTCACCGTCGTATTGGCGCAGACAGTCCGGGTCAATAAGCACCATGTCCGCCCGGGCACCCAGCTCAATACGACCCACTCCCGGTAAACCGAAAAACGCGGCAGGCTCCTGGGTCAGCCGATGGAGCATCTGACTAAAACCAATCTCCCCGTCGCCGAGGCCGATTTTGAGCGCCCGCAGATTGCCATCAAAAAATGCCATATTGGTCACGTGCGCCCCGCTATCGTTAAAGCCTGGCAGCAGTTTTGGATGCAGCAGGAGCTCACGGACCTTTTTAGGGTCGGCGTTAGCGGCCACATAGTGCCAATGAAGGTCGGTGTCGAAATGTCGCAGCATGGCTAAGAAGAATTCGCCGTCATCACGAATCTCAGGCCCGAAATTAGAGAAAGCGGCCGCTTCGCAGGCGTCGTCAATGACGTCGGGTTGCTGCCGCCAAATGAGGTAGCGATGGTAAATCCAGGCCATCGGCTGATTGAACCAAATCGCCACGGGACTGCGGAAGATCACCATGTCGTTCAAGTCCCGCGTCATAAAGTCATTCTCTAGCCGAAGCTTGCGGCGCAGATGAGCGATGTTGAAACCGCTCTTACCGCGCTCCCACATGCTGCGAAAGGCCTCAACGAAATCAGGGTCATCCAAGATAGCCCGTCGCGCCGATACGTCCTCTAGCTCCGTCTCGATCAACTGACGCATGAGGTAGTTGCCTTCGGCGAGGGGGCTAATGGGACCCTCTGAATAAACCCTAAACGGCGCGCTAAGGGACTGCATTCGAAAATTCCCGTTGAGGGCTTTGGAGTTCAGGAGGTGTGCAAACATGAGTGCGCGGGCCAGGTTTGAACGATTATTTACGCTGTCAATGGCGGCCAATGCCGTGACCTTCAGAGGCCGACCATAGAGACGGCCGCTGCTCAGCATAAATAACTTCGCCGTCAGCGCTCCGTTGTCGGTAGCGGGAGTCATTTGCCATACGCGGTCATATCGCCGGACGACGTCCGTGAGCAGTTTGTACTCCCCAAACTGAGCGTATTGGGTAGGGATTCTCTTCTTCAAATTCGGCGCGTTGGCCAGAAAATGCAGGGGTAGGCCATCCGTCGACAGACCCAAATAACCGTCCTGTAGCGCTTCCTCCAAAATGCCCACCATCTGGCCCAGCTCTGCCTTGGTGGGCTGCCTGGAAATGCTGTCCTCGAGGCCCATGACCTCGATACGCAGCATGGAGTGGGGAAGAAAGGGTGCCATATTGGCGGCTAGGGGCAGCGCGTCCAGATGCTCAAGATAACTCGATGGCTTATTCCAGGTGGCCTGGTCGGCCGTGCGCGAGAGCACGGACTTGGGGATGTTTTCCACCCGGGCAAAGCAGTCAACGATAGGGTCTTGGGCATCCGTCCGCTGGGCACCAAAGGCGAGGCCTAAACTACAGTTACCCACCACCACCGAGGTGGTGCCGTGACGCACTACTTCGGGCAGGCCAGGCTCCAGCTCAGCCTCCAGGTCTTCGTGGGTATGAATGTCTAACAGCCCGGGAATAAGCCACTGGCCCTCGGCATCATGTACCTGAGCAGCAGGCGACGTGGGCAAACGGCCGCCAATGGCAGCGATGACGCCGTCCTTCAGCGCAACGTCACCTGTTCGACCGGCCTTACCAGAGCCGTCGAATACCTTTGCATTCCGTATAATCAAATCCCACTGCATGATGACAGCCTCGCTTCATGAACCCTGCACGCCAAAGGCTGCCAGAGCTGATCTCAAGCCTCAATAGCGCGCCTAGCCGCGTCTAGAAGAAGCAGGGACAGGAGGATTAGCAGAACAAAGGCCAAGCCACTGACCATAAGCGCCACATCGACACCGTGGCTCTGGGCTATCCAGCTAATCGGAAGCAGCCCCAGGGGCATCAGCCCATGGGACATCATGTCAATGCTCATAATCCGACCACGCATCCCGGACGCCACCTCGTGCTGCAGCAAACCGCGATTCAGGGACATATTCCAGCTACTCAGCAACCCGACGAGGGCCATCACCAGCACGGCGACCAGCATATTTTCACTCAGGCCAAAGACGACGGTGAGTAAGCCCCATCCAAGAGCGCTGATGACCAACCAGCGCCCCTTGTTTCTTAGCCCCCCCATGGCCGCCATCAACACCGACCCGACGATGGCCCCGCCCCCCATAGCAGAGATCAAGAAGCCAAGAGTGTCCGCATGACCACCCAGAATGTCCTGGTTGAAGGCAGGGAGCAGCGTGTTGATCGGCATGCCAAACAAAAACGGAATGATCGACAGGACCAAGAGGCCCAGTACGCGTGGATGGCTAAAAGCGTAATCAAATCCCTGACGCATTTCGCTCAGGGTGCCACTACGACTGGCTGACTCGGGAGAGCCCGGCACGCTAACCAATAGAGTGGTCAGCGCCGAGACCAGGTATAGGCTAGCGATGACTAGATAAACGATGCCAACGCCGAAGGCCGATTGCTCGTTGCCATCGGCAATCCAGGCAATCAGGCCACCTGCGAAGGCAGGGCCAATCAGCCTGGAGAGGTTCCAGCCGGTGTTGTTGAGCGCCATGGCCGTAAAAATAAGAGGCTGGGGAATCAGTTCTGGAATGAATGCCTGGCGTGCCGGCATGGAAAGGGCGAGCACGGTGCCATTAAAAAACCCAAAACAAATGAAGTCCCACAGCGTGGCCTTGTTCGCAAAAATAATCGCGGCCATAACCAGCGTTGCCAGGCAGTTAAGCGTCTGGGCGATGACGACCAATCGGCGTTTGGGAAATCGATCCGCAAGGACGCCGCCATAAAGAGAAAACAGAACGCTGGGAAACATAAAGGAAATGGTGACCCAAGCCAGGTCAAGGGCGGACGCCGTGAGGCTATAAATGAGCCAGCCCCGTGCGATCATCTGCATATTCATGGCAAAGGAGGCACCCAAACTGCCAATCCACAGCCAACGAAAATTCGCGACAGCCAATACAGAATAAATATCGCGACTGGCCAATTTGCCCCCCCAAAGCGAAACGCGGATGTTATCAGAAAACTGCGCGACGCCTCAGAACTGGAGCCGGTGCGTGCCGGGCTAACGTTCTGAACAAATGAAATTCAACCCAAAACGCAAGGTGCTCAACTCGGTTCGGGGACAGCGATAGCCAATATTGATAGGCTCCAACCACCCCAGCGTTGAGTAGAGGCTATGCCGACTAACCCCAATGATCGTTTAAATCAGCTCTCGCCTTGGATCGTTGTGCTTAGCCTATCCCTGCTGGGGGTGCTGTCTCATTTGATTCCCCATCCGGCGGGGATGTCCACCGTCGGTGCTGTGGGCATGCTCGCCGCCGCTCTGCTGCCTCGTAAACTGCTCGCGATACCCGTGTTCGTGACCATCACCGTCTTTGACCTATACCACGGTGGCTATGCCCTCGTGGCCATGATGCTTGTCTATGCAGCCCACGTCGCCGCAGCAGGCTGCCTGCCAAGGATATTGGCTCGCATCAACACCACGACGGTTATTGGTGCTGCCTTGGCCAGCGCCCTGGTCTTTTACCTCATCAGCAATTTGGCGCCCATGGTCCTGGGCTTCTATCCCAACTCAGCTGCAGGCTGGGTGAGTTGCTACGTAAACGGCATCCCCTTCCTACTCCGAGGCATCGCCGCCAACCTCATTTTCGGTGGGCTGGCTTTCCTTATCCTTTGGGCAGCTCGCCGGACTGCTGATTTCATTCGTGACCGTCAGCACTTCAATTTGCCCTAACCCCGCCAGCCCACCAAAACCAAGTGGCTGCATTTGCTAAGCCAGTTGGCT
>DKNY01000065.1:0-5978 GCA_002470275.1 Gammaproteobacteria bacterium UBA7376 | reverse complement strand
CATTTGCAAAACCTGGGGCAATGATCAACCATCCTCTCCTGGCCTTGGCAGGAGAGGAACTCATGACGGACTTCGAGGACATCGGTATTCATCTGGACGGCCATGTTGCCGTAGTCGAGCTTCAGCGTGGGCCGAATAACTTTTTCGACACGCAAATGATCAACGACTTGGCCAGCGCCTTTGAGCAGATGCAAAACAGCGACGACGTTCGTGCCGTCGTGCTCTGCTCAGAAGGCAAACACTTCTGCGCGGGCAATGATTTCTCGGACCCCACCCGAAACGAGGAGCCAGCGGATCGGGAGGCGGATCAGGGCAACCCCCTCTATGCTGCCGCGAGCAGGCTTTTTGCCACCAACCTCCCGGTCGTTGCCGCCATTCAGGGGGCGGCAGTGGGGGGCGGCTTTGGGCTGGCGGTCATGCCGGACTTTCGTGTGGTTTGCCCGGAGGCTCGCTTTACCGCCAACTTTGTCAAGCTGGGCATTCACCCTGGCTTTGGCCTGACCCACACCCTGCCCCGCCTCATCGGGCACCAGCAGGCACACAGACTGTTCCTCACTGGCCGCCGCATTGGGGGCGAGGAGGCCTACGCCATCGGTCTTGCCGATGTGCTTACTGACAAACAAAACCTCCGCGCGGAGTCCATCAAGCTAGCATCAGAGATCGCAGAGAATGCACCCTTGGCCGTGGCATCAGTTCGCAAAACCATGCGCGGCGACTTGGCTGAGGCGGTGCGATTGCAGACCGACCATGAGAATCGGGAGCAGCATCGCCTGCAGCAGACGGCAGATCATAACGAGGGTGTTCAAGCGGTGGCGGAACGCCGACTCGGTCGCTTCATTGGGCGCTAGGTGGGCCTAACGGCAGCCTGGCTCCTACGCGCATCCAAGGCAGCTCGAATCTCCCGATAGGTTTCCTCGTCGAGCTTGAAACCGCGGATAAATAAGTACGCACCAATGGCATAGCACACCAGGGGGAAAAGCCCGTACAGGGCCACGATGGCCAGCTGGACCTGCATAGTTTGATCCTGATTCGGCACAAAGCCGGCAACTTCCAACACAAATCCGGTTAAGAGCAGCATCACGCCCAGGGCGCTTTTATAAACAAAGTTCCAGGCGGCGAAGTAGGAACCCTCCTTTCGCTCACCGGTGCGGTATTCGTCATAGTCGATGACATCGCCCTGAATTGACGGCCCGATGGTACCGCCGCAGCCATGGGCCAAACCGGCAAAAACCGCCAGGGTCAGTATCAAGGCCAATTTTTCTTCGACGCTGCCCAGGAAGGGCAAGAAAAACATTAGGCCGAAGGAGATACCAGTTATGCACATGCTGGCTCCCCAAATTCGAATTTTGCCGAACCGCCGTGAGAGTGGTAACCAAAGCGGCACCGAAAGCGACGATGGCAGCATAAAGGCTAGGATGATGGCCGGCGCCCAGAGCGCGGCCCCGATAACATATTGCGCCACGTAAAGGGTGAGCGCCGCAATGGCCGCAGAGCCCACGTGCTCTATGAACGTGACAACGATAAGCAGGCGTGCGTGGTCGTTATGCCAAATATCTTGAAAGGCTTTGAATGGACTCCCGCTGGCGCGACCCTGGAATTCCGCGCGCTCACGTAATACACAAACCGCATACACCACAAGAAGCGTCATGATGATTACGGCAATCAGGGCGAGCTGTTTCGCCAAACCTCTGACATCGCCATCGCTGAGACCCTCTTCTCGAATCAGAAGGTACATGGAAATAAGGGACAGGATAGAGCCCAAGGTATAAAAAATATGCCGCAGGCCAAAGAGCTGGCTCCGCTCATGATAGTCGTCTGACAGCTCGGCACCCAGAGCCATGTGCGGGACGAAGAAAAGCGTCATGGCCGAGTAGAAGCCCAGGATAGCAATGGCCATCCACAGATTTAGATCTTCCTGTTCCAGGTACGCGGGTGGGGCGAAGACAGCGTAAAAGCCAAGGGCTATGGGTATCAGGCTGGCCAAAATCCATGTTCGGCGACGGCCCAGGAGACCGCTTGTTCGATCACTTAGGTATCCCGCCAAAGGGTCAGAAATGGCATCCCAGATACGCGACAAGCTGAATATGGCACCCATCACCACCGGCGCGATCAACAGCACGTCCGTCGAAAACTTCATCACGTAGAGACTGAGCATTAAGTACATATAGCCCGCACCAACTGCGGGTGCACCAAACGCCAATTTGGTGGACCAGGGAACCGGGGGCGACATCACAGCGTCCTTAGCTTGAGGGGGTTAAGCATTTTTGATGGTCAGTCCACCGTCAACGGGCAGCGCCACACCCGTCATATAGCCAGCGGCAGGCAAGGCGAGATTGAGCGTGGCGTGAGCCACCTCTTCAGGCTCGCCATAGCGCTTCAGCGCCACCCTTCGGCGGGCGTATATCGCCTTTTGATCCTCAGGAATCTGGGCGGTCATCCCAGTATTAATGGGGCCAGGACAGATACAGTTCACGGTGATGCCCTCAGCGCCAAGCTCCACGGACAGCGAGCGCGTCAAGCCAATGACACCATGTTTAGCGGCCGTATAGGGACTACCAAATTTCGTCGCCCCCAGGCCCTCAGTAGAGGCGATATTAATAATTCGCGGATGCTCCGCCCGACGTAGATAAGGTAGCGCTGCGCGAATCATGCGCATCTGCGCGGTCAGCAGCACATCAAAGGATTGCGCCCAGGCTGCCTCATAGTCCTGGCTGTCCAGAGCTGCAGGCATGGATATTCCTGCGTTGTTGATCAGAATATCAATCCCCGCCATCTCAGCGGCAATTTCATGCACCGTTGGCTCAATAGCCTGAGACTCTGCGAGATCCAAGGGCCACCCACGCGCTAACGCACCAGCCGCACTGATTTCGTCTATCACCGACTGCAGGCGCTCTGCCTCCAGATCGATGGCAGCAACCCGAGCGCCTTGGGCAGCGAACAGCTTGGCGGTAGCGGCTCCCATGCCGCTCCCGGCGCCAGTGATGACAGCAACCGAGCCCTCGATAGATCGACTGAGCGCACTTAATGACATGCAGCAATCCGGGCGCCTACCGGACCGTCACCACGGGTGCACGCAAACAGGCAAGGCCGTATAGCCCCGCACGAAGCTGGACTGAACGCGCTCAACCTGGCCGACCAATTCAACCATCTTGAAGCGCCTCATGATCTCCTCCCAGAGGACGCGCAGCTGCATCTCAGCCAGGCGATTGCCCATACAGCGGTGCAGACCAAAACCAAAAGAAAGATGATGGCGCGCATTAGGACGATCTATCCAAAAGCGGTTCGGTTCGGGAATGACCCGCTCGTCTCGATTCCCTGACACGTACCACATGGCGATCTTATCTCCCGCGCGAATACTTTGACCCGCGAAGTGAACATCCCGGGTCGCGGTCCGCCGCATATATGCCAACGGCGTCTGCCACCGAATAATTTCGGAGACCATGTTTGGAATAAGGCCCTGATCGGCGCGCAACTTGTCGTATTCATCTGGATTTTGATTCAGCGCCAACACGCCACCCGAGATAGAGTTACGCGTCGTGTCGTTGCCACCAACGATGAGCAAAATTAAATTGCCCAAGAACTCCATAGCGGGCATGGCGCGGGTCTCTTTGCCATGCGCAAGCATGGAGAGTAAATCAGCTTTGGGTTCAGCCGACGCACGTTGATCTCGCAGGGTCGTGAAATATTCCAGACATTCGAGCAGTGCCGCTCGTCGTTCTGGTTCAGGGATCAACCCGCCCCCCAGTTCGCCCGACGTTGCCATATCCGACCAATATGTCAGCTTGTGACGGTCTTCAAAGGGAAAATCGAATAGGGTGGCGAGCATCTGCGTTGTCAGCTCGACGGATACGTGGTCTACCCAGTTAAAGGTCTCCCCTACCGGCAGGCTGTCCAAAATCGTGGCGGCTCGAGAACGAATCGTGCTCTCAAGTTTTACTAGGTTTATTGGCGCCACGGCGCCCTGTACCGTTTGCCGCTGGGCATCATGTTGCGGCGGGTCCATCCCAATAAAATTCTTGGTCTGAAAATCTTGCGGGCGGTCTGCCAGGACAACCCCGGCATCCGACGAAAAGTCCTGCCAGTTTCTCTCCATTTCCATAATGTGGCTGAAGCGCGTGATGGACCAGTAGGAACCAAAGAGGCTGTTCTGGCAGTAGTGAACGGGGGCTTCATCTCGCAGGCGCGCGAAATAATCCCAATGAATATCCCGCTGCATCAGCTGCGGCAGACTGACGTCTATTTCAGCCAGGTCGACGGCGTAGGCGTCCGGACCCGGCGCGGTATCCAGCGTTGGCATCGTTACCTCCTTGCCAAAATTGTTTCGACCATACACCCAGCCGGAAACGTGATCAAAGCATTGAGAGAACAATCTGGCCCCCTCTTGGCTTCCAACAGGACCTTGGTCAAGCTACTGTAGTCCGATGCTGCCGCTCGCCTTTAACAACCAGTTCACCGCCTGTCTGCCCGGAGATGCCGAAACGGGCCCGAGGCGACGCCTAGTCAAAGACGCACTCTTTTCTCGTGTCCAGCCAACCCCCGTGAGGGCACCAAAATTACTGCACGCCTCCAGAGCGCTTGCGCAAACCCTAGGGCTTAGCGAGGCCGACTGCCAGTCCGAGGACTTTTTGCAAATCTTCGCTGGCAACCAGGTAATGCCGGGCATGGACCCCCATGCGGGCTGCTACGGTGGCCATCAATTCGGAAATTGGGCCGGGCAATTGGGGGATGGACGGGCCATCAATCTAGGTGAGGTTGAACTGAGTCAGGGACACCTGATGCTGCAGCTCAAAGGCGCCGGAGAAACTCCGTATTCACGAACCGCCGATGGCCTCGCGGTGCTGCGCTCATCCCTTCGCGAATATGTTTGCAGCGAGGCGATGTTCCATCTGGGTATCCCCACCACACGAGCCCTGAGCCTCATCGTCACCGGGGAAGCTGTGGTGCGCGATATGCTGTATGACGGAAACGCTGCCCCTGAACCTGGCGCCGTCGTTTGTCGCGCCAGCAGCAGCTTTGTCCGATTTGGCCACTTTCAAATGCTCGCTGCCCGCGGCGAGGAACACCTGCTCGGTCAGTTCACTGATTTCATCATCCGTACGGAGTTTCCCGCTCTGACATCCATTGCAGACCAACGCGAGCGCACCCTAGCCTGGTTCTCAGAAGTTTGTGACCGCACGGCAAAGCTCATGGTCCACTGGATGCGGGTCGGCTTTGTCCACGGGGTGATGAACACGGACAACATGTCCATCTTAGGGGAGACCATCGACTACGGCCCCTATGGCTGGCTAGAGAATTTCGACCCTGCATGGACACCTAATACAACGGATGCAGGACAGCGTCGCTATCGCTATGGCCAGCAGCCCGCGGTGGCTCAATGGAACCTCATGCAGCTGGCAAACGCCATCCTGCCCTTGGTGCAGGACCCCAAGCCCCTGGAAGATGCGCTCAGCCATTTCGTCACCGTCTACGAACAGCAATGGCAGCAAATGATGGCGAGTAAACTTGGCCTCCTAGTCCCCAGACCAGAACTCGTAGAGCGCCTGCTGAAGCTGATGGCTGAGACAGAGACCGACATGACCATTCTGTATCGAAAGCTCGCAGACATCGACCAACCCCACGAGCTTGCGGCCCTAGGTCCTGCCCTTTATCAGCCAGAGGCGCTGGAGGGGGAGTTCGCCGAAGGTGTTTCAAAGTGGTTGCGAGACTACCTTTCAGAGGCTGAACATCAGGGCCAGGGTGCTTCTCAGCGAAAACAGCTGATGAATCGCAACAACCCACTATATGTGCCTCGCAACTATCTCGCCCAGCTGGCCATTGACGACGCTGAGCAAGGAGACTGCAGCCGCCTGCAACGTTGGATGCAGCTCCTCCAAAGTCCGTACGAAGAACAAGAGGATGCCGAAGAATTCGCGGCCAAGAGGCCTGAGTGGGCTCGTCATCGAGCCGGCTGCTCGATGCTCTCCTGTAGCTCCTAGCCG
>DKNY01000052.1 GCA_002470275.1 Gammaproteobacteria bacterium UBA7376 | reverse complement strand
GTCCCTCCGCCATTCAACGCCAACAAGTTCCATAAAATTCAAGACTGCTAATGGCGTCGCCAGCTTGACGCGCAAAAGTACCCCTCCTGTAACCCACCACTGTTAGCAAATGGAGCTTGCCCAGCCTAAATCAGCAGATCGCCCTGGCCGCGGCAAGGACGGGACGACCGCTTTGTAGCCCTACATTCTCCAATCTTGATTTTAAAAGGGGTTCACGCTGAAATATAAACGAGTGAATGATTTAGAGCCGTCTTTATGCAGCGGCTCGTTTTAACCTTCTTAGTTCTGTTTATTCCCCAGGTATCGCCTGCACAGGTTCCGGTGGATGCATTTGCTTCCTTACCCAGGGAGGTGATGCCTGTGCTGTCTCCAGAGGGGCAAAAGATCGCGTCGGTGGTCAGTTTGTACGGGCAGCAAGTCGTGCTGGTGCGGTCGATTGGCGGCAAAGAAAAGCCGAAACTGATCTACCGCACCGACAACAAAAAAAGTCGAATCCAGTGGCTTGAGTGGGCCAATAGCGAACGTCTGCTTATTGCGCTTCGCGCCCCCTCCAAGCGTTTTGGCCTCGACACAACAGAGACACGATTAGCATCGATAGTTTACGACGGCACTGGTTTAGTCAATATGGTGCCGTTGAAATCCAACGAGCGTATTCCGCAGTTTCAAGATGATGTTATCGATCTGCTGCCTGCAGATTCAGATCATGTCCTGATGTCGTTGGCACTGTCATCCACCAGGGGTAAGCTGATAGATGGCGTATATAAAGTTAACGTCAACACTGGCAAACGTAAGCGCGTCCAATCCCCGACTGCTGATATTTTGCAGTGGCAAACTGATCGTTTTCACCGAGTGAGGCTAAACGTCAAGCTAAAAAGGGGTATCACGACTATTTCGGTGCGTGATCCGAATGAAAAAAAATTTAAGGTCCTGTGGCGATTCCCGGCGGGCTCGCCGGAGCAGCTCAAGCCCATTGGCTTTGGCCGCGATCCCAACGCGCTGTATGTGCTTGCCTACCATAACGACTACAAGGCGGTATTTCGCGTTGATCTGGCCAGCGCAGATTTGCGCCGCGAGTTGGTGTTTGCGCTGCCAGACGCTGATGTTCAGGGGCAGCTCTGGTATTCGTCTGTGGCCGGCGAAGTGGTTGGTGTTAGGGACCAAAGTAGTGACCAATACTATATCTGGCATGAAGACTATTTGGCCTTTAGTAAAGGCCTGTCCAAGGCCCTGCCTGACACCGATAACACCCTAATGTCTTTCAGTGCGGATGAGCGGCGTTATGTTGTTCTAGCCTCTAGCGACACTCGGCCAGGCGATCTTCTATATGGTGATCGTGATCTCGGCACCTTAACGACCTTTGGACAGCTTTACCCCAAATTGAACGACGTCGGCCTTGTCGAAAAACAGGCCATTACCTATGAGGCTCGAGACGGTGTCAGTATTCCCGGATACATAAGCGTGCCAAGGCAGGCAACAGGTAAATTACCCACCATCATTCTTCCTCATGGCGGTCCAGCGACGAAGGTCACGAAGAGCTTTAGCTATTGGACTCAGTTCTTCGTCAACCGGGGCTATGCAGTTGTCGAAATGAATTTTCGCGGGTCGGACGGGCTCGGTTATTCCCATCTCCAAGCAGGAACGGGCAGTTGGGCCGATCAAATACACAACGACATTACGGATGGCGCGCGGTGGGCCATTGACTCCGGCATCGCGGACCCAGAGCGAGTTTGTATCGTCGGAGGCAGTTTCGGTGGTTACGCGGCGCTGCTTGGGGTCGCCCTAGAGCCTAACCTATACGCCTGCGCGGTTGCCTTTGCGCCGCTTAGTGATCTTTTGTCCCTCAAACGCAAGTCTCGTTTATATATGAATAGTGAATTGGTCGAAGCGCAGATAGGCTCTGACACCAAAGCGCTAAAAAGGTCATCGCCGAGACGCATGGCAGATCGGGTCCAAGCGCCAGTGCTGATCATTCACGGGGAAAAAGACAGGGTGGTCGACGTTAAGCACGGGCGCGACATGCATAAAGCACTGCGGAGAGCAGACAAAGTCGTCACCTACGTTGAGCTTGAAGATGGCGATCACTATCTTTCTATCGAGGAGAATCGCCTGCAGGCATTCCGCTTGATGGAGGATTTCCTCGCTCGTCATTTAAGCCGCAAGCCGTTGCCTGCCAGCTGACCGGAAGGTGGCTCTTCTAGCCATCGCCTCCGTGGTTGTCTCTCGGCTCTGTCGCCGTTACCGTAGTGTCGGCGTGCGCCATTTGAACCCCCGCATCCCTTAAACCAAAATAAACCCACGGGGTGAGGGATGCGGCGGCGGGTTAACCAGCCTCGCGCCCTCGGATAAACAGGCGTCCATCGTCTGGGAAGACCATGAAACTCGTAACCCCTGGTTTGATGTACCTAGGACTAACACCATGAGCGAAGTGCCACCCATTCTCTCCCGCGCGAGTCTTGATGCTCAGGAGACCCTTTCCAAGCTAGATCATGCCTGCCGAGATTGGGGTCTCTTTTATTTGGTGGACCATGAGGTGCAGGAGATCGAGCCACTTTTCTCGCACATGCGCGAGTTCTTTCTGAGGCCTCAAAGCGATAAACGTCAGGTCCAGCGCACTCGCGAAAACACTTGGGGCTATTACGACAAGGAACTCACCAAGAACAAGCGCGACTGGAAGGAAATTTTCGATTTCGGCCCCGCCAAGGGGTCGATGCGCGCCCAATGGCCGACGAACGCCCCAGACTTTCGCCACCTCTGTGAACGCCACTTTGCGGCATGTGAGCGTATTTCTTTCGAGCTTCTGGCGGCCGTGTCAAAAAACATGGGGGTTAGCGAAAGGTTTTTATTTAGGGACTTTCAGCCGAGCCATTCGAGCTTTATGCGATTGAACTTCTACCCAACATGCCCGAATCCGGACGACACGTCGCGAGATCACATTTCAGCCCAGGGTCACCTGGGCATCAACCACCACACCGACTCTGGCGCCATCACCATTTTGACGACGAATGGAACTCCCGGGCTGGAGGTCTACGTGCGTGATCAATGGCGGCCGGTTCCCCCCCTTGACGATGCGTTGATCGTTAATATTGGCGACGTCGTGCAAGTTTGGTCCAACGACCGATACCGGGCACCTTTGCACAGAGTGCGAGCTAATGATTCGGAAGAACGAATGAGCATCCCGTTTTTCTTTAACCCCAAACACAGCTGTAACTACGAACCCCTACCCTACGATAAGGCCGACTCGCCCAAGTACAGGGCGATCAATTGGAGCGAATTTCGTGCCAAGCGCGCGGACGGAGACTATGCCGACTGGGGTGAGGAGATCCAGATCGATCACTACCGAATCTAGGTTGGCGGGGGCCTGCATTGTGTGGAGTAAAGCGTTGCTCCATAAGCCCTGGTCGTGCCCTCTATGGCTCAGACCTCTTGCCTCATCGGGCTTGCCTGTCACCCTGCGCGCCGATCATCATTCGTCTCCATCCCGTTTTCAGGCAGCAAATGAACCGAATTTTTTTGCCGAACTCACGATAGCAGTTTAGCGCTTCTGCAGCGTTGTAAAGCCGTTCTCTGGTCGGGGTGCCCTGCTAGGAAACCATACGCCTCGCAGAAGCCGTGTCCCCGTCGATGTATCTGTGCTTCAGGGCGCCAACGATGTGGCCGAATAAAATCAGGTAAAAGAGATAAGGCAGCAACACCTTGTGCAGCAGCCCAGAGGGACGCGCAATGGCCATGCTGGGTTCAAACAGCAACGGGACGTCGAAAAAGAAAAAATGGGACCACTTGCCCGCCGCGGTAGACATCACGTATCCGCTGATGGGGAAGGCGAAAAGCATGACATATAGCGAGATGTGGGCCCCATGGGCGAGCTTGGATTCCCAAGGCTTTAGCGATACGGACAAGGCTGGCCTCGGGCTGGCGCGGTGCCAGGCAAGTCGAGCGAACACCAGGAGGAGCAAGGTAAATCCCAGGGCTTTGTGCACCACATACAGGTACTGCAGCAGCGCGGCGTCCTGTGGCAGGGCGGACATCAGCACTCCCATGGGGATGAGCAAGAGAAAGGTGATGGCCATCGACCAGTGCAGGTAACGAGAGATGAGGCCATAGCGGGCTGCCTCGTTGGCGTTGCGGAAGGCCTTGGTCTCCTCCTTATTGCACAGGGCCAACCATAAGAGATACAGGCCGCCTAAGAGGGCCAGCACAGCTTGAAGCGTCAGCACGAACGGTTTGGCCCCGTCGGGTGGGTACACGATTGCCTTGAAGTGTTCGAAAACGCCATCGAATCGCAGCCAGAGTAGCAGGCCTCCGATCCCCAGAAGGACCACCGCACAAGCCAGGTACCCGCCTCTGCGCACCAAGCCGATGGGATGATTGAGTCCAATCGCAATGGCAAAGGCCGAGAACAACATGGCCAAGGCGAAAAGGCTGTCCAGATGATAGGGCGCGCGGTGGTCATTGTCCGCGATCCCGAAGCCCTGAGGCAGATCTTCGGGAACCGAGCTTGATAGTGTTTCGGTTGCCGCCGGCGCCGTTTCCGCCAGCAACCCGTCCGTTGGGGCGAATAAAGTCCCGCAGACGAATACCGAAAAGATCAACCACCGCATGGCGCCTCCCAAGGTGATTTTTGCAGTCTGCTCAACAGGGCGGCCAATACCCTGGCGAGCCTTGCTTAACGCGGCCCCAACAAGAAGGCTAATGGGATATGCAGCCGTTCTCGCCAGGCCCGGGGCGTGTGATCCTCACCCTCGAAGCGAAGGGTGACCCAATCGTCGTCCTGGGTGTAGCCATACTTTCGCATCACAGCATCCATCTGCTGCTGATATGGCTCGTAACGGGCATCTAAGGTTTCAGTGCCGTAGTCAAAATAAAGCCGATGAGATCCCGCTGCGGGCCAGTGGTCGTCGAACCATTCCACAACCGCACCGAGGCCTATGGGCCAATGGGTGGAGAGGCATGCGGCAGCGCCAAAGACTTCGGGATATTCTGAAATGGCATAGGCAGAAATCAAGCCGCCCATGCTGGAGCCCATTAAAAAGGTATGCTCCCTGTCCGGCAGAGTGCGGTAGTTGTCGTCGATAAAGGGCTTTAGCTCGGTGACCAGGAATTTTAGATAGTTATCTGAACTCATGGTCTGCCCACCGGTCTCGCCGGCAAATCCCCCGGTTGCCGTTCCTGGGCCATCTTGGTTCATGCGCGCCCAAACGTCGCTGGTAACGGCCTTTTGCGGCATGTACTCCGCCCCCCGTGCCCCTTTATCCCAGGATGCCATCCAGACCGCGACGACAATCGCAGGTCTGATTTCACCCTGATTGACGAGTCGCGTCATGGCTTTATCCACATCCCAGAAAACGTCCATTCCGACGAAGGAGGACAGGCTGTGATTAAACAACATCTGCCCGTCATGCATGTAGATGACAGGGTATTGATCCTTTGCCTCTGGGTCATAGCCCTTAGGTAGCCAAACATCCACAGGTCTGGGCCGAATCAGGTCTGACTCAAAGGATGGATAATGAACAATCGACCCCTCTACGCCCGGTGCGGGGGCTTGGCCAATTGCGTTCTTTTTATCATCTGAGAATTGTGTGTCCGTTTCTTTTTGTTGCATCGCCTTTGTTTCCACTGTCTTGCTAACGATACCCAAGGTATCTGTCCTGTCTTGCGCCTGCACGACTCCGCCCAACATCAACGTTGTCAAAACTAGGCTGATCAAGACTTGATAAGGTGCCATCGCCTCTCTCCTAACATGCGTGTCATAGATTAGCTTGAGCGAAAATTTAGTGTAGGAGAAGCCCACCTCGAAACGGCTGTCACCCACAAATAGGCCGCATTAGGGTATCCCCTCTTCAGTACGGGCCCTGCTGAAGGCCAGGCCCAAAGGGTCGGGAGGCTAAAGACGCTTTTGAGGTGCGCCCGAGTGACCCGAGCACGTTGCGTGTTGGCGACGCGATGAATAGCCGTCTAAGGACCCGTGGAGGACCTACACCCCGCTGCGGCTATGGGCAGTTTTCCGGAAAGCCAAGGCAGGATGATGCGCCTGCCTTAGCTGCCAGGGCTGTTGGCTACTCGAAGTCTTCTAGGGTGTATCCATGCTCAAAGGCCGTGAGCCAGTTGATGTGATACCGGTTGGTTATCGTAAAGCTCTGAGCCGCAACACCCAGCCAGGTAGACCACGCCTCAGTTTGCACCAGCGTATCCATCCAGGTCTCCATTTCAGCCAGGCTTTCATAGCCCACGACGATTTCATGGCTTACGTGCCCGGCGGGGCTTGCCTGTCCACGACTTACCTGAACCAGCCAGAGTTGTCCGGGAAAGTCTTGGGTATCTGGTGCAGCCATCAGCGCATCAAGGCCCTGAAGAACGGCAACGGGGTTGGTGACGCTGATGCGAGCGATATCCCAAGTTTGATCGGCGCTCGAGACCTCGCCCCAGCTTTTCAGGGGGTTTGCCATATATTGGGAGACCGGCGTGGCGACGCTACTGGTGGCTTCCTGAAAGGCGACCTGGGCCTGACTGCCGTTGAACTTCGCCATCCAGGTTTCAAATTCCTGGAGGCTGGGATACAGGACGGTGACCCGATGAGTGGCCGGATTGGCGCCGTTGAAGCTGCTGCTCTGCAGCTGTATCTGGGCCTTTCTATCTTGTGCAATCTCGGTGTTTTGCAGCTGGGTAAAAGCCTCTGCAAACACCCCGGCTTTGCCAGGCTCTACCGCGAACTCGTAGACCAAGGCGGTCTCGGCGGCCTGAATACCGGCCGCAGCGGCCAAACCCAATAGGGCGCCAATTATCTTACTTTGCATGTCGTCTCCTCTTGTTGTTGTTTTGAAAACAGTACCAGGTAATTGGCGAAAACTGACCTTCGTTTTGAGCGGATGTGAGCCAAAGTCGGCGAAGGGTGAGCGGCAGGCCCCTTTACGAAACACACGTTGTCGCGCACAGTTAGCCCAGCAAAAACAACGGCGTAGTGCCCCGCCCAACAACGCGCCCCAAGGAGCCCTTCATGTCTACGAGCAGCGAATTTAGCCATGGCAGCGTGACAGCTAACGGCATTGAAATACACTATGCCGAGAAGGGCGAAGGCCCGCTGGTTCTTTTCTGTCACGGTTGGCCAGAGTCCTGGTATTCATGGCGACATCAGCTCAACGCCATCGGAAACAGTGGCTATCGAGCGGTGGCCCTACACATGCGGGGGTATGGCAAGACCACGCGGCCTGATGACATTGAGGCTTATTCGCTAACCAACCTGGTGGGCGATGTGGTGGGCGCAGTCCAGGCCCTAGGACACTCGGAAGCCGTGGTTGTCGGACACGACTGGGGTGGCCCCGTGGCCTGGTATTCGGCGCTGATGAGGCCCGATATTTTTCGCGCCGTCTCGGTTCTTTCCGTGCCCTTCACTCCGCCCATGGCGCTGCCCCATAACGTTTCACTCACTGACCTGATGCAAGCCGTCGCCGGTGACCGAGAGTACTACCGGCTGTATTTCCAAGAACCCGGGGTGGCAGAGGCGGATTTTGAGCAAGACGTTCGGCGTACCATGCTCGGCGTTCTGTATTCCGTGAGTGGCGATATCGTTGCTGACGGCGTCCACACCCAGGGTTGGGATGGGCACTTTTCTAAGGGCCAGACGATGGCCGATCAATTTGTGATGCCTAAGACGCTGCCTGATTGGCTAACCGAGGAGGACCTTGAGTTCTACGTTCAAGAACACTCGGCAACGGGTTTTACCGGCGGCCTGAACTGGTATCGGAATATCAAACGGGTACCCGGACTGATTGCGCCTTTTGCGGGCAGAACCATCGAACAGCCCTCGCTTTACCTATACGGCGAACACGACCTAATCGCGGGCAATACGCCGGAGGCCATCGCCTCCCTCCCCCATACGTTACCTAACCTGAGGGGCTGCAAGCGGTTCGACGGTGCCGGCCACTGGCTGCAGCAGGAACGACCTGAGGGTGTGAACGCAGAACTGCTGGCATTTCTAGGCGGCCTGTAGGTCTTCCCTTTTGCCGAAAAATAAAGACACGGAGCGGTAAATGGAAAATCAGGCACCCGGTCAACGGAACCCATCGCGCACCCTGGCAACGGAACCGCGACTCGACCCTCGTCTGGCGGAAGCCTTCAGGATTCGCGATGAGTTGATGGAGGAAAGGAAGCCGTTGCCAAAGACGGTTAACTACGAGGAGGCGCTCAAGTTCTGCGCGTCCTTCGAAAAAATGGCGACTACGATCCACCCCATGCTTTGGAAGGCCATGCCAGACTTTCCGACCGTGGCCGCTCGCCAGCACTACGTCACAGGCGTCGACGGTAATGAAATTACCCTGCATATCCATGAACCCCTGGAGCGGTCGGATGCCCTACCCTGCATCGTCCATATTCATGGCGGTGGGATGGTCATGATGAGCGCCGAAGACCCAAACTTTGTTCGTTGGCGCAATACCCTGGCGTCTCTGGGCATGGTAGTCGTGGGTATCGAATTCAGGAATGGCAGTGGGCGCCTGGGCAATCATCCGTTCCCGGCGGGGCTCAATGACTGCGCCAGTGGCGTCCAATGGGTCATTGCCGAGCGCGAACGCCTGAACCTCTCCAGTATGGTGATCTCCGGTGAATCCGGAGGAGGCAACCTGTCCATCTCGACCACCTTGAAAGCGAAGCAAGAGGGTTGGGGCGACGCCATTGATGGTGTCTATGCCTGCTGTCCGTATATCTCTGGCCGTTATCAAAGCCCGCCTGCTGAGCTGCCGTCCTTGAGAGAGAACGATGGTTATCTATTGAGCTTGGAATCTATGAACATTATGGCTACGGCCTATGACCCAGACGGGTTGGGCGCCAGTAATCCGCTGGTCTGGCCCTTAACGGCCAGCCTGGACGATCTAAGCGGACTGCCCCCTCACGTGATCTCTGTGAACGAGCTTGACCCCCTCCATGACGAAGGCGTCGCCTTCCTGAGGAAGCTCTATCTCGCACGGGTGCCTGCTGTAGGACGCGCGGTTCTCGGTACCGCCCATGCGTCAGACGTTTCAATGGCGGCGACGCTGCCAGACGTGTACCTGGAAACCGCAAAGTCCGTCTACGAGTTCGCTAACTCCCTGGCGGTATAGGGTCAGCTCGGCGGGGGGGCGGGCACGCGCCTCAGGTCCGTAAGAGCTTGGTTAAGAGTCACACTTCAACCACGCCACCCACCTGCAAACCTGGAGAATTAGCGTTAATCATGCTTCGATATGACCTCGAAAAGGGAGGTATATCATGCGCAAACTCTTAATCCGGGGTGCCGCCATTTTGCTGTTGCTTTATGTCGGATTGGTAACTGCATTCGAAGCCTGGCTCGGCTATACGCAGCCGACGAGTGAAGGCACCATTGTTATCACAACGTTTCAGGACGGCGTGGGCACCGATCGCGTCGTCACGCGAATTTTGACCGACGGGCAGCTGTACGTCGCCGCGAATCATTGGCCTCGTGCTTGGTATCGAGCCACCCTTGCTGAGCCAGATGTTCGGGTGTCCATGGACGGCGTTACCGCCGACTATCTCGCGGTTCCGGTCCAGGGTGCCGAACACGACCGGGTGGAGGCCTCACGCCCTTTATCCCTGTTTTTTAGGTTTCTTACCGGCTTCCCACCGCGCTATTTTGTACGTCTTGATGCTAAGGCGTAGCGCCGATCGTGTTGTTGCCCGGTTAGCGTTAGGAGAGATGGGATGACAGCGCATCAGCAGCGACTGGACGCGTTGATCGTGGGCGCGGGCTTTGCAGGCATCTACATGCTGCACCGGCTACGCCAACAAGGCCTAAAGGCCCAGGTCATTGAGGCAGGGTCTGGCGTTGGCGGTACTTGGTTCTGGAATCGTTATCCCGGTGCCCGCTGCGATATCCCCAGCATCGAATATTCCTATCAGTTTTCAGCGGCGCTGCAGCAAGAGTGGGAATGGACGGAAAAATACGCTTCCCAGGATGAAATCTTGAGATACGCTGAACATGTGGTGGATCGTTTTCGCCTGCGTGACGGCATAAAGCTAAACACTCGGGTGGACGCAGCCCACTTCTTGGAGGAAGACGACGCATGGTCCGTCAGTCTCAGCGACGGCGGGCAGATCACAGCGCGTTACGTGGTCATGGCGACGGGCTGTCTCTCCAAGCCGAACTACCCCTCCATTCCTGGCCTAGACGTCACGCAAATCCCGGTCTACCACACAGCGCGTTGGCCCCATGAGGGTGTGGATTTCTCCGGACTAAACGTGGCGATGATCGGTACCGGCTCCTCGGGCATTCAAAGCGCCCCCATGGTTGCCGGACAGGCCGACTCTCTCACCGTTTTCCAACGAACGCCGAATTACAGCATTCCAGCCCATAACGCTCCCCTTGATCCTGCCTACGTTCGGGACATTAAGGCGCGCTACGCTGACTATCGTGCAGAAAATTGGCAGCGAGGCTTCGGGGCGGACTTTAATGAAAACGATCAATCCGCCCTTGAGGTGGCGGACGAGGTGCGCCGAGAGGCCTACGAGGCGCGCTGGGCCAAGGGCGGCCTCGCCTTCCTCGCCGCCTTCAACGACCTAATCTTTGATCGTCAGGCAAACGACACGGCCCGAGACTTCTTTATCGAGAAAATCAGTGCGCGCGTGGACGATCCCGAGTTGGCGAAAAAACTGATGCCGGATATGCCCATCGGCTGCAAGCGGCTGTGCGTAGATACTAACTATTACGAAATCTACAACGAGCCTCACGTACGACTCATAGATATAACCGAAACGCCGATTCAACAGGTGACCGACCGTGCCGTAGTGACCGACGAGGCCGAATGCCCTGTAGATGCGATCATCCTCGCCACGGGCTTTGACGCCATGACCGGCGCCATCTTGGATATGGATATTCGCGGTATCGCAGGCCAATCCCTGAAGCAAAAATGGCGTTCTGGGCCAAAGACTTACCTGGGGCTTGCGACCGCAGGATTCCCCAATCTCTTTATGGTTTCAGGGCCCGGCAGCCCCTCCGTGCTCTCGAACATGCTGCCGACCATCGAGCAACACGTCGGCTGGATCGCAGACTGCATCGACCACATGGAACAGCATGACTACCGGCGCATTAGCGTGATGCCGGAGGCGGAAGAAGCCTGGGCCCACCATGTGAACGAGGTCGCTGACGCCTCGATCTACCCCAGCTGTAACTCCTGGTACCTCGGCGCAAATGTGGCGGGGAAGAGTCGAGTATTCATGCCCTATATTGGCGTGCCCCCCTACGTGGCGAAATGCGAAGAAGTCGTTGCCCAAGGATATCAAGGGTTCAACCTGGTCCCCACTGGGGCGGGTTCTTAGCGCCTCAGGCCCGTTCCGCGCCCGAGATAAAAAGCTAGCGCCCCGAGGCAGCTGCCGAGAGGGCCTCACGCACACCCTGGCAAATCTGCGCCTGAATCACCGGCGCCCGAGACTCGGAGCCACCTTCAGCCCACACCCTGACCGCGCCATCTAAATCTTGTATGAACCCGGCGTCACGGTATTTTTGTATCGCCAAGGCGTCACTGTCGCTGAGGAGGGCGTGCTGTGGGGCAAAGATAAGCACAGGCTTTCCGGTGTAGATCGCCTCCGCCATCATGCTCAGGCTGTCGATGGTGCAAACGATAAAGTCACACGCGGCAAAAAATTCGCCAATCACGCGCTCAGGAGATTGCTGCCACCAGACCGCCCGCGTGGGCGATATGCCTTCAATCTCCAGGGCGCGCTGAAGCGCTTCTTCCGCAGCCTCGCCCGTTCGACGGGAGGTCGTCGTTAGCCAGTCCAAGGGGTGGGCATAACAGTCCGTCAGAAGAGCGGCTAGCCTGTGCCAGTCCGAAGGGAGATAGCGGCAACCTGCCCCATCACCCCCAATCAGCAGCGCCCCGGTAAGCGGGCGAGACTGAGGGGGCAACGTGCTAACGCTGCTCAACGTTGGCTTGAAGTCCTGAACCTCTTTCGGCTCCGTGTCGGCTGGCCGTGCGATGTTTGGCCGCTGCTTCAATCCACTCGCTGGCGGTAAGGCCAGGACTAAGTTGTTGATCGCCTGAGTGGGCGTCACGCTCACGACCAAGCTAATCCACGCCTCGGGATACCGCTTGGTTGACCCGCTGAAGACCGAGCAAGCACCGTGACGACGCGCGAGATGTCCGGCTGCGAATAGCGTATTGCCGCCTGCGCTCACGATCAGGTCCGGCGGCTGGCTCGGTTCTTCAGGCATTCGATACGCCAAGCCCATGACTAAGGTCTGGAGGCTTGAGGGGATGAATCTGGCACACCAGCGCAAGAGGGATTTGAACCCGGAAAACCGAAGGGGACAGGATAGCCAATGCACGGCAAGGTCATACTCCTCGTCCAAAGCGGCAAGCAGGCCCTGGGTCTGACTAACGTGCCCAGGCTTGCCGTCGGATAGTGCCCAGACTATGAGCGTCGACACAGGTCATCTCGCAGGATTGGCCGCGACAGCGACGAGCACTTTAAGTTGCCATCTTTGGCGGAAATAAACTGTAACATGCGAGAATCGTTAACTATTTAGTGGTCGGGCATCATAACTGGCCTCGCCGTTAAAATGCACTTGCATAGCAAAAAAAACGAGCGCGCACGCTCAGGCGTGAGACAGAATTTGGCTAGGACCCAGGCTCAGTCAGAGGTGCCTTTTTCGCGGCGGTCATGGCTTGAGCTACCGTATACGGTCGATTTAAGTCCTGTTGGCTCGACTCGGGCGAGAGCATCCTGACGCGTTCATAGCTCCCCTGGTCTATGGCATCTCGAAATTGTCGTATCGCGCCCCAGGGATCGCCCACACGGCCCCTGGCTGAAAGGCCAAAACCCTCCACCGTGCTGCCGTAGGTGAGAGCCTGAAGCCCCAGGCGATGCAATAATTTTGGACTTGCATTAGCCAACACATCTGGCGCCGTCGAGATCACCCAATTTTCCTGGGTACGCATCCAGGGTTTGACGTTGCTCATGGTAGCCACGAACCGACGCCGATCAGTTCGATTGGCGCCTGTACCATGCAGCAGGCGACCGTCAAAAATCATGATGGTGCCGGCATCAGCCTCCAGGTTGATCGTGGGAGGCAGCTTTCCCACCTTGCCGCCGCTGCCTGCGGCAATCAGTTTGTTGTGAGACCCCGGAATCAATAGGGTTCCGCCGTTACGATCATTCACGGCTTGGGGGATATACATGGTGTTGACCAGAGCGGGCGCCTGCTCAGTAAGCCAAGGCGCTAGGGGCCCCTGATCTATGTGCAATCCCTGAGGATAACCCCCCGGGTCGGCACCGTTGGCCAGAAAACTGTGGCAAATCCACCCTGGCCCCAGGGTGTCATGGATCAGCTGTTCAATCAGCGGGCCAGCCTGGACGTATTCGGGATCTTGGGTAATGCATCCAGCGAACATGGGTCCCTTATTGATCAATGTATTCACGTATTGGCCGTAGGGCGTGTCCTGTTGCACCCCCGCAAGCCGCTCTCCCTCTGCCTGCTCATGCAGTCGACACAAGAAAGCATCACACTGGCTGGGGGAAAGACCGTCCTGGATCAGGCAATAACCCCATTGGACGAAATCTCGGCGCAGGCGATGAATGTCCTGAGTGGCCAGGGGCAAATCATAGTCTCGCCAGAATGGATGTGCGCGCGCGGTCGTGGTGTCCCAGTAACGCCCTACCCCGAAAGCCAGGGGCTGACTAAGGTCAGGGGGCTGCAGCCAGGGATTGTGTTCCAGCATCGAACGGTACGGCTCTCCGCTGCGCAAAAATTCTCGAAAAGGCTGGTGTTCCCTGCCGGAATTCGCCTCGACATGTTCTCTAGAAAATGCCTTGGGTATGTTCATCACCCTCCCCCTCATCATTTCGGCGACGCTCCGCATAATATAGCTATAATGCCGCTTTTTCGCAGAGCTGAGGAGAGCAAGCATGGAGATGAGAGATAAGGTCATCGTGATCACTGGCGGCAGCGGTGGCATCGGTCGGGCCTTGGCCAGGGCGTTTTTAGCCGAGGGCGCGAGCGGTATTATGCTTGCCGACCTGAACGCGGGAGCCGTTGACCAGGCTGCCAGAGAAATCGGCTGCAGCGGCATGCCCTGTGATGTGACGAATGAAGAAGCGGTTCAGGCCTTGGTTGATGCCACGGTGGCTCAGTATGGCCGAGTGGATGTTTTTTGCTCCAACGCGGGCGCTACCAGTGAGGGCCTGTTGACCGACGCCGCTAACGACGTGTGGCAAATCCAGTGGGAACTCCACGTGATGTCGCACCTGTATGCTGCCCGCGCCGTCCTTCCGGGGATGATCGAACGTGGGCAAGGGTATCTGCTCAACACTGCCTCAGCGGCGGGATTGCTCGCGGCTCTGGGCTCTGGTCCCTATACCGTCACCAAGGCTGCAGCCATAAAGCTAGCGGAGTTTATTTCGATCACCCATGCGGACGACGGCATTCGCGTCTCTGTTCTCTGCCCTCAAGGTGTCAACACCGCAATGGCGCCCCGCCGTTTAGGCGATGGTCAGACCGATGGCATCATAGAACCAGAGCAGCTTGCGGCAACCGTCGTTGAAACCATGCGTGAGGAGCGGTTTCACGTACTGCCCCATCCCGAAGTGGAAGAATACGTGCGCCGTAAGGGCGATAACGTGGACCGCTGGTTGCTGGGCATGCGCCGCCTTCGCAAACGTTCCGTCGATCCCGCGGAGTAAGACTAGGGGGAGGCACCACCACCCCCCAACCTTGCCCCCTGGGTCAGGCTGGTATCGACGGGTTCACGAAGCCCGAGGATTTGCGCTTCAATCCATAGACCTGATCCAAATCAGCGGTGACGTCCCCGAGCGGGCCCTGGGCGCTCGAGGCCGCGAGGCGGAATCTGATGGTCTTGAGCCTGTAGAGATAGCGGCTCAAGGCAGTTGAATCCGTTACGGGATCACGATGGCATGATTGCCAATCGCAGCCAGGATTTTTTCACGGTAGTTAATCCTCTCGTTGAGGTCACCGCCGCTATCAACCTCAGCGAAGGGATAGCCGGTGTTTTCAACGCATCGCCAAGGTGGATGGCCTTCTGCGCCCCAAAGATTCCCTCAGTGTCTCCAGCAGTCTGTGCGGCGAAAAAAATGCGGCTGGTGGATTGCAGTCCCGTCAAAATGGGTTTGCATACCGCCGCTGTAGGTGAGCGGGGGTTGAGCGTTATTCGGATAGGGTTGCTGTCTCAGTGTCGACCTTGTCCACGATCAGTGGGAAAGGGTTGTCAACGATCAGGCTTTCTTCGCCAAGAGACAAAGCGATATTGCCGCCCGTGCCAAATCAAACTGACAGCCCGCCGGCCACTTGTTCTGACCTAAGGACCGCCTTGCTAAAGTCCCAACCCAACGCGGCAGGAATTTGCTCGAGGTTGAGCACAGCCTTTTAGGGTTTTCGGCCATCGCTCCAAAACCCAGCGGTAACCGCAATAATCCGACACAGCCGCCCTTCTTCATCGACCTTCTCCCACACCCAGAATCAATATGATTTCTAGCTTCGTGCCCTCTGTCGCCACCTGATTGCCTGCAAATTCGATGCTTGCTCAAACCCCATTCAGACGTTAAAACACGCCATCATCAAGAATGGAGCAGAGCATGAGCGAGGCCGTAGATTTAGATAGCGATCTTTTCGAACTGGGGATGTCCGCTGAGGCGCACCCGCTAATGGATGCAGTCCAGCACCATATCGACACGAACGTTAAACCCATTACCGAAGAATTCCGGGCGCTTGAGCAGGAAAAGACCGACCGCTGGAGTTGGCATCCGCGCCAGCTTGAGCTTCTTGAAGGGGCCAAGGATAAGGCCAAGGCATCCGGGCTTTGGAATTTCTTTCTACCCGACGACGAAACCGGTCAGGGTCTGAGCAACCTCGACTATGCCTATATCGCTGCGGAGCTGGGCAAGGAGGCACTGGCCTCTGAAACGCTGAACTGCAGTGCGCCAGACACCGGCAACATGGAGGTGCTTGAGCGTGTGGGGACGCCAGAGCAGAAAGAGCAATGGCTGAAGCCGCTGCTCAACGGTGAGATTCGTTCCGCCTACGCCATGACCGAACCCAGCCTGCCCTCCTCTGACGCCAAAAACATCAGTACCAGTGCAGTGCTTGACGGCGATGACTGGGTAATCAACGGCGAAAAATATTACATCAGTGGTGCAGGCGACCCCCGCTGCAAAATTCTGATCACCATGGTGAAAACCAGCCCAGACGCTGCGCCGAGCAGACAGCAGTCACAAATCTTGGTGCCCAAGGACACCGAGGGCGTCGAGATTCTGGAGGGCATGCAGGTGTTTGGCGAGGACCATGCGCCTCGCGGACATATGCATATTCGCTTCAACAACGTGCGGGTTCCCAAGGAAAACATTCTGTTGGGTGAGGGACGCGGCTTTGAGATTTCTCAGGTTCGTCTCGGACCCGGACGAATTCACCACTGCATGCGCTCTATCGGCAAAGCTGAGAAGGCGCTTGAACTGATGGTGAAACGATCCGGCACCCGAGTTGCCTTCGGCAAACCTATCGCCAAGCTGGGTAAGAATATCGAGGTCATCTCCCGTGCGCGGATCGAGATCAACGCCATGCGCCTCGCCGTGCTACAGGCCGCCAAGGCCATGGACGTACTTGGAAACAAGGAGGCGCGAGTCTACGTCAGCGCGGTAAAGGCTATGGTGCCGGAGAAGGTCTGCACGATCATCGATCAGGCCATCCAGATGCACGGCGCTACCGGTATTTCTCAGTGGTCGCCCCTGGGCACCATGTATACGGATATGCGTCATCTACGGTTCGCGGATGGACCTGATGAAGTCCATCATATGGTGGTTGGTCGAGCGGAACTGCAGAAGTACGACCTCTGGTAGACCCCCAAACAGCGCGTGTACTCAGGCCCTTCCGAAAATCGGAAGCGGCCTGAAGCGCGCACCCAGCACGGCCTCAGCAGGTAGCCCTAACCAGCCCTGGATCACCGTCGCATAGATCTGTCGAAAGTCTACGCTGTGGGCTACGTTATCGCCCTCACCCAGTCCCCTTAGAGTGGGCGGTACGCCATAATGCCCTCCCTGTACGGGTTCACCGGCTACCAACATCAGATTGGCGCTGCCGTGATCGGTGCCCAGGTTAGCGTTCTCCATGGGCCGCCGACCAAACTCGGAATACATCAGAACGACCACTCGATCGCTCTGTCCGATGAGCTTCATTTCCTGAATAAAGCCAGAGACCGCATCCGATACATAGGAGAGGAGTCTCCTGTGCAGAGCCGGCTGCTGAACATGGGTATCAAAGGCGTTGTTCCGCACCGAGGCGTGATAGAGCTGGGTGGGGAGCTTGGCCTTGATACACGCCGCTATCTTGGGTAAGTCCATCGGCACCAGGCCATAGTCAACTTGGGGCTGATAGGCCTGCCACGCTCGTCGGATGACCTCTGAGGAGGAACGGGCGCTGGCTGCGGTAGCGCGCAAGAAGTCTGCATTGGAGGGACTGGCAGCGGCCGAGGTACCCCCCTGCTCGCCGTGGCTTTGCTCTACACGGTTCGGCCAACCCTGACGCGCAAAGCGCAGGGGGTCATCAAAGACCACGGCACTGTGCCGTCGGCTTTTGAGGGCAAGGCTTTGATGGGATCCTACGCCCACGATGCGTTCGCCTGATCCGCTGCCAGGCATGGCATCCGCTACGCGACCCAGCCATCCGAATTCATCTCCACCGTTGGGTACGCCGGTATGCCAGTAGGCCATAGAGGTGAAGTGGGAATAGGAGGGATTGTCGTACCCGCAACCGTGGACCAGGGCCAGCTGGTCCTGCTGCCACAGCCGATGGAGACCGCTCATGCCGGGATTTAAGCCAAAATGGTCGTCCAGAGGCAATAAGTCCCTGCGCGGTATTCCGATCTTTGGACGCAGACGATAGTACTCGTCATCCCCGTGAGGGACGACGGTATTTAACCCATCGTTGCCCCCGGTCATTTCAAGCACTACGAGAATCGGCGTTCGTTCAGACGCCTGGATATCCCCCGCCCAGGCACCTGGGAGGGCACCAACAAGCAAGGGCCCAAGGACCCCCTGACCTGCTAGCCCCTGGAGCAAAAGACGACGCTTCATTGGGTTTTCTCCTCTACGCTTATCTAGGTCTAGCCCAGCTGATATTCCGGTTGACTCAGCAAGGTATGCAGCAACGATCTAAGGGCCTCTTCCATGTAGGAGGCCGCTGCTCGCACCTCCTGTGTCCCAACCTCGGTGGCGAATTGTTCCGCTATGGTCTGACGTACTGGTTGAGAGATAGGAATGCTGAAAAAGCGGTCCTCAAAATATGCGACGACGTCGTCCGGCGTCTGGCACCCGGCCTGCATCACCTGCTCGGTCAAGCTCAGGGATGCGGTATGCCGCGAAATAGGTTTGACGCGCTGCAGGGCCATTTGCCAGCCTCGCATGCTGCCAAGCCGCGTATTAAAGGCCTCGTCTGCATCCGCCATTCTATTTGACTGGGCCATGTTGGCCCCCTCCGCGATGCCGGTGGGACGAGTGGCTTCGGATACGGACATCCCCTGACGAAGACGCTGCTGCACCCTGGCGACCTCGGGGGTCAGTGAGGGAAACCGGTCTGGCGGGATGAAGCCGATATCAGGTGACAGGACGTCCAGAATGAAATTGCCGCGCTCAAAGAGCAGCGAGGGAGTTATCCAGCTGCGTCCCTGAGACCAGCCCGCCACGGTGGGCGGATGCAGCAGGCGCTGTCCCAGGCGCTCTGTGGCCAGATTGAAGTCCGGCACGCCGGGCAGCGCGTCGAGGCCCAGCTTGCGATAGGTTGAGATCACCAGCTCCATCGGGCTCTTGATGTGGCTGCCCTGATGTTGATAGAAATCCCGAGAGCGGAAGAGCACGCCCAAAAATTCGCCAATATCGTAGTCAAGGACGGTCAGCAGCTGTCCTAACTGCCGTTGCGCGGCCGCCGAGGGCTGGTCGTACACAAAATAACGATATAGTTTCGTGGCAATAAAGGTCGCGGTGACAGGCTGATCCAAAATCAGATCAATGATCTCTTCACCATCAAAGCGGCCGCTGCGTCCAAGAAACGTTTTTTCACCCTCGTCGTGCAGGGCGGGGTCAACATAGAACTCAAGGCCCTTGACCGACCAGCCGGTGAAGGCCCTGGCCGCCTGGCGTACATCCTCTTCCCCGTACTCACCCACGCCCATGGTAAAGAGTTCCACGATTTCGCGGGCAAAGTTCTCGTTCGGCGCCGCCTTGGTATTTACCCCGGCATCAAGAAAGACCAACATCGCCGGGTCCTTTGCTACAGCAAGCAGCAGGTCCCGAAAATTTTCGGTTCCCAGGCGTTGGAAAAGCTGCACCTGGCGCAACATCTTTCGATAGTCGCGCACCTTGTCTTCGTTGGCCGCAAAGTGCCCATGCCAAAAGAGCGCCATCTTCTCCCTCAGGGCGTAGGGCGACGTTAGCATGCGATTGCCCCACCAGTAGGCTACGCGGTCTGTCTCTAACCGACTGGCTCTCAACCAATAAAAAAACCGGTCTACTACGGGCTGTAGCGGTCGATTGCCGCCGGGTTTTACGCTGACGCCCAGGGCGTGTCCCTGGCGCTTTGCCAACAGGGTTGCCGCAGGCCGACTTGCAGGGAACGGATCCAAGCTGTCATCAAAGATGCCTGAGTGCTGAAAGTCTGGAGATTGGGCAGAGTTCTCGGTCGCCATCAGAAAGCGTTTCACCGCCGTTTCCGGACCGAGGCGAGATAATGCCTCGACTTCGTGGGCCGACGCGCCAAAACCGGCCCGCTCGTAAAGGTGTCGGGCGGCCTTTATTCCCCAGCTGGCATGGTCGATGGGCCTCAGGTCCAGGGCCCCATCCGGGGTTTGGTTCGCCCAGACGGCCCCCTGGATAAACAGCGTTGCGGCCAAGGCCAGGTTTCTAGCGGCAGCCGCCAGCACTGGGTTTCGAGGTTTTTTCACGCGACCCAGGCTTCAGCGGCCAGTGCCGCTCGGCCCATGATGTGGTCAGAAATCTTCTCCGCCATCATGATCGTTGGTGCGTTGGTGTTGCCGCCGATGAGGGTGGGCATGATCGACGCATCAACCACCCGCAGGCCGGGCAGGCCGTGCACCTGACCATGTTCGTTAGTTACGGCCATCGGATCACTGCCCATTTTGCAGGTGCCAATCGGGTGATAGAGCGTTTCTCCGGTATGGCGAATCCAGGCGTCGAGTTCGTCATCGTTGTCTACGTCAACTTCAGGGCCGGGCTTCAGCTGTGCACCGCGATAGTCGTCAAAGGCCTGCTGCATAAAGACGCGCCGGGTCTCCCGAAACCCGTTCCGGGTGTCGATGAGGTCCTGCTCTACATCAAAGTAATTCGGGAAGATGGCCGGGTCGGAATTAGGGGTGCCGTCCCTGAGGCTGAGATGCCCTCTACTCTGGGGCCGACAGCAGTAGACGATGCTCGAAAAACCATGTTTAGGAGAAACGCCAGCACGACCATGAACATCGCTCATGGCGATGGAGACGTAGTGGATTTGCATGTCGGGAATCTCTTTATCTGGCTGACTCTTAAAAAATGCGCCCCCGGCGGTTGGCGGATATCCGGCGTCACCGCTGCCGTTGAACAGGTAACGCATACCCGTCAGAGTCCGTCGCCAGAGCGTGGCCGAACGCGCCAAGGTTACCGGCCGTAAAGCGGCGAACTGGCTCACCACACCCACATGGTCTTGAAGGTTACGCCCTACGCCGGGCAGCTCGTGGGCTATGGCAATCCCATGAGGCAGAATCTCTTCCCTAGGCCCAATCCCACTGCGGAGCAAAATCTGGGGTGAGTTGATGGCGCCAGCGCTGAGGATAATTTCCTTGTGTGCGGTGAGCGTGATCATCTCACCCTTGACCGAGACCTCCAGCCGATCTGCTCGCTGTTTGTCCAATAGAATCCGGTGTACGGCGGCATGGGAGAGGATCGACAGATTTGCGCGATCCTTTGCCGGATGAAGATAGGCCCTGGACGCACTGCAGCGCTGGTTCCCCTGAATGGTGTGTTCGTAGCGGCTAAAGCCTTCCTGCTGTCGCCCGTTGAAGTCTTCCGTAATTGGGAATCCGGCTTGGCCGCCTGCCTGGACGAAGCGGTCTAGCAAAATGTCATCGGTTCGATCGGCTTTTTTAACGTGCAGCGGGCCATCAAATCCGTGGTAGTCCTGATCGCCCTCGCCATCAAAGGATTCTGCACGCTTAAAGTAAGGCAGGACCTCAGCGTAGGACCACCCTTTGTTGCCCAGCTGCGACCATTGGTCATAGTCCGCGTTGTGTCCGCGCGTATACACCATGGCGTTGATAGAAGAGGATCCGCCCCATCCGCGCCCCCGAGGCCAGTACAGCGACCTATTTCCGAAACCAGGCTGGGCTTCAGTCTCGAAGCCGTAGTTATTGCGGTTCTTTTTGGGCACCAAATTGGCGTACCCCGCAGGCATTTTGATGAACAGGTTGTCATCACGGCCCCCCGCCTCCAGCAGCAGCACGCGATTTTGTCCGTCCGCAGAAAGGCGATTAGCCAATACGCATCCGGCGCTGCCTGCACCGACGATAATATAGTCTGCTTCTCTTTCCATAGTTGTCCTTCCCCTCCATCCGGGCGGCTCTGGCGTTGACCGCCAGAAACTGCTGGTAGCCGTTAAAGTTTAAACCAAGCGTTCCGCCCTTAACTAGGCTATTGGGCTTCCGTTGGGCATCTCGAAATCCGTGCTCAGCAAGACTACGTCGCCCTGCTCACCTACCGCACCGAGTATCAGGCACTCGCTCATAAGGGGGCCAATTTGCTTGGGAGGAAAGTTGATCACCGCAACCACCTGACGCCCAATCAGTTGTTCTGGCGAATAATGATCGGTGATCTGAGCGCTGCTTTTGCGAACCCCTATCGTTGGACCGAAATTGATCCAGAGTTTGAGGGCGGGTCGGAGCGCTTCTGGAAAGCTCTCCGCCCTCTCTACGGTGCCTACCCGCATATCCACGGCAGAAAAGTGGCTAAAGCCGATATCAGGTTTAGGCTCCATAGTCGCCTCAGTCGCTCTCAACCCGTCTGACGAGGGTAGCGCGCGCTTTCAGCTGAGCCTTGATTTGGTCGACGTTTCTGTAAGGTCATGGGGTCCCATACACCGTCGAAGGCGGCCGTGCTCTCCCATACCCGACGCCCGTGTCCGTCCGCCAGGGTGAGCGTGCGCCCCAACACCAGTTCTTCGTTGCCTACATAGTCGAAGCCGGACAGAGTCTCAGCCGGAATATCGAGAATCACGACGCCGGGGGAGTGTCCCCTCAGCGTCCCCGCGTTGATCAGCTGGAGCGACGGGAAATCAATCAAGGTCCGATAGTGCATGTGGCCATTCACCAAATAACGGGGGCCACCCTGACGCCCGTTCAGCAGGGCGTCCAAGCTCTCCGAGCGTTTGCTTTCACTGTGCTCAGAACCTGGCCACACCTTAGCCATGTCGTCCTCCAAGATGCCATGACACAGAATGAGAGTGCCCCGAGGCGTGGGTAGCTCAATGATCTGGGGCAGACTGGCCAAGTAGGCTAAGGTCTCGGCGGAAAGGTTGGCCACGAGGTGTGCGTTGGGTACATGGCGGGTTTGCTGATTCAGCAGCCATCGATCATGGTTTCCTCGGACCACGTGAGCGCCGGCATCACGCAGGAGCCTGCACGTCTGCTCCAGACAGCCTCGACCGTCGGCCAAGTCTCCTGTGCACAACACGGCGTCAACGTTTTGCGAACTCAGAAAGGCCAGGGAGTCGGCGAGTCGCTCGTGCTCTGCATGGACGTCACCGATTAAACCAAGACGATGCAACAAGACGATCACTCAGGTTGAGACAGCCTGCACGCTATCGCCGGATCAGTGAAATTGGCGTGAATAGAGTTCATTGGCGTGGCGATGATCGGTATCAAGAACTAGATGATCGCGACCAATTTTTCACAGGCAGTTCACTGGCCTAGTCAAAAACTGAGGTTAATCAGGGCAGCGCTTTTGGATAAAGCCGTCCCTGCCCCCTTTGCCCCCACGGCGACAAGCCTGGGCGCTACGCGAGAGTCTTATGGTAGTTGTGTTTAAGTTATTGCGTCGTTTCCTTCTCCCGGGTGTTGGTCAGATAAAGCCAAGGCTTGCCGTGCCGAGCAAGACGCCAAGCGCTATCGATTTGGTGAAACCTCGCCAAGACGACCCGCCCGAGGCTAAGACAAACGAAGTATCATCCCGCTTACCCGACGGGCTCGTCGGCGGGCTACAAATTCTGGGTATTCTCGGGCTGACGACGTTGGCCGTTATTTTTGCGCGCTCGGACGGCAATGGCACGCGGACGGCAAGCTTCCCACCGCCGAGTCAGGCCGGTGATCTAAGCGTCAGGGTGATTCAACCGCCCGCCAGCGCCAGCACCATTAGCCTGAGTGCCAGCGGCAGCGTGGCCGCACGTACCTATGTTGAACTTATGCCTCAGGTCTCAGGCAGAATTGTTGAACTCTCCTCGTCTATGAAAGCGGGCGGTTCGTTCGCTGCGAATGAGTCGCTCCTGCGTATCGACCCTTCCGACTTTCAGCTTCAGGTGGACCAGGCACAGGCCGACATTCAGATCGCCTCAGCGAATCTGATGCTGCAGCAGGCCAGAAGCGATGCAGCGAAAAAGAACTACGCCATTGTCAATCCAGGCGCAGAGGTTCCCACCTTGGTGGCTCTACTGCCCCAGATCGCGCAGGCTGAAGCCCAGCTTGCAGCGGCAAGGGCGCGGCTGGAGGTGGCTGAGCTGAGCCTAAGTCGAACCAACTTTTCACTCCCCTTCGCCGGGAGAATTACAGAATCTAGTGCTGATCTTGGTCAGATGTTGACCAGCGGTAAGTCTTTTGGGCAAGCCTATTCCCTGAACAGCGTCGAGGTAGCGATTCCCATCTCTCCCAGCGACTTGGTGTATCTGGAGCCGGCTGAGGGTCGTCGGGTGCTGATCTCCTATGCCGGGCAAGAGCTGGAGGGGCGTATCGAACGGGTGAGTTCTGAATTCGACCAGCGAAGTCGCTTCGCACGCCTATATGTCCCCATGAATGCGTATCCGGAGGTTCAGCCGGGCTTCTTCGTCGAAACCACGCTGATTGGGCCCGAGGTAGGGCGTGGTATCACGCTCCCCGAGGCGGCCGTGCAGCCGTCGGGCAACGTCCTGTATATCCGAGACGGTGTCTTAGTCGAACATCGGCCCGAAATTCGAGGCAGAAACTCAGAGGGTCTGGTCATTGATGCCTTTGACTATGCCGACGGCGTCGTTCTTGGGGCGGTATCCGATGCGGCCGTTGGCGACAGGGCGACTCCTTACGCTGAATCATCACCATGAGCGAAGCGTCGCCGGACCAGAGCCCCTCAACGGCCCTCTCTCTGCCTGGGCAGGGGGTTATTCGGTTCTTTTTACAGAACGCTGTCGCTGCCAACCTCATCATGCTGATCCTCCTGGTAGGCGGGGTCATCGCGGGCATGGGGCTCAATGCTCAAGTCTTCCCCACCATCAACCCAGGCATCATCACTGTAACGGTGCCCTACCCCGGTGCGGCACCTAGCGAGGTTGAAGAGAGTATCACCCGTCGAGTCGAGGAAGCCGTGATTGGCATCGAGGGTGTGGACGAGGTGACCTCTCGGGCAGCGGAAAACGTCGGTACGATTACCATCGAACTCAAAGACTTTGTTGATGAGGCAGAGATCAAGAACGATGTAGAGGCTGCCGTTGAGCGCCTCTCAGACTTTCCACCGGCCGAAGCCGAGCAGCCTCAAATAGAAAGAGCGCAGACCGTGAGCGACGTCATTACCCTGGTTTTGATATCAGATCTTGAAGAAACCAAGCTGCGCGCCGCAGGCGAACGCCTGGTAGAGGAGCTGCTTGCCATCCCCGAGGTCTCCTTGGTCGGCTTGATGGGTGCTCGCGACTACGAAATCTCCATAGAGGTGAGCGAACGGGCCCTGCGTCAATACGATCTCAGCATTGATGAGGTCGCTAGCGCCATACGCAGATCGTCCGTGAACGTCTCATCCGGTGAACTCAGAACCCCAGCCGGAGACCTTTTGCTCCGCACCAATAACAAGCGTATGGCCGGTGACGCTTTCGGCGACATCGTGTTACGGGGTGAGTCCGACGGAGCCATTCTTAGGCTTGAAGATGTTGCCACCATTAACGATACGTTCGCAGAACAGGACATGGTTCAGGAACTCAACGGCCGCCGAAGCCTGCTCGTGAGCGTCCAGAAGTCCGAGTCCGAGGATACCCTGGAGATCGCCGCAGCCGTTCGAGCCTTTCTCGCTGGCTACACGCCGGCCCCGGGCATCTCGGTGGATGTTTGGGACGATCAAACCAGTATTCTCGAACAGCGCCTGGGTTTGCTGATCGACAACGGGGTCCTTGGGTTTACCCTGGTCTTCCTGTTTTTAGTCATCATGCTCGATCTGCGGCTGGCGACCTGGGTTGCCATGGGGGTACCCATTTCTTTTTTAGGTGCCCTCCTCTTTTTTGGCTCCTTCGGCGTCAACATCAATATGATTTCGCTCTTTGCTCTGATCATGGTGCTGGGCATCGTTGTGGATGATGCCGTGGTCGTGGGTGAGAACATTATTACGGAGCAGGAGGCTCTGGGCCAAAGCTATCAGGCCACGCTTCGCGGCGTCGCCGGCGTCTTTAGCCCCGTCTTTATCGGCGTGCTGACCAGCATGGCGGCCTTCGCTCCTCTGCTTTTCGTGACCGGTAGTTTTGGCCAAATTCTGGCCGCCATCCCCGTTGTGGTGATCTTGGTTCTGACTATTTCCCTCGTTGAGGTTTTTCTGGTTTTGCCGTCACACCTTGCTCACGGACGCTCATGGAGTCGTGGTCCCCTTAAGGCGTTTCAGGGTCGCGTCGCTCAGTTTGTTATGACCTTCAGAGATCAATATTTTCTACCCGCAGTAAGTTGGGCGGTGAGACGTCGCTATGTCACCTTGATTGCCGCGCTTGGCATGCTGATCTTCGCGGCGTCCTTAATGGTAAGCGGCGCGGTGCGATTTATCTTTTTCCCTCAGCTCGAATCGGTTTCCATGCGTGCCACCCTAACATTCCCTGTGGGTACGCCGTTTACAGAGACCGAGCGTGCGGCGAGGAAAATTATCGATGCGGCCTATGCCATAAATGATCAGCGTGACGGCGCTGCCTTTAAAGCAGTCAACGCCACCATCGGCGGCGTCAGCCGCATGGGTGGCGGGCCCGATGGCGGTGGCGGCGTCAGCGCTTCAAGCAACTTGGCTTCCATCATCGTTCTGCTTGAGGACGAACCGCGTCGTACAGAATCTGCCCAGGCGCTGGAGAGGGAATGGCGTCAGCGAGTGGGACAAATCGTTGGCGTTGAGAGCCTGTCGTTTTCCTCCAGCTATTTTGATTCCGGCGCGGACATTGAGTTTCGGCTAGCGCATCAAGACGATGGTCAACTCATGGCTGCAGTTGAGGCGCTGAAGCTGGCCTATGCAGACGTACCCGGACTTTACGATATTCAGGATTCCTTCAATCCCGGAAAAACCCAGTTTGATATCGAACTCACTTCGGCAGGAGAAGCCGCCGGGCTTCAACCGGCTGACGTCGCCCGTCAGCTGCGAAATAATTTTTACGGACAAGAAGTCCAACGCATTCAGAGGGGACGTGACGAACTCAGGGTCATGGTCCGCTATCCGCGTTCCGAAAGAGAAAGCGCACAAAACCTGAACGATACCTGGATTCGCTTGGCTGACGGCACCCAAGCCCCGCTTTCTGCGGTTGCCACCCTGCGGGAGTCGAGAAGCTATTCGTCCATCGAGCGGGTTGCTGGCCTGCGTATTGTCACGGTGTCCGCCGAGGCCGATACCGACCTCATCACGCCTACTGAAGCGAACAACGAAGTCATGCAGAGCATCCTACCGGCACTGCGGGCACAATTTCCTGATATTCGCGTTGAGCAAGCAGGCCAAGGCCGAGAAGAGAGTGAGGATTTGGCCTCCCTGGTTCAGTCAATGATGATCGCAGTTCTGATTATCTTTGCGCTGCTGGCTTCCCAGCTTCGCAGCTATACCCAGCCTCTTGTGGTGTTGACCGGCATTCCCTTTGGCGCGGCGGGTGCAGTCATTGGTCACTTCATCCTGGGCTACAACATCTCCTTTATCTCCATCTTTGGCATGGTCGCTCTGAGCGGCGTGGTCGTGAACGATGCCTTGGTGCTGCTGGATCAGTACAACCGCAATCGGCGCGAAGGCCTGGATGTCCACGAGGCCATAACCGCTGCCTCACAGCGGCGCTTTAGAGCCATCTTCCTGACCACGGTGACCACTGCGTTGGGGCTAACCCCCATGCTGTTTGAAACCAGCATTCAGGCTCAGTTCTTAATTCCCATGGCCGTTAGCCTTGCTACCGGCATTGTTTTTGCCAGCGTTATTATCCTCATGTTGGTCCCCGCCCTGGTGATCATACGAGAAGACTTCCTGGGTGCCCTGTCCAAGATTGGCGCCCAGCAGCCTGACCTATCGGGCAAGACCACAAAGTTAGCCTCCTAGGTGCCTGACCGCTGGCCCTCACTATCTCTTCGCCTCCCCTGTTAAGATCAGCCCATGAATTTTGTGATCGCTGTGCACGGCGCCCCAATGACGTCCTATGCGGGAGAGCATGCCCTTGGCTTTGCTCAGGCTGCGCTGAGCGACGGCCACCAGATTGAGCGGATATTTTTTTTACATGACGGCATCTATCATGCGGTGCGCACCCGATCGCCCGGTCCCGATGGGCTCGATCTCGTACCCTCCTGGCAGCACCTCGCGGACGCGGGCATTGAATTGGCCGTCTGTATCGGCAGTGCTGGAAGACGGGGCCTCGTGCCGGCTGCTGAGAGCACCCCAACGACAACACCGTTGGCCCAGGGATTTCAATTGGCGGGGCTGGGACAGCTGATCGCTGGCATTCAGGCGGCAGACCGCTATCTGGAGTTTCCCGCATGAAGCAACTGCTGTTCATCGTGTCGCGTCCTCCCTATGCCGGCGTTGGTGTTTTTGAGCAAATTGAGACGGCCATGGTGGCGGCGGTCTTTGATGCCCAGGTGAGCATCCTCTTCCGGAATCTGGGCGTTTGGAACCTGGCCCCGGACCAGTCCGGGCAACGCCTGCACCGAAGAACCATGTCTAAGATTCTGAGCGGCCTGGGTGAGTACGACATTGAGCGCCTCTACGTCTGCCAAGACGCGCTGGACAACAGCAGCCTGGTCCTGAGCGACGAACTGCCGCTTGAAGCCCTTGATGCTCAAGGGCAGGCACGCCTGATCCAAGACTGTGACAGCGTCATCGGCTTTCAGTCATGACGCTGCACCTAGTCTTTAGCGCTGGTGGGCTGGCCAGCTGCCTGGTGAGACATGGCGCCTCGGAGCCAGTGGTTCTGCTTGGCGATGGCGTCTATTCGGTCCCTCAGGCCCTGGCAGCTCACGCTGATCTGTTCGTCATGGAGGAGGACCTGGCGGCGAGAGGCCTTACCGGTGACGGAGTAAGGTGCATTGACTACCGGGACTTGGTGGCCTTGAGCGTAGCTCACGCCAGGGTCGTGAGCTGGAACGATTGAGCTATGGTCAGCGATCTCAGCCCAACGCTAGACTGCCAGGGGCACCTTCAGGATTTTCAGGCCTGGAATCCCCAGGTGGCCGCTTGGTTTGCCGGAGCGGAAAACATCATTCTTCAGGACGAACACTGGCAGATTATTGATCTCGTTAGAGACTTTTATCTGCGAACGGACATCAGCCCGGACATGCGGCCCTTGGTCAAGATGGTGCGTCAGGCGTTGGGCGATGACTGCGGTAACAGCATCTATCTAATGCAGCGCTTTGGCAGCAACCCGGCCCGCAGCGTTGCTCGAATTGCCGGCCTGCCCAAGCCGAGCAACTGCCTGTAGGGCTCAGGCTATTCCCGGGGAAGCTCGCCGGACCAACCTTCAGCCAGGCTCACAACCTCTCCTACAATGATGATCGACGGGCCGCGTACGTCGGCGTTTGCCACCCTGACGGGGATATCATCCAGGTAACCCCAGATAATCCGCTGATGTTCGAATGTTGCGTTTTCTACTACCGCCACCGGGGTTTTTTGACCACGGCCTGCTTCGAGAAGGCGCTGGCAAATCGATGCCAAGGCCACCAGCCCCATGTAGACCACCAGGGTTTGATCCGTCCGCGCTAACTCTGGCCAGTCCAGATTAATACTCTGCTCAACGCGATGTCCGGTTAGAAAACGAACCGACTGGCTCATCTTGCGGTGAGTAAGCGGTATCCCCGCGTAGCAGGCGGCACCCAAGCCAGAGGTTATGCCAGGCACGACCTGAGTTTCGATGCCCGCCTCTGCGGCCACCTGTAGCTCTTCTCCCCCTCGACCAAAGATAAAGGGGTCGCCGCCTTTCAGTCGAATGACTTTCTTCCCCATCCCTGCATGCGCGACGATGAGTCGGTTTACCTCTGCCTGCATGGCGGTCCCCGAGGGCCGCCTTTGGGCGGCAGTTGTTTCGCCGTCCATGGCCTCTCGTGGCCCGGGCTTGCCCACGTCGATCAGTTCAGCATCCCGCCTGGCGTAGTCGAGCAACGCTGGATTAACCAACTTATCAAAGAGTAAAACATCAGCGGATTGAATCTCTCGCAATCCGCGCAGGGTGATCAGATCGGGATCACCAGGACCCGCGCCCACGAGTACCAAGGTGCCCGCCACGGACTGTTCATTCAGCATGCTCGTGGCCCGCTCCACCGCTGCATCCACCTGGCCACCCATGGCGAGGTCTGCGGCCGAGCTGGCAAAAACCCTGTCCCAAAAGGCCTTTCTCGCATCCACGCTGGGGAGCTGCTGCTTGACCTGGGAGCGAAGCCGTTCAGCCAGAACCGCCAGCTTGCCTAAGGCGCTCGGTAATCGAATCTCTATCCAACCCCGAACGGTTCGGGCCAGGGTCGGCGAGGCCCCCATGCTAGAGACCGCGACCAAAATCGGCATACGATCGATGATGGCTGGGAAAATAACTGTGCACAGCTCGGTTCGATCAACGCAGTTCACCAGGATTTTATGCTTCAGCGCTGCCGCGAAAACGCGTTCACTGACCTGGGGGGCATCGGTGGCGCTGATCGCTAAGGTGAACTCTGAGGAAATCACTTCAGGGTCAAAGGTGCGTTGGTCGATGGACAGCTCGCCAGCATCGCGCATACGCCGAATGTCCGGGTGCACCTCGGGTGCCATAACGGTGATTCGAGCACCTGCCCGCCGCAGCCAACGAAGCTTTCTCAGCGCCGTCTGCCCCGCGCCGACCACAAGCACTCGGCTGCCATGCAGCCGGTGAAAGAGAGGTAGATAAAACATGCCCGCCTAGGGTTTCAGCGCAAGACTGGAAAGCCCGCCCATATAGGGCCGCAGGGCATCCGGCAGAGTAAGGGTATCGTTAGCTGCCTGGTAGTTCTCAAGCACCGCCACCAAGGCCCGCCCCACCGCTAGTCCTGATCCGTTAAGGGTATGGAGTAAGGCCACATCACCTGCTGACGTTCGATAGCGGGCCTGCATCCGGCGTGCCTGAAAATCAAGAAAATTGCTGCAGGATGAAATCTCTCGGTAGGCGTTTTGACCGGGCAGCCAAACTTCCAGGTCGATGGTTTTGGCTGAAGAGAAGCTTAGATCACCGCCGCAAAGGGTTACTGCGCGATAAGGCAACTCCAGTCTTTTCAGAACGTTCTCCGCATGGCCCGTTAGGCTATCCAGTACATCCCAAGAGGTGCTCGGATGAACCAGCTGCACCAACTCAACCTTTTCAAACTGATGCTGCCGAATCATGCCGCGGGTATCACGACCGTAGCTGCCCGCCTCGCTGCGAAAACAGGGCGTATGGCAAACGTGTTTTTTGGGTAGGTCTGCTTCAGCTAAAATGTCCCCACGATAGATATTGGTTACGGGCACTTCGGCGGTAGGGATCAGGTAGACCTCGGCTTCTGTGTCCAGACGAAACATATCTTCCGCAGCCTTGGGTAGCTGCCCGGTGCCGCGCAGGCTGTCCGCGTTGACGATGTAGGGCACGTAGACCTCTTCATACCCGTGCTCGGCCACGTGCATATCCAGCATGAGTTGAGTGAGCCCTCGCTGCAGGCGTGCCAGGGCGCCTCGGATAACCACATATCGCGCCCCACTGATTTTCGCAGCGGTCTCAAAATCTAGGCCGCCCTCCAGGGTTAGCGCGACATGATCCTGGGCCTCGAAATCGAACGTTGGCAGCGTTCCCCAGGTGCGAAGCGAGACGTTATCACTCTCGTCAGCGCCCGGGGGCACCGACGCATCCGGCAGGTTGGGTAGGCCCATTAGCACATCATCCAGCGCCCCTTGGACCTCGCCAAAGCCTCTCTTCGCCGCATCCAACCGTTCGCCTAGATCGCTGACCTCGGCCAGCAGCGGAGCGATGTCTTCACCTCTGGCCTTAGCGGCACCAATGGATTTAGATTTGACGTTGCGCTCGTTCTGAAGCGTCTCGGTCTGGGTCTGTAGCGCCTTGCGCTGCTCGTCCAGCTCACGGAAAGACGCCACCTCTAACCGAAAGCCCTTCACGGCGAGGCGCTCGGCAACACCCTCTGGATCTGCTCGAAGCATTTTTATATCTAACATAGTTTGATCCCGCTAAAACAAAAGCTCTGTTGCGTCCTCAGCTCACCCATTGACCCAGGCGCATGCCAAACCAAACCGCCAACAGGCAGGTCATCAGGGTTGCCAGGCAGTATAGGGCCGCCATAAGGATTCTATCTGATTGCAGCAAAAGCAACGTCTCCAGGGCAAAGGCCGAATAGGTGGTAAAAGCGCCCAGAAGGCCAACCACAAGAAAGAGCCGTCCCCAGCCTTGAAACCACGCCTGGTCCGCACATGCGCCCCAGATCACGCCGATAATGAGCGAGCCGGCGATATTAGAGAGTATTGTTGCCCAGGGAAACGCCTCGGAGCCTATCAACACGGCAACCGCATACCGGAGGGTAGCACCGAGAGCGCCACCTATAACGACCCAGAACAGGGCTGTGGCCGTCATGTATCCGTCCGTCGCGCTTCTTTGTCGAGCTTTTTTAGACGCTCAAGTCGCTCGCGAATCTTGATCTCAAGGCCCGCATCCTTGGGTTCGTAAAAAGGCTCCGGGCAAAGGGATTCCGGGAAATAACGCTCGCCTGGAGCGTAGGCCTCGCCGCCAGCCTGTTCTCGGTGCGCGTGGCGATAACCCTCACCGTGACCGAGTTCGCGCATGAGCGCGGTTGGGGCATTGCGAAGATGGTGGGGCACCTCATGGCTGCCCGTTTCTTTGACATACTGCATCGACCGATTGAAGGCCTGATATGCCGCATCGCTCTTGGGAACGCTGGCCAGGTACAGGGCCGCTTGAGCCAGAGCCAGCTCTCCCTCAGGCGAGCCCAGGCGTTCATAGGCGGAAACCGCGGCTCCCACGATCTCCAGGGCTCTGGGGTCTGCATTGCCGATGTCTTCGCTGGCTACGCGGATCAGGCGTCGGCCGATGTAGAGCGGATCTGCCCCGCCGTCTAGCATTCTACAAAACCAGTACAGGGCGGCATCTGGCGAACTGCCGCGAATGGATTTATGCAGCGCTGAAATTTGGTCGTAGAACAGGTCGCCCCCGCGATCAAATCGACGAGAACGTTCTCCCAGGGAAGCGGTTACCGTTTCAAGCTCAATCCGGCCCTCGACCATCTGGGCGGCAATTTCGAGACAATTTAGGCAGCGACGAGCGTCGCCATCCGCCACCTCGGCCAATGCCCGGGCGGCCTTGGGGTCGATGTCTCGCTCAAGACAACGGGTGCCGCGTTCAATGACCTGGCACATGTCGTCTGCATCCAGGGCCTTTAGGACATAGACCCGAGCTCTCGACAGGAGTGCAGAGTTCACCTCAAAGGAGGGGTTTTCCGTGGTGGCTCCGATGAAGGTTATCAATCCAGATTCGACGTGAGGAAGGAAGGCGTCCTGCTGGGCTTTGTTGAAGCGGTGTACTTCATCCACGAACAGCACCGTTTGCAGTCCCTGGGCCTGCCTGGACTGAGCCAGGGCAATGGCCTCTCGAATATCCCGAATCCCCGCCAGGACCGCGGAAATCCCCATCCAGTGACAGCCCGCCTGCTCTGCCAGCAGACGAGCCAACGTCGTCTTACCCGTGCCTGGCGGTCCCCAGAGGATCATGGAATGGATGCGGCCCCGGGCAAGCAGGCCACCCAGAGGCTTATCGCTGTCTAGGAGGTGTCGCTGACCAATATAATCCGACAGGGTTGTCGGGCGCAGTCGGTCTGCCAGTGGCTGCCCCTCTCGGACGCCGGCTCCGTCTGGCTGAGCGCTATTAAATAGATCATCCTCTAACAACATCCGTCCCCTCAGGCACGTCCAGCACAAAACGGTCAGGCGGCAAATCCTGATCGCGACGCACATTTTGAAAGTCAACGATGCTGCGCTGTCCGCCGCGATCCAGGATCACCATCTGCTCCAGAACGTTGCCAATGAATGCTAGCCGCAGTCCGGCAAAGAGAAAATCTATGGTCTGAGGCTGAATGGTGAAATCAGAATGTTCGCCTCGGTGGACAAGGTCGATGCTCAACTGGGCATCCGCGAGAGAATTCGCATCAATTAACCAGTTCACCGGAAGCTGGGCGCCTGCAGAATCCAGGTCGCGCACCGTCAGTTGTTCAAGGTCGGGGTCGTATATTTGCAGCTCGTTCTTGTCCAACAGCATGCGCTGCACGTAGGGCGAGATGACATCCCAGCGCAGGCGGGCTTCGCCCAGGGCCATGCGCCCAGAGCTCTGCTCAACCAGAGTACCGTTGGCATCCTCTATGCGCTGCGTGAAGTCTGCCGTCGTCCCCTGCTGAGCCTGCAATAAACCAATCAGCAGGGTGGTCTGAGCGGGAGGAGACGGGGTAGCTGCCGGATCCGCCAATTGGGCAAGAGCGGCTGGGGTCCACGCACTCACCGCCCCGAAGATAAGGACGCAGAGACAGTGTCGAAGTATGTCGCTGTTAATCTCGTTCTGGCACCAGGACATCACGCCCTCCGCTGCTGTTCATTTCGGAGACCACGCCGGCCGCCTCCATGGCTTCGATCAGGCGGGCCGCCCGGTTATAGCCGATTCGCAGTTTGCGCTGCACTGACGAAATCGAGGCTCGGCGCGAGTGCAGAACGAATTCAACGGCCTCGTCATACAGGGCGTCGCTCTGTTCAACGTCCCCATCCGGCTCAATGGGCACAAAGGCGTCGCTACTGCTTCCGCCATAGGTGATTTCGGTCAAATAGTCTGGCTCGCCGCGACGTTTCCAGTCTTCTACCACGCGATGCACCTCGTCATCCGAGACGAAGGCGCCGTGGACGCGCTGGGGTAGCGCGGTGCCCGGGGGAAGGTAGAGCATATCCCCATGTCCCAGCAGCTGCTCTGCGCCGCCCTGATCTAAGATGGTTCTCGAATCGATGCGGGAAGAAACCTGGAAGCCGATGCGTGCCGGGATATTGGCCTTGATCAAGCCGGTGATCACATCCACAGACGGTCGTTGGGTCGCTAAAATGAGGTGTATGCCCGCAGCTCTGGCCTTTTGTGCAATTCTGGCGATCAGCTGTTCTACCTTCTTGCCGACGATCATCATCATATCGGCAAATTCATCGATCACGACCACGATGGCGGGCAGAACCTCGAGGGCTGGCGGCGGCTCAGATTCATGCTGCCAGAGTGGATCCATGAGCGGCTCTCCCTTGGCCGCGGCATCTCGAATTTGCCGATTAAACCCCGCTAAATTCCGTACCCCCAGGGAAGCCATCAATTTATAGCGTCTCTCCATTTCTGCGACACACCAGTTGAGCGCATGGGCGGCTTCCTTCATGTCCGTGACTACCGGGGTGAGCAGGTGCGGTATGCCCTCATAAATTGATAGCTCAAGCATCTTTGGGTCGACGAGAATCAGACGCACCTGCTCTGGTGTGGTTTTAAACAGGATGCTCAGGATCATGGCGTTAACGCCCACAGACTTGCCTGAACCCGTCGTGCCGGCCACCAGTAGATGAGGCATACGCGCCACGTCGGCGACCACTGGCGCACCGGCAATGTCTTTGCCCAGGGCCAGGGTCAGGTCGCTGGCCGCATCCTGGAAGGCGGGTGCCTGGATGACTTCTCTCAGCTGCACCATTTCACGTTGTTCATTGGGAATTTCAATGCCCACAACGCTCTTGCCGGGAATCACCTCCACAATTCGAACGCTGATTACCGCCAGTGCCCGGGCAAGGTCCTTGGCTAGGGCCGATATTTTTTGAACCTTCACCCCAGCCGCCGGCTGCACCTCAAAACGGGTAATCACGGGGCCGGGCAGTACTGAGACCACAACCGCCTCTACGCCAAAATCACCCAGCTTGAGTTCGAGCTGTTTTGACATAGCCTCCAGCACCTCTGCGCCAAAGCCTCCCTCCTTCTCGGGATTGGCCTGATCCAATAGGTCGATATCAGGCGCTTCAGAGACATCTTCGCTCATAAACAGGCGCTTCTGGGCAACTCGGGCTGAGGGTTGATCGACCTGAGCCGAGGGTAAAATTTCAAGCCCCCGACGGCTGGCCTCCTTGCTGGCCAGCTCCTGTTCGATTTTGACCTTGCGCTGTGCGCGAGCGAGCTTGGTCTGATCCTTTTCCTCCGCTGCTGCTGCGGTGGCCTTGCGGTCTCGATATTGGTCATAGAGCAGGAGGGTTCGCGTCCAAAGACGGGTCAGCAGGCGACCCAAAAATTCCGCAACGTCTAACCAAGAAAACCCCGCTGCTGCCTGAGCACCGATCAGGGCACCCGCCAAGGCCAGCAGCGTGAGCCCCACTTGGCCAAAGACCTCCAGGCCCTCACCCCCAAGCAGAATACCCAGAATGCCCCCTGCACCGGAGGGTAGCCTGGTGGCGTCGGAGCCATGCAGCTGAAGCAAGATACACGCGCAGACGAGCATGCCAATCCAGCCGCTAGCACGCATAGCGACCAGCACGGGCGGGGGTGATTTGCGGTCAAGAAATGTTCTGAGGCCAAGATAAATCAGCGCCGCAGGCAACAGATATGCGCTGAAGCCCACCAGGAATAACAGTAAATCAGCCAAAAAGGCACCGCTTGAGCCGACCCAGTTTTGAACTTCAAGATTACTGCCGGTGTAGTTAAAGGACGGGTCTTCTGGTGAGTAGGAGAGGATGGCGAACAGGAGAAAGACCGCCGCCGTGGCGACCATGACCAGGAACATTTCTCGCACTGGAAGCGAGCGGCTGGGTGCGGGTTTGGGCAAGCAAGGCTCCTTCGAGATAGAAGCAGTGTACGCACTCAATCCTGTGGGTACAAACCCAGGGTCCCCTTCTTCCCATGGCTAGGCTTCACGCGCCCTCAACCCGTACAATGGGGCTCTTTTTTTTTGGAACCGTGCATGAAGGCCGACAAAGCTAAGATCGTCGATGAAGTTTGGGATGACGCGAGAATCGACGGGTTTTTGACCAAGGCCCCCATGGGCAATGAGGACGCGGAATTCAGCATCCTGCTCCACGCCTTTCGCAGCATGCGGCCAGAGGACTTTGCCCGCTTCCTGAGTCGCTACCGGTCCTTGGGCTACTCCACTGAGGCAACCAATAGGCAGGGGCAGACGCTCTGCCAAATCATCAGCTCTTATCGCAACGTTGAGCCCTTTAAGGCACTGTTAAGGCCTTAGGCCATGCGCCAGGGAGACCTCCCCTACCTACCCCCACAGCCAGTCGCCTTTCCAGCCCCGGAACAGGCCTGGGAACGCCCGGACGGGCTGTTGGCCGCGGGCGGTGACCTGACCTGTGAATGGCTCCTTGAGGCGTATGCGCGGGGTATTTTCCCTTGGTTCGACGACGACTCGGGGCCTGTCCTCTGGTGGAGCCCCTCGGAGCGCGGGGTGTTGATTCCTGGAACCATGAAGGTCAGCAGGAGCCTAAGAAAAAAGCTGCGCCAAGATAACCTCCGAATCGGTTTCGACCAGGCCTTCCCCCAGGTCATCGCGGCCTGCGCAGAAACCCGTTCCACTCGCGTGGGTACATGGATCACGCCGAGCATGCAGGCGGCCTATATTGCCGTTCACGAAGCGGGCTTCGCTCACAGCGTAGAGGTCTTTGAGGATGAAAAACTCGTCGGCGGGTTGTATGGTCTTTCCCTAGGCAGCATGTTTTTCGGTGAATCCATGTTTTCCATCTCTAACGATGCATCCAAGATTGCGTTCTATCACCTCAGCCAACGACTGGCGGAATGGCGTTTCGATCTCATCGACTGTCAGCTTATGAATCCACATCTTGAGAGCCTGGGGGTTCGCCCTATGGCCCGGGCTGAGTTCTTAGCCCGCCTGAGGGAAAACGATTTGTCTAGAACGCGCCTGGGCAGCTGGGATCAGTCGGCGGCCTTTTGAAAACGCCCTTTGACGAAACGGAGGAAGAGTCGGAACGCCCTATCGACCTCTATCTGACGCCGGCCCATGCCTGCTCCTATCTAGATCGCAATGACGCTCAGACGCTCTTTGCTGACCCCCGAAGGATCATCACTGATCGGCACTATCAACGCCTTGCAGACCAAGGATACCGGCGCAGCGGGAGCCACCTGTATCGCCCTCACTGCTCGGCCTGCAGCGCCTGTATTCCGCTGCGCCTTCCGGTGGCCTCCTTTCGCCCGTCACGCTCACAGCGCCGCAACCGAGCCAGCAATGCTGACCTGCATCTGCAGCTTGAGCCGGCGCGCTTTACCCCACGGCACTATCACCTTTACGAACGTTACATCAGCCTGCGACACGCGGATGGTGATATGTATCCCGCATCAGAAGACCAGTTCCGTTCTTTTTTGCTGAGTCCCTGGTCGAATAGTGAATTTCTCTGTCTCTATGAGGGCGATCGGCTGTTGAGCGTTGCGGTGACGGATCAACAGCTCAACGGGCTGTCCGCTGTCTATACGTTCTTCGAACCCTCGGCTGCACAGCGGGGACTTGGGGTGCTGAGTATTCTGCAGCAGATCGACCTGTGCCAAGAACGCGATCTACCCTTCCTCTACCTTGGCTACTGGATCAAGGGCTCCCCGAAGATGGCCTATAAGACTGACTTTCGGCCCACGCAGATGTTGATCGAAAATCGCTGGATTACCCTGAACTGATCTCTCAGAGGCTGTACATTCTCTTCTAATTGTCACCCGCTTGCGGCACAATCGCCCCCGCCGTCCCCAGGGGACTCATGCGACGAAGGATTCAGCTGAAGTTTATATGGCTAAAGAAGAACAGATTGAAATGGACGGGACGGTCGTCGATACCTTACCCAATACGATGTTTCGCGTGGAACTGGAAAACGGCCATACCGTGACGGCGCATATCTCTGGGAAAATGCGAAAGAACTACATCAGGATTCTAACCGGGGATAAAGTGAAGGTTGAACTCACCCCTTACGATCTGTCCAAGGGGCGAATCACCTTCAGAATGTAGATGCCTGACCCTCTAGGCTACTTCCTCGGACAGCACCGTAACCACCAGTTCTCCGTCTTCTAAGGTCACGCTCACGGTGCCGCCCCCACTGGCCAAGGCGCCAAAAAGCAAGTCCTCTGCCAGCGGTCGCTTGATTTTTTCCTGGATAAGGCGCTGCATTGGTCGTGCACCCATCTTTTCGTCGTAACCCTCGCGGGCCAGCCAGGTCCTCGCTTCCTCATCCACTTCCAGGGTGACCCGTTTCTCGTCGAGCTGCGCCTGAAGTTCGGTGAGGAATTTGTCCACCACTGTTTTCACCACATCCGTCGTCAGGGCCCCAAATTGAACAATGGCGTCGAGCCTATTACGAAATTCCGGCGTGAAGATTCGGCGGATCGCTTCCATGCCGTCGGTTGAGTTGTCCTGCTCCGTGAAGCCAATGGACGCACGGCTCATTTCCTGTGCCCCCGCATTGGTCGTCATGATCAGCACAACATTCCTGAAATCGGCCTTGCGCCCATTATTGTCCGTCAGCGAACCATGGTCCATCACCTGGAGCAGCAGGTTAAAGACCTCTGGATGGGCTTTTTCAATCTCATCCAGCAGCACGACTGAGTGCGGATGCTTGGTCACGGCCTCGGTGAGCAGCCCGCCCTGATCGAATCCGACATATCCGGGAGGTGCCCCAATGAGCCGGCTGACCGTGTGGCGCTCCATATACTCGGACATGTCATAGCGCAGCAGCTCTACGCCAAGAGCGTTTGCTAGCTGCTTACAGACCTCGGTCTTGCCCACGCCGGTGGGGCCGGCAAACAGGAAGGATCCAATGGGTTTTTCACCGCTTTTGAGCCCTGCTCGGGACAGTTTGATGGCGGTGGTCAGTTGGCCAATGGCCTCGTCCTGGCCAAAGACGGCCATCTTGAGGTTGCCGTCGAGATCCCTCAGCGAGGCTTTGTCCGAGCTGCTGACTTGAGCAGACGGGATACGAGCGATTTTGGCTACCACCTGTTCAATATCCGTGGCGCCAATGCTTTTCTTTCTGCGACTCGGGGCCTGAAGCTGCTGGGCCGCCCCAGCCTCGTCCACCACATCGATCGCCTTGTCCGGCATAAAGCGATCATTGATATATTTGGCCGCCAGTTCGGAGGCAGCGCGTAGCGCCTTATCCGTGTAGCGCAGCTGATAATGATCCTCGAAGCGGGATTTCAACCCCTTTAAGATTCGATAGGTATCGTCTACGTCGGGTTCGATCACATCGATTTTCTGAAAACGTCGAGACAGGGCTCGGTCCTTATCAAAAATACCTCGGTATTCTTGATACGTCGTCGACCCCATGCAGCGTATCTGTCCAGAGGTCAGCAGGGGCTTGAGCAGATTTGACGCGTCCATAACGCCCCCTGAAGCCGCCCCGGCGCCAATGATGGTGTGAATTTCATCTATGAAAAGGATGGAACCAGGTTCTTTCTTGAGTTCTGCGAGCACGGCTTTGAAGCGCTTTTCAAAATCACCCCGGTACTTCGTGCCGGCCACTAGGGCGCCCAGATCCAGGGAGTAGATGGTGCTTTCAGCCACGACCTCGGGGACCTTACCTTCGACGATGCGCTTGGCTAGACCCTCCGCGATGGCCGTCTTGCCCACCCCAGATTCACCCACCAGCAGCGGGTTATTCTTTCGACGGCGGCAGAGGATTTGCACCACGCGCTCCAGTTCTTCGGCACGCCCTACCAGCGGATCGATGCGACCTGCTGCCGCTTCCTCATTGAGGTTCGTGGCGTAGGCCTGCAGTGCCTTGGGGGTCTCCCCTTCACTACCCTGAGTCGTTTCCTGCTGTTCGTTCTCGTCGATCCCATCCGCATCCTCGACCTTGCTGATGCCGTGGGAGATATAGTTCACCACGTCGATACGAGTGACGCCCTGGGCCTTTAACAGATAGACGGCCTGACTCTCTTGCTCACTGAAGATCGCGACCAGAACGTTGGCACCGGTCACCTCCTTGCGTCCGGAGGACTGGACGTGAAATAGCGCTCGAGAGACCACCCGCTGGAACCCCAGGGTGGTTTGAGGGCCTCTCTCTGTTTCATCTGGCCCCAACATAGGGGTGGTCTCTTGGATGTACTTCTCGAGTTCACCCTTCAACAGATCGACCTTGGCACCGACGTTACGCAGCACATCTTGCGCCGTCTCATTTTGCGTTAGCGCCAGCAAAAGGTGTTCCACCGTCACGAATTCATGACGCGATATGTTTGCCTCTTGGGCGACGGCGTTCAACGATTGCTCTAGTTCTTTGCTCAACATGTTCTTTATATTCCTGAAATGCGGCAGATTTAATCCGTTATTTCGATCCGAGACATCAGCGGGTGGCTGTTTTCCTGGGCATATAGATTGACCTGCTCAGACTTTGTTTCCGCAATATCACGCGGAAAGATACCGACAACGGCAGCACCCTCCGTATGTACGACTAACATGATCTGGGTGGCTTTCTCGCGATTCATCCCAAAAAACTTTTCTAAAATATGAATGACAAATTCCATAGGCGTGTAGTCATCATTTAGTAAAACGACCTTGAACATGGGCGGCTTTTTAAGTTCGGGCTTTGACGCTTCAACAACGACGCCCACATCACCCTGTTGCTCCGAATCGCCCTCACCGGCCTGCAGACGGCACTCTGACTCTCGATCAGCGGCCAGCACTCCAGATTCTATAAACGCCTGTCGTTTCTGCATCTTCTCGCGTTCCGTCGACCCATATCCCGAGGCTACCACGACTCCCGTGTGGGCCAATGCTTGTTTCTCAAATTTGTTCAACTGCCCGTTTAATCTGCGGTCGGCCAGGCTATCTGCCGGAATCAGCGCGCCGCCGGGCAGCCCATGAGGTCCATTTGCAACGACCTCCAATGCTCAGAGTGTGGGGTCAAAGATTGAAAAGCCAAGTCTTCGTGGCTTGACTACGCTGTACGAATTTCGGAAAGTCAGCCTGGGAGTGGAGAAAAATATGCCTACTGGAACCGTCAAATGGTTTAACAATGCCAAGGGCTATGGATTTATTTTGCCGGATAATGGTGCAGACGACTTGTTTGCACACTTCTCGGCAATTTCCATGGAGGGTTATAAGACGCTGCGGGCTGGAGAGGCCGTCAGCTTCGACATTGAGTCCGGCGATAAGGGACACCACGCGGTGAACATTATCAGCCAGGCCTCGACAGCCTCAGAGCAGCACGCGGTGCCCTCGGAGCAGGGCGAAGTGCCCTCGCAGCAGGGCGAAGCGTCGGTATCAGAGCCCAACGCCGCTGAGATGAACTCGCCCCCCTAGAGGGCCGCCAAGATGTCATTCAGCGTTGCCGACGGGCGCATCACCTGGGCGGCTTTAGCGGGATCCGGTGCATAGTAGCCGCCGAGATCGACGGGGTGCCCCTGGGCATCCAGTAATTCGGCGGTGATCACGGTTTCCGCTTCGACCAACCGCTCGGCAAATCGCTCAAAGCGCGACTTGAGTGCGTCTTCGTCCGCCCTTCTGGCCATGGCCTGAGCCCAAAATTTTGCTAGAAAGAAGTGGCTGCCCCGGTTATCAATCTCATTTACTTTGCGGGACGGCGACTTGTTGCTGTCTAAAAACTCCGCGATGGCCTCGTCCAGAGTTTCTCCGAGAAGCTTGGCCGCGTCATTATCAAAGACACGCCCAAGGTGTTCGAAGGACGCACCGAGCGCCAAAAACTCGCCCAGACTATCCCATCTGAGATGTCCCTCCGCCTCCATCTGCTGGACATGCTTGGGCGCTGATCCGCCGGCTCCGGTCTCGAATAGCCCTCCGCCGTTAATGAGCGGTACGATAGACAGCATCTTTGCACTGGTGCCCAGTTCAAGAATGGGAAACAGGTCCGTCAAATAGTCGCGCAAGACGTTACCGGTGACGGATATCGTATCCTTACCCTGGCGCATCAACTGCAGTGAATGCCTCGTTGCTTCGGCGGGCTTCAAAATTTTGATCTCTAGCCCTTGGATGTCGTGCTCGGCCAAATAGGTCTTCACCTTAGCGATCAGCTGGGCGTCGTGAGCACGATCCTGGTCGAGCCAAAAAATCACCTCATCACCCGTGATCCGGCCCCGAGAAACGGCAAGCTTTACCCAATCTCGTATGGATTCGTCTTTGACGCGACACATCCGCCAAATATCACCAGACGCCACCTCATGCCTGAGCAGCACTTCACCGGTGGAACCAACCACCCTCATTTCACCTGAACCGGGGGCTTCGAAGGTTGTATCGTGGGAGCCGTATTCTTCAGCCTTTTGGGCCATCAGCCCAATGTTCGAAGTCGATCCCATTGTGGTGGGGTCGAAGGCACCGTTGGCGATACATTCGTTAATCGTTTCCGTATAGACCGTGGCATAGCAGCGATCAGGAATGACGGCCTTGGTATCGTGCAGATCGCCGTCCGGCCCCCACATTTTGCCGGACTCACGAATCGCAGCGGGCATGGACGCATCCACAATGACGTCACTGGGAACGTGAAGATTGGTGATGCCCAGATCGGAATTCACCATGGCCAAATCGGGACCCGCCTCGAGACACGCATCCAGGTCCGCCTCGATCTGCGCGGCCTCGTCAGCCGGCAGGGTCTGAATTTTATCGTAGACGTCGCCAATCCCGTTATTTAGGTCCACGCCGAGACCCGACAACGTCTCAGCATGTTTTTCCAGGGCAGATCGATAGTAGGCCTGCACCGCATAGCCAAAAATAATGGGGTCAGAAACTTTCATCATCGTCGCTTTGAGGTGCAGCGAGAACAGGACACCCGGTGCAGTCGCAGCGATTTGTTCATCGAAAAATGCGCAGAGCGCGGCCTTGCTCATATAGGCCGCGTCCACCACTTCTCCTGCATCCACGTGGAGGGCGCTAGCTAGCGTCGTGGAGGCCCCATCGTCCGCCACAAATTCGATGGTCAGCACATCTGGTCCTGACATCGTGGTGGAGATTTCGCTGCCGTAAAAGTCGCCATGGCTCATATGCGCCACGTGGGATTGAGAATCCGATGACCAGCTTCCCATGCGGTGAGGATGTTTTCGGGCGTATTCCTTCACTGCCCGGGTCGCGCGCCGATCTGAGTTGCCCTCCCTTAATACTGGGTTAACCGCGCTGCCCTTGACGCTGTCGTAACGGGCCTTGATTTCTTGCTCGGCAGCCTCTCTTGGGTCCTCGGGATAATTGGGAAGCGCATAGCCCTGCTGCTGGAGCTCTGCAATAGCGGACTGCATTTGAGGCGTGGATGCGCTGATGTTGGGAAGCTTGATAATGTTTGCTGAGGGGTCCTGCGTCAGGGCCCCTAGTTCTGATAGATGGTCTGCAATGCGCTGATCTGGCTCTAGGTATTCCGGAAATTTCGCTAAAATTCTGCCCGCCAGTGAAATGTCTCGCGTCTCCACGACGATGCCGGCGGCCTCGGCAAAGGCCTCAATGATAGGCAGCAGCGAATAGGTCGCCAGGCGTGGCGCTTCGTCGGTTTCGGTATAGATTATCTTCTGTTCACTCGTCATGAGGTCCCCTTTCGCCTAGGTTATATTGGGCTTCCCATCAACCAGAGAAGGCTGCTAGCCCATAAGGGAAATTACATGCTCTCGAAGTAAGTCACCGCGATGCGGTCTTGAGCATGGGAGAGAGTGCGCATTTGACAAGGCAGCCCCCGCTAACGCCTGTTCTGGCCCTCTCCAGCCGCGGCGAAGGATAGTCTGAGGCTGCCCCGAGTGCAACTCAACTCAGGTCAATCACCCGATGTGGTGCCCCACTCCTCCGCCCGCTCATGATCGGCTTGAGTCGAATCAAGCCAGCGTTCGCCCAGTTCGCTGCGTTCCTTTTTCCAGAGCACGGCTCTGGTTTTCAGATAGTCCATCATGAATTCTGCCGCCCCGAAGGCAGCCTCGCGATGAGCAGAGGCTACCAGGACCAGCACAATCTGATCGCTGGGAGTGAGGTCGCCAATGCGATGGATTATCCGCCAATCCAGAAGCGGCCATCGCTGCTCGGCGGCTGAGGCGATGTGCAGGATAGACTGCTCGGTCATCCCGGGATAATGCTCGAGCCTGAGCGTGCTGACGCTGCCGCCATCGCCGGCTACCGGGTTACGGTCCCGAACCAGACCGCTGAAACAAACGATGGCGCCAATCTGGGCGCCTAACCTATTCCTCAGGGCCTGATATTCTTCTGCCAGATCGAAGTCTTCTTGCTGGATAGAGATGCGGGGATCCGGTGTCTTCATCTCTCAGCCTCCCGTCACCGGCGGCAAGAAGGCCACCTCTGCGCCAGCCGGCAGAGGCTGCAGGTCACTGTGCCAATCCCCTTCAATCAACTGCTGATTTACCGCTACACGAACATTGGGCGCCAGCAGGTGGGCCACCCTGTCAGTGCCTAGCTGTTGGATTAGCGTAGCGTGTACCTCGGAGAGGCTGTCTGCGGTGGCGCTCAATCGCGCTGTCCCCACGCGCTCCCTCAGCGAAGCAAAGAAGTGCACTTCGATAGGGTTAGATTCCTCACTCATCGTTTAGCTCCTGGGCGTCCTCTCGACGCCAGGTGCCGCTCTTGCCACCGGTTTTTTCGTCGAGTTGGATTGCCTCGATAGTCATGGCCTTATCAACGGCCTTACACATATCGTAGACGGTCAGCGCCGCGACGCTCACGGCCGTCAACGCCTCCATTTCCACGCCCGTCTTGCCCGCCAATTTGCATTCGCCGAGCACCTGTAGGCGTCCAGCGTCTAAGACCTGGAACTCAACGGCGACCTTGGACAACGCCAAAGGGTGACACAGCGGAATCAGATCAGAACAGCGCTTGGCCGCCTGGATGCCTGCGATGCGCGCCACGGCCAGAACCTCGCCCTTGGGGAGATTATCGCTGATGATGGCCTCCAGGGTCGCCGGCGCCATCTGCACCACGGCGCTGGCCTTGGCCACTCTCTCGGTAACCGCCTTATCGGCGATATCCACCATATTTGCTTCTCCGGCCGCATTCATGTGGCTTAAACCCATTGCTGTATCCCTTAGGTGCGTTGCCTCATTATGCCTGGCGAATGGTCCTCGGTCAGCGCCACCGGCGATAGCCGCTGACCCCGGCCAAGACCTGGGTTACCATGCGCCATTCGATTAGGCCTAGATATTGCCATGCCGTCAGCCGCCCTGTCAGAATCAGCGTCGCAAGACCTCTCCCCTGCTCCAAGAGTGATCGTCGGCATGTCCGGCGGGGTGGATTCTTCCGTGGCCGCCTATCTGCTGCAGCAGCAGGGATATTCGGTAGAGGGCCTGTTTATGAAAAACTGGGAAGAAGACGACGGCACGGACTACTGCACGGCTAAGGCAGATCTGGCCGACGCGGTTCAGGTTTGTGAGCGTCTGGGGATCACCCTGCACCAGGCCAATTTCGCAGCGGAGTATTGGGACAGTGTGTTTGAGCATTTTTTGGCCGAGTACCAACGCTGCCGGACCCCTAATCCCGACATTCTCTGCAACCGAGAAATTAAGTTTCAGCAGTTCGTGAATTACGCCCTGACCTTGGGAGGCGATTTTATCGCCACCGGTCACTATGTCCGCCACCAGGACCCCGCTGCTGACAACGCCTCTGAGAGGCCCCATCGACTGACGATTCTCAAGGGAAAGGATCAGGCTAAGGACCAGAGCTATTTCCTTCAGGCCGTGCCTGCAGAGCGCTTGGCCAAATGTCTCTTTCCTCTGGGAGACTGGCAAAAAACCGACGTGCGTGCCCTGGCCCAGCAGCTCGGACTGTCCAACCACCGCAAGAAAGATAGCACGGGCATCTGCTTTATCGGCGAACGTCGATTCGCCGACTTCTTGGCAAAATACGTTCAGGACCAGCCGGGGCCGATCTGCGATTTGCAGGGACGACGCCTGGGTACTCACCGAGGCCTGCACCACTACACGCTGGGCCAGCGTCAGGGTCTTAACATCGGCGGTATGGCCGGCAGGGAAGAACGTCCCTGGTATGTGCAGAATAAGAAACTCAATGACAACATGCTCATCATCACTCAGAACGAACAGGACCTGGAGGGACGCTGGCTTCAGGCGAGTCAGCCCAATTGGCTGAACCCCGTCCAGCTGCCGCTTACCTGTACTGCGCGCATTCGCTATCGCCAGCCCGATCAGCCGTGTCGGGTATTCCCCGCGGCGAATGGACGGCTGTTGGTCAAATTTGATTCCCCTCAACGAGCGATTACACCGGGTCAGTACATCGCTCTATATCAGGGCGATGAGATGCTTGGGGGTGCCTGTATTGAATCCGCGCACATCCAGCAATAGCTAATACCGGATCGACGGCAAAACGATCAGAGGAACGTTCCATGCAGCCATCATTCTCCCTTACTGCCATTACCGCTATCGACGGACGCTATCAGAGCAAGACAGCTCACCTGGCGCCCATTGCAAGCGAATACGGCTTAATTCGATACCGGGTGCAGGTTGAGTGTTGTTGGCTGCTCTTCCTCAGCGCTAGCGAATCTATCGCCGAACTTGCTCCTCTTTCCCCAGCAGACCAGGCCTATATCGAAGCCATTGCCACTGAGTTTTCCGAGGCCGATGCTGCTCGGGTTAAGGCCCTGGAAGCCACTACTAACCATGACGTTAAGGCGGTGGAGTATTTCATCAAGGAGCGTCTTGCAGACCGAGCTGAGCTTGCTGATCTCAGAGAGTGGGTGCATTTCGCCTGCACCTCTGAAGACATCAACAATACTGCCTATGCACTCATGCTCAGCGACCTGCGAGATCAGATTCTCACCCCTGAACTCACGGAACTTATCGCCCGGCTCGACGCCCTGGCGAAACGCCATGCGGCCCTGCCCATGCTCTCTCGCACTCATGGACAGCCCGCCTCGCCGACCACCCTGGGTAAGGAAATTAAAAACGTGGCCGCCAGGCTAACGAGGCAGCTTGGGCAGCTGAGAAAGGTAGAGATATTAGGCAAGTTCAATGGCGCAGTGGGGAACTTCAATGCCCACCTAAGCGCCTACCCCGCTGTGCCTTGGGACCAGCTGTCAGCAGATTTTCTAGAGACTCTCGGGCTCCGGATTAACCGTTGGACAACCCAGATAGAACCCCACGACTATGTGGCGGAACTGTGTCACTGCCTCATTCGCTGCAACCAGATCGTGCTGGATTTTGACCGAGACATCTGGGGCTACATTGCCATCGAATACTTCAAGCAGAAGAAGGTAGAGGGGGAAACAGGCTCCTCAACCATGCCCCACAAGGTTAACCCCATCGACTTTGAAAATTCAGAGGGCAACCTAGGGATCGCCAACGCCGCCCTGGAACATTTGGCCAGCAAGCTGATGGTCTCTCGCTGGCAGCGGGACCTCTCGGATTCAACCGTCCTCCGCAATTTGGGTACCACCGTGGCGCATTGCAGCTTGGCCTACCAAGCCACCCTGAAAGGCCTGTCTCGGCTGGAGGTTAATGCGCCGCAGATCGCCGCGGACCTCTCCAACAGCTGGGAAGTGCTGGCAGAACCGGTGCAAACCGTTATGCGCAAATATGGGATGCGCGAACCCTATGAGCGTTTAAAGGAGGCGACCCGAGGTCGACGCCTATCGGCCACCGTCTTTAAAGACATGCTCGACGAACTCGATCTGCCCGCAGCGGCCTATGAGGAACTGGTGGCGCTGACGCCGGAAACCTACATCGGGTTGGCTGCAGAGCTGGCGCAGAAGGACCTTGAGTGAACCTGGATATTGTCAGCGTCTCCTGGGATGACGCCGCAGCCGAGCACCTCAAATCTGTTCGGTTTGAGGTCTTCGTGGATGAGCAAGGAGTGCCGCCTGATATCGAGCTAGATGAGTTGGATCACCTCTCTGACCATCTGCTGGCTAGGGACAGTGGGGGTCAGGCCCTCGGCTGCGTGCGCTTGACTCCGGCGGGCCAAATCGGACGTATGGCTGTTCGAGCGCCCTTTAGGAACCGAGGCGTGGGCAGCCAGCTCCTGCATGCGATGATCGCTCAGGCCAAGGATCAGGGCAGACAGGCGGTCTTTCTGCACGCCCAGGTTCATGCCCAGGCTTTTTACCAGCGTCATGGCTTTTGCCCGGCGGGACAGACTTTTTGCGAAGCCGGCATCCAGCATCAGCATATGACGCTTTCCCTCTGACTCTGGTCAAGGCGTGGCAATAAATTTTGGGCTAACATGGCCCCGCGCAGCGGGCCAACCTTGGGCTCCAGTTCGCAAAACGACGTCCTGGCGCCCTAGCCCCGGGGTGTCCTAGCTTGGAATGACGTATGAACCAGACTTATCGTAAAGCCCTCCCCGGTTCGGATTGCGATTACTTTGATGCCGCCGAGGCCACTGAGGCTATTCAGCCCGGTGCCTATGCCAGGCTGCCCTACTGCGGCAAGGTCTTTGCGGAAAACCTAGTTAGGCGCTGCGATCCAGAGCTTCTGCAGGCGTCTCTTGAGCAAATTCTATTGGGCAAGCAGACGCAGGATTTCCCCTGGTACCCGGCGCGCGTCGTCTGCCACGATATTTTGGGACAAACGGCTCTGGTGGACCTAGCGGGCCTCAGAGACGCCATCGCTGCCCGGGGGGGTGATCCCGCAGAGGTGAATCCTGTAGTCCCTACCCAGCTCATCGTCGACCATTCCCTCGCGGTTGAGCATGCGGGCTTCGAAAAAGACGCCTTCGCCAAAAATCGTGCGATCGAGGACCGTCGGAATGATGATCGGTTCCACTTCATTAACTGGACCAAGACCGCATTCAAAAATATAGATGTCATTCCACCCGGAAACGGCATCATGCATCAGATCAACCTAGAGCGTATGTCGCCGGTCGTTCACCGGGTAGATGGCGTCGCCTTTCCCGACACCCTGGTTGGCACGGACAGCCATACGCCCCACGTCGATGCGCTGGGCGTTATCGCCATTGGTGTGGGCGGCCTCGAGGCGGAAAGCGTCATGCTGGGCAGAGCATCCTGGATGCGGTTTCCCGATGTGGTCGGCGTCGAGCTGGTGGGCCGGCAAAGACCGGGTACAACCGCCACAGATATCGTTCTTGCGCTCACAGAATTTTTGAGATCAGAGAACGTCGTCTCCTGCTACCTCGAATTTTTTGGTGAGGGGGCGTCAGCGCTCACCCTTGGAGACCGAGCAACCATCTCAAATATGACCCCGGAGTTTGGCGCGACGGCCGCCCTGTTTTCCATCGACGAGCATACTCTGGACTATTTGCGATTAACCGGCAGAGACCCCGAGCACGTTGACCTGGTGGGAACCTATGCCCGCCAAGCCGGACTGTGGTCTGACCAACTTCACCAAGCCGTTTATCCCCGAACCCTTCAATTTGATCTCTCGTCGGTGAGTCGAAATATCGCCGGGCCTTCAAACCCTCACCGAAGGGTGGCGACCACAGATTTAGCTCAGGCCGGCCTTACTGGCCCCTACACGGCGGCCCCAGGCGACATGCCTGACGGCGCGGTGATCATCGCTGCCATCACCAGCTGCACCAATACCAGCAACCCGCGCAACGTGATCGCGGCCGGATTGCTGGCCCGCAATGCCAATCGCGCTGGCCTAGCGCGAAAGCCCTGGGTCAAGACGTCCCTCGCGCCGGGCTCTAAGGCCGTCCAGCTCTACCTTGAAGAGGCGCAACTGCTGGGCGAGCTAGAGCAGTTGGGCTTCGGTGTCGTCGGCTTTGCGTGTACCACCTGCAACGGCATGAGCGGAGCGCTAGACCCGACGATTCAACAGGAGGTAATCAGTCGAGATCTCTATGCCACCGCCGTGCTTTCGGGCAATCGCAACTTCGACGGCAGGATTCACCCCTATGCCAAACAGGCCTTTCTTGCCTCGCCGCCGCTGGTCGTAGCCTATGCCATCGCAGGTAGCATCCGATTCGATATCGAAAGAGACCCCCTAGGCCATGATGCCGAGGGCCGGGCGATCACCCTGCAGGACATCTGGCCGACGGACGAAGAGATTGATGCCGTGGTGGCTGCGGCGGTCAAGCCGTCCCAGTTCAAAGCGGTCTATGACCCCATGTTCCTGCCCCTCAAGCAGGTCACCGAAAGTGATAACCCGCTCTACGCCTGGCGCGAGCGCAGCACCTATATTCGACGCCCACCTTACTGGGAGGGTGCGCTGGCAGGAGAACGCAGTCTTCAAAACATGCGCCCCTTAGCTATTCTGGGAGACAACATCACGACGGATCACCTGTCTCCTTCTAACGCCATATTGGCCGACAGCGCGGCGGGCGAGTACTTGACCAAAATGGGGCTACCTGAAGAGGACTTCAATTCCTATGCCACTCACCGAGGCGATCATCTGACGACACAGCGCGCCACCTTTGCTAACCCGAAGCTGGTGAACGAAATGGTGGTAGAAAATGGCAGCCCCAAACAAGGCTCCTACGCCCGTATCGAACCTGAGGGGCATATCTCGCGCATGTGGGAAGCCATTGAGACTTATCTAGCGCGCAAACAGCCGCTCATCATCGTGGCAGGCAAAGACTACGGTCAGGGTTCTTCCAGAGATTGGGCCGCCAAGGGAGTACGCCTGGCTGGCGTTCAGGCCATTCTGGCTGAGGGTTTTGAACGGATTCATCGAACGAACCTTGTGGGCATGGGCGTGCTGCCTCTCCAGTTTAAAGCTCAGGAAGGTCGTCATCATTACGCGCTAGACGGCACAGAATGCTTTGCAGTGATCGGCACCCCGGCTGCCAACAGCGAGCTTACCGTACGCGTTCAGCGTCAGGACGGTGAGGTCGTGGATATGCCCGTTATCTGCCGCCTGGACACGGCGGAGGAAGTCTCCATTTATAGCGCTGGCGGAGTACTGCAGCGGTTTGCCGAAGATTTCCTCAGCGCCCGAGCATCGGCAAGCTAAACACCGAGGGCACGATGAAGGACAGTTACCCGCCCCAACTTAAGATCGCCGCCACCTACATGCGCGGCGGCACCAGCAAGGGCGTATTTTTCAATCTCGATGACCTGCCCGAGGTGGCTCGGGTGCCCGGTCCCCAGAGGGATCGCCTGTTGCTGCGCGTTATCGGCAGCCCGGACCCCTACCAAAAGCATACGGACGGGATGGGCGGTGCTACCTCAAGCACCAGTAAGACCGTCATCATCGCGAAGAGCCAGCGGCCAGACCATGACGTGGATTATTTATTTGGCCAGGTGGCCCTGGACAGCCCTAGGGTGGATTGGAGCGGCAACTGCGGCAACCTGTCTGCGGCCGTGGGTCCCTTCGCGATCGCCCAAGGCCTCATCGACCCCAAACGGCTGCCTCAAGATGGCGTTGCAACCCTCCGAATTTGGCAGGCTAATATCAGCAAAACCATTGTTGCTCAGGTGCCCATGGTCCGAGGCGCCGTTTGCGAAATGGGCGATTTTGAGCTGGATGGCGTCACCTTTCCCGCAGCGGAAATCGGCCTGGATTTTATCGCGCCAGCGGATGCTGGCGAAGGCGCCCTATTCCCAACGAACCAGCTGATTGACACCCTCGACGTACCCGGGCTGGGTGCTCTGGACGCAACGCTGATCAATGCGGGCATACCAACGGTGTTTATCAAGGCGGAAGACTTGGGCTACAGCGGCCGAGAGCTACAGGGCGATATCAACGGGGACCCCGAGGCGCTGGAAAAGTTTGAGCGCATCCGGACGGCAGGTTCGCTACGCATGGGATTGATCCAGGATCCGAGTCAGGCCCTGGCCCAACAGCATACGCCCAAGGTAGCCTTTGTCGCGCCGCCTAGCGGCTATACGGCGTCAAGCGGTAAGGCCATCCACGCTGACAGCATCGAGCTGCTGGTGCGCGCCCTCTCCATGGGGAAGCTGCACCACGCCATGATGGGTACCGCCGCAGTGGCTATCGGCACCGCCGCCGCCATTCCTGGCACGATAGTGAATAGGGCCGCCGGAGGCGGCAGCCCAGACGCCATTACCTTTGGACACCCTTCCGGTATTTTGCGGGTAGGCGCAACTGCTCGAGAGACCTCGGCAGGGTGGATGGTGGAAAAGGTTTCCATGAGTCGCAGCGCTCGCATCTTGATGGAGGGTTGGGTGCGCGTCCCCGCCACCACGCTAGAGGCAGGTTAACCCCGCGTCTTGTCCCCGCCGCCCTAACGCTCGGAAAGGGGGGTGACCACCCGAGGTTCAGGACCGATGTAATCAGCGCTGGGCCGGATGATTCGGTTATTTTCTCGTTGTTCCATAACATGGGCCGTCCAGCCCGCTACGCGTGAGCAAACAAATATGGGGGTGAAGAGCTTGGTGGGAATCCCCATAAAGCTGTAGGCCGAGGCGTGGAAGAAGTCGGCATTAGCAAACAGTTCCTTTTCGTCCCACATCACCTGCTCTACTGCACAGGAAACCGGGTACAGCACGGTGTCATTGACCTCCTGAGCCAGACGCTCGGACCACTGCTTGATGATCACGTTGCGGGGGTCGGACGTTCGATAAATGGCGTGTCCGAAACCCATGATCTTGTCCTTACGCTCGAGCATGGCCTTGATTTCTGCGGTAGCCGCCTCGGCACTGGGGAATTGTTCGATCATTTCCATAGCCGCCTCATTCGCACCACCGTGTAGCGGGCCGCGCAAAGAACCAATGGCGCCGGTGACGCAGGAGTGCATGTCCGACAGCGTCGAGGCACAGACCCGGGCGGTAAAGGTCGAAGCGTTAAACTCATGCTCCGCATAGAGGATCAGGGACACATCCATCACCCGCTCATGAAGCGCACTGGGGGCTGCACCGGTGAGCAGGTGTAAGAAATGACCGGCCAAACTTTTGGCATCGGTTTGGGTCTCGATGCGAACCCCCTGATGGCTGAACCGATACCAGTAGTTAATCATGCCGGGCAATGCCCCAAGCAGTCGGTCCGCCACGACCTGCTGCTGGGTGAAATCAGCTTCGGGCTCGAGGTTGCCGAGCATGGAGCAGCCCGTGCGCATGACATCCATTGGGTGTGCAGAGGCTGGAATGCGCTCTAGCACCTCCAGCAGGGCCGATGGCAGCTCGCGATTGCCCTGAAGTAGGTTCCGATAATCCTCGAGCTGCGCGGCGTTAGGGAGTTCCCCGTGGTAAATCAAATAGGCCACTTCCTCAAAGGTCGTGTTTTCTGCCAGATCGGTGATGTCATACCCTCGGTAGGTCAGCCCGGTACCGCTCTGGCCCACCGTGCACAGCGCTGTGGTCCCCGCGCTCTGTCCGCGTAACCCCGCACCGCCAAGTTTTTTATCTACCATCGTTATTCCCCTTACCTCAATCTTCCTTAGCAAACAGCCGATCAAGCTTTTCTTCATAAGCGTGATAGCCCAAAAAGTCATACAGCTCCATTCGCGTCTGCATAGTGTCCACCACGCTGGCCTGAGTGCCCTCCTCTTTGAGCGTCCGATAGACGTTGAGAGCGGCCTTGTTCATGGCGCGAAAGGCAGAGAGCGGATACAGGGCCATGGCAATCCCCACCGAGGCCAACTCGTCCAGCGTATAGAGTGGCGTCTGACCAAACTCTGTCAGGTTCGCTAAAACCGGCACCCCAGCCGCGTCAACCACAGGCCGATACATGTCGATTTCCGTCATGGCCTCGGCAAAAATGGCATCGGCGCCCGCTTCAGCAAAGGCTCCGGCACGATCTATCACGGCGTTCAGGCCCGCGACGGACAGTGCATCGGTGCGCGCCATAACGACGAAGTCCGCGTCGGTCTTGGCATCCACGGCGGCTTTGATACGATCCACCATCTCTTCTGTACTAACGATAGCCTTATTGGGACGGTGTCCACAACGCTTTTGCGCGACCTGATCCTCAATGTGCACGGCCGCTGCGCCGGCGTGGGTCATCTCCCTCACCGTGCGGGCGATGTTGAAGGCACCGCCCCAACCCGTATCAATATCCACCAGCAGCGGGAGGGTCGTTGCCGACGTGATCCGTCGAACGTCTTCAAGCACATCGTTAAGAGAAGTCATGCCCAGATCGGGCAGCCCATAGGATGCGTTAGCGACCCCGCCGCCAGACAGGTAGATGGCCTGATGCCCGACCTTTTCAGCCATCAGCGCCGTATAGGCGTTGATGGTGCCAGGGATTTGCAGCGGGCGAGGCGCTGAAGCCAACAAAGCATCGCGAAATTTACGTCCCTGACTCATTGATCTCTCCAGTTCTTCTAGTAGCAGTTTACCCCGGCGCGAGAAGCAGTTTCACCGGGCTATTTCTCAGTTCAGCCCAAGAGTCAGGCTATGCCGTGATCTCTGCCTGGGCTTGAAGAATCAATGCTTTGAGCGCCTCATAGTCCGGTGCCACCGGATACTGGGGAAACTGAGCGGTAATGTTTGCAGGTGCTTGAAAGAAAATGCCTCGATCGGCCTCCTCTAGCATCGACACGTCATTGAACGAATCACCCGAGGCAATGACATTAAGCTTCAGGCCCTTGAAGGCTTTGACGGAATGTCGTTTGGGATCCGCCTGGCGAAGGCGGTAATCGACAATGCGATCATTCTCGACTACCAGCTTGTGGCAAAGCAGAAAGGGCATGCCCAACTGCACCATCAGGGGCTTGGCAAAGTCATAAAAGGTATCCGAGATAATGGCGACCTGGAAGTGGTCTCGCGCCCAATCCAGGAAGGCTCGCGCACCGGGGAGGGGCTCAAGCTTTCCGATCTCCGCCTGGATCTGGCTGAGGGTAATGTCATGAGCCGCAACGATCTCGAGACGGTAGCGCATCAGGTCGTCGTAGTCTGGAATGTCCCGCGTTGTTTTTAATAGCTCCGGGATTTCGGTAGACCGAGCCACCGCCTGCCAGACCTCTGGCACCAAAACTCCCTCTAAATCCAGACAAAGCACATCCACGTTTATTCCTTACGGCTAAAAGGAGTAAGCATATAGCAAGATGTTCTTTTTTTTATGTCATTTGCACTGCTACCTTGCCCACCCCTGAAGGCCCTAGCGCCCACACTGACGGCAAGAGAACCATGTCAACAGATCAAACCTTATATGCGCCTGAAGACCAGATCGCAGAAACCCAGAGCCTTCTGCGAGACGCCCTCGGCAAGTACGAGCCTGGTCGCATCGCCATCTCCTTTAGCGGGGCTGAAGATGTCGTGCTTATTGATCTGGTGGCCAGCATGGGCTTGAGCGCAGCAGTCTTTTCGCTGGATACCGGTCGCCTCCATGCTCAGACCTATGAATTCATCGAGCGCGTCCGCAAGCACTACGATATCTCCATCGAATTGCTGAGTCCCAACCCCAAGGCCCTGGGCCAACTGGTAAAGGACAAGGGGCTGTTCAGTTTCTATGAGGATGGACACGGAGAGTGCTGCGGCATTCGCAAGATCGCCCCTCTGCGGTCAAAGCTTGGCACGCTGGATGCCTGGATAACCGGGCAGCGACGAGACCAGAGCGTAACCCGCACGGACGTGCCGCTGCGCCAGGTTGATACAGCGTTCTCCACCTCAGAGCACAGCATCGAGAAATACAATCCCCTAGCGAACTGGAGTGCCAGCCAGATTTGGCACTACATCCGAGACTTCGAGGTCCCCTATAACGCGCTCCACGATGAGGGCTACACCTCCATCGGCTGCCAGCCCTGCACACGCGCCACGGGACCTCACCAGCACGAGCGCGCCGGGCGCTGGTGGTGGGAAGAGGAAACTCAGAAAGAGTGCGGCCTGCATCACCAGAACGTTATCAGCATCAAAACCCTCCCCAACTAGGGCGGAGCCGTACCCCCTCTCGTTATGCCCCATATCACTCTGGTGAAAAAAATTCTTGCGGATGGCCACCCGTGCGCGAAATGCCTTCAGGTCGAAAAACGCCTGGAGACCGCTGGGTTGATGCCGCATATCAACGACATCGTTGTGGCCGACGAGCGAGTGTCTGACTCGCCTGGCATCAAGCTGGCAGAAAAACATGGGGTTGAGCAGGCGCCCTTCTTCATCGTTTCTGACGGCGATCAAAACCCGGTGGAAACCGTCTACACGGTTTACTTTAAATTCGTCAAAGCCGTCTTTGGCAGCGGCTAACGTCTGGGCAGCGTGAGGTCCTTAAAAAGCTGAGCGCGATCCTGCAATGTTTTTTTGTGCTGTGCTGCCTGGACCCGCTCATCGTCCAAATGGGGCGCAAAGGCCGAGATGAAATCCAGCATGTAGCGTCGCAGGAAGGTTCCCTTACGGAAGCCAATATGCGTCACGCTGCTCTCGAATAAGTGGCTCGCGTCCAGCCTCACCAAATCCCCGTCGAGCTGCTCATCGAAGGCCATGGAGGCAATGATCCCTACCCCGAATCCCAGTCTGACGTAGGTTTTGATCACGTCGGTATCCGTGGCCGTGAACACAACGTTAGGCGTCAGACCCGCTGCCCCAAAGGCGTCATCCAGTTTGGACCGACCGGTAAAACCGAATACGTAGGTAACAATGGGTACCTCGGCCAAGGCTGCTAGGGTCACTTCCGGCAGGCTGCAAAGCGGATGGCCCTTGGGGACAACGACGGACCGGTTCCAGGCATAGCAGGGCATCATGATGAGGTCCCTAAACAGCTCGAGACCCTCGGTGGCAATGGCGAAATCCGCCATCCCCGTCGCGGCCAGTTCCGAAATTTGCTCCGGCGTGCCTTGGCGAATATGTAGCGAGACATCGGGGTAACGCTGGCGAAAGTGCGTCACCGTTTCGGGCAGCACGTAGCGTGCCTGGGTATGGGTGGTGGCGAGGGTCAGAGCGCCCTTGGACTCATTGGAGAATTCCTCGGCAATTTCCTTGATGGTGCGGGTCTTATGCAAGATTTCGCCCGCCAGTTGGATGACCGCTTCCCCTGCTGGCGTTACCTGAGTGAGATGCTTACCGTTGCGGACAAAAATTTCCACGCCGAGCTCATCTTCAAGGAGCCGTATCTGTTTGCTTACGCCGGGCTGAGAGGTAAAGAGCGCTTGCGCCGTCGCGGAGACGTTAAGGTCGTTATTGGCGACCTCCCAGACATAGCGGAGTTGTTGAAGCTTCACGGGACTCTCGTCTGTTGCGGCCGGGGCAGTATCCTCAGCTTTGGAATAAAAATAAAGTTCTATATTCCGTTTAAACCCTAAACTGAGAACTGGGGGCTACTGCTCCGGTTCAACTTCCTGGGGGAGCGTATCTAGAGCGTTGCTGATCCCGTGGGGTACGTGGCCGGTGGGGACATGGGGCGCTGCGCGATCACAGTGCGTAGCATGATCATCGAAGAAGATGTCGGCCTCGAAAGCGCGTAAAAATGCGGTCTTATCCATCCCGCCTAGGAATAGAGATTCGTCCAATCGAATGTCCCATTCTCGCAGGGTCTTAATCACCCGTTCATGGGCTGGCGCTCCGCGAGCGGTCACCAGGGCCGTTCTGATAGGACTCTCGCCCTCGGGGAACTCGGTCTGAAGTTTATGCAGCGCCGCCAGAAAGGATTTGAACGGCCCGCCACCTAGCGCACGGTCCGCACGCTCAAGCTCTGATGCGCTGAAGGCCTCTAGGCCCTGGGTTTGATAGATCACCTCAGCTTCGTCTGAAAACAACACCGAATCGCCATCGAAGGCCAGGCGTAGGGCGTTATTGATCCCGCCCAGAGCGGACCGGGGTCGACCCAGGAGCGTGGCGGCAGCGACACCTTGGTCTAGGGCTGCGCGGACATCGCTGGCGTGGGTGGACAAAAAAAGGTCACAGCCAAAGGCACTGATGTAGCGATAGGGCGAGGCACCGCTGCAGAAGGCAGCTCGAGTGATGTTCAGTTCATGGGCCCTGATAGAGTTAAAAACGCGCAGCCCGGTGTCTGCAGAGTTTCGGGAAAGAAGAATCACCTCAACTCTAGGTTTGTCCAATAACTTATTGATATTTAGTATTTTTTCGACTAGAGAAAACCCGTGCCCCGGTTCTAAAACGGACTCCTCGTGATCAATCTGGAACCGACGGTAAGCCGCCAAACCCTCTGTTTGATAGATGTCGTTAGAGGTGTCCAGGTCAAAGAGCGCCGTCGAAGAGATGGCAATGGTGAGCGGCTTGGGATTGGCATCCGCAGTCATGATTAGGCGTCCAAATCAGGAATCAATTCACTCTGCACTTTGTGAATCATATCCTTGAGCTGAAGTTTTCGACGTTTCAGGCGCTGGATTCTCATGTTGTCGTGGTGCCCGCTCTCCATGAGATGAGAGATCTTGGTATCCAAATCGCGATGCTCTGTTCGCAGGCGCTCCAGCCACTGTTCCAGCTTCTTGCCTGCCTTCTGATCCAAGTCAATCTCTCCACATGACAACCAATGTAGGGCAACTCGGCGCTACCTGCGAACCACCTCCTAGCTGCGGCCAAGCATATCCCGCGCTTCTTCCATGAGGGAAGAAAACCGTCCGGTCCATTCGTCGATGGCCTGAAACTCCTCTTCCGTGACGCCGAAGGCCCGCCGAATTTCATTCAGCAGACATTCTTCCTCAACCTCGAATGCCCCATCGGCATAGCTAAGACGACACAGATTGAACAAGACGACCAAACGCTCTCGCTTATTCGGAAAAATAGCGTCGATCCCTTCAAGCTCCAGGTATTCCAGCTCCGTGCTGGGCGCCAGCTCCATTTCCCGGCGAAAGGCATCCAGCATGCCCTCTTCATTGGGATCCAGCAGGCCATCGGAAACAATGACATTGTGGGCAAGGCGCATGAGCGTTTGCCGCTGCGTGTCAGAGAGCGAAGCCAGCCACATTGGCTTAGCCCAGCAACTGCTGGAAGAAACTCAGCACCATGATGGCCACCGACAGCCAGCCCAAGCCGATGAACGCCTTCATTACCAAGTTTTGATCCATAAAATCTTCGAGTAAATGCCACATAATTTTTCCGTACTCTCTATTGTCGATCGCGCCCTTCACCAAGGCGGTAGTCCTGCTATTCTAGCGATAGTTCTGATCTACGTGGTAGCACCAAAAGCCCCAATTGGCGTTATTCTTTGTCTGCCTTTGGGGCCAAACTTTTGAGCAACCTCCTCTATTTCCGCTAGAATTTTGCCATGTCTCCTACCTTCGTCAACCTAGATCCCAGCATCGTCGACGAGCTGGCCACGCGATATGTGGTGACTCCCAACGAGCGGCTGGCCCGGGCCTACCGCGCGGCCTATGACGACTTGATGCTGAGCCAGGGACACCGCGTCTGGACGACCCTGCGCTGCACCAGTCTGGCCCAGTACCATCGTTACCTTTTACGCGAACTGATGGATACCACAAGCCTAGAGATTGAGCTGGTGGACGACCTCATTGCCCAACTGCGCTTTATTCAAGCCGCCCCACCTGACGCCAGCCATTTGGCCTCAACCGCCTTGGAGGCCTGGCAGCTTTGCCATCGGTACGGGATTCCACTGGATCACCCAGGCCTCCAGCCCTCACGACTGCAGCCCTTTGTGGACTGGTGCCGTCGGGTGGCTCAACAGTTCAACGAGGCGGAGCTGATTAACGCACAAATTCCCACCCTGCTGCTGGCCCACCCCCCGGCCGTCACCCCGGACCTGGTGCTGGTCGACTTCGAACACCTCAGTCCGATGGAGGAGCAACTGCTGCACTGGCAGATGGAGCACGGCGCAGAGATTAGGGTACTCCAGCGAGGCGAAATATCGGCGTTTAAAGAAGACGCTATCCCCGCTGCCGAGCCACCCGCCGCTACCCGTCCCGCCTCGGTACAGGCCTTCTCGGAATTTCAGGAAGAGTTGGCGGCGGCCGCTCAATGGTGCCAAGACATCCGAGCGAACGCACCTGAAAGCACCATTGGCGTTGTCGTACCTAATCTGATGCAACATTACGCAGCCGTGCAGCGACAGTTCGCCGTCACTCTAAATCCGGGCTCGGGCAGCCTGGATATGCCCTTTGACCTGTCCGGCGGACAGCCTCTCGCTAGCCAGCCGGTCTGGCAGCACGCTCGGATTATGCTGAACTGGGCGATTCAGCCCTTAGACCAAGCCTCCCTGCAGCCTGCCCTAACCTCTCCCTACCTTGCCTTAGCGGAATTCAGATCTCTGGTAACGGAGTGGCCAAGGACCTTCCGCAGGCGCATCACTCTGAGCCAGGCTGGCGCACGCCTAGAGGTCGAGGGGGACCCCAGCCCGCTTTTGACGTCTGCCGGCTTATTGGCCGATGCCGGCAAAAGAACGTTGAAGCACTGGGTGCAAGGCATTCGCAGTCTGCTCCAGGCAACGGGATGGCCCAACACCAGTCGATTAGGTAGCGTTCAATATCAGGCCGCCCAGCAGGTCCTGGATATGCTGACCCATGTTGAAGGGCTGTATGGTCAGGAGCCCATCAGCAACCTCAGGGCATTTGAGCTGCTGGACCACGCCCTTGCCGGGCGCGCCTTCGGCAGCCAGCGGGCTGCTCAACCGATTCAGATTCTTGGGCTGCTTGAAACTACCGGCCTTGAATTTGACTACCTGTGGGTCATGGGCATGGGCGCCAATACGTTCCCGGCGCAAAGCCATCGAAACCCCTATCTTCCTGCCCAGCTCGCTGGGAGCTTTGGCTTGCCCCGGAGCACCCAGGAACAGGAGCTGGCCTTCGCACGACGACTGCTGGGTCATTGGGCAACCAGCAGCGGTCATCTCCAGCTTAGCTACGTGAATCAAGATAACGGCATGCCCGTCGCGCCCAGCGCTCTGATGCTACGCACGCTAAATGCTGACCTGGCCCCCCAGCAGGCCGGCGCTTCAGCAGAGCAGGCTCACCAGCGTTTGCTGCTCAGAAATCCTGGCATGCACCCACAGACCATTCTCCTCGAAGACAGGCCAGAGACGCTGCCCGGCTTGCTACCGCCGGGCAAGCTCCAGGGCGGGGTTAGTCGACTAGAGGACCAGGCGCGGTGCCCCTTTCGGGCCTTTGCGCTCTATCGGCTGGGTCTCAAAAAGCCGCTACCCCCTCGGGACTTTCTGGACCTGGCTGAGCGGGGCATTCTCATTCACCAGGTCCTTGAGCGCCTCCTCACTAACGTGCCAGACAGCCAGGCCTTGGCGGCATTGACCCAAGAACAGGTTGAGGCGCTCTGTCGCCGCAGCATTCGAGAATACCGCCACCTGCCCGCTGGCTATGCCGAGACCGAGGTGAGTCGCGTGGTTGCCTTGGTCACCCGATGGCTTGACCTGGAGGCTAAGCGCCGGCCCTTCTCCATTGTGGGCGTGGAGCGAAAATTTGAACTGACGCTGGCTGAGATGACGTTCACCTTGAAGATTGACCGCATCGATCAGGTCGACGATGTGCGGGTCGTTTTGGATTATAAAACCGGGGAAGCGAACATTGCTGGTGCTCGGGGGGACCAGCCTCAAGCCCCCCAACTGCCCGCCTACAGTCTGATTTCGGACCAGGTCCAGGGCATCTACTATGCCCAACTCAAGACCAGCACCGTGAAGATTAACGGCCTGGCCTCCGAGGCCGCGACTTTGGTGGCGAACAAAGCCAGCGGCATCTCAGTCATTCATCCGGATCATCCCTGGTCTGAACAGGTCGGACGCTGGCGGCTGCACCTAGCGCAACTCACCCTAGCCATCCGACAGGGCGCAGCCCAGGTGACCCCAAGCGGAGACATCTGTCAGCGGTGTCACCTCCACAGTTTGTGCCGCATCCGAGAACGTCAGTCGTGACTGGGCAATCGCCGCCAGATCAGGCCCAACGCCGCAAAGCCGTAGATGCCGGCAGATCGTTAATCGTGAGTGCTCCCGCAGGCTCCGGCAAAACCTCACTGCTGGTTGAGCGTTATCTCAACTTGCTAACCGTGGTTGAACGACCCGAAGAAATTCTCGCCATTACCTTCACTCGCGCCGCCGCTGCGGAAATGAAAAGTCGTATTTTGAAGGCTTTGGAGGAACCAGGTGATCTGGCCCAGCGAGTTAGAGACCGAGATCACGCCCTGGGTTGGCAGCTTCAGGAGAATGCCGTCCGCCTGAGCATCCAGACCATCGACAGCTTCGCCTCAGATTTAGCAGGCCAGATTCCAGGGGGACACAGCACGCAGGGCATGCAGATCGAAGAAAACCCGCTGCTGCTGTATCGCGAAGCCATAGAGCGCCTATTTGCCCGAATGCATAGCGATCATCCCAGTAAATTCTTTGTGGAGCAGTTCCTTGGCTATCTGGATAACAACGTGGATACGGGGGAGCGGCTGCTGCTTTCCATGCTCCGCAAACGGGATCAATGGCTTGGGTTCAGCGGCGAAGCCATGGCCAATATTGATCTGATTGGCAACGTCATCAATGAATCTCTGGCCTCACTTCGGCAACAAATCATCGGCGCCGTTGAGTGTCAGCTAGACGATGCGGACCAGAAAAATTTCCAGCTGCTCGCCGACCGTACAGAAGCCGTTGACCACTGGACGGCGCTGCTCCCGCTAGTCCTGAGTCAGCAAGGGACCCTAAGACGGCGGCTGACCCGTAGAGAGCATGCGGCCTTCACCGACCGCGAACTGAGTAACCATCTGGTGAGCTGGTATGGGGATTTGGAGGAGAGAGGCCTGGCTGACGCGCTGGAAAATTGTCGCCAACTCCCGCCTGAAACTCTGGCCGGTGACGACAGGGAACGCCTGCAGAACGTAAGCGCCGCGCTCAGCCTTGCCGCTGCAGAGCTGGAAAGCATTTTCGTGGCAAGGCGCCGGATTGACTTTGTCGGCCTGATGCTGCGAGCCATGCGTGGGCTGAGAGACGACCTGGGCCCTACCGACCTCGCCCTCTACTGGGACTATAGAATCCGCCATATTTTGGTGGATGAGTTCCAGGACACCTCTCATGGCCAGTTCCAGTTTTTTAACCTCTTGACCGAGGCCTGGCATTCCGGCGACGGCAATACCCTATTTGCCGTTGGGGACCCCATGCAGTCGATCTATCGATTCCGTGATGCCGATGTTTCGATCTTCCAGCGTTGTTGTGACCAAGGGATGCCAACGGTAGAGCTTGAGCCCATTCGCCTCACCGCTAACTTTCGCTCAGATCCTGCCTTGGTCACCTGGAGCAACACGCTGTTCTCTCGACTGCTTCCTGAAGATGCTCTGCCGCACCTTGGCGCCATTCCCTTCAGCCCCGCATCGGCGCAGATCGACCCCAAGCCTGGCGCCCAGGTCCTCTGCCGACAGTTTGACGGCGTGCAGGCCGAGGCCAGCAGCATCGTGGACCATGTCCAGCGCTTACTCCGCGCCGACGATGAATCGGACATCGGCATTCTGTGTCGTGATCGAAACCAGCTACCTCCTCTGCTGATGGCCCTAAATGCTGCCCAAGTCTCGTTTACCGGCACCGACATTGACCCCCTGGGCGATCAGCCGATTGTTCAGGACTTGGCCAACCTGTACACCCTGCTGCTCAACCCGGAAGACCGCTTGGCTCTTCTCAGTACCCTGCACAGTCCAATGATTGGCCTGGGATTAGCTCAACTTGAGCACATCATTGGTCAGGCAGACCCGCTGGATTACTGCCTTCGGGCGTCCCCGCAAGAGCCGGCGCTGGTTCGCTTTGGAGAGGCCCTGAGCTGGGCCAGGAGCGGGCTCTATGAGATTCCCCTTTGCGAGGTGCTGGAGGGATTGTGGCTCAGGCTTGGCGGCATGGACGCCTACCCTGCCAGCGCCCTGGGGGATGCCCTCTGCTGGTTTGAGCTCCTTGAGAAATTAGGCGATCAGGCCTATGCCGCAGAAGAGCTTCGGCTGGGTATGGCAAAGCTTTACGCAAAGCCCGCGGAATTGAGTCGACTCAAGGTCATGACCATTCACCGAGCCAAGGGCCTGGAATTTAATCACGTGATTCTGCCCGGGCTTTCCAAGCGCCCGAAGCCTGACGACCCCGTCTTGCTCATGTGGCGCCAAATGGAACAGGGCCTGCTGGCCGGTATCAATGGCGACCCCGGCCACGCCTGGCTGAAGCGGGAGGAAAAAATACGCGCTGAAAACGAGCAAAAACGACTATTTTATGTGGCCTGCACGCGAGCCAAGGACAGTCTATGGCTAAGCTACAGCCTGGCCGAGGGCAAGGAGCCAGAAGGGTTGGCACGCTACCTGGACCCGGACCAGACCGAAGTCAGCACCGACGTTACGCCGGGCGCCTGGACGAACCCTGGGGTGACGCTCAAACGCCTTCCTGCGACCTATGCCTGGAAGCCACCCGCCGAGAAAGCCCTGCCGTCAGTTGAGCAGGCGTCGCCGTCGCAAACGATTGATGATGAGGTCGATAACGAATTCAGTCTGGTGCTTGGCAATCTGGTGCACCGCGCTCTGGCCCTGGCCGGACAGCGTCAGATGCTTAAATTGCCTCAGCTTGAAGGCAACCTTCCAAGGTGGGCTGGGGAACTTGGGGCCCATCCGGAATGGCAGGACGCGGTCATTGCTCAGGTGCGGACCCATTTGGACAAAACGCTAGCCAGTCAAACCGGGCTTTGGGTTCTCGCGCCTAGGCCCTATAGCCACTTTGAATATGCGTTGACGGGGGTTAGCGATGGAGCGCTACGTCGCTTTGTGCTGGATCGCCTGTTTATTGAAGAGGAAACGATCTGGATCGTCGACTATAAAACCGCGCTGCCCGGCGACGGAGAAGATATGGCCACATTTCTCGAGCGACAGTGGGCGCGGTATCACCCCCAATTGGCAGGCTATGGGGAGATCGTGCAGCGCCTGTTGGACACACCCCAGCGATTGGAATTAGGCCTGTATTTCACGGGCATGGACCATCTTGAGCACCATCTTTTTAGCTGACGACCAAGGCTAACGATAAAGCGGGTGATATCAGCCCAAGCGCTTGATTGCATTTTGCGCCTAGAGCGTTACCATCCGCGCCGCCTTCAAGTAAAGAAAAACCCCAAATCGCGGACGAGGGACGCATTGTGCAGCTCGACAATCTAAATATTGAAACTCAAGAAATTCTGATCACGCCGGAACAGTTAAAGGCTCGCCTGCCTGTCTCCATGGAGATCCAGCAGGCCATTAGTGACCACCGTGACGCCGTGCGCGCCATCGTCGATCGTCAGGATCGCCGCATGTTGGTGGTCGTTGGCCCTTGCTCCATTCACGACACCAAGGCGGCGCTGGATTACGCCCAACGACTCGCCGAATTTCGAGACCAAGTCTCGGATCGCCTATTTATCGTCATGCGGACCTACTTTGAGAAACCCCGTACCACCGTGGGCTGGAAAGGATTGATTAACGATCCCCACTTAGACGATAGCTTCAAGGTGGCCGAGGGGCTCGAGATCGCTCGCAAGCTGCTGCTGGATTTATCGGCGCTGAACCTACCCCTTGCCACCGAGGCCCTTGATCCCATCACGCCTCAGTATCATCAAGACCTTATCTCCTGGTCCGCTATCGGCGCGCGCACAACAGAATCTCAGACACACCGGGAAATGGCGTCCGGGCTCAGCTGCGCCGTGGGCTTTAAGAATGGCACGGATGGCAGCATTGACGTTGCCATCAATGCCCTGCGATCCGTAGCCAGCGGTCATCGTTTCTTGGGGATCAGCCCAACAGGCCAGGTCAGCGTCGTGCACACCAAGGGCAACCCCCATGGTCACGTCGTGCTCCGAGGCGGCAGCAGCGGCCCGAATTACAGTGCCGAGCATATCGCGGCCTGTGAGGTGGCCCTGACTGAGAACGGTCTCAATGCGTCCATCATGGTGGATTGCTCGCATGCAAATTCCAGCAAGGATTACCGTAAACAGAGAGTCGTCGTTGAGAGTATTGGTGAGCAAATTGCGGCCGGCAATGGCTCCATTACCGGCGTCATGATTGAAAGCAATATTGGCCCTGGGAACCAGAGCATTAAGAATCCTGACGGCCTGCAATATGGCGTCTCAATCACCGATGCCTGCGTGGATTGGGCTGAGACCCAGGATTTGCTCCTCGGCCTACATGCTCGAATGGGCAGCCGTTAGGGCCCCGCCTAGGAATAATAGGCGTTTTCGGTCACGCTGTGGTCGGTGAGGTCCTGCACGCCCTTGAGTTCCGGCACTCGCTCCAGCAGCGTAGTTTCTACGCTACCCTTGAGCGTAATGTCCACCGCCGCACAGCCTTGGCAGCCCCCTCCAAACTGTAGAACGGCCATGGCCTCCTCGGTCACTTCAACCAGCGAAACCATGCCGCCGTGTGCGGCCAGACCTGGGTTTATCTCGTTATATAAGACGTAGTTAATGCGGTCCTCAAGGGGCGCATCCGGTCCCACCTTGGGTATCCGAGCATTAGGGGCCTTGATGGTTAACTGGCCGCCCATCTGGTCTTCCTGGTAGTCAACCTCAGCATCTTCTAAGTAGGGTTCGCTGCGTCCCTCAAACCAAGCTCGGAAGCCCTCATACTCCACGGCGATATCGCCGTCTTGCTCCTCTCCGGGTCGGCAATATGCGATACAGGTCTCGGCTTGGGGCGTGCCGGGCTGAGCCACGAATATGCGAATGGCCACCCCCTCCTGCTCCTGGTTGGAGAGCAGATCATGCAGGTAGGTCTGAGCACTGGCTGAAATCTCGATCATTGGTTTCTTTCCTAGCGGCTTTTTTTGTCCTCGCGCAGGGCGGGTTGTCCCGACGCTTTGCCTGGGCTCAGTGTACTCCTTGCGCGAGGTGGATGCAGTCCCGGCATCGTCCTTTGCTCGCGCCGTCTTACGACACTCAGGGCCCGACCACAATATGAAGGTCACTCACGCCGAGCTGAAAGGTTGCTAATTGTGGTCCGGTCAGGGCCTCGTTACGGTACTTCTGAGCATCACCCTAGCTCGCCTCAACGTCTGCTCTACCTGCCAAAGGATGCGCTCATGTCACACCTCAATGCTTTAGAGCGCCACATGCAGCGCCGGATTCTGCTCTTAGATGGTGCCTACGGCAGTGCTTTTCAACAGCTGGGCCTAGATGAAGACGCCTTTAGAGGACGACGCCTGGCGGATCACGCTCAGGCCCTCCAGGGAAACCACGACATTTTGAATCTGACCCAGCCCGAAATCGTGATGGACATACATCGCGGCTATCTCGATGTGGGCTGCGATATCATTTGTACCAATACGTTTAACGCTACGGATATCGCCCAGGCGGACTTTGGCACCGAACACCTGTGTCAAGAAATCAATCGGGAGGGGGCGCGCATCGCCCGATCTGCCGCAGAGGCCTATGACGCCCCGTCACACCCCCGATACGTGGCTGGCGTTATCGGGCCCACCAACCGCACCGCCAGCATATCCCCAGATGTGAACCGCCCCGAACACAGAAACGTCAGCTTCGACGACCTCGCCAAAGCCTATGCCGAGGCTGCGATCGGGCTGCTCCAGGGGGGCGTCGACCTGATCCTCATCGAGACGGTATTCGATACCCTGAATGCCAAAGCGGCCATCTCTGCCGTTATTCAGTTGAATCAGCAACGCGAGCACCCCATACCGCTGATCATTTCCGGCACCATCACCGATGCCAGCGGGCGCACGCTCTCAGGCCAAACGGTTGAAGCCTTTCTCTATGCCATCGAACATGCCAAGCCAATGGCCGTTGGCCTCAACTGCGCCCTGGGCGCGGAGCAACTGCGGCCTCATATTCGAGACCTGGCCCGGCTGGCCCGGTGTCCGGTCAGCGTGCATCCCAACGCGGGTCTGCCCGATGCCTTTGGCGAATATACTCAGGGGCCGTCAGAGATGGCGTCAATCCTCCGTGAGTTTGCAGAAGCCGGATGGCTCAACATCGTTGGTGGCTGCTGCGGGACCACGCCCGCACATCTAGCGGCCATTGGGCATGCGCTACGGGACCTACCGCCGCGTCAGGTCAGCGACTCATCGCCTATAGCCAACCTAAAGCTGACGGGGCTTGAGGCCATGGGGCGCCAGGAAGACAGCCTCTTTATCAATGTGGGGGAACGCACCAACGTCACCGGCTCGGCAAAATTCGCTCGCCTCATCAAGGAGGAGAAGTTCGAGCAGGCGCTGCAGGTGGCGCGTCACCAGGTAGAGCACGGGGCCCAGATCATCGACATCAACATGGACGAAGGCATGCTCGACGGGGAGCGTGCCATGGTGCACTTTCTTAATCTCATCGCCACGGAACCGGATATCGCCCGGGTCCCCATCATGATCGATTCCAGCCGGATGTCGATTATTGAAGCGGGACTGAAATGCGTGCAGGGCAAGGCGGTTGTCAACTCGATCAGCCTTAAGGAGGGGGAAGACGCCTTTCGTGAGGCTGCAGCGCTCTGCCAACGCTACGGTGCGGCCATGGTCGTGATGGCCTTTGATGAAGCGGGCCAGGCAGACAGCTTTGAACGCAAAACCAGCATCTGCCAGCGCAGCTATCGAATTTTGACCGATGACCTGGGCATCAACCCCAGGGATATCGTCTTCGATCCCAATATCTTTGCCATCGGCACCGGCATTCCCGAGCATGACAACTATGCCGTGGACTTTATTCAGGCGGTGGCCTGGATTCACGAGCATTTACCCGGCGCACACACGAGCGGCGGCTTGAGCAACGTTTCCTTTGCCTTCCGAGGCAACACGGAAATTCGGGAAGCCATTCATACAGTATTTCTCTACCACGCCATTCAGGCCGGCTTGACCATGGCCATCGTGAACGCGGGTCAGCTGGGGATTTATGACGACCTAGACCCCACTCTGCGCGAGGCCGCCGAGGACCTGGTGCTGAATCGACGTTCAGACGCCA
>DKNY01000003.1:93471-104960 GCA_002470275.1 Gammaproteobacteria bacterium UBA7376 | reverse complement strand
ACGTCAAGACGCTAAAAGCTAAACTCTACCTTCAGCGTGGAATTTCAACGAGGCTACGATCAGTAGCAGGTAAAGCGCAGTTCAGCAGTCCATTAGGGCTGGACGCTGCCACAGCTAATAAGTAAGAAATACTGGAAGCACGCATAGAGGCTCAGAAATTTTACGATCCCTACCTGAAGATGTTTTGGAACACCTCTGCTGATGCCCTTGCAGAGAACGAAATAGAAGCCCTGGCTGCTGATGTGCTGTGTGGAAACAAAGCTATTGCAGGACGGTACGCTCCGCACATGCTTGGGTCTAAGCTACAGGGGAATGATCAGGACTGAGCTGACTTGCCGCTGGCTCTGAAAGAACAGGACTACGCCATACTTGCCGTCCCAGAGTATCTGAACCAATACCTCAATTGGCATCAGGATGGTGAGGTTGATAAGGAAGGTAAACTAACGAGAGACCCTACGGGGCAAGAAGAAGCAGTTATTCGTGCATGGGAGGCAGTGCAGGAAGCTGCCACTAGGAAGCCACGGACGCTCTACAAATGCTGGGACGAATACCTAGTCTTGCGTGGTGTAGATGTGACTAGTCGTCAAGGAAAGCGAAGTAAAGGGCGATGGAAAAAGTTTGCCCAACACATGCATGATGTAGTCCTCAGTGAGGACACGCCGGCGGCGCTTGAGCAAGCTCTGGATACGTTCCATGCAGCAGAAAAGCAAAAAGGGAACGCAATAAGCAGCATTCAAAGAGATACAAATGAGTTTATTGCCTGCTTTGTGTGGGTGAGTAGAGCGTGCCGGCTCGACTGGCGGCCTGTTAAAAGCAAGTTAAGTGCCAGCCGAAAAACTCAGAATGAATCAAAGAAGCAAAAGTTAACACTGACCTTTGATGAACGGGCACTGCTTTTCGCTAATGCACCAGAAGCTAACACGCCACTGGCGGCTGCATTGCTTGTGCTGCTTCATTCACAATCAACATTGCCTTACACCCCTTGAGAGCCTTCAGCCGGCACAGGTGCTCTATAGGCGGGGACTTAATGAATAACTACCTGTCTCTCTTGAGTAGTTGTAGGGGATACATCAGTTATCTATCGATACTGTTATTTGCTGGTGCCCCCCTCGGGCTACATATACAACTGTATTTTCTATCAATGAGATTCTTGTAGATCAGATCAAGCAACTGCTCAATATTCAATCGATTTGGAAAACTAAAGAATCCGCGGGCTGATATTGTCTGGTTTGATCCGGCAGAAATATGGGGCCTTGCACGTTAAGCGTCACCATTTCAGAAACGCTTAAGGCGTCTGGTTCCAGTCTAAGATTCGCGACACGGCGGTTCGCGCCCCAAGATGCACTCTCCGAGGGAGCTGTAGAAAGATCACCTTGAGTAAATGTAAAGCTGGGTAGTGCGCCATAACTAGAGAGGCTTTGACCAAAATCAATCGATACCGAATTGTCACCGTCGTACTGAACAACAACACCGGCAAGAGCTTTGGGCTCTAATGGGCTCAAATTAATCGCATCACTGACAATATTCAAATCGCCAGCACCATTAACGGCCGGCGTGATGGCTAACGCTGCGTAGCCCTGCTCCATAAAATCTGCGACTGCTGCTTCCGCTTTGTAATATGTTTGATCGCTAGAGTCCTTGAAAAACACACGAAGTTGGTCGCCAACGAGCAACGTGTTCTGCACACCAGGGGGGGCAGTGCGGCTAAAATATTCTGCGTCCACGGCCAAGGATAGATATTCATCAAAATTAACGCATTGTTCAAATTCGTCAGCAAATTCGAAGACGCAAAAACCCTCGCGTTGAGGGCTAGGCGAGGCCCACTCGATGTCGTCAGCATCGCCGTCCTCCTCTCGCCATTCAGTAATCACCTGCGCCGGAACAGTGAGCGTTCTGGTTTCGCTTGCGTTCGCCGCAGTCAACACGGAGTAAGTGATGGATAAGTCACCGGTGTGATTCTCGTCTGGCCTTACGAGAAATATATCTCTGGATGCCTCGACTTCCAAAGTGCCCTGAGACCCGCTTAATTCATAGGTTTGGAAACGCGCAAAAGCTTCTCCTTCTACAGTCTGTATGGGTTCTGTGGGCTCGTAACTTTTGCGGTAAGCAATGTGGGCTGTGGACATGCCAACAGGGGGGTATTTGATGTCTGTCCCCGCGCCACTTTGTTTGGTTCGCTCGTACCAATCAGCGTCACCAGACGAAAGTTCTAATCTAATTGCACCGTCGATGCTAAAAATACGGTTTCGTTCGCTATTAGCAATTTCCGGGTCTCGCTGGCTTTGAATATAGTCAACTAAAAACAACATGCGCTCACCAGCCGGGTCTAACAGCGGATACCCTTCGCCACCACTGCTCTCTACCAGCAACGAATCTCCGCGGAGCACGTAGGAGTCCCAGTAAACATCGTTACCCAGTTGTACCATCGGAAGGCCAAAATTGGTGATGCCTTCGATTACGACATTTGTTCGTTGCAGCGTGTCCGCAGAGTAAATTGCGAAACGCTCTTGGTTCATTCCCTCCTCTAAATTCTCTGTATTCGCGAACTCAGCAACAGCGAAAGACTCATCAGTGAGCCAAAAGACACCAACAGCGTAATAGGGGAAATCTTGGGCAATGGGCGTTAAGACACCTTGTGAATCCATGAACCACCCGGTTGTGTTTTGTGTTCCTCCACTAACTCCATCAGGAAGCTCAGCATTGTTATCGAAGCCTTGCATGACTGCTGCTCCATCCGAGCGGAAAGCCATGCCGCGTCGATGGAAGTCGGTACTTTGTGTGCCAATCAAAGATTTGGGTTCAATATCACCGTCATCGGTAGAGAGCAGACAGGAAAAGGACATATCTTCAAGTTTTACCCGGTATATCGAGCAGACTTCTGGGTCTAATTCCGGCAAAGCACGTTGAATATGACTGCTGGTGAGCAAATATACGTATGCGCCGTCCGGCGAAACCGCCGCTTCTGCAATAAACAGCGTTTCCGAGGAGAGTATCGCGGTCGCCACAATGTTCCCGTTCTCGTCCCACGCTATTGTGTTACTCAGCGCGGCTAAGTTTTCTTCAGCATGCGCCTTTGGAAAAAGCACGGCGAGGAAAGAGTCCAATAACTGTGCCGCCATGGTGTTGTTCGGTGAGCTCGGAAAAGAAGTTACCGAAGAGGAGCTAACATTTAGGACTTGGCCGAACCCGAGTGAATCTGTGTCCGTAAGATCGAATTGAACGGCCTTATCTATTCCCGCATCGGTGGGTGCGACATCGAGCAGGTCGGAAACGCCGTCTCCATCGGTATCTGAGGCATCCACCACACTTGCGTCGTCTGCGTTGGAACTGGGCGGCACGTCAGTTGTATCGACATCGTTTCCAGTTGGAGTTGCGTCAGTGGCACCACCACCACCACCACATGAAGCTAGGACAAAGAGAAGCGAGACAGCGAAAAATAGTTTTTTAATCTTCATAATGTCGGTCGTTATTATTTTTACGAGGAATTATCCTGGAATGATAGCTAAGTCCGCCCTTCGCATTCTAGTACCACTCGTCCACTAACGGTAAACTGATGCTGGTTCTTGAGTTTCACTGTAGGCTACTGGAGTTACTAAAAGGTTGTTGGCCTCCAGCCACTTTACTCAATTTCCCCCAAGCCAATTAGAACGGCAGTCATCATTTACAATCAACGCTGACTGGTTTTTTAGGGATTGTGAGGGGACACCGCCAGCATCTAGGTATGGCTTGAATCACACAAACGCCCGGGGCCTTCTTTGTCTATGGAGACATCACTTGTCGTTAAGACATTCATCATTCTCGGTCTTTAACTTTCACTAGTTCTTGGCATTTGTCTTTTGGTCATCAGGGCGTCTCGTCAGGCCGCTTTTGAAAACAAGCAACTTTTGGGCGTAACCTCCAGCGAGGGAGTTAACTCCAAGGGAGAGCTAGATCTGCAGCCTGTTGAGGAAAGCGTCGGCCTAAAAATATTGACGGGTGCCAGCGTCGTGTCGATGTTGGCAATGATCTTAACCTCACAGATCAGCCTTACTTGGGGTCTGATAACGATGACCACGACAAGCCTTACGCTTGGGCCTGTGCTGGGCATGATCATGCTCAGCGTGGATGAGAACGATGGTCTTAGCGCGTTGCAGCTTCCAGTCCTGGTGACCTTCGCAGCGGGCGTGATTGGCTCCTATTCCGGCATAGACTTCTCTGGGATGGGCGTCTATCTGTGTGCTGGTCTGCTTGGCCTTATCCTTCTCAGGCTCGTGATGTTATTGACTAACTTCGCAAGTAGTCAAAGGCGCGCAATCGCCATGGGTGGGGCGAGTGTATTTGCCCTATTGTTGGTCCATTTGTTCATGTCGACCTCAACCGTCTGGGGCGAGGAGCAAGACTTAAATAACTGGGAGGCTGCACTGCAAATCTCCGTCAGTCTGTATCTAGATATCATCAACTTATTTCTTGAGATGATGGTCTCGGAAACTAGCTGAGGTGAATAAAGGCACTCTGTATGTCCTACAAACACCCCCCCTGCGGTTTATCTGCGAGCGATAACCTCTTGTTTGAGTGAGCGGTGTCAGAAGGACATTGGGACGCCTGCAACTGACCCTCAGATCACCCAGGATTTTTAGGGCTGTGCCAGTGAATAAACGAGTCCGAGTTTCAAGCAGTATCAGCCCTATGGTCTCAGATTTTCGGTTGCTGCTGATGAGTTCTATTGGTCCAGCAAAATTGGTAGGGTGTTCGACAACGCAGTGTTGGTGATGTTTCATTGGACTTTAAACAACAACTTTTCTTTTTTGTGCTAGGGGTAGCGTTGACTGTGAGTCTGTTCCCATGGGTTTTTAGGCCCGCTTTGGAGTCGCGGGGCGAAGCGGAGAGTCCGGTGGTGGAAACGACGGTATCGGATTTTTCAATGACAAAGAATCAACGGTTGATGGCCATTGAGGACGAGCTTTCTTATCTGCGGACCGAAGTGGGCTTCCTAATAGAAGAGATTAAGTCTTTTAAGACATTGGCCGACATTCAAAAGGGCAGCCATGAGCGGGTGAGCGAATTAACCGATAACAGCGATGCCTTTGACGATACTGGTGCGCTTGAGTATCCCGAAGAGGTTGAGCTAGAAGTCAAAATAATCGACACGTCTTTGCTTCCTAAAGAGTTTTTGGAACACGCTGGCCTGCTGGAGTGATGGGGCGTCACGATCCTAGTCTGATCAAGATTAGAATTTCTTGATCATGGAACCGCTTATTGGCGCCAAAGCGGCGACGTTCTCTGCAGCTACGGGATCGTATACCGTCGCGGCGCATACGCCGGCGAAATCGGCGTTGTTTGCGCTTCTGTCCAAACGATAGGTGAAGCTGCAGATGACGTCTGAAACGAGCAGGTTGCCATCGACTTCATCCTGCCCAACTAACATAATGCTTCCTGAGCCATAAATCTGCCGGCTCTCTTGGTCCATTGGGTAACCTTTCTGTTGTTGCTCGAATAGCGGCTATTTCTGTCGAGCACCATCCCCCTCGCGTCTTGGGAGTAATTGATTAAATCTAGGAGATTAGCAGCATCGAACTGTACGTCGTTGAATATACCGCCAGTGATCGCTGACTTGTTATTAAAGGTGAGTTGTCCGGCAAGCGACAGTCGTGCGAAATTGGTAAGGCTATCAACAGAGTCGGTGATGTCACCCGTTGTAGAGTAGGTGCTGAGATTCACCGTCAACGGCGCATTTGCAACTACGGACCAATCGCCCTTCATCGCATTTCTTTTTTTGCAGGCTGAGGCGTTTGCACCGTAGGAAGCCGTCGCCAACAGGCTAACGATGACGATTCTTATTATTATATTGGTTAACACTGTATTTTCCTTGAAGACGCTGATCGAAAAAATAACATAACTTTCCTGGTACGGTCATTACAGCTTTAGCCAGGCTGTCCCACCTCCTGCGCCCACAATGACCCATAATTACAGTAGACGGTTACGGCCTTGCGAAGTTGATGGGTCTCCGAGAAACCGAGTGAACCCGCGATTCTTGGGTTCGCTGCTGCTTGTTAGGCCCCTACAGAGAGATCGTCGGGTTCGCCATCTCCGGCTAACGGGTCTGGCCCAAACCGATTTTCGCCCTCGTCTCCTTTACAGCAATACCAATAGAGAAGGAGAAACGAGCCAATAATCGTCAAAATAATCAGCAGCCACCAGCCAGATCGATCCAGGTCGTGTAAACGTCTTACTGCCAATGCCGTTCCGGCAATCATCAAAAAGATTTGGAGAAGAATGCTGGCATAGTCGAGGATGGCGCCAGTTCCAAAACCGAGCAGTGTGCCTATAAAACCGATGGCGAAACCAATCACTACGGATACTAAGATAGCACCAAGCGAGCCCCACCAATACTCCGAGCGAGAGATTCTGCTGCTGAAATCTACCCACTTAATAAAATAGTTTTTGGTTGCTTCTGCGAATCCCATGGCTGTCTCCTCAGTCTTATTATTTTTCAACGACGGTACATCACAGAGGGTGGTTTAGAAAGTGGGCTCGTCGAACGCCCACATGTGCTGGGGCTCGGCGGTCTAAACCCGAAGGGTGTCAACTTTGCGCGACTTGCGGGCGTCGTTCTCAATCTTATGGAAATTTATGGTGTCGAGGCGGGGCCCGTTTACCGCGCCTTGCCCCGGCAAGGTGCTACAGAGCGCACGGTTGTGTCACTTCAGTGTGAGCTTGAGGCAGCTCGCTAGAAAGACTCAAGCGCATCGCAGTCAGACAGGGAGGCCTTGACCTGGAAAGCGAATTCACGGTTCTTATCTAAGTAGCGCCATTCCATCGCCACATCATTATCTCGGTACCAAAAAATGCCCGGGTTCGTGCAGTATCCGGCCTGGTTATTTTTTTCTACTCCCCGAGCAACGGCACTCCAGGAGCCCCCAAGGTCGTTTGCGGTAAAATTAAGCTGGTACGTATAGAGCAGGCTCCTTCTGCCTGAATTGTCAGCGCCTATCCATGTCGTCATAGGGTCCATCTGCTTCGGCAAATCTGATTTCATGGCTTGCGCTGCGGCAGAGATCGCTTCGTTGATCTGAGCGTCGTCCTCAAGAACCCATAGCTTGTTTTCTGAGCCCCATGCTTGGCTCATCAACATCAGAAGGGTGGGCATAAGGATAGAGATAGGCACTTTATTGTTCTTATTCATCTGTTGCTCTTGTAGCAGGAAACGCCTGATTGCACCTCTTTCGAGCAGGGGCATTCGAGGGTTTACGATACAGAATTTTAGGGGGCTTTTTAACTGTTAAGGGCCTGGTTACGCCCCTTGACCACTACCGCTATGCCAATGAGGGCACACCAGAACGTTAGCCAGAATGCGTAAATGAAGATATCTTCCAGCGGGTTGTTGAGGAGCGAAAGGAAGGTCACTCTTGCGGTCAGCCAGGCAGACCAAAACACCATTAAGCGCGGTAAACGCCTTAAGTTAAGGAAGAACCAGGCCACGGAACCTGTGATTGCCAACGCCAGCAGCTGTGCCAGCGGTACGGTGAAAATCCAAAACAACTCGCCGGTTAAATCCAATGAGGGTGGCATGTAGGGCACTAGGATCGAAATGAAGAGCACGTCTTCTAACACACCATTGATTAGGCCGGCAGCGATGATGCCAAACCAACCTAATGCATGAGCTACCTTTCCCATGGCGTTCTAGCTACGTCCCGTCCCGCGCTTGGACGATGTCCCGCACTTCAGTGAGCACGGTTTCCCAATCGGCCCGTGAGCGGTAGCCAGCCTCAGCCCACTTGGCCAGGATCTCACCCTCCGGAGAAATGAATACAACGCCCGGGTGGGGAATACCAAAGGCGAATGTGCCCTCCCCGTATTCCTCATTGCGGATGCCCCATGCATCAACATGCCGGCCTTTCTCGTCGCGCAGCAGCGGAAAACGAATGGCCCATTTGTCGTGGAATTGCTTGATGGTCTCTAAGTCGTCGTAGGTCATCCCGCCAACGCTGACACCGATCGCCTGGAATCTGTCCTGAATGTCACTCAGTTTCACGAACTGACGTATGCAGAAGGGTCACCAATCAACGCTTCTGTTAAAGACAAACAAGAGCCCGTTGGAGCCGGTTAGCGTTTCAAAACTTTGCAAACTGCCGGTCTGGTCGCTGGCCTGCAATAGAGGTTGTTCAGACCCGACGCTCGGTCCCCATGCTGCGGCATAAGGTGACTCTGCCGTGGCGGCCTGGGAGCAGACGGTTAGAATCAGCGCTAACAAACAATATTTGTGCAGAGGGTTGCGCATTGATAATTCTCCCGCTTTGAATTGTTTGAGAAAGTAGCAAATGGTTCTCAGATTGTCCAAAGCTTCGGTCCTAGCTGTGCTTCACAATGCGGTTTGGGACGCCGTCTCTGCTGTCATCCCTGACTAAGACGTTATTGGGCAGTTTTATCCTTGCTCAGAGGCGCGGTTTGAATGTCGTCGGGCTCTAGAACTGGCATGAGGAAAATTTGCCACAAACTAGGTTCCCGTGGCGCAACGCCAGTTTCCAGCGTCAGACCTTTGCTGAAGGTTCCGAAGACGCGGTCCCAGAGGATTGCCGCACAGCCAAAGTTCGTGTTGCTCTCAGCATGCACGACGGAGTGATGGTGAATATGATATTGGTTTGTCGTGAACAGCCAGCCAACAACCTTGGTATTTAGATCAAGATTGGAGTGGGCAATAGAGGCCGTCGTGATGACCAGAAGAGTTGAGCCAACCACCGCCATGCCCGCACCAAAAACAAGCTCAACGATGGCGCTGGGTAGGGACAAGACCAAGAGCAGCTCCAGAGGATGGTTTGTGCCTGCATTGATCGCCCCCAACTTCTTGAACGCATGATGTGCTCCGTGGCCCGATAGGCGCCAAAACCACTGCCAGCGATGTTCTGCACGGTGAAACCAATACCAAATGAATTCGCTCAGAAAGAAGGCGAGAAACACTTGGGTCAATAGCGGCCAGTGTTCTGGCCAGATATTGATCCCCAGAGTAAGCCGGGTTTGATCTAGCAAAGGGTTGAGATAGGCCATGTAGAGCGGTACGACACAGGTGACCGAGAAGATAAACAGGCCGATGAAGACGAAGCTGAGCGCGAGTTTATACGAGGGCGGCTGCAGCCAGTCTCTGCGCGCGGGGTAGAGGTACTCCAGAACGCCTAAAAATATTTGGGCACCAATTGCGATCAGCGGGTACACCCACAGGCTCTCTGGGTTGTAATACCACAGGGTCAGGGTGCCAAGCATGAGGCCCGGTTGAAGCCCATATTTAATGATTGCCATCTTTGCTTGCATCCTCTTTGGCCCCGACACGAGGGGGGCTGCTATTTTTTTGAGGCGACCTCGGCACATACTGCAAGGGCCAAGGCGTGGATACAAGCGCATAGAAAAGGCTCGCCGCCAGACCTATTTTGATATCACAGCCGGGGCACCCCTGGTTTTTTTGCGGCCAAAGTACTTCCTCACGCAGCCTTAAGACCACCCTGGCCACTGGGATGGCAGCCCATATGGTTGTTATAGCAGCGTGGCGTTGATCCGGGGAGGTATCGCTCAGAATCCAAAAGCCCCCTATGAGATGTCAACGGGGGCTTCTCTGCAGACGCCGGAGGCGCCTTGTTTTTGGATTATTCTGCCGCTCTCTTTTGGGTGACCGTCCAAACTTCTCGACCGGCGCAATCGAGCACCTCTTGGTACTGCTGGAAAAGCTCGGCTCCGCCCTCACTGCCAAAGAATTCATCCATGGTGGTCCCCATTTCCGTGAGGGTAGGGAAAGAAAAGGTCAGCGCTACATCTGCGGCTTTCAAGTCGCTCACGAAGGTAGGGACCCAGACGAAGGAGTTGAAGCTATTGTTTTGCATCGTCTCAGCATGCTCATTGAAGGCGACATACCACTCGTCTAGGTCAGCCATCGTTTGGCCTTCGTTAAAGGAACACATCCAGGTTTCCACCGGGCGGTTTTCAATGGTCCCGTGATTGTCGGCAACGGTGACCGGCGCAACAGCCAGGAACAGGATAATGGACAGCAGGTTTTTCATTTTTTTCTCCGATTTTGTGCCGATATGGCGTCTCGATGTTGGAATGAAAATATGACGAGGGCAATACGCAGGCGCAATAATGTATGGACCCAAGGCGGTGCAGGCGCCGCATACAGTGGGCTTCATACTCGACGCTAAAATTGGCGGCAGGTGCGAGATTTGATACAAAGTCGTAAAGCAGCCGTCGTCGCCTGGTGGCACTGTTTACACTACCTGGGATAGCGATATCGGGCGTCAGCCGAGGTAGGAAAGGGAACCATGAAAAATGGCACACATAGAGGTGGCGTAGCTGCTGTGACAGATGCATCGGAAAAAAGGGAAGTCCCAGGGCAGCACCGCAGTCCCCAGGCAGCACAGGCTTGCTCTCGTGCCAGTCTCGACGATTCATCGTCTAGGGGAGAGTCCCACTGTGGCCACTGATCCCTTGGTACCAGCTTCTTTTTACGTGCCGCCGGTCTTTGAGACAGATACATTTCGGCTGCGAATGCTGACGGTGAATGACGTTGTGAAGGACTTTGATGCGGTGGTCAGCAGCGGTGCACATATTGCCGGTGTCTGGCCGGAGTCCAAGTGGCCTGAGGGCCTGACGTTGGAACAGAATCTCATTGATCTGGGGTGGCATCAGAAAGAGTTTCAACGGCGCACGTCTTTCGCCTATACGGTGGTTACCTTAGACGAAACCCAGGTAGTCGGCTGCGTGTATATCTACCCTACGACAAAGGTGGGGTTTGATGCTGAGGTCTATTTATGGACCAGACCACCGGAACAGGTCGGCGACCTGGATAGAGCGATGTTGAAGCGGGCTGTTACCCAGTGGTTGGCGGATGAATGGCCGTTTCAGGTGCCCGCTTTCCCGGGCTTGGAGATTGGCTGGGACGACTGGGTCTCGCTGGCCGAGGCGCAGCGATAAGCCCCCGTGAGGAAGGGACCCGCTGAGACGTAAGGTCTGGGGTGGCGCCTGACACCACCCCATTCGTTCCGGGCTACTGCTTTGCAGCCGCAAGCATCATGGCTGTGTTTTCAAATACCTGAAATCGGGCGAATTTACCGTCTTCCATGGTGGCCATATGCATCACCTCGGTGTCGAGTCCGTCAGCGGTCATTTGCACGTGGATAAACACCTTGTCGCCGCTCTCGTAATAGGCGATGGGCTCTACTTTGAAATTTGTCCACAGGGCTGCGACGGTAGCGAATACGTTTTCTTCGATGGCCTGGGCTCCAACCCAAGTGCCTGCGAAGGGCATGCCTTGCTGCATTACCCACTCGGAGTCTTCGGTTAACGTTGCTCGCCAGGCGGGGATGTCCCCGGCATTGAAGGCGGCATAGCCCGCCTTTACTGTGGCAAGGTTCTGTGACATCTCGCCAGAGGCATGATGCCCCGCGTAGGCAAAGCCAGAGAGCAGAAGAGAAAAAATAACGATGGCTGATTTCATGGGTGGTCCCTTTCTTGTTTTTGGGTTTTTGGGT
>DKNY01000003.1:65063-93156 GCA_002470275.1 Gammaproteobacteria bacterium UBA7376 | reverse complement strand
GTTTTTGGGTTTTTGGGTCAAGCGTCAGGCGACGACTCTGCCTAACGCTCGTGATGTCTGTGTGACACAGACGGAGCGCTTTTTCCAGTCCAGGGACCGTCATCAAGCGGGCTAGGGTGGATTCATCTAAACGCCCTCATCGATACGCCAGAACTGGTTTACCTGGTAAACGCTGCTCCGCGCACCAAAAGCTCCGAGTGGTCGATGCTGTCAAAGATGGGTGTAAATCAGAAAGGAGGACTCTTACCGCCCGCCGAATATCGGATTGAAAGTCAAATACTGGGGTAAGCTCTTGACCGCGCAGAGCGGCTGATTAGCGAAATTCCCGATGCAGTTTCTGGGTAGGGCAACGGCCAATTGAATTTAAACTAAAAATCGGAGAATCCATGAAATACCTTCCCCTCCTATCAAAAGAAGATGTTGTTGATGAAGCGCTGAAGAAAAAATGGGAAAGCTACCCCTTCGACCTGGCTCTCTTTCATGGTTGGGCCCATGTCCCTGAGGAATTCGTTTCCTATACGGTGTTCAATCGCGTGGTCTGGACCGAACAAGAGGATGGGATGCCGCTCTTGCTGAAGGAACTGGCCGTGGTTCAGGCGAGTGTCCTCAGCCACTCCTCCTATGAATGGGGCAATCATGGCGCGCAAATGGTGAGGCGTGGTGGCAGCCAAGAGCAGGTGGATGCCTTGGTGGCGGGTGAAACCGACTCAGATCTGTTTAACGAAACTGAGAAACTCATCATTACCTTTACAACCGAGATTGTTGTGGATTCAAAACCCACTGAAGCAACTCTCACGGCGATGGCTGACCTGTTTACCAGCAAGCAGATCATGCAGCTCACCTTTGCCATTGGCGCCTACATGCTGAATTCACGTGCGGCCAATCTCTTTGGTCTAGAGCTCGACGACGACAAAAAATACAACTGATCGGCCAGGCCCTAACCGGCCCAATGTTTGTTACCCCGCCCAGGCGATCTGGCGCGCGGTGATGCTCGGGGAGGGGTGCCTTGGCACCCCATTGGGGTACTTGGTGAGCCCCTTGGGCTTACGGGCTCCGGGCTGCCAGCCTATGCTCGATATCCGGTCAGGGTGTCGGGACTTCCTTTATGAACTCGCCAGCCAAAGCACTAGGACCCAGCTGTAAGCATAAGCCGTCAAGAACGTACCACCCGCGGTCAACACCACAATCGCTTTCAGAATAAATACAGGTAGGCGTCGTTTCATCAGTAACTCTTTTATCTCGGCCCTTTATGTTAATGAGAATCATTCGTATTTAAAAGGTTTGGCTGGCGTTGGGTAGCAGGGGGATTCTCGAGATTTTCTGTCACTGACGGCCATGGCTCCCTCGGAGATGCGCCCCATCCATCGGAAGCCGGGATAGGGATTTTTGGGTGGTAATCTAGGGCAGCCGGCGGCGAAAGGAGGGGCCGACGCTAGGCCTGGGTCGTTAGGGCGCACTATAGTCGGAACCCTGGAGGGGAGCATAGAACGATAAGTGGGCGCACATGTCCGTTCAAATTCTGGTCCGTGCTCGATGTTCCCTGGTGAACAGATAGCTAGTCGTGGAGTTCTTTGATGATGAAGCCCTTTCTCCTTTTTTCATCCTGTTTTTGGAGTTTGAGCGTTATGGCTTTTCCAATAGATGCCGAAAATCCGATGTTGACCGCACCTGAATCCGTGGGTATGTCGGCAGCGAAACTTGCCAAGATTGATGACGTCATTCAGCGGCAGATGGACAAGGGTAATCTTCAGGGTGCCGTAGTGGCGGTGAGTCGCCGGGGCAAACCGATTTATTTCTCAGCCTTTGGCGAGTCCGACCAAGAAGCGGGCAAGCCCATGCGCAGGGACAACATGTTTGTAATGCAGTCGTCTACCAAACCGGTTACTGGAGTCGCGGCTATGATCGCGATGGAGCGTGGCCTTTTTGCAGCGACGGATGAAGTTCAAAAATACCTGCCCGGGTTTGCGGAAATCGAAGTTGCCGTCCTCAAAGACCCTACAGATCAAGACGTGAGCCCTAAATTCGTATGGGCTGAACCGGGTAAAGAAGTTGGTTTCTTTACTCGATTGGCGGGTGACCTGATAGCCAAGTGGACGGATGGATACATGCTGTTTGTGCCTGAACATCGCACGGTGCCAGCATCGCGTCCGATAACGATCCATGATTTGTTAACCCATACCGCTGGGTTAGGCACCTACGGTTTGGGCCAAGCCTCTTCAGAGTGGGGCGCGCAGATGTTTGATAAGGGCAGCTTCGCAGATCAGGCGTATACCCTCGAGTCTTATATTGCCGCCGTCGCTCAGGGCCCCCTGGATTTTCAACCTGGGACGCGCTGGGCCTATAGCCCAACAATCGGTCTTGATGTGGTCGCGCGGATCATCGAAGTCACCTCGGGACAGGCCTTTAATGAGTTTGTTCAAACGAACATTTTTGATCCCCTAGACATGCATGACACCCATTGGTGGAATGTCCTACCCGAAGAGAAGCGGGCACGTGTCGTAGTTAGACTGAGTGAAGGGAAGGATGGAACTCGCAGCTATGAATCTGTCGCGGAGCCGGGAGACGACCGATATTTTTCTGGCTCGGTCGGGCTGATCAGCACTGCGCGAGATTTTCTGCACTTCGAGCAGATGCTGGTTAATCAGGGGGTCCTACTGGGCAATCGAATTCTCCAGGAGGATTCGGTTCGACTCATGTCCACCGACCATGCGGGTCACCTTTTCGGCGGTGAATCCAAGGGAAAAGCCGGTGGAACGGGGTTTGGTTATACCGTCGAGGTGACCCTCGATCCAGCGATTGCCGAACTGTCGAGAAGCGAGGGAGCCTTTGGTTGGGCTGGCGCTTTCGGAACCTACTCCTGGACGGAGCCCGCGACGCAAATAGCCGTGGTCGTGATGGTTCAGCAAGCGAGTAAGGAGCTTGGCCGCGAACTGGCCAAGGCCGTCAGTGAAGCGGTGATCGACTGAGGTCGAGGGATAAAGTACTGCAAGACTGGGGAGCAACACAAAGATGAAAAAGCTTGGATTTGTTTTTATTTTACTGGGCGTGGTTACTCACCCCGTGCTGGCCGTACATCACGAGGCTAAGGAAACAGATATTGGTTTCTGGGCTGCAAAGGACTGTCGTAATACGAGCAAAGCGGCTGGCCTGTATAGCTACGTGGCTGGTGTCGCGATGCAAAAAGCGGATGCCGCCAACAAAGCCGGCCAGACAAAGCAAGCTCAAGAGTCCAATGAGTCGGCCCTACTGTTTTCTCAGCTTTCGGCCAACCTGGCCACCACGTTCGAAGCTTTTTGTAAGGACAACCCGAAGCGGCACGCTAAAGCTTCTGACTAACCACGCTGGATTACCGTCTGATGACCGCGCATGTTTTGCTGATGGATAGCAGACGCTCTCTCGCGCCAGGGTGCCGCCCCTAACGGGCCTTGTCTGCGCTGCACTGCCGTTCCAGGTCGGTGCACAGCGTAATATCACAACGGGCCGCCTGAGTGCGTCCTAACTCTTGGGCAGGTCTAAAGCCCAATTCCGACCTGCCGTCAGTACGCAGTTCTACGGGTTTTATTTAAGGCCACCAAGGGGTGCAGTAGGGGGTGCTGATGCTGGTCAACAGACGGTATGGTCTAGCGATCCGATGTACTGAGCCTTTACTAACTGTGATCTTGCTCTGACGAGAAATGCCCAAAGGGGATGAACTATGACGAAATGGAGTTATGCAAAGGATGCGGTGAAGGAGGCTGTTGCCAGTGCCTCAGACCACGCAGCAGATGATGCGGGCATGCTGGAGGCGCTAATTTCTGTCGCGCTGACCACCCTGGCTGAAATCAAGGGGGGTGACTACGCGAAAAATTTCATCGACTACGAAACGTCTTCCCGAGCGAATGCCCATGTGGACATACAGCGATTAACGTAGCCACATGCAGTGCCAGAGGCCTGTTTTGGGCGGGTGGCCCCAGACTGGCTAAAATTGGGTATCCGCGATGGTTGTCCGGTGCAGTAGGCGGTCATAGCCCTCATAGCCTCCGGTGGCGGCATGCAGAAGCGAGCGGTTATCCCACATCACCAGCATATTCTTCGACCACGGATGGGAGTAGGTCACGGCCTCAGCGGTTTGATACGCATAGTACTCCTTGAGGAGCGCGTGACTCTCTGTTTGCTCTAGCCCAACGAAGCCTTGAATATAGGCCGGCGAAGAGTAGAGGGCCTTCTGGCCGGTCTCGTGGTGTGTGCGAACGAAGGGATGTTCGAACTTCTCTCTGGCTTTCTCGCTAAAGAGAATATCCATACTGCGGCCCTGCTCGGCGTCTTGTTCTCCGTAACCCCCGTCGGGCGCATAGCCTAGCTCCGCAGAATGAATGGCCACGAGGTCATCGGCTTTGTCGCGGAGAGTGCTGGGGAGACGCTCATAGGCCGCCACCTGATTGGCAAAGAGCGTATTCCCCCCGTGGGGCGGAATGGTAATACCAAATAGGCAGGTGCCGGCGGGTGGCACAGCCAAGAAGCTCCAGTCGGAGTGGAAAAATTCGGCAAAGATGCCTGTCTGCTCGTCTGCGTTGCGCTGAATCGCTGCGATATGCTCGTGACCCGGGATGTGGCCAAAGAATGGGTCCTCTCCGAAATGACCAAAGCAGAGCGTAAATCTTTCGAGATCCTGATTGCTCAGGGCTTGATCAGGAAAGACCAGCACTTTGTGGGTAAGCCAATGAGCGCGCAATTCATCGACCAGGTCCGGCGCCAGGTCTCCGCGTAGGTCTATGCCGCTAACGCGGGCGCCACAGGGCGCATCGATTTTTTCTACCCTTAACGTCATTGCTGGCCCTCCGTTGCGCCTGGGGTGTTCCCATATCAAGACAACCTCCTAGGCGGTTCACGCTATTCGAGTCGTCCTGGCTCCGGGGGCAAGCATACACAGCTGAACGCATTGCCCAAAGAAGCATGAGGGGGTGGACCTGCGCGTTAAGGCCAAGGCGCCATCTGCGGCGACGAGAGGGGCTACGAAAAACCTAAAGTTTGCCGGATGTTTGCCGATTCAAAGAGGAACCGGCAAGTTCTTGCCGGTTTTGAGCACAAAGCGGCAATGGGTTGCCGAGTCAAAACAAGTAGATCCTTAATCCTTAAAGGGGCGTCTTTGGGGCGGGGTTCAGCGCTCTGCAGGTGGTGAGAGGTCGAGAAATGAGTTTGGTGGTGAATACCAACATCCTATCGCTGGGGACCCAGCGGTCATTAGCCGTTTCTGGTGATGCGCTGCAGTCGGCTATGGAGCGTCTTTCCTCAGGAAAGAAGATCAACAGTGCTGCCGACGATGCTGCCGGTTTTGCGATAGCAGAGCGGATGACGGCCCAGGTGCGAGGCCTAAATATGGCAACCAAGAACACCAACGAAGCCCTTTCCCTGCTGGCCGTCATTGAAAATGCCTCGTCGGATGTAACCGATATGCTCCAGCGAATGCGTGAACTCGCCGTGCAGGCAGCAAACGATACCAACAGCGTTGCAGACCTGCAGTACCTCCAGGAAGAGGTCGACTCCCTCGTGCAGGAGATTGATCGCGTCGCAACCCAGACTCAGTACAACGGACAAAGTGTCTTGGACGGGACATTTTCAGAGAAATCCATTCAGGTCGGTAGCGATGCCGGGCAAACCGTTTCGTTGTCGGTGGCCTCTCTTCAGTCCGCCTATGTTGGCTATACCTACGAGGCAACAGGTTCGCAAACTTCAGGCGCCAATAACTACGATAGCGATAGCAATACCACGGTGGTGGGGTCGAATACATTAGATCCCGGCGTTCGCGCTGAGGACTTCGTATCCTTCGGCGATCCGGACCTGGATTCTGTTTACTACGTTGTGTACTCCATGGACGACGGCATGCTGGTTTATGGGGACGCCTCGGCGATAGCCGCAGACGAGACGATCAACAAGGTGGAACTCGGTCTCCAGAACGTTGATCTGGTCAATGATGCCGCCGCTGCTCTTGAATTCATTGATGCTGGATTAACCCAGGTTTCTTCTTATCGTGCCGAGTACGGCGCGCTGCAGAATCGGTTGGAGTACACCGTGTCCAACCTGATGAACGTGGCTGAGTATAGCGCTGCCGCGCGATCGCAAATTGAAGATGCGGATTTTGCGAGTGAAAGTGCTCGGCTTGCAAAGGCCCAGGTACTACAGCAATCTGGGGCCGCCATGCTGTCTCAGGCCAATGCCTCCGCCCAGCTCGTGTTATCTTTGATCAAATAAAAAAGTGAACAGACCGCCTGGCCAGAATCGCCCCTCGTTGGGGTTTACAGCGGACGCGCCACTGTTCTATTAAAAGGGTTCTCTCGTGCACTCGTACCTTTGCCTTTGCATTATTGTCGTCATGATGTTCAGCGCTGGCTGCACAACATCAGGCCCTGCGCCAGTTCCCGGAGCCCATGAACCCGCGAAACAGAACTGCGGCCGAGCGATGACCCAGCGAACGAAATGTCGCTAATCAACGGGCGGCCAGGCCTTGGCCGCCCTCCCGGATACGATGGTTATTCGCTGGGTGCAGATTCAGGCTGGTACTTGTAGTAGCCCTCTACCGGAATCATCAGGTGGGCATAGTCTGTGCCGGGCATCATCACGTAGGGTTCCCCTCGGGTGAAGTCGGCATGAAACTCGGCCAGGGTTGCTGGGTCCTTAGGCATCAACATCAGGTGGGGGCCAGATTCAATCCACTGGTCAGGCGTGGAATCTTCCTTGTTCAGGACGCCCATCACGGTGTTGTCTTCGCCAACGTCACCGTGCAGCATCCACATAAAGGTATCTCGCGTCAGTTCAGGCTTGGTGCCGTTCATCGCTGCGGCGATCCATTTAAAGCCCTCTTCATCGCCGCAGGCCGGCATCGCGTCGTGGGCATCCTTCCAGCCTTGCTCCGGGAAGGGACGCGGGTTGCCGGACTGACAGGTCCAGCCATTGGTTCCTTCTCTAAGGACTTCACCATTGCCGCCAATAATGGTGGCAAACTTGCCGATAAAGCCCGGCGCGGCCGAGGAATAGGCTTCGATCTGCCAAGCTGCCGAGGTGTGATCTTCGCCCTTCGCCATTTCGTGATGCCCGCCGAGGGCAGTTCCGCTGATCAGCAATAGGGTAAAAAAGAGTATTTCTCTCATCTAAATTCCTCTCTTAAGTTGTTGTTTATTCCGTCGTCATCGTACCCGAAACGATGCTGCGAAATGTTAAAAGATCGTCATCTATCGCCGTCTCATCAAGGGCGTCATTCAGCGGTGACCAGCGCAGCGATCAGGGTGGGAATCCCCGTTTGTCCGACCTGTGGAACAACGTCGCCTTCCGACCAGGAGCAGAGATTGCGTGCCTCGCAGGTGTTCGGAAAATTATTGGGGGTCTCACCCTGAAGGTCTAGCACAAAGCCTTGATTGAATAAGTGCTCGTACAGGGTCATGACGACAACCACGATATCCTGATCCGGCCAGACATAAATTTTTTGGCCGTGTAGTCCTTGAGCAGCTTTGATGTCAGCAGGCTGCTCAGTGCCAAAGAAGGCTTCATTGAACATCCACCATTGATACCCGTAGTACCCTTCCGGTGTGAGGGCGTCGTTCACATAATCTTCTGAGATGATCTGCAGCCCGTCCCAGACGCCCTCCCGGGCAAAGAGTAAGCCAAAACGAAGAAAAACCTCCGGTTTCATATCAAGACAGCAGTAGGTCATGGGGTTCTCGCCGGTGGCATCCCGCCAGAAGCCCACTTCTGCGGTTTCCACGCCAAGGGGCGTCAGCAATTTTTGCCCGAGATATTCATCTGCGGTCACGCCGGTGGCTCGGCGCAGAATGGGTTCAATGAGCTGGGTGTTGGCATTCGAGTAGCGAAATGAGTTATCCCGGGTTTCGGCGAGCGCGTACGAGATGGCGAACTCGCTTTGGTCTGTGGCAAAGAACACTTCATCGCCTACCGGGTAGTCAGAACGCATCTGCAAAATTTGCTTGATGGTGATGTCTTCTTTATCCGTCCCCTGCCATTCGGTTAAAAAATCGCTCGCTTGCTGATCAACGGATTCAATCGCGCCCTCATCTATCGCGATACCAACAGCAGCGCTATAGAAGCTCTTGGCCACCGACCAGCTGGTGCCGTAGGTGTTCTCATCAGTGCCATCCGCATAGCGCTCCCCGATGACATAGCCATCCTTGCTAACGAGAACTGACTGGGTCGCTGCGTCGGTAAATAGATAATCGATCAGATCGTCCACGGCGGCCTCATTCGCAGCCACGGAATCCGCGCTGGCCCGCTCTAAGTCCCAGTGTCTTGTATCGCCCGTTTGCTGTTCTGATGGGTCCTGACCGGGTGGGGCGCTTCCGCCGGACCCGCCCCCGCAGGCCGACAGGCAAAAACCAATCACCAGGATGCAAAGTTTCTGATTCATAAGCGCTCTCCTCTCACGAGGAACCTTGGAGGAGGCGTGCGTAGCCTGTCAAGCAAGTGCCCGGCCAGCGATAGGCCAGGGCGCTTTGGGAAGGAGGGATGACCTCATCTTGAATAGGATCTTGGCTAGGTGCCTAGAAAGCTTAGGCACCAGAGTGTCAGAACAAGGGTGAGACCCGGAAGGGCAACCTGGGAGAGAGATTCAGCTCGCTGCCCGGCCGTGTCTTTGCCTGACTGATAGAGGTGAATGATAAAAATGCTGGTGATGAGATTGATGACCACGATAACAGAGGAAGAGATAAATACCGCATCCAACAGGTTGATGTAGTGCGTTAGCGGGATTTCATCGGATACGGAAAAGCGCAGCGCGAAGACCGTGAGCAAAAGGGTCAGCTGTCCGCCAATTCGCCAGTCACCGTTGTCCATCTCGCTATGCCGCAAAGAGCAAAACCGGTTGATAAAGAGTGAAATAAAGATGAGCGATATGAGCGGGATAAAGATCTTCTGGGCGATATCTAGAAAGTCATGAGTGATGGCGGTGTGGTAGACGATGCCCGAGAACAGCATCTTCCCGCCTTGGCGTAACCCAGCTGCTTCTACAGCCTCCGCCCGGTGACCCACCGCACTCCAGTTACCCTTGACCACTGACTCCTCTCCGGATTCATGGCCGAGAGAAAATGACTCCGGCAGAAAGCGGAGCTCTGCTGCGGGGTGAGTATAAGCGCGCAGTTCCAGCTGGGTGTCCAGCTCTCCGAAGGGGTAGGAGGGAATCCCTGCGTCAACGGTGAGCGTTGCACGAAATTTTTCAAAGTACTCTACCCTGCCGTCGTCGTAGAGACTGGCGGAGCGAACGATAGTCTCTCGCGGCGCTTCGGCGTTGGTCACGTAGAATTCCGGTGTCCACTGGGCGGCGAGGAAGGCCTCCAGGTCGGCACCGGACAGAGTTTTTGGCGTGTTGAGCGGACCGGGCTCCCGAGCGACCGAGTTGTTGGAATCCCAACTCATTAATACTTCGGCTACGGCATTAAGATGACTCCTGCTGATATCGATATCGCGAATTTCGTTGATGACAAGGGCGACATTGACCTCTCTACTCTCGAGGCTCTCAGCGAAACTGAACTGAGCGCAAAACATGGTCACAACGAGAAGAAAAAATCTGCTCATAAGATACTCTTTGGCTACTTTGGCTTTGTTTTTGGTTGCTAGATCGTCCGGGCATCAAGTCCCCGGGGTGCGATTCACCGGAAAGGCTGGCCTCGCCAGTGAACCGTGGCGATCAAAGAGCTACTGGGCTGCGTAGAACGTCTCGCACGCCAAGCCCCATCCGTACTGGTATTCACGGATGCTGCCAAGCCCAGCGAGAATTTCCGAGAACCAAGACTCGGTGCGCGCATCCATGGCCTCTCCCAGACGAGATGGGGATGACGCGCTCATGGATACCATGATGCTGCCCGCCCAGCGCCCGGTATCGGCCGCGAAGACCTGCATCGAGATGTCGTCAAAGCCATTGTCCTGCATGGCAGCGTAGAGGCTGTCGATGGCAGTCAAATAGGCCCCGGTATCCGATGTCTTGACCATGATGTTCCAGGCGTAGCTCTTCTCAGAGAGCGTATCGGCCTGGCGCACGACTCGATAGGTGTCCCAGTCTCGGACGGTTCGATTGACAGGGATCTTCGCAACCTCAGCGGCAACCGCAGGATTCATTGGGTCTGCAGACCATGCCGTTTTCTGGGAATCGAAGAGCGTCCAGAGATACAGGTCGCCCATTTCCTCCGCGCCAGCTCTGGGTGAGCACAGGCCCCCCGCCATGGCGGCGTTGGCCTCGCCAATGGTTTCTGCACTGTTCATAGCCCAGTCGCGGTAACCGGCTGGATCGTCTGTGTTTAAGGTGATTAGGGTCATAACGGGCTCAGCCGAAACCGAGACGCTGAGAAGGGTGGCGAAGACGCCCAGGATAAATGCTTTCATCTTTTTTCCTTGTTTTTGTGCTGCTCCCCGCAGCGTATAACCGGAGTTGTTCATCTCCAGCAACCATGTGGAGTCGATCTTATCGCCCCGAAGTCGAGTGTACACCGGTCCTGGGTCACTTGCTTTGAGTGCGCCTAATTGAACCTGTAGGAAAGGCCCAGCACCCGACCCCTGGATGAGAAAAGGGGAGAGCGGGTAGAAGCGAGTAGCAGCGGGTAAGAGGGCTCTTGGCGAATGGCTACTGCTGCTCTGTCAAAGGTGCCTCGTCGGCCACTCCGACGTGCAGCATTGGGGATGCGTCGATGTGTTCGGCATTCATCATAGAAGCAACCCGCTGCAGGGAGGCAACAATCATCGACTGCTCCCAGGTCTGAAGCTTATCGAAGGCCGAACAAAAGACGTCCTGGAGCGGTGTCGGCGCAGAGGCGATCATTTTCTTTCCTGATTCGGTCAGCGTCGCATGCACGACCCTTTTATCCAGCGTGCTTCGATGCCGTGCGATCAAGCCCCTTGCTTCAAGCCGATCAAGAATATTGGTCACCGTCGCCTGGCTCAGGCTCACTTCCGTGGACAGCTTTGAGATCGCCACTGCGCCCATATCCTGCACCGTTTGAAGCAGCAAAAGCTGAGGCGCAGTCAGACCCACTTTCTTACTAAGTTGGCGCGAATACAGATCCGTGGCGCGAATGATTTGCCTGATGGTGATTAGAACTTCAACTTCTTGACTCATTTGCTAACCTGCTGGCTACCCGTGTGATTTCGGATCAATGGCCCCTTGTCAGTGAGCCCATCAAAATTTGGCGTATCTTGCTCCTTTTGGGGAAAAAGAAAAATAACGCCGCCTGCTATATCGCGAAAAAACTCACGCCAATGCCGGAATCTCCCAAATTCCTTATAGCTCTAATGACTTGCTTTCTGCCCACGACCGTTTAGTCTTGGCGGTTGAAAATAAAAATTAGAACGCTAAAGAGTTTAGAGTATCTCAACGGGTGACGGAAAGGCTTATTTATTCCTAGAGAACACGAGGATCGAGTAATTTCGCGCACCAACAAGTACCAGGTTACGTCGGAGATTCTTAAGGGAAACGTTATATTCCTTAGGCAACGAATATTTTGAAGTCTAGATATTTTAGGGAGGTGCCTTCTTCCCTATACCAACGAACAGATCATTGAAAATAGGAGAGAGTGTGAACTTTCAACGGAGTAAGACGAGTAGGGCCGTAGCAGCAGCGATCGCCACAATGTGCACATCAGGTGCCGTGGCAAGTGAGAGCCTAGCCATCGAAGAGGTCCTTGTTACCGCAACAAAGAGATTAGTCCCCTTGCAGGATGTACCCGTCTCGGTACAGGCGCTGACCGAGGACGCTATGGATGATCTGGGCATCAGCAATTTTGAGGAATACTTGATTCAACTTCCAGGCGTCACCGCTGGGGGTAGTGGTCCGGGTCAAAACACCATCTATATAAGAGGGTTAGCCTCCACCACGCCAAGCCTTACCACTGCAGGAGTGGCTGGTTTGGCTCCGAACGTGGCCTTTTACCTGGACGAGCAGCCCATCGCTCAACCGGGGCGTAACTTGGATGTCTACGCCGCTGACCTCAACCGAATCGAGGTTCTTGCAGGTCCTCAGGGCACGCTCTTCGGTGCCAGCGCCCAGGCAGGCAACGTGCGTCTTATTACAAACAAAGCAGATACCACGGGCAATTACGGCAGCGTAGATGTGGGCTTGGCCACCACTCGGGGCGGTGAGGCCAGCAATAAGATTGAGGCGATGTTCAACCTGGCGGTCAGTGATCGATTCGCGTTGCGCGGAGTCGTTTACTCGGATACCCAGGGAGGCTATATCGACCAAGTGGCGGGCACTCGCGACATCAGCGACAGTGCGCGTTTTCGAGCTGAGGGGGTGGAACGAGCCAACGGCGTGGCGGTGTCTGAGAGCAGAGCCGGTTCTCAGGCCGGGGCAGTCTTGAGCGGCGCGACCCTGATCGACGCCCATGCGCTGGTTGAGGATGATGTGAATGAGACGTCCTATACCGGTGGTCGACTTAGTGCCATGCTCGATCTGACTGAAGACTGGACGGCTAGCGCTTCATTCATGCAGCAATCTATCAATTCGGATGGCGTCTTCTTCGCGGACCCCGACCTTGGTGATTTCGAAATCCAGCGTTTTTCCGATGACGATCTGGAGGACGAGTTCACGAATTTCAGCTGGACGCTTGAAGGTCGGGTTGCTGAACTTGAGGTGCTCTATACCGGCGCCTTTACGGATCGTGAAGCAGAACAGACCATCGACTACACGGATTACCTGTTCGTTGGGCAGTATCTTCCTTACTACCTATGCGATGGCACGGTTTCATACCCAGGCGAAAACGCCATCACCGGAACCTGCCAAGCGCCCAATATGTTTGTCCATTCGCGGACAGGGACCGAAGTTTGGTCCCATGAGATTCGCGTCAGCACGCCTGATGATCGATCGGTATACCTCACCGGCGGCCTGTTTATGAGCGGCACGGAACTGACCGAGCTGAATGACTTCACCTACCCTGGTGCGGTTTTGGCGGCTCCCTATGGCGGGTTCCCCGATAACTATCCATTCATGACCGGATATCACTCGGACCCTGGTCCCTTCCCAGAAGGCGTGTTGTTCCGGAATGACATTAAGCGGACTGACGATCAAAGAGGCGTATTTGGTGAGGCCACCTGGCAACTCAACGAGTCCTTTGCTCTGACGGCCGGTCTGCGCTACTACGATATCGAAGTAGATATGGAAGGCAGTGCGAACAGCTCTTTCTGTAACGCTGGCGGTTCGGATGAAAACGCCTACGGAACCGACATCAGTGATCTATACAATGGCGACGGCCAGTTTACCTTTGTGGGCACCTGTACGGATGCAGATCGCCTCACCTACACCGCAGCTGACATTGACGCCGATACATCGCCAGCCATTGCCGGCGCCGTATCCGCACCGGATACCGCTGCGACAGACGGCACCATCGGCAAGCTGAGTCTCAGCTATACGCCGGATGCGGACACGTTGCTCTACCTGACCTGGTCTGAAGGATTCCGGCCAGGGCTGCTCAATCGGCCCGGGGGCGCTGAGGGACCAAACGGCTTTATCGTGCCTTTCGCCCTGAAAACCGACACGGTTGTTAACTACGAGGCGGGTTGGAAACTTGATTTAATGGATCGAGCTTTGCGCTTCAACGGCAGCGTCTTCTTCGTTGAGATTGAAGACCTACAGACCACGATTTTCGATCCAAGCATCACCAATCTGTTTTTCTCAGATAACGCGGCGGATGCAGAAATCACCGGCGTCGAGGGGGACTTTGTCTGGAACGCTAGCGCTAACCTGACCGTGGCGGGGGCATTTTCCGTCTTGAACACGGAGATCACGACCGTCATCACGCCAACGAACGACGTACAGGTCGGGGACGACCTGGCGTTCGCGCCGAACTTCCAGGGTAACCTGCGTGCCCGGTACGAATGGACCCAGGGCGATGGCCTGAATATGCATGTTATGCCCCACGTGAGTTTCTCCGCGGATTCCAGGAGTGACGTCATCGGGATGAACAACGCAGAGGTTGATGGCTGGACTCTCGTCGGAGTGTCAGCCGGCGTGAGCAAAGACCAGTGGCGTGCAGAGCTCTATGTGGATAATTTGCTAGACGAGATGGCCGAGCTGTCCAATAGCTTTGGCTACGACCGTGAGCGAGTGTCCTACGTGCGCCCAAGAACGATTGGTCTGAGGCTTGCTCTCGACTTCTAGATAGCTCTGTACTAGGAAGCATGGCGTTTCTTGACCGAAGCGCTATGCTTTCCAGCTTCAGTTTAGACGCTATGGAGTTGATGCTTGCCAAAGCTTAACGAGGTCCAGGCTAAGATCGCGGCGGGAGAGCTGGATCAAGCGCTGAGAGATCTTGAGACCTTACTGGCTGAGAATCCTAGGGAGGTAGAGGCCCTTTATGCCCTCGCCGTTGTCTTGCGATACCAAGGCAGATACGAAGACGCGCTGGACGTTCTAGAGCGGCTCAGGCTGCTTGCTCCCTCTCACAGCCGCGCCTTCCAGGAAACAGGCCATGTGCATCGGGATGTCGGCGCCTGGCAGGACGCGCTGGTGGCCTACGAACGCGCGCTCCAGCTCAACCCGGCGCTGCTAGCAAGCCTTCGTGAATCCCTCAAAATTTGTGATGCCCAAGGGGATTCGCGCCGGGCCATTCATCTGCGAGCGAGGCTCGAACACCTGGAGGCGCTGCCTGCCCCCCTCATCTCAGTGATCGAACTGATCTCCCAGAATAAGCTGATTAAAGCCGAAGAAATTTGTCGTGCCTTCCTGCAGAAAGCGCCGCGCAATGTGGAGGGCATGCGCTTGTTGGCAGAGATCGGCGTCAAGCTTGGTATTCTCGATGACGCCGAATTCTTGCTCGATAGCGCTACTCAGTTTGCGCCGGAGCACGTTCCCGCCCACATAGACTTGGTCCAGGTTTTAAGGAAGCGCCAAAAATTCGAGGCGGCGCTGGCCCAGGCCAAACGTCTTTTCGATCGGCAACCTCAAAATCCTCAGTTCAAATCGATCTACGCCATTGAGCTGATGCAAACAGGGAAGATAGAGGCCGCACTCACTCTCTTGGACGAGGTTTTAGCGCAGGTGCCTGGGGATGCCGCGACCCTTACCACCAAGGGCCATGCGCTGAAAACCAAGGGCGAATCCCTGGCCGCCATAGACGCCTATCGTTCTGCATACGAGCACAACCCAGATCACGGTGAGGCCTTTTACTCTCTAGCGAATCTAAAGACCTACCGCTTTACTGATGAGGAACTTCAGCTGATGGGGCAGCAGGAAAATAACCGCAATCTGAGCCCCAGTGGGCGGGTTTATCTGAATTTTGCCCTGGGCAAGGCCCACGAGGATGCCGCAGATTATGAGCGTGCCTTTGGCTACTACGCAGAGGGCAATCGCCAAAAAAAGATTCAGAGTCGGTACGATGCGGAGAAAATGCGGGTCGAGTTCCAGGATACCCAGCGGGTCTGCACAGCGAGTCTTCTAGCCGAGGAAAACCAAGGCGGCAACGCCTCTTCCGCGCCGATTTTTGTGCTGGGGCTGCCCAGGGCGGGCTCCACGCTGATTGAGCAGATACTGTCTTCACACAGCATGGTGGACGGCACCTCGGAGCTGCCCAACATTCTATCGCTATCCCAAAGCTTGCGCCGAAAAAGCCGGGGCTCGGGGGGCTATCCGGCGGTGTTAGCCGATCTCACGATGGAAGAAAGGACCCGGTTTGGGGATCAGTATATTGCCGACACGCAGATTCACCGCGGTGATGCGGCGTTCTTCGTGGACAAGATGCCGAATAACTTTCGGCACATCGGGCTGATCAAGCTCATTCTTCCCAATGCAAAAATTATCGATGCTCGGCGTCATCCGCTGTCCTGCTGCTTTAGTGGCTTTAAGCAGCTCTTTGCCGAAGGCCAGGAGTTCTCCTATGACCTGGGCGACATCGGTCACTATTACCGCGACTATGTAGAGCTTATGGATCACTGGGATAGGGTGATGCCAGGATTCATATTGCGCGTTCAGCACGAGGATGTGGTGGATGACCTGCGTGGACAGGTCGCGCGGTTGCTGGCATTTTGTGGCCTGCCCTTTGAGGAGGCCTGCGTGGCGTTTCATAAGACCGAGCGAAGCGTCAAAACGCCCAGTTCGGAGCAAGTCAGACAGCCAATTTTCAGATCCTCCTTGGACACCTGGGAGAATTATGAGCCCTGGCTGTCACCACTGAAGCAGGCGCTTGGCGAAGAGGTTCGCCAGCGTTTTGATATCAAACTGTAGGCTTGCCAGTTCATAAAAACGGTAGCGGTAAGGGGAAAGAGATGAGGTTTAGAATCCTTAACTTCGCCTGGGTCGTCCTGTTCTTCAGCCCGTCAGGCGTGTGCGCCGACGATGTGGCAGTCGCTCAGGAGCCCGTGGTTATCTTGTTGTCCCTGGATGGGTTTCGGCATGACTACTCAGCGTTGGCGAGTGCGCCGAATCTAGAACAGATGGCTGCCGAGGGTCTAAAAGCCCAAGGGCTGATGCCCGTCTTCCCCAGCAGCACTTTCTCTAATCACTACAGCATAGCGACGGGCCTGTATCCAGGGCATCACGGCATCATTGGCAATGCCTTTTATGACCGCCAGCGCGGGCAGACCTATCGACTGGGAGACAGTGAAAAAATAACGGACGGCACCTGGTATGGCGGTGAACCCCTTTGGGTGGCGGTGGAGAGGGCCGGGAAACGGGCCGCGAGCTATTTTTGGGTGGGCAGCGAAGCGGCCATTCAAAATATTCGGCCCAGCCGTTACAGGCGCTATAACGGGGGAATCCCCAATGCGGTGCGCGTCGACACGGTGCTTGAATGGCTGGCCCTGCCCGCAGACGAAAGACCCTCCTTCGTCACGCTGTATTTCTCCAGCGTTGATTCGGTAGGACATCGACATGGCCCCGAGAGTCGTCAGGTACGCGACGCCGTTGCCAGTGCCGATGCCGACTTGGGTAAGTTACGCCAAGGCCTGGCTGAGTTGCCCTTCGAGACCCACCTGATCGTGGTGTCTGATCACGGCATGCAGCAAATTACCGACGAGGCGATCGTTTATCTCAGCGATCACCTGAATTTGTCTGCCTGGCGGGGAGAAAACCGGATTCTGCCTGGCGGACCGGTGACCTATTTTTATTCGGATGACCAGGCGCTCATTCGTCAGACGGCTGATCGCCTGGGCAAAATCGATGGACTGAAGCTTTTTTCCGGGTCCAGGCCTCCAGCGTTTTCAATGCTTCGCGCGGGTGGGCCGCGAACACCGGATCTTATAGCGGTGATTGATGCGCCGGGGTACATCAGCATTTCTCGTAAGGGGCGCAAACCCCCGCCTGGTGTTCATGGTTATTTGCCTGCAGAGACTCCGACCATGAACGGCATCCTTTACGCGGTCGGTCCGCGCATCAAGGCAGGCTCGCGGCTGCCGGTGATCGAAAACGTGCACGTTTATCCCTTGGTGATGGCACTGCTGGGGTTGGAGATCAAAACGCCAATAGATGGGCGCTTGGCAGCTTTTTCTTCAGCGCTGGAGGACTGAAAGGAGGACGGTACGGCGACGCGACAGCCGTAGGGCGTGACAGCCTTAGAAAAGGATGACTCGTGCGGCGCTGTACCGCTGTCAGAGTTTGTGTCCCGTCAACGACTCATCACGAAACGCATGGAAAGGTCCAAGGGCTGCACTCGCTTGGTCAGGTCGCCGCAGGAGATATAGTCCACGCCCGTCTCGGCAATGGCACGGATGCTTTCCATGGTGATGTTGCCCGATGCCTCAAGCACAATCTTGCCACGGCTTTGGGCCACTGCCGTTCGCGTTTGATCAATTGAGAAGTTGTCGATCAGGGCGATATCCGCCCCGGCTGCCATTGCCTGGTCCAGCTCCTCTAAATTCTCAACCTCTACCTCAACCGGCAAGCCCGGCCGGTGGGATCGTGCCCGGGTCACGGCGGTGCGAATATCTCCCGCCGCTAAAATATGATTCTCCTTCAGCAGAAAGGCATCAAACAGTCCGATTCGGTGATTGGTGCCACCGCCACAGTGCACGGCATATTTCTGCGCCATGCGTAAACCGGGAACCGTTTTGCGGGTATCCAACAAACGACAGCCCGTACCCTCAATGAGCTGAACATAGGCCCGAGTCCTAGAGGCTGTGCCGGACAGTAACTGGACGAAATTAAGCACCGTTCTTTCTGCGCTGAGAAGCTGTCGAGCCCCACCTTGAAGGGTAAATAATCTTTGGTTAGGGTTGACGTCGTCACCATCGGCAACGGACCAAGCAACGGTAATGGTCGGGTCGATACAGCGCAGGGTCTCAACAACCCAGGCGGCACCGCAAAATACGCCTGGATCGCGACTGATGACCTCAGCCTCTGCCTGGACGGAAGGACCGATGAGTTCGGCCGAGATATCGCTCTGACCGATGTCCTCATGGATCGCGGATGTTACATTTTGGAGGATAGCGGCCTCCAGCAGCTCAGCATCAAGAGAGTGTTTGGGCGTAGGCATTTTTCGATACAGCGTCAATATAAAGCTTGGGTCATATGATACCCCGAAGCGCGAGAAGACTCTTCGTGGGCTGAAGGAGATTATAGTCCTGAGCGTATCAGGCCCCGTTCAGGAATGCTGGAGGGGTGACGAGGACGATAAAATTTTGCCCAGGCCCATGGCACGAAAACAAGGGGGCGGCATGCGAGGAGCGTGAACGGGTCGACCTCTTCCCATTTGCAACTGTGATAAGGTTTGATCAAATGATCAATGCCCAACATTTACTTAAAGGTGCTCGCTGGCAGGCGTCCAGCAACTGCGATGCGCGCCCTGAAGGCGCTTTTCCAGAGTTGATCGTCGTGCACTGCGTCTCGCTACCGGAGGGGGAGTTCGGCACCGGCCTGCCGGCCGCGCTATTTTGCAACGCGCTTAACTGCGATGCTCATCCAAGCTTTGAGGATTTGCGTGGGCTGCACGTTTCGCCCCACCTGATGATCGACCGTGGCGGTGCCATCGATCAATTTGTTGCCTTCGATCAACGTGCGTGGCACGCCGGCATCTCCAGCTGGCAGGGGCGTCGTCAGTGTAACGATTTCAGTATTGGGATTGAGCTGGAGGGGACCCCCGAGGTGCCCTTCACTGAGCCCCAATACCAAACGCTGATCACCGTTTGTGGCGATCTGCTTCAGCGTTATCCCAGCCTCTCCGCCAACGCGATCGTCGGTCATCTTGAGATCGCTCCAGGGCGAAAGCAGGACCCCGGAGGAGGCTTCGATTGGCCCAGGGTTTTGACCAGAGTTTTTTCGCGACAACAAACCAATACCGCTGCGACTGGCTGATAAGGAATAATCGATTGCAAGGTAATGACGTCAAGGCCTCAGATCAGACGGCGGAGCTGGACCGCGATGAGGTGCGCGACTGGATGGAGGCCCTGGACGACGTCATCCAGCGCTATGGCGTTGATGCTGCCAGCACGCTGTTGCGACGCCTCTCAATCCCCTTGGACCAGCAGGGTGCGAGATCTTCCAATCCCCTGACCACGCCCTACCGAAACACTATTCCGGTAAGTCAGGAGGTCGCCATGCCCGGCGACCTCTTTATGGAACGTCGTATCCGAAGCCTAATTCGATGGAATGCTCTGGCCATGGTTGTGCGTGCGAATCGTCGCCCGGGCGACCTGGGGGGGCATATCTCCAGCTTTGCCTCGTCGGCAACGCTATACGACGTGGGCTTCAATCACTTTTTCAAGGCACCCATTCAGAACCAGGGGGACGGACACCGAGCATCCGGTGCGTCGCAAGAAGGCGATCTCATTTACTTTCAGGGGCATGCGTCTCCTGGGATTTACGCCCGCTCTTTTCTAGAGGGACGCCTAACGGAAAGTCAGCTCGATAACTTTCGACGCGAAGTAGACGGTGACGGGCTGTCATCTTATCCACACCCCTGGTTGATGCCGGATTATTGGCAGTTTCCAACAGTGTCTATGGGGCTCGGACCGCTGCAGGCGATCTATCAAGCCCACGTTATGAAATACCTAGAAAACCGCGAGCTGGTCTCCATGGGGCAGCGTAAGGTTTGGGCTTTCATCGGTGATGGAGAATGTGACGAGCCAGAAAGCCTGGGAGCGCTGTCCCTAGCCGGCAGGGAGCGCTTGGACAACCTCATATTCGTGGTGAACTGCAATCTTCAGCGTCTCGACGGTCCGGTTCGAGGCAACGGCAAGATCATCCAGGAGCTGGAAGGCAATTTCCGGGGCGCGGGCTGGAATGTGATTAAGGTTATTTGGGGGCGACACTGGGACTCGTTGCTCGCCCAAGACGACCAAGGACTGCTCCAGGAGCAGATGGATCTTACCGTGGACGGCGAGTTTCAAAACTTCAAAGCTAAGGGCGGTGGCTATGTCCGCGATCACTTCTTTTCCAAGCACCCGGATTTGCTCAAGCTGGTTGAGCACCTCTCTGACGACGATATCTATCGGCTGAATCGCGGAGGCCATGACCCCTATAAAATTTACGCGGCCTATCACGCAGCCGTTCACCATAAGGGCCAGCCAACGGTGATTCTTGCCAAGACGGTCAAGGGTTACGGCATGGGCGATGCGGGGGAGTCTGAAAATACGACCCACCAGGTCAAAAAGCTGAAGGAGGAGGAGCTCAGGTACTTTAGGGACCGTTTTGATGTCCCGCTTAGTGATGAGCAGCTTCGTGAGGTGCCCTATTATAGACCGGATTCGGACAGCCCCGAAATGGTCTACATGCGGGCAAGGCGTGACACCTTAGGGGGCTCGATCCCCCGCAGGCTAAAGGCGACGGATACTATCTCCCTGCCACCCCTGGCTGCCTTTGAGGCCCAGCTGAAAGGCAGTGGTGAACGCAAGATTAGCTCCACAATGGCCTTTGTGCGAATTCTTGCCGTGCTTTTGCGAGACAAGAATCTGGGTAAACGTATCGTCCCCATAATTCCCGACGAGGCACGCACCTTTGGAATGGAGGGTCTGTTCCGCCAGCTCGGCATCTACTCCTCTGCAGGCCAACTCTATGAACCCGAAGATGCCGATGCCCTGGCCGCCTATCGAGAGTCCAAGAACGGTCAGGTATTAGAAGAGGGCATAAACGAAGCCGGGGCCTTTGCGGCTTGGATGGCCGCAGCAACTTCTTACGCTAACCATCAATATACGCTGCTGCCCTTTTATATCTTTTATTCGATGTTTGGCTTCCAGCGAATTGGCGATCTCGCCTGGGCGGCCGGTGACCTGCAGGCCAAGGGGTTTTTGCTGGGCGGCACCTCTGGGCGCACGACCCTCAACGGCGAGGGCCTGCAGCATCAAGACGGACATTCCCACCTGCTCGCGGCTACGGTGCCTAACTGCATCAGCTATGACCCTGCCTATAGCTTTGAACTTGCTGTAATCATTCGCCGTGGTCTGGAGCATATGTTTGTCGAGGGTGCGCCGACGTACTACTACCTCACCCTAGGCAATGAGCCCTATGAGCACCCTGCCATGCCCGAGGGCGCTGAGAACCACATCATTCGCGGGATGTACTGCCTAGAGACACTCAAGGCAAAGGGCCCTGCCCGAGTGCGTCTCTTGGCCAGTGGTGCCCTGCTCCAGGAAGCGCGTCGTGCCGCCGGGGTACTCAACGAACACTATGGTCTCCAGGTTCAGGTCTGGAGCGTGACCAGCTTTACCGAACTGGGTCGGGAGATTCAGGATGCTCAGCGTGAGGGCTTGCTCGCTGGCACGCCGAATCTTGATCAAACCCATGTGGGCGCCTGCTTGAATGAGGGGGATTGGCAAACAGCACCGGTCATTGCAGTTTCGGATTACATGAAGGCGCTGGCCGAGCCGCTGCGGGCGGCCATCCAGGCGCCCTATCACGTTTTGGGGACCGATGGCTTTGGCCGCAGCGATACCAGAGAGCGTCTGCGGGCGTTCTTCGAGGTCAACGATGACTATATCGTTGTCACGGCACTTACCCTGTTGTGGCGAGCGGGAACGGTAGACAAGAAGCTGCTTGATGAGGCCCGAGCCGCTGCGGGGGTCACCGATTCGCGGCCTAGCCCTAGGTTGAGCTGATGCCAAGTTGTCTGGGGCGCCGCCATCTAAGAGGCAAAGCGTGGATATACTGATTCCAAATTTAGGGGATATCGAATCGGTCGAGGTCACCGAAATCTGTGTCACGGCAGGTCAGCACGTGACAGCTGATGACGCGTTGATTGTTATTGAATCGGATAAAGCCTCCATGGAAGTCCCCGCGGGGACGGAGGGTGTGATCGAAAAAATCTTAGTTGGGCTTGGTGATGTGCTGGAGAACGGGGCGGTCATTGCTCACATCGCTAGCGCGTCGGCTAGCGGTGTGACCGCCGAGCAACCCTCCGAGCCCACGAGTGCTACCCCGCCAGCTCAGGACAAGCCAAGCCAAGTGGCTGCCTCTGACCCTGTCTCGATTGAGGTGCTGGTCCCTGACCTGGGGGATATTGAACAGGTTGAGGTCATTGAGATTGCCGTGGCCGTAGGAGACCGTCTCGATTTGGGGGACCTGTTGGTGGTTCTAGAGTCGGATAAGGCCTCCATGGAAGTGCCCTCAGAGGTGGTTGGCGACGTAGTGGAGGTGGGCGTCAAGGTGGGCGATCAGGTGCGCAGCGGTGCCTTGCTCGCCGTGGTCTCGACTACTTCGCAGCCAGATGGCATTACCAATCCTTCCGTGGCGCAGCAAACGCGCCAACCTTCGGCAACGCCTGCTCCATCAACTCAGCGCCACGAGGACTCGCAAGCGGTCAAGCCACGCGACGAGACAGCCTCCGCTGAGGCGTATGCCGGCCCTGCGGCGCGGCTGCTGGCTCGGGAATTGGGTGTTTCTCTCGACGGTGTCCAGGGTCGCGGGCGAGGTGGCCGGATTACCAAGGAAGATATAAAGCGGCATGTGAAGCTGCAGCGGACGACGGCGTCGGGCGGCTTACCCGCGCTGCCCAAGGTCGACCACGCCAGTTTTGGAGAGGTTAAGGTGGAGGACCTCAGCCGAATTCAGGTTCAGGTCGCTAAAAATATGCATCGAAACTGGGTCAACATTCCCCATGTTACCCAGCATGACCTGGCTGATGTGGATGACCTAGAGCGTTTTCGATCAAGTCTAAAGGCCGAGGCCGCCCGGCGTGGCCTGGGGTTAAGTCCGCTACCCTTTATTATTAAGGCAGTGACCGCCGCTCTGCTCGACATGCCGAAATTCAACAGCTCCCTGGAGGAAGGCGGCACCGCCCTGGTCTACAAGCGTTACCTCAACATTGGGGTTGCCGTGGATACGCCCGAGGGTCTCGTGGTGCCGGTGATACCTGATGCTGACAAGATGGGTGTCTGGGAGTTGGCCGCTGCGGTCGTCGATGTTGCTGAACGCGCGAAGAAAAAGAAGCTGGGGCTAGATGAAATGCGCGGCGGTACGTTTACTGTGTCCAGCCTGGGACGCCTAGGAGGAACGGGTTTCAGTCCCATCATCAACGCACCGGAGGTCGCCATTCTGGGGGTCGGTAGAACCCAGATAAGGCCAGTATGGCAGGGTGACGCCTTCGTCCCGCGCCAGCACCTACCGCTCAGCCTGTCCTACGATCACCGGGTGATCAATGGCGTGGATGGGGGCAACTTTATGCAGCTGATGGTCAAGCTCTTGGGCGATATCAGGCATCTGTCGCTTTAGGACCGTGCCACTGTTCTTCAGTCCCCAGGTCGTTCAGCTGCCTGGCTAGCACGAAAAAGAAGTCAGAAAGGCGATTGAGATAGGCTGCGCTAGCAAGCAAGTTGACTTGGGCATGATCGCTGAAATCTTTACTGGCCATGACCGACCAAAAATCAATTTCTGCGCGACGGCACACTGCACGGCAGAGGTGACATTGGGCCGCAGCAAGCGTGCCGCCAGGCAAAACAAACTCTTTTAATGCCGGTAGTTGGGCATTCAGGCGAGCGACTGCATCCGTTAGCGCTTTCGTTGCTGAATTCAGGCCCTCGGGGGCGTGGTCTCCGGCGGTGGCCAGGACGGCACCAATATCGAAAAGCACTTGCTGGATACGGGCCAACAGCGGTTCGTCGTCATGGTGGTGGCGAAGCAGGCCCAGGTGGCTATTAAGCTCATCTGTGCTGCCCAGGGCTCGAATGATGGGGTCGACCTTGGCGACGGCTGTGCCGTTAGCAAGTTGGGTCATCCCTCCATCGCCCTGCTTCGTCGTCACACGATTGATCCGGCTCATGTCTGGCTCCTGCTGTCCGTTAAGGCCATCGTCGCCGCTGGCTGCAGATCAGGCAACCTGTTCGGGTCGTAAAGGCTTTGGCAATAATGCTACTGTTTCAACTCTAATGCGCCGCTGGTCAACGCCTGAGCGTGGAACAGGCGGTTTTATAATTCTGGGCAGATAAGGGAGAGGGGAAGTCGATGCCTTCATTTGATGTGGTCTCGGAAGTGGATATGCACGAGGTGAGTAACGCGGTGGACCAGGCGGTTCGTGAGTTACGCAACCGTTTTGACTTTCGTGGCGTCGAGGCGAGCATCGCGTTACAGGAGGAACAGATATTGCTCAGCGCGCCAGAAGAATTTCAGCTGGGTCAGCTTAAGGACATCCTTCGGGACAAGATGACATCGCGGGGCGTCGATAGTCGGGCTCTGACCCCCGGCACCATTGAGGGGGCGGGGAAGGTGAAGCGTCAGGCCTTCAGCTTGGCTCAGGGGTTAGATCAGGACAGCGCGCGAAAAATCACCAAAATGATCAAGGAAGCCAAGCTCAAGGTGCAGAGTCAGGTCAACGGTGACAAAGTGCGCGTAACCGGCAAGAAGCGCGACGACCTGCAGGCTACCATGGCGGTGCTCAAAGACAGTGAGTTAGCCATTCCTCTCCAGTTCAATAACTTTCGTGATTAGGCTCTAGGTTCCGCCAGAGTGGAGGTAGAGAAGCAATCGATCTGGGAGGTATTGCGCGATCGGCGCATGCTGATTTGTGTCGGGCTTGGCCTTGCCTCGGGCCTGCCCCTTTATCTGCTGCTCCAGTTGGTGCCCTTTTGGCTGCGCCTGGAGGGCGTTAGCCTGACGGTCATTGGCTTAGTCTCTCTGGCCCAAGTCCCCTATTCCCTTAAGTTTCTATGGTCTCCGTTGCTGGAGCGATATCAGGTAACCACACTGGGGCGTCGCCGCGGGTGGATGTTGCTCACCCAGGGGAGCCTTATTTTATGTATCGCGGCCCTCGGATGGCTGCGACCCACCTCAGACATCTACCTGCTCTTTGCCCTCACGCTGGCTATCGGGGTTTTTAGCGCCACCCAAGACATCGTGATCGATGCCTTTCGTCGAGAGATTTTAGAAACCGACGGCGAGCTGGCGTTAGGCAATACTATCCATGTTCAGGCTTACCGAGTGTCGGGCTTTATACCGGGCTCCCTGGGCTTCATTCTGGCGGGGCAGTACAGCTCTGAATTGAACTTTGCGGTGATGGCCGCCTTCATGAGCCTCGGCTTGATCCTCACGCTGTTGCTGAGGGAACCTCAGACCGGCGTCGCACCGCCGACAAATCTGCGAACCGCAGTGACCCTTCCCTTTGTGGAATTTTTTCAGCGTCGCGGAATTGGTGCTGCTTTATTGATGCTGGCTTTCATGGCGCTTTATAAGCTGGGCGATAACATGGCAACGGCCCTTGCCTCTCCCTTTTACGTAGACTTGAAATTTGATCCAGTGGTCATTGGCGTGGTGGTGAAGAATGCCGCTTTTTGGCCAGCGATTGTGGGGGCTTTTCTCGGGTCTATGGTCATTTTTCGTATTGGCATCAATCGCGCGCTCTGGGTTTTTGGTTTTTTACAGTGGATTACCATTTTTGGGTTCGTTTGGTTGGCGGCAGCGGCGACGCCGGAAATTTGGATGCTCTCCATAGTTATTGGCGCTGAGTATTTAGGAGTGGGTATGGGCACCGCAGCCTACGTGGCCTTCATTGCACGAGAAACATCGCGCGTCGCCGTGGCCACCCAGCTTGCTCTTTTCACGGCCCTTGCGTCGACGCCGCGTCTCGTTACCGGGGCAGTGAGCGGCATCATCGTGGACAGTATGGGGTGGGTGGATTTTTTCTGGCTCAGCGCTGGGCTGGCCATACCGGGGATGCTACTGCTGATCTGGGTCGCTCCCTGGAATGGGCAACAAGCGCCATCGGTGTCTTGATTCGACACGGCTGCCTCGGAAAGTCACCCCCTCAGCAGCCAGGAGCTGTCGCTGTTTTGCCATAGCGTTTGAGTCGCGCTGAGCCAGCTCTAGCGTTGCTTTGACCACTCGATGCCAGGGTAGGCGGGTGTCTTTAGGCAGTTGGCTTAGGGTCTTACCCACGAAACGGGCGTAACCCGGAAGCTGGGCAAGGTTCGCCACCTGGCCGTAGCTCGCCACAAAGCCCTCAGGAATTTCGGCGACCACCCGCCATATTCTTTCCGCTTTGTCATCGGTCACACCGGCGTCCTCATGCGTACTTGTTAATAGAGGGTTGATTTGCGGAGGACCGGCCCCCAGTCTTTCTGTGCAACGGCAAAGGAGGGCAAAAAATGCCCTGGCTTCTTTTATTTTTCCTCATGCCCATCCTGGAAATGTATCTGCTAATCGAGGTGGCTGGCTACATAGATGCGCTGCCCACCATCGGTTTGGTGATGCTTACCGCGGTGATCGGCGTCGCGCTGCTCCGCCAGCAGGGGTTGGCGACTCTGACTCGAGGGCTTTCTCGCCTGCAGGGGGGACAGCTACCGGCTATCGAGATGGCCGAAGGGGTGCTGCTTGCCGTGGCGGGCGCGCTGCTGATTACCCCCGGCTTCGTTACCGATAGCATCGGCTTCCTCTTCTTATTCCCGCCGAGTCGTGCCGCCGTGGCGCGATGGTTGATACAAAACGTTCAGGTTCAGGCTCGCTTCACCACATCTGTTCACAACCGGCCTCATTCTCACCGCGCAGACCGACGCACTCAGCCCGTAGATGATGTGATTGAAGGCGAGGTTCTCAGTCGCAATGATTCAAAAAATGGACGAGAGTCGGATTAGGCTTCTACAGGATCGCCTAAAAAGAGGCACTCTTTTGCCGATTTCGCATCATTTGGCCTTGAATCTGTCCTCACCAGCACTATTATTCCTCGCGTGATTTGGCACTCTCAACGTGTGAGTGCTAACGCTCAGGGGTAGTCGGCCGTTTTGTTGGAAGGCTTGAAGGGGAATCCGCCTCTGATAGGACTTAAATCTTTCTTGGAGCAACTGGGAGACCAAAGCGTAATGAACATTCGACCCTTACACGACCGCGTTGTCGTGCGTCGGCTGGAAGAGGAAACCACCAGCGCCGGTGGCATCGTGCTTCCTGACTCGGCAACTGAAAAGCCCTCACAGGGCGAAATTTTGGCGGCAGGGCCCGGCAAGATGGCAGATTCCGGCGACGTCCGCCCACTCGACGTAAAGCCTGGCGATAAGATCATCTTTGGTCAGTACGCAGGCAGCACCGTGAAAATCGACGGCGAAGAACTGCTGATTTTGAGCGAGAGCGAAATTTTTGGGGTTTTGGAGGGTTAAACCGTCCTAGCCGAAATTCAAGTTAAGAGGAAAAAGCGATGAGCGCTAAAGATGTAAAGTTTGGAGATGATGCGCGCAGCGAGATGCTGGAGGGCGTCAACGTACTAGCGAATGCAGTGAAGGTGACCTTGGGACCAAAGGGTCGCAATGTAGTGCTAGACAAGGCCTTCGGTGCCCCGACGGTCACAAAGGATGGGGTCTCAGTAGCGAAAGAGATCGAGCTGAAAGAAAAGTTTCAAAATATGGGCGCCCAGATGGTGAAGGAAGTCGCCAGCCAAACGTCCGATGAAGCCGGTGATGGCACCACCACGGCCACGGTTTTGGCACAGTCGATCCTTCAGGAAGGGCTTAAATCAGTAGCTGCGGGCATGAACCCAATGGACCTGAAGCGGGGCATTGACAAGGCGGTCACCGCGGCAGTTGAAGCCATCAGAGGCATGGCGACCCCTTGCGAAGATTCCACAGCTATCGCTCAGGTCGGCACAATCTCAGCCAACAGCGACGCGGCTGTGGGCCAGATTATCGCTGAGGCTATGGAGAAGGTTGGAAAAGAGGGCGTCATTACGGTTGAAGAGGGTTCTGGCCTAGAAAACGAACTCGACGTTGTTGAAGGCATGCAGTTCGACCG
>DKNY01000003.1:25455-64765 GCA_002470275.1 Gammaproteobacteria bacterium UBA7376 | reverse complement strand
GATGTTGTTGAAGGCATGCAGTTCGACCGCGGCTATCTGTCCCCCTACTTCATCAACAACCAAGACTCTATGGCGGCTGAGCACGAAGACCCCTTCATCTTGCTCTGCGACAAGAAAATTTCAAACATTCGCGATTTGCTACCGGTGCTTGAAAACGTTGCCAAGGCGGGCCGTCCTCTGGTCGTGATCGCTGAAGACATCGAAGGTGAGGCGCTGGCTACCTTGGTTGTGAACAACATGCGCGGGATCGTTAAGGTTGCAGCAGCGAAGGCGCCTGGCTTCGGTGATCGTCGAAAGGCCATGCTGCAGGATATCGCTACTCTGACCGGAGCTACCGTGATCTCTGAAGAGGTGGGTTTGACCCTGGAAGGCGCGACCCTAGAAGACTTGGGAACGGCCAAGCGGGTTTCTTCAACGAAGGAAAACACTACTATCGTTGACGGTGCCGGAGACAAGGGCGACATCGAAGGTCGGATCAAGCAGATCCGTCAGGAGATCGAAGATACGTCATCTGACTATGACCGCGAAAAGCTTCAGGAACGCCTGGCCAAGCTGGCCGGCGGCGTTGCCGTGATCAAGGTGGGTGCCCCCACCGAAGTTGAGATGAAGGAAAAGAAAGCCCGCGTCGAAGATGCTCTGCATTCAACCCGCGCCGCCGTTGAGGAAGGCGTGGTGCCGGGTGGTGGCGTGACTCTGGTTCGCGCAATCGCCGCAGCAGAAAGTGCGGTGGGCGAAAACGAAGACCAGAACGTGGGTATCGCGCTGGCCGTTAGGTCGATGAGTTCGCCGCTGCGCCAGATCGCGGTGAATGCTGGTGTTGAGGGTGCCGTGGTACTCGATAAGGTTATGGCGCTTTCCGGTAACGAGGGCTACAACGCTGCAACAGGCGAATATGGAGACATGCTGGCCATGGGTATTTTGGACCCAGCCAAGGTGACCCGTACGGCCCTGCAGGCGGCCTCCTCTGTGGCGGGTCTCATGATCACCACCGAGGCCATGGTCAGCGAACTACCTGCTGATGATGCGGCCCCGGCAATGCCTGGTGGCGGCATGCCAGATATGGGTGGCATGATGTAGTCCACTGGTTTTGCATCGAACAGAAAAGCCCGGCTTCGCCGGGCTTTTTTTTGTCCTCAAATCCCGGACGGCACTTGCTACGGGGCGCTTTCGGACTGGTAGGGCGGGGTACGATTAGCTATCCTTCCCAGCATCTAAACGACTGAGTAGGGGACACCAATGGAAGCTGCGGTACTCGATTATCTGGCACGATTTAGCCACGTATTATTCGGCATAACCTGGATCGGTCTGCTGTATTACTTCAATTTCGTGCAAACGGAATATTTCAAGGAAGCGGAGCCCAGTGCTCGGGTAGACGCTTTCTCCAAGTTGGCTCCGCGTGCCCTGTGGTGGTTTCGCTGGGCGGCGATGCTCACCTTCATCACTGGATTGGTTCTTTTGTATCCCCGACATACTGGACTCACCGCGGATATCACCGTGGGAGCAACTATGGCAACGCTGATGTTCCTAAACGTTTGGCTCATTATTTGGCCAAACCAAAAAATCATAGTGGAATCTAATCAAGCAGTCGCAGCGGGTGGGGAAGCAAACCCAGACGCCGCTGCAGCAGCGCCAAAGGCCGCTCTAGCGTCACGCACGAATACCCTGTTCTCCATTCCCATGCTTTACTTCATGGGTTCTAGTGCCCACCTGCCCAGCGGCAGTATGAGCGGGAATATGACTGCGGTGCTGATTGCGCTGGCGATCGTCGCAGCGCTAGAAGCCAATGCAATTTATGGCAAGCAGGGGCCGCTAACAACGGTCCGGGGCGTGATCATTTCTGGCTTTGTGCTCACCGCAGTCCTGGTCGCCATTCTTTGGCTGATCTAGGTCCAGGCCACAGACGAGGTGCGAGCGCCTAAACGCTAAAACTGAGCCCGGACGAGGACCTTGTCCGGGCTTTTTTTTGCCTCGTCGAGCGCCTGGGAGAAAGCGTTTGGGATGTTTCGCTTTGTTGCCAATCCTTCATATACTGAAGTGTCCCAGCAAGCAGAATAAACGACGATCGAATCCATGAGCGAACCCTCAGAAGACGCACTCTCAACCCAAGGTAGCGGCCGATATCGGTCAGGAAACGCACGCCGCGCGCCCCCATCGGGACGCGGTGTTGGCACCACGCTGCTGCTTGCACTGTTGGCCGCAGGCCTCACGGGGGCAGGATGGTTTATTGTTAATCAGCAGCAACAGCTCGTATTGGAGCGTGCTCGCGTAGACGACGCCAACGTGCGCCTTGAGCGACTTGAAGAGCGGCTTATGGCTACGGACAGCGCGCTCAGCCAAGAGGGCCAGGATACGAAGCAGCAGATTAATCTCTGGGAGTCGGAGATTCGCAAGCTTTGGGCTGTGGCAAATGAGCGCAATCGCGGCTGGATCAAGGAAAATCAGGCTCAGCTCAAGAAAATTAACGGGACCATGGACGGCATCGAGGCGAGCAGTCGTGACCTGGGGGCTGCCGTAGGGCGTCTGGAGTCAGCGTTTGAGGTGCAGCAACAGCTGGTCGATCAATTGACCTCCATTGAGCTACAGGTGCAGCAGCTCGTCAGAGCCCAGCGCGACCTGGTGGATGACGTCAATGCTGCCAATCAGGGGTTGGCTCGAGTGAATACAAGCCTGGGTGTGGATGTGAAAGACAACTCCGAGGCCGTCGCAGCCTTTGACGGGTATCGCCTTGCCGCCAACAAGCGGCTGGCCGAGCTCGAGAAGAGATTGGCCCGCCTTACAGAACAGGTGCAGCCAGTACCGGTAACGCCACAGCCCCAGTAGCCGCGACTAAGCGCTGCAGGTGACCCGCTGCGCGTCTTTCTGCAGGGTGCTTAGTCGTGCGTCTTTGTCATGCCAAATGGATTTCACCCACTGCGCGACCTCACTCTTGTGCTCGCTCGCTTGGCCGAACTCGGGTATCGCGTGTTGGCGGATATCGATTTGCACGCGTTCGCACTGACCTTTAAGAAAGCCCCAGAAGGTCGGTGCCCCATCCGGGTAGTGGATGGTGACATCCACCAGGCGATGCAGATTTCCTTCCATGCCCTGGAGTATATAGTCGATGCCGCCAGCCTTTGGTCGCAGAAGGTTGGTAAATTCACTGGCCTGGCGCTGGTGTTTTTCCTTGGTGAGGCGCGTACCCTCCACAAAGTTGAGGATAGAGGTGGGGTGATTTTTGAATCCCTCGCAGGCCGCAAGAACACTGTCGCGGTCGGCATGGCGCAGGCTTGGGTCGGCCTTAATCTGGGCTCTGCTGACCCGTTTGACATAGGGGAAGCCAAGCGCGTGCATGGCGATGCCCACGAAAGGAATCCAAATAAGCTCGGCCTTGGTGAAAAATTTTAGCGGTGGGATTCTGTCCAGCAGGACGGTTTGTAAGATCAGGATGTCAGTCCAAGATTGGTGGTTGGAGATCACCAGATACCAATGCTCGGGGGACACTTCCTCTGGCTGGGACCAGGTTACCTGCAAATCGACTAAGGCCAGGCGTTTGATCATCCATCGGTTGGAACGGGTCCACCAGATGATGATCCGATCCATTCGACGCTGGATTTTCGACCGAGTGGCCCCTCGGGAGAGAGACTTTTGCAGCGTCCAGAGGCCGAGCACGAGGCTAACGCTGACGGTGGTAAGGAAGATTGAAATGCTAGCTAGAATTCCGGTGATAACCTGCATCTTGGTATGAGTACCCTTTTCCATCAGCCCAGCGAGATGTCGCCTTCTGGGCTGGGCCTATCAAAAATTGGCGACCGAATATAAATATACTGGTTTAGATCGCGGAAAATCTATGACCGAAATGCCAACGGATACACAGAATGCCACGAAAATTGGGGTGTTTTGGCGTCGCAAGGTTACCTCCGGGGCCGTCATTGGGATTTGCATCCTTTGTCTGGCGGGGTGTGACAGCCTTTACTTCTATCGACAGGCAGCAGGCGGCCAGCTGAGCTTGCTGCTTGGTGGGGAATCCGTCGCCAAACTGCTGGACAGTGAGCATCTGACGCCGGAACGACGACGGCAGTTGCTTCATGCACAGAGCATTCTGCGTTGGGGTGAGCAGACGATGAGCCTTCCGAGCAAGGGTAATTACGGTCGGTTCGTTGAGCTGGAACGCGAACATGTTCTGTGGAATGTCTTTATCAGTCCTAAACTCGCCTTCCATTCGGACAGCTTCTGTTATCCCTTAGTCGGCTGTGCGCCTTATCGGGGGTTCTTTGAGGAATCCGTGGCGCGGTCCTTCGCTGACCGCTACCGTCTCCAGGGGTTTGATACCTATGTGGGTGCTGTGGACGCCTATTCGACGCTGGGTTGGTTCCGCGACCCGCTACTCAGCAGCTTTATCGACTACCCTCCTCCTGCCCTGGCTCGCCTGCTGCTGCATGAATTGGCGCATTCAAAAATTTGGATTAGCGGCGATGTTGCCTTCAACGAATCCTTCGCCAGCTTTGTTGGCGACAAGGGCGCCAGCCAGTGGAGTGCGGCGAACGCTATTGCCTACCCGCCCGAGTTTGAGGATCGGCGTCAGGCCTGGCGGGCCCTCGTGGATTTTGCACTGGCGATAAGGCATACATTGGGGGACTTATACCGGCAGCCGGATTTGAGTGAGGCGCAGCGCTTGGCGGAAAAGACGAAGTTGTTGAACCGGGCCCGGGCTTGTTATCAGGTTCATCGAGATCAGCTGGGGGGCGGACGTTTTGATGGGCTAATGGGCGATGGCCTGAACAATGCGCTCTTGCTGTCCCTCAGTACCTATGAGAACTGGCAGCCAGTTTTCAAGCAGCTCTTCCAGGAGGCAAATGAAGATTGGCAGGCGTTTTTTCTAGCGGTAGAAAATCTGGCGCAAGGGCCAGACCAACAGCGGGCTGCCCAGCTGGTGGCGCTGAGGCGAAAGGCCCTAGGAGAGCAACAGGAAGCAGCAGAGGCTGATGATCACAACCCCCAGACAGTTCAATGCGAAGCCCTCTCTGACCATACTCTGAATTGACAAGCGCTCGGTGGCGAAAACAATAACGTTAGGCGGTGTCGCCACGGGCAGCATAAAGGCGCAGGACGCGCTCATGGCTGCCGGGATCATAAACAGGATGGGGTCAATGCCGGCGCCAAGGGCAGCTGCGGCCAGGATGGGCATAAGCAGAGTGGTGGTTGCCGCATTGCTTGTCACCTCGGTGAGAAAGGTGACCGCTGCACAGATAAGCAGCAGCATCAGGAGTACGGGAAGCGTGGATAGCGCCTCCATATGGGACCCAATGATGTTGCTCAGCCCAGAGTTAGTGAAGGCGGTGGCAATGCTAATGCCCGCGCCAAAAAGTAACAGCATGCCCCAGGGCACTCTTTCCGCCGTTTGCCAGTCAAGCAGTCGAGTCGACTTGCCTGCTTGGTCAACTTCTCCTGAGGGGATGATAAACAGCGCGACCACGGCCAGGAAGGCGACCATGGCGTCGTTGGTATAGGGCAGATCGAGCCAACTGCTCCAGCCCCCCCAGGGCCCCTTGCGGGTCACCCACAATAAGGCGGTGAGCAAGAATACGGTCAACACGCGCCGCTCGTTTTTGCGCCAAGGCCCCGGATCGGGCAGCTCCACACTGCCCTGATGGCCAATTCCCCGCGTAATCCACAGTGCGGCAATCGGGAGCATGAGCAGCACTACGGGTAATGCCCACCCCATCCACTGAACGAAGGAGACCGGTACATCGGAGACTTCAGAATAAACGGCCATAAAGGCCATGTTCGTTGGCGTGCCAATGGGCGTAGCGATACCCCCAATGCTGGCGGCATAGGCAATGCCCAACAAGAGCGGGGTGGCCAGTCTGGGGTCTTTTGACTTTTCAAGGATCGCCAGGGCGACGGGTAACAGCATCAGCGTTGTTGAAGTGTTTGAAATCCACATGCTTAAGCTGGCGCTGGCCAGCATGAATCCGAACACCAAGCGTCTGGAGCTATCGCCGCCGCACAGGCGTACCAGCAGCAGGGCGATGCGCCGATGCGCGCCGCTATGTGCCAGAGCGGTGGCCAGCAAAAATCCTCCAAGCATCAGTAAGACCAGGGGGCTGCCAAATGCTGCCCCCACTTCGTTCGCGGTGAGGACTCCAGACATGGGGAGTAGCGCCATGGGCAGCAGTGAGGTTGCTGGAATGGGAATGGCTTCAAAAACCCACCAAGTGACAACCCAGGTGGTGATGCCTACAGTGATGGCCGCATCGACGTTCTGGGAGTTGGCCCACAGCAACCATCCGCCAAGCGCGCCAGCTAAGGGGCCGAGCAGTAGGGCTAGAGTTTTCGGATTAGGGTATCGTGTGACCATGCGCGGCGAGGGTAACTGACATGACCGACACTTTCTATTGGTACGACCTGGAGACCACGGGGGTCGATCCCAAGTGGGATCGGATTGTGCAGTTTGCTGGATTTCGCACCGATACCGAACTTCAGCAGGTGGGAGAAGCACACAGTTTTTATATTCGCCTGCCGGACGATGTTCTGCCTAACCCCGACGCGACGCTGGTGACGGGGATAACGCCCGACCTGCTGGCTCGCGAGGGACGCTCGGAGGCCCAAGCGCTGAAAGAGATCAATGACATCTTCAGTGAACCAGGCACCTGTGTGGTGGGCTATAACAATTTGCGCTTTGATGATGAATTCATGCGCTACGGGCTCTATCGCAATCTTTTCGACCCCTACAGTCGGGAATGGCGCGACGGCAATTCGCGTTGGGACCTAATAGATTTGGTGCGAGCGACCGGGGCGCTGCGACGCGAAGGCATCACATGGCCTCAGGATGAGAACGGCCTGCCGGTCTATAAACTAGAGGCGCTCACCCAGGCCAATGGCCTGGAGCATGGTCAAGCCCACGATGCGTTATCCGATGTTCACGCCACGGTGGCCATGGCTCGATTGATTAAGCAGGCCCAGCCCAAGCTCTTCAGCTACTACTACGAAATTCGACAGAAAAAAAAGGTGCGCGCCTTGCTAGAACCCTACGGCGCGCGGCTGCTAGTACACGTCACGGGCATGTATCCCAGAGAGCGATATGGCATGGCGCCAATCCTCTCCCTGGGTCGTCACCCCAGTAATGCCAATTCGATAATCGTTGCCGACCTGGCTCAGGATATCGAGCCGTTGCTGAATGGGCATGAAGATGCATTGCGCGAGGCCCTCTTTACCAAGGGGGATCACCCCCGACCGGGTCTCAAGGAGATCAAGGTGAATCGCTGCCCCTTCGTAGCGCCGATTGATGTGCTGGACGTCGAACACTTTGAAACGCTGGGCGTTACGCTGAGGGAGGTAAAGGAGCGTGCCAGGCGGTTGAAGCAGCCCTATGTTGCCCAAAAGATTCGCCGGCTCTATACCCAAGAACAACAGAAACCACCTGCAGACCCTGACGCCGCGCTGTATGCCGCCTTTCTCCAAGACGAGGATCGTGCTCGGTGTCGCCAACTTCGCCGTGATTTAGAGACCAATTGTTGGCAGGATATGGACTTTAACGACACGCGACTTCACACCCTGGCGGCAAGGTTGAAGGCGCGTTCCTATGACCCATTGATGAGTGAAGCTGAACGCGCTGAGTGGAGAGAATTTGTGATTCACAAGCTCACGGCTGAGGGAGAATGGTTGAACTTGGAAAAATATCTCAACCGGCTGGATGAGCTGGATCAGGGTTCACCTACGGCCGAGCATCAAGCGCTTATCACCCACCTTCGCGACCATGCATCATATCTCAAGCATTCTTACAGCTTAACCTGATGTCTGAGGCGCACTCGATATCAATCCGAGGCTTAAGCAAGGCCTACGGTTCGCTGGGGGTTTTTACCAATCTCTCGGTCAGCTTCCCTGCTGGGGTAACGTCAGCGATTGTGGGCACCAGCGGCAGCGGCAAGACGACGCTGCTGCAGATGGTAAACGGCCTCGAGCGTCCGGATGGTGGCGAAATCCGGGTGTTTGGGGAGACAGTGCCCACCACTCAGCTTGAAGCTTTTCGACAGCGAATCGGCTATGCGGTTCAGGGGGCGGGCCTATTCCCACACCTGACGGCCAAGCAGAACGTGACTCTGGTGGCGCGACTGAACGGGTGGTCTGAACAGGCCATGGACCAGCGCTGCGACGAGCTGCTTGACGATATGGAATTGCCGCGAGACGTGGCGGACCGTCTGCCGAGGCAGCTCTCTGGCGGTCAGCAACAGCGCATAGGCCTGTGTCGGGCACTCATGCTGAATCCCCAACTGTTGCTGCTGGACGAACCTTTCTCGGCCGTTGACCCGGTCACCCGCCTGGGCCTGTATCAACAGTTTGAGCAGGTTCAGCAACGTAAGGCAGTAAGTACCCTGTTGGTGACCCACGATCTGCGCGAGGCGCGTCGGCTCGCCCGGTTTCTTGTGATCCTAGATGCTGGACAGGTGGCGCAGTTTGGGACGCCTGAGCATGTGCTATCGCATCCTGCGACACCCTTTGTCGAAACGCTGATCGAGAGTCAGCTATGAGCATAGCGCTTAGGAGCGCCCTCGGCCTTGTTGTTTGGGCCAGCTGCTGGATCTGCCTGGCCGCACCGGCAGCCCAGTCCGAAGCCCAGCGTCCGTTTGTTATCGCGTCAAAGAATTTTTCAGAAAGCTACCTACTTGGCGAAATCGTGGCTCAGACTCTGGAGGCCCAGGGTTATCAGGTGAAACGAAAATTCGGATTAGGTGGCACGCTGATTTGCTACGAGGCGTTGCGCTCGGGGGAAATTGATCTCTACGTGGAGTACACGGGGACCCTGAGCCAGGCGATTTTGGCCATGCAGGGCAATCCAGGTCGCGCCCAGTTAAATCAACGCCTGGTGTCCGAGGGCCTGGTGCTGCTCCCTGAGTTTGGCTTTAACAACACCTATGCCATTGCCGTGCGTGAGGCGGTGGCAGATGAATTTAACCTTCGATCCATTGGTGATCTCACAGCCTATGGTGAGGGTCGGATGGCCTTTAGCCATGAATTTTTGGAGCGCGATGATGGATGGCAGGGCATGGCACGGCGCTATGGTCTTGATCGCAGCGTAACCGGCATCGAACATGGACTGGCCTACCAAGCCATCGCAGAGGGTGCGATTGACGTTACCGATGCTTACAGCACCGACGGGGAGCTCTTACGTTATCGCCTGCGAACCCTTGAAGATAACCTGGGATATTTCCCGGCCTATCGAGCTGCACCCTTGGTGCGAGCGGAAATGCAGCCCCAGCTAGAGGCTGCCCTGGGCGTGCTGGCTGGGTCATTGACCGAGCAGCAGATGCAGGCCCTGAATGCCAGAGTGACCGTGGAAGGGCTTAGCTTCCAAGAAGCTGCGAGAGAGTTTCTGACGCAGCGCCAGGTGTTACCCACAGCGAATGATGGACCGAGAGAGGATAACGCCTGGAAATGGGCGCTTTGGCAGCATTTCCTCCGCCATCTTCAGCTCACGTTCGTAGCTCTGGTCGCCGCCATCGCCGTGGGCATGGCCCTGAGCCTCAGCGTTTATCGTCGACCGCAGATGGCAAATGCAGTGGTTTATAGCTGTGGGCTCATGCAGACCGTCCCTTCACTTGCTCTGTTGGCGCTGATGATTCCCGTTTTTGGCATCGGGATCATTCCGGCCATCGTGGCCCTATTTTTGTATTCGCTTTTGCCCATTGTGCGGAACGCCGTGACCGCCTTGGCGGGGACAGATCCGACGCTGGTGCGGGTCTCTCGGGCGCTGGGTTTGACGCCCTGGCAGCAACTACGCTGTATCCGGCTACCCTTGGCCATGCCCGCGATTTTTGCAGGCATTCGCACCGCAGCAGTAATAAGTATCGGGACCGCCACCTTAGCCGCCTTTATCGGCGCAGGAGGTTTGGGAGAGCCTATTGTCGTTGGCTTATCGCTCAACGACACAGATATGATCCTGCGCGGCGCGATACCCGCAGCGCTGTTGGCGATTCTGGTGGAATTTATCTTTGAGGCGCTGGAGCGAAGGCTTTCGCCACCCACCTAGGGCGGTAATGCTCTGCACGGCGGGCCCAATCGGAGATTCAATTGGAACCATTACAGCGAGACAATATTCGATTAGCGGCCACGGTCATGATCCTGCGTGCCGGCCAGGACGGCAGTCCGGAAGTGTTTATGGTGAAACGACCTGGCGCAGGCGACTTCCCTGATTTACACGTGTTTCCGGGCGGCAAGCTAGACGCCGACGACTGGCAGCCGGAGCTGTGCCCAGATATTACGGATGCCGTGGCCAGTCAACGTCTTGGCATTTCTGCTGGTGGTGTGCGCTATTGGGTCGCCGTAGCACGAGAGTGTTTCGAAGAGTGCGGGGTGCTCCTCGCGCGAAACGTCGATCATTCAATCACTCTTTCCCAAGAGGCTAGGCAGGCGGTGTTGGCTGCTCGCCCAGCATTGCTGGCTGGCGAGGTAGAGTGGTCTGCACTGCTCCAGCAGTTCGGTTTGACCATCGCCGCTGATCGCATTGTCTACTTTAGTCATTGGCTGACGCCGCCATCGGTGCCCAGGCGCTTCGACACCCGATTTTTTTTAGCGGCCTTACCCGAAGGCCAGGCGGCTATGGCGGACACTGATGAGACGATATCGGGACAATGGATTGCCCCGGGTCGCGCGTTAGAACGCTATCGCAGTGGCCAATGGCGCATGATCGATCCTACCCTCAGATCACTGGAAGTGTTGGCTGACTTTCCCTCGGTCGAGCAGGCACTGGGCGATGTTGCTGGAGAGCAGCACGTAAAATCTTGGACGCCTGCTCTGGGCCGCCAAGGCATGCAGCCCTTTAGATAACCGGAGAGAGATGCAAGCATGAAGGGACGGCAGAACAAAAAACTGGACTGGCAGCTGCTGGCCTCTCGCTATGAAGAGGCAGGGTTTATGCTGTTTGAAAAGCGCATCGATACACTGCGTAACCCGCGCAATGAGCAGGTCTTCGAGCGTTTGGTGCTTGAATCGGTTGATTGGGTGAACGTGGTTGCCCTAGATGCGGACGGCAGGTCGCTCATGATTAGACAGTTTCGATTTGGCGTCGGCTATACCACGCTGGAGACCCCTGGCGGGATGGTGGATGCGGGGGAGACATCCAGGCAGGCAGCGGAGCGGGAGCTCCTGGAGGAGACAGGGTATCGCGCGGCGCGCTGGGATTATCTGGGCGCCGTAGAACCGAACCCAGCCTTTCACAATCACCTTTGTCACCACTGGCTTGCCAGTGATGTCGCGCCCGCTTCGGCGCAGAACCTGGGTGCGGGAGAAGCCATCGACGTGGAGTTTATGAGCGCGGATGACATTCGGAGGGCCATCGCCTCCGGAGAGCTGAGGCATGCGCTGGCCCTCTCGGCCTTGGCGCGGGTCTTCTCACTGTGGTCGTTACCGAATCTTCAGGGTGCCTCGGACGCCTCCCAATGACCGATCATTCGGATTCAACGACATCGAATGCCCTAGCGCTGATCGACGCCTACTCGCGTCTGAGTGGCGCTTCGCTACTGAACGAGGGACTTTTTGGCAAATTGGTTGCAAGCGTTGCGGATGTGATCCTGTTGGTTGATCAAGACAATCTTGTTCAATACGTTCAAGGCGCTTTCCCGATAGAGGTTGGACAGTCTCTCACGGAGGCCGTAGACCGCGAGAGCCAGGCGCCACTGAAGGCCTATCTGGACCGCCTGGGTGCGAAGGAGACATCTGAGCCCGACACCGCGCGGGTGACTTCTTTTTCCCTCTCCGCAGTAGAGGATCGGATTTCTATAATGCGTTGGTATGAGGTGATGGGCATTCGCGATACCGGCCTGCAGGGGAATAAACCCGGCATTCTCCTCTTGAAGGACGTCTCCGCAGAGCATCAGAGGGAACAAGCTCTAAGGCATGAGCTCACCCACGATTCCCTAACGGGCCTGCCTAATCGCAATTTGTTCGTCTCTCGTCTCGAGGCCGCCGTGAGCGCGGCCTGCCAAGCCCAGAGCCAGTTCGTGCTGCTGTTCTTCGATCTGGATCGTTTCAAATCCATCAACGACGCCCTGGGTCACGCGGTGGGCGATGAAATGCTGCGACAGGTGGCTGAGCGCCTGAGCCAATTACTGGGCGATCAGGATCTCTTGGCCCGCTTCGGTGGTGACGAATTTGCGCTGCTCATGCCGCAGGCGGTGGATGACCTGGCCGGTGATCGGATGTGCGCGCGCATTTTAGGTGCCTTGTCCGAGCCCGTGTTGATTGCAGGCGTAGAACTATCTATCCAAACCAGCATCGGAGTGGCGAGATACCCGGATCACTCAGGTACCGCAGACGGGCTTATCGAATCCGCAGATATCGCCATGTATCACGTGAAGGCTCGGGGTAGGGCGAGCTATCAGTATTTTGACCCTAAAATGAATCAAGGGCGGTTCGCTCAGCTGCAGCTGGAGCAAGAATTGCGAAAGGCTGTGCTCGGGGAGCGCCTGAGCGTCTACTACCAGGCCATCGTGAATCTAGATGACGGAAAGATCATGGGCGTCGAGGCACTGGCTCGCTGGGAGCATGAACGCTTGGGGCTGCTGCAGCCAAAGTCCTTCCTAGCGCTGGCGGAAGTTGCGGGTCTAACGGCGGAGGTCGACTTCTTGCTACAGCGCAAGGCGCTGCAGGACCTCGCCGAGTGGCGTGACCAGGGCCACCAATTGTTCCTCTCTATGAATGCCTCTGCCGCTCAGTTCGCCGATGAAAAATTTGCTGGCTGGCATCAACAACATGCCGCCCGCTTAGGCCTCGCCATGAGCGATATCCGTCTCGAACTGACTGAGCAGGCAATGGTGGAAAGGACGGAAACCCTGCTGTCGCGATTACAGGAGCTTAGGGCTGCCGGCGTCAAAATAGCGATAGACGACTTTGGTAAGGGGTACTCATCTCTGGCCTACTTACAGGAATTGCCCATAGATTCACTGAAAATTGACCGCTCCTTTATCGCAGAAATTTCGGACAGCACGGATAGTGTCACCCTAGTCGATGCAATTATTGCCATGGCCAGGGGGCTAAACTTGGAGTTGATTGCGGAAGGGGTAGAGCGGGAGGTGCAGGCCAAGTATTTGCGGGGTCGCGGGTGTAATAAGGCCCAGGGCTATCTTTTTGGGCCGGTGTCTTCTTTTGCTCAAATTGGTGACATGCTGAGCAATGGCAGCGTTTCAGAGGTGCTAACATAACCCGGTTATCACCTATCATTGGGCCAGCTTAACGTCATTGGACCGAAGTCGGGCGGGAGGCGGCTGGAAAGGAAGCCATTGAAAGGATTTACCACAAAGATCGTTCATGGAGATCGGAGCGATTTGATCGAACATGGGTCCCTCCATAAGCCAGTTCACCACAGCGTGGCCTATGGGTACGAAGATGCGCGCGATCTGGCCGCCGTATTTCAGGGTCGACAGTCGGGCTATAGCTACGGCCGACAGGTCAATCCAACCGTTGGGGCACTGGAGAAGAAAATAACCAGGATGGAAAGCAGTCGCGAAAGCATCTGCTTCGCCACCGGTATGGCGGCCATTGGCTCGTTGATCTTCACCCTGCTGCGCTCTGGGGATCACATGGTGTCCAGTGCCTACCTGTTTGGTAATACCAATAGTCTCTTTAACAGCTTCGGTCGCAATGGGATCGGAGTGAGCTTTGTGGATGCGACATCAGTGGATGCCGTGCGCGAAGCGATAAACCCTTCAACGAAGCTTGTCTTTGTCGAAACCATTGCCAACCCGCGGACTCAAGTTGCTGACCTGGACGCGATTGGGGAACTCTGTGCTGAGCGGGGCCTGCTCTACGCTGTAGATAACACCATGACCTCCCCCTATCTGTTTCAGCCCAAGGACGTGGGTGCCAGCCTCATTATTAACAGTCTTACCAAGTATATTGGCGGGCATGGCGCGGCGTTGGGTGGTGCGATCACCGATACCGGTCATTTCGACTGGCGTCACTTTCCCAACATCGACGAGCAATATCGTGGACCAGACACCGAGCGATGGGGTCTGACTCAGATCAGAAAAAAAGGGTTGCGAGATTTTGGCGCCAGCTTGAGTCCCGATGCGGCCCATCAAATCGCCCTAGGGTCAGAAACCCTAGCGCTTCGGCTAACGCGTCAAAGCGACAACGCAGGTGCGATGTGCCGTTTTTTACAGGCGCATTCTGCAATCAGGCGGGTTTACTATCCTGGACTGGATAATCACCCCCAGCATGAGCGTGCCAGCCGACTGTTTCGTCACTTTGGCGGCCTCTTCAGCTTTGAGCTAGACAGCGCCGTGGATATTTGGGCATTTCTCAATAAGCTGAATATTATCGTCAGCTCCAGTAACTTGGGGGATAATCGTACCCTGGCGATTCCCGTTGCCCATACGATTTATAGCGAGATGGGGGCGGAAAGGCGGGCGAGCATGGGCATCGACGATAATCTGATTCGCATATCCTCAGGGATCGAGGAACCAGAGGATCTGATCGGTGATCTGACTGACGCGATGTCTCCCTGGTCCTGACTGAAAATAAATGCCCCCCGTAATAGGGCTACTGTTAAAGAGAGAGGCACAGTGCGGGATTTAGAACCATGAGTCGGCTCGACGCTAAGGTGGCCATCATCACGGGCGGTGCAGGGGGAATCGGTATCGCTGCGGCCAGGCGATTTATTGCCGAGGGGGCCGAGGTCTTGCTCGTGGATATTGATGAAGAGGCATTAATTGAGGTCTGCGAGGGCATCGGCAGCAATCGACTCAGCTATACGGTGGCTGATGTGGCCAGCGTCGAAGATAATAGACGGATGGTGGAGGTTGCCGAACAACGCTACGGAGGCGTGGATATTCTGCTCGCCAATGCGGGTATCCTGGGAGACACAGAGACCATTGAGCACTATGACGTAGCTCGTCTGGATCAAGTTTTAGCGGTAAACATCAAGGGGCCCTTTCTCGGATTGCAGGCGGTGATTCCCGCCATGCGGCGGCGTAAAGGGGGTAGCGTTGTCATCACCTCTAGCATTGTTGGCGTGAAGGGCGCTGCTAGGCTGGCTCCGTATGTCACCAGTAAACACGCGGTTATGGGCCTCATGAGGTCGGCTGCCCGCGAGCTCGCCGGGGACGGCATTCGCGTGAACACCGTCAACCCGAGCCAAACGGAAACACGGATGATGCGGTCTCTTGAACAGGGGATGAATCCAGATGACCCCCAGCGGGCACAAGCACTAATGACGGCGAACATTCCCCTGCAGCGGTACGGGCAGCCCGAAGATGTCGCGTCGGTGATGCTGTTCCTTGCCAGTGACGACGCCAGCTTTATAACAGGCTCTAGCTACATGGCCGACGGCGGAAGCTCGGCTTAAACTAGAGGGACTTGAGATTAAGAGGATGGATATCGATGACCCAGGCACTGCTTGATACGGCTTTGAGCTTACCTAACCGGCGTTCCGGTAAGGTACGTGACCTTTATGATGTTCAGCTGGCGGATGGCACCGATGCCTTGCTGATTATTGCCACGGATCGGGTGTCTGCCTTTGATGTGGTCATGCAAAACGGTCTGCCCGGGAGGGGAATTATCCTAACCCAGATCTCAAAATTCTGGTTTGACCATTTTTCTGACGAGATTAGCCATCACCTGATCAGTACCGATATTCGCGATGTGCCTGGACTGAGTGAGGCTGAATATTCGGCTCTGGCGGGCAGAATTATGCTTTGCCGAAAGACCCAGGTGGTCCCCATTGAATGTATCGCTCGGGGGTATATCACGGGCAGCGGCTGGAAGGATTATCAGGTCAGTGGTTCCGTCTGCGGGATACAGCTCCCTGCTGGCCTGCGCAACAGCGATCGCCTGGCGCAGCCTCTTTTTACACCATCCACCAAGGCGGATGATGGACACGATGAAAACATAAGCGCGGCACAAGGTGCGGATATCGTGGGTGAGGACCTTATGAACTGGCTCGGCGAAAAGACGCTGTTGCTTTACGCCAGTGCCCGGGACTATGCGGCGGAGCGGGGCATTATCCTCGCTGACACGAAGTTTGAATTCGGGCAGCTGGAAGGACAGCCAGAACCGATCTTGATCGACGAGATATTTACACCGGATAGCTCGCGCTTTTGGCCGGCAGAAGAATGGGAACCTGGACGCGAGCAAAATAGTTTCGACAAGCAGATTGTTCGCAATTACTTAGAGACGGTAGTGGCTGAGGGCCAGTGGGATAAATCGTCACCCGGCCCGGCTCTGCCAGACGAAGTGATTGAGCTTAGCCTGGCGCGATATCTAGAAGCCTATCGGCTACTGACCGGCGAAGAGCTGGCGATCTAGGGTCGGTGGACTGGGCGGAATATAAGGTCCTTTGCGATCGGCCAGACTGTTGGTCTCAGCATATGCTGACGGTCTGTATCGCGCTGCTGGCACCCTGCGATCAAGGGCCGCTGGTGGCAAAGCTTCGCAAGACGCTGGCTGGAACCCCACTCCCCCGACCGCGAGACCACAGAGGGCCAAAAGAAACCTACATGTATTGGCTTGGTTTAACGCTGTGCGATGCTAGGGCGATGCATCAGAGCTTGGGTCGCGCTGCCGATGAGCTGCTCAGAGCGGGTCAGGATGCTGGGCTTCGCGCCCATCTCGCGGCCTGTGCAGAGCTGGTTCACTTCTTAGAGCGCGGGAAACAAACCTATCCATGAGTGCTCCTTCAATCAGCCGGGTGCTGGTGGCGAATCGGGGTGCCATTGCCCGACGCGTGATTCGAGCCTGTCATGCCATGGGTATCGAAACCGTTGCCGTTTTCTCAGAGGCGGATGCTCAGGCGCCTCATATTGACGAAGCCACCCAGGCCTATCCCCTGGCAGGGTTTTCGGCCAGCGACAGCTATCTCGATCAGGATCAGCTTTTTCAGATCGCGCGACAGAGCGGCGCCGACGCCGTTCATCCTGGCTATGGTTTTTTAGCCGAGAACGTTGAGTTTGCGGAACGGGTGGTCGCGGAGGACAAGATTTTTATTGGTCCCCAAGCGCGCTGGCTGGGTCTCATGGGAGACAAGGTGAGTGCGCGAGAGATGATGTCCGCCGCCGGATTCCCGGTTTTTCCTGGCAGCGCACTGATCTCCGACCTGGATCAAGCACCGGCTCAGGCGCTGGCGCTGGGATATCCGCTCATGGTTAAGCCCGTTGCGGGCGGCGGGGGCATGGGCATGCGCGTCGTGGCGAGCGAAGCCGAGCTACTGGCTGCCATTGGCGAGGCGACCGCCATTGCCAAGTCCGCCTTTGCGTCGGCGGGCGTTTACCTAGAAAAATGGGTCTCTAATCCTCGGCATATCGAGTATCAGATTGTGGCGGACAATCATGGCCACGCCATTCACCTCTTTGAGCGCGACTGCTCGGTCCAGCGACGGCATCAGAAGCTCATAGAGGAAAGTCCGGCCCCCGGGATTGATCCGGGGCAATTGCTCCACATTGCGAATCAAGCGTCCCAAGTGTGTGAGCAGCTCGGCTATAACAACGTCGGAACGGTTGAAACACTCATGGATACCCAAGGCATCTCTGGTTTCCTTGAGATGAATACCCGCATCCAGGTAGAACATGGCGTTACAGAGGCTGTCACCGGGGTCGACCTCGTGCAGATGCAGATTGCGATGGCCCAGGGGGAGGCACTCCCTGCACAGCCGGAGCGCCAAGGGCACGCGCTGGAGGTTAGGCTTTATGCTGAGGACTCACTCACCCAGCGTCCCTCCACCGGGTTGCTGACCACCTTTCGGCCACCGAGGCTGCAGGGCGTTCGAATCGAGACGGGATATCGTGAGGGCCAGCAGGTTTCTCCTTTTTACGACGGATTGCTGGCCAAGATCATTGCCAGCGGTGGGTCTCGCCATCAGGCGATTGGGCGGGCAAAGGTTGCGCTAAAGGCTTTTAAGGTCGTTGGGGTGTCGACTAATGCCGAGCTGCTGGATCGCATCCTGAGCCACGAAGAGTTTCTGGCCGGCCGGGTGGATACCGGCATGCTCGCACGCATTATTGGCGTACCGTCGCTTTAAGGTCGGTCCAAGCGGGTCGGGTGAAGAGCGCATGGCGGCGATCAGGGTGCTATATTGTCGTGGTCCGATCTGAGATCAAACCCGGGTTAGCCACGGCGTAAACGAGGAGGGAGAAACCGTGTCAGAAGAATTAGTCACCATCGACATACGCGACGGTGTTGCTGACGTTCGCCTTAACAGAGAACAAAAATATAATGCGCTGAGCCCAGAGATGTTCACGGCGATTATCGAGGCTGGAGAAAGCCTGGCCCTGGCCAAGGATGTTCGAGCGGTTGTTTTGTCCGGCAACGGCAAGGGGTTTTGTGCAGGCCTGGACATGGCGAGCTTCGCCGCCATGGCGGATCAGGACACGGGGGAGGAGCGCGACCCAACCCAGACCCTGTTGAGCCGGGATAATCGGCCTGAGAATTTTGCCCAGCGTCCGGCCATGGTCTGGAAACAGCTGCCTATGCCCGTGATTGCTGCACTGCATGGAGTGGTCTTTGGCGGCGGGGCACAGGTAGCCTTGGGTGCTGATATTCGGATCGCAGCCCCCGACCTGCAAATGTCGATCATGGAAATCAAATGGGGCCTGGTGCCTGATATGAGCATCACCCAAACTTTACGAGACCTCGTCCCCTTGGATGTGGCCAAGGAACTGACGTTTACCGGGAAAATATTCGATGGCCAGCAAGCGGCTGCCCTGGGCTTGGTTACACGAGTTGCCGACGATCCCTACGCGGAGGCGATGCAGCTGGCGCGTGACATTGCCGATAAATCCCCTGACGCCATCAGAGCGGCAAAGACCCTCTTTGAGGAGGCCTGGCACGCGGATTCGCGAACGGGACTTGAGCTTGAGGCCTCCCTCCAGGGCGGCTTGATCGGGAGTTCGAATCAACTGGAGGCGGTGGCGGCAAACTTCGAAAAGCGGGCACCCGCTTTCGATGACAGCGCGGCCTCCGGGTAGGCTGGATCAATGAGCTGGGAAAATGAGGTCAAGGAACTAGAGCGCAGGCGCTATCTTGCCAAGCAGCAGGGTGGCGAGGCGGGTATTGCGAAACAACATGCCCGGGGTCGACTGACCATTCGGGAACGCATCGACGTGCTGCTCGATGAGGGCTCCTTTAAAGAGCACGGTCGTGCGACGGCCAGCCCCGTTTACGACGATGACGGCCAGCTGGAAGAGTATGTGCCGGCCAACTACATCGTGGGTTTTGGCGAGATAGACGCCCGTCGGGTCACCATTGGCGGTGAGGACTTTACCCTAAAGGGGGGGTCTCCAAATGCGGCAGGGTTGCGAAAAAGCGTTTATGCAGAGCACTTGGCCGTTCAGTATAAAACGCCCCTGGTGCGTCTGTTAGAGGGTGGGGGCGGCAGCGTCCGAGGCAGTGGCAACAAGGGCGGCACGGTGGGTGAGCCGGTGTTTGCTGAACCGCGTTTTAAAATCATTGCGGATGCCATGGGAGAAGTCCCCGTGGTGTCTGCGGCCCTAGGGGCCGTGGCTGGCTTTCCTGCTGGCCGCCTGGTGGCGGCTCATTTTTCCGTCATGACTGAACATACGTCCCAGGTGATGATTGGCGGGCCGGCCTTGGTAGAGCGCGCGCTTGGCGTGCGCTTATCCAAAGAGGAGCTGGGGGGCGCTGGCGTCCACCTGCACAGCGGCATCGTGGATAACCTGGCGGTAGATGAATACGACGCCATGGCCCAGATTCGGCGTTTCCTGAGTTATTTGCCTAGCCATGTGAACCAGCGTGCACCGCGCATCGACTGCGATGACCCCGTTGATCGAATCGAACAGGGACTGCTCACGGCGATACCTCGTGACAGCAACGCTGGATTCGATATGCGAGCCATCCTGGATCAGATATTGGATAAGGATAGCTTTTTTGAAATGGCGCCTTATTTTGGCCCCAGCCAGATTTTTGGGTTGGCCAGGCTCAATGGGCAGCCCGTGGGCGTGCTCGCGAACGATTGCATGCACTATGCAGGCGCGATGACCGCGGCCGCTGCCCAAAAGTACCGACGCTTTGTGGAGATGTGCGATACCTTCCACCTTCCCGTGGTTAACTTTGTTGATCAACCGGGTTTTATGATCGGTCCTGAATCCGAGGCTGACGGAACCATTCGCTATGGCATGGCCGCTGTTGCTGCTGCCGCGCAGGCTAGCGTGCCCTGGGCAGTGATCCAGGTGCACAAAGGGTTCGGGGTCGCCACTGCCGCACACTATGCGCCCGGCGCTTACATATTGGCATGGCCTTCCGTAGAATCGGGTCCCCTGCCGGTGGAGGGCGGTGTCGCCGTTGCCTTTCACCGAGAGATTGCGGCATCTCCTGACCCGGAAGCAAAGCGAGCGGAGTTGGAGCAACGGCTTCGCGAATCGCGGTCGCCCTTTCCTCGCGCAGAGTCTTTCGCGGTCCATGAACTGATCGACCCAAGGGAGACACGGCCCGTTTTATGTGACTGGATCGAGTGGATTCAGCCGCAGCTAGATCAACTGCTTGGCACAGTTAAATTTCCGGTCCGGCCTTAGCCGGGGCAAACAATGAAGTGGAGAACAATATGTCAATTTCCTTTGCGGATCAGGTAGCCATCGTTACCGGTGCGGGCGGCGGTCTTGGGCGCTGCCATGCTCTGGAGTTAGCCAAGAGAGGGGCGAAAGTCGTGATTAACGACTTGGGCAGCACTATGGACGGCAGCGGAGGTTCCTCTGAAGCGGCCGAGAGCGTTGTAGCGGAAATAAAAGCCATGGGCGGAGAAGCCATTGCCAACGGCGGTTCTGTTTCCGATCGTCAGGGCGCAAAGAGCATGGTTGACGATGCCATGAATGCTTGGGGTCGAGTCGATATTCTAATTAACAATGCGGGCATTCTTCGCGATAGGTCCTTTGCCAAGATGACGCTAGACGATTTCGATATGGTCATAAACGTACATTTGATGGGGGCCGCGTATTGCGCCCATGCCGTTTGGCCCATCATGCGCGAGCAGAATTATGGCCGCATTCTCATGACCACCTCTCCAACGGGGCTGTATGGGAACTTTGGCCAGGTCAATTATGGCGCCGCAAAGCTGGGTCAGGTTGGCTTGATGCACAGCCTGAAGATCGAGGGCGCGAAGAACAACATTCACACCAATACCATTGCACCGGTTGCCGCCACTCGAATGACGGAAGGCATCATGCCAGAGTCGATTCTCGAAAAATTGGGCCCAGAGTTGGTCACTCCAGCAGCTATTTTTTTGGTCAGCGAAGAAGCGCCCAATGGCGTTATTATGCAGGCTCAGGGCGGTCAATTCAGTCTGGCTTGCGTGGTTGAAAATCAGGGCGTCCGCCTGGACGCGGACGCTACCGCAGAGGATATCGCCGCCAACTATGAGGCCATTGTTGATATGCAGGAAGTTAAGCCTCGCGGCATGTTGCAGCTGAATGCACTGTAGTGCGGCTTGACACCAATAAGGCTAATTGGAGCGTAGCGTGGCAGCAGTCATCCTTTCCTTCGTGTTAACGCTCTTGCTGGCTGGCAGCACGTGGCTGATATTCGGCAGTCGCCTAAGCCTGACCGAGGCGGGTGAAATGAACGACCTGGCTAACTTAGGGGCCTATGGCCTGACCTGGCTTCCCATTGCCTTCGTTGTGGTTTTTTTTGGTATTGGCTGATGGCGAAGAAGTTGACCGACTCGTTATGCGCCTGCCGTTAAACCCAGATCTGGTTAGGGGGTTTCTCGACCCAGATGAGGGGGCTTGTTTATATGAACATGCCCTGGCGTGCGCGGCGCTGGGGCCTTGCCTCGAGGTGGGTTCCTATTGCGGTAAGTCCACGCTGTATCTGGGCACAGCCATGCGAGACGCTGGGGGTCAGATGATTGCCCTGGACCATCATCGCGGTTCAGAGGAGCACCAAGAAGGGGAGGCCTATCACGACCCCGAGCTGTTTGATGCCAAGGTCGGTCTCATGGATACCCTGCCTGCGCTCAGAGCAACCCTTGCAGCCGCCAAGCTCGAACCCTTCGTCATCCCGGTAGTCACCACCAGTGCGCTGGCAGGTCAAGCATTTAGCATGCGCTTAAGCATGGTTTTTATTGACGGTGGACACAGCCTTGACGCGGCCGTGACGGACTATCGAACCTGGGCGCCGCGCATTGTGGAGGGTGGGATTTTAGCGATACACGATATCTTTCCAGACCCGGCCGATGGCGGTCAGGCGCCGTATCATATTTATCAGCAAGCCTTGGCGTCAGGGCTCTTTGAGCAAGTTGAGATGCGGCGTACTCTGGCTATTTTACGGCGTCTTTAGAGTTCCACCCGGCTAAAGGCTTGCGTCGTTAAACGCGTGCTGCCGTCTTGGGCGGGGCCACCGCGTCGGCGCTGGTAAAGAGGGCGTGGGCGGGCGTGATTTGGTACAGCGTATCCGCGGCGAGCAGCACGGCCGCGGCCGTCCAGCTTGGATGTTCGTCCGGCCAATAGACCTGATCGGAGAAGACGTACCCCGTCCACCACCTGCCATCAGCAAGCTGGAACTGCTGGATGCTATCGAAGAGCGTGATGGCCTGGACTCGCATGTCGGCGGCTACGCAGGCCATAATCAGCTCGCAGGTCTCAGCGACGGTGACCCAAGGTTGGTCCGATACGCAGCGGCATCCCAGGTTAGGCTCAACAAAGGTATCCCACTTTTCTAGCAGTCGGGCTTTGGCTGCGTCACCCTGCACCAGTCCGCCGAGAATGGGATAAAACCAGTCCATGGAATAGCGCTGCTTGCTCTCCCAGGTCCGGTCAAAGCGAGAGGGTTTATGCAAAATGGCTTCACCGAGCATCCGTTGACCCGCCTGCCACCGTGGTCGCGCAAGACCCAAAACGTTTGCCATGTTGAGCGCGCACTGGATCGACTTATAGATTGAACTACAGCCAGTAACCAAGGCATCCCGAGAGACACCTTTCACGGAGTCAACTGCCCAATAAATTTCTCCCTCGGGGGCCTGCTGGTTAAGAACGTAGTCGATAGCGCGCTCAACCATGGGCCAAAAGGCCACCAAGTCGGATCGTTTGCCATCGGCGAGATAAAGGTGCCAGATGCCGGTGGCGACATAGGCAACGAAGTTGGTTTCCGTTCGGGATCGGTCGGCTGCGCTATTTTCTTGATAGGCCGCGTACCAGCCCCCATCTTCGCGCTGCTGATGGGCCAACCACTCGAAAGCCCGTCTTGCACCATCGACCTCTCCCGCAACGGATAAGCCCATGGCCGCCTCGACATGATCCCAGGGGTCCACAATGCCGCCCTCAAACCAAGGGAGGGCGCCACTGGGGGTTTGTAATTCGCGGATGTAGGTAGCCGTGCCCTGCAGGGACGTATTGAGCGTCATGGTGTGCTGCCAGGCCGACGAAAGTACATGACAATGCTTTTGCCCAATATTGGATTGAAAAACCGGTCCAGGGTCCGGGTTAGCCAGGGTTTCTGCATCAGATCCCAGACTAGCAAGCGGTGGTACTGCCTAACGAGGAAATGCTCTGGCTCTCGACCCCAGAATAAGCACTTTAGCCACCAGTAGGGCACATGCAGAGCGTGCGCCCAGTGGCGGGCCGTTGGCTGCATCCCACGTGCCTGTATGGCGTCAGACAGATCACGTGCTTTGAAAATACGGATATGCCCGCCCTCTACCTCGTGATACGCATCGCTTAGCTGCCAGCAGACCCATTCCGGAAAGTAGCGGGGCACGCTTACCGTAACGGATCCCCCGGGTTTGACGACTCTGGCGATCTCTCCCAATACCGGCTGATAGTCGTGAATATGCTCTAAGACCTCGGAACAGATGACATGATCAAAGGTTGCGTCTGCGAAAGGCAGGGACAGGCCGCTGCCGGCGACAAAGGCGCAGTATCCGGATCGGTTGTCGAGGTTCGGAAAGTCGGCAAGCCTTGAGCGGGCTGTCTTGATATCCGTTAGACCAAGATCGAGGCCGACGACCTCAAGTTCCTCTCGCAGCCAGGCGCTAATGCTGTGTCGACCCTCGCCGCAGCCTAAATCCAAAAGACGTTGTCCAGGCTTGAGTTGGAGTTGCGAAAAATCCACGGTCTCCAAACTCATGATGCCAGGACCTCTTGGTAAAAATCGGTCAGTGAGAGTGCAGCCTGACGCCAGGAAAACAGTTTCTTTATGCGAGTACGACCCGCAAGGCCCAGCGCATGTCGCCTGTTGTCATCCTGCCACAGGCCTGCGATGGCCGTGGCCAGTGCCTCTGGATTTTTGCTCGGTACTACGACGCCCGCATCGCCAATGACCTCAGGTAGCGCTCCCCCATCCGAGCTCACTACCGGAACCTGACAGGCCATAGCTTCCCCGGCAGGAAGGCCAAAGCCTTCGTATTCCGAAGGAACCACGGCGATGCTTGCCCTAGCATACAGTTCAATAATCTCTTGGTGCCCGATTTTGGAGTGGAACTCAATCTGATCGTCTAGATCATACTGACGGATTAACTTTTCCGTAACGCCCCCGGGCTTAGGGGCCCCAATGAAGGTGAGTTTCAGGTCCGGGAAGGATTCTTTCAGCTTGGCGACGGCGGGAATGAGGTGCTGGGTCCCTTTCAACGGCTGATCCGCGCTGGCGGTGGTGATGAGCCGACGCGGCTCTCGGTGAACTTCGGGCAGGGGCCGAAAGGCATCACAGTCGATCCCATTGTAAATGACGCGCAGGCGGTCTTCAGCGATGGAAAAAGAATCGCGGATATCTTTTCGGGAGTTCTCGCTAACGGTGACAATGTGGTTTAGCTGACGCGCCACGTTAATCTGCATGCCCAGGAATAAATGCCAACGTTTGATCAGCAGGCGAAGCTTCCAATCCTCGGTATTGGCCAGCGCGATGTCACGATCAAAGGTGATGGGGTGGTGAATGGTTGAGACCACGGGATAGCCGCGTCTCGCCAGTCCGAGCAGCCCTGGGCAAAGGCTTTGATTGTCATGAATGATGTCATAGTCCATATGCCGTTGGCGCATGTAGCGGGTGACACGACGACCAAACGTGTAGGGCTCGGGAAATCCGCCACTCAGAAAGGACAGCCATTCAAATATATCGGTCCAGTTGAGATTCTTTGATAGGTCCAGGGCCGCGAAGGGTCTTGGGTGTTCGAACAGATTAAGGCCCGGCATTTTGATGAGTTTGATGTTCGGATCAAGCTCTGGATAGGGCTCGCCTGATATGACATGGACCTCGTGACCCAATTCGCTTAACGCTCTGGCCACGTACCTAAGGTAAACGCCTTGGCCGCCACTAAAGGGGTTACTGCGATAGCCCAGAAGCGCAATTTTGAGCGGCGTAACGGCGGTTACTGCGGACGCACAAGAGGACGGCGGCGACGCATCACGCTTGGCAGCCAGTTGGTTCATGTCATCGTCCACGAGGTTTTTCAAAAGTGGGTGAATGGTAAAACAGCCGTCGCAGTCTTAACAGGGTAGTAAATCTCCTGGGCATGCCCCGGAAATCCTCCACGGAGCAGCTATTTAATACCGCTCGGTGGCTCGCCTTTGCTGGGTTAGGCTTTAATGAATATTTTGCATTTTGCTGTGATTAAAAATGAGTGGACGTCATGTCGGGTTTGGAGCTGAGACATTTGCGAACCTTGGTTGCCCTGAGGGATGCCGGCAGTTTGGTTGAAGCTGCGGAACGCATTTATCTCACGCAATCCGCGCTATCTCATCAGCTCAAGGAGCTCGAAGGCCGTATAGGGTGCTCACTCTTTTTGCGTAAAACCAGGCCGGTCAGATTCACCAGTGCTGGCAATCGATTGTTGCAGCTGGCCGACGAGGTCCTGCCCAGGTTCCACAGTGCTGAACTTGATGTGCGGCGTTTTGCAGGTGGGGATTCTGGCCGGATGCTGATGGCAATTGAATGCCATAGCTGCTTCGACTGGCTGCTGCCCGCCATTGATGCCTACAGGGATCAGTGGGCTGATGTAGAGCTCGATATTTCGAGTGGTTTTCACTTTGCTCCCCTGCCGGCGCTGGCCCGAGGCGATCTGGACCTGGTGATCACTGCAGACCCCGTTGATGACGCCAACATTCACTATTTTCCGCTCTTTAGCTATGAGGCCCACCTGGCCATCGCCAAGGACCATAAATTGGCTGCTAGGGCCTGGATTTCGCCGAAGGACCTTGCTGCTGAAACCCTGATTTCGTATCCAATCGATCGTGATCGCCTCGATCTCTATACCCAATTTTTGCAGCCTGCGGGTGTGGAGCCTGCGGCGGTTCGACACGCCGAGCTGACGACCATGATCGTCCAGTTAGTGGCGAGCGGTCGGGGCGTCGCCTGCCTCCCAAACTGGGCCCTGTACCAATACCTACAGCATGACTTCATTGAAGTTAGATCCCTGGGAGACCAGGGCGTCTGGCCAACGCTCTATGCAGCGGTCAGGCAGGATCAGTGCGATGCGCCCTTTGTGCTGGCCTTCGTTGAGACGGCTAAGAAGGTTTGTTTTCAGCAGCTTCAAGGCATCGTTACCGCAGAGCTTGACCCCATACGATATCGAAAATCTAGCTGACCCTTGTTAGGGAACAAGAGTCGTATGATGCCAGAGGGTGTCGATTTTTCGGTATCGGCGACGATCATGAACGCCGCTCTCATGGTTTAGGTTCAATCGCTCTATCTCTACGGGGTGCAGCACAATACCCTTAGCTGTATCTGGCATGGCGCCTGGCATTGACGGCTTGGCCTGTTCGAGGGCTTCCAGCAATGCCGCCCGGCTACCAATATCGCTACTTTGGGACCAGTGCTGATAAAGCCAATCCAACTGCTTGGGTGGTTCGGGTCGATACTGCCATCGTTCTGCCACACGTTTCTGGGGCAACAGCGAGGTAGCGACGCGCATCCGATATTGAACGCCGGTGCTAGGCCAGTAGGTTTGGATGGCCACCGAGGCTTCAATCTCTGACCACTTGGGGCTGGTAGCATTCAGATAAAGGATCAAGGAGTCGTCTACCGACCGCAGCACCAGCGTTCGTGCCTGGGGGTGGCCCTCTGCGTTTACCGTGGCCATAACGCATAACTCAGCCATGGGATCTACTGCTGCTCGGGCAGCGGCGCGATCCTCGTTGAATAGCAGCAGTGGGTTCTCGTTCAAGCCTCAGCCTTGAGCAGCTCTGACTTTACGAGGCGCACCCAGTCGTCGATTTTAGTTGAACGTTTAGCCCAACTCTCGTAGCCCCGGAGGTTTTTTGCGATGGCCTCATCACTGAGGCCGTCGAGCAACCCCTGGTTGATAATGGCCTTGGTTTCAACAGCCATAGTAACGCTCGCGGCTATATCGGTCAGGGTGCCTACCGGGCCATGCCCGGGAATGACCACGATATCTTCCGGCAGGCGGTCTAACAGGTATTCAAGATTCTGGATATAGCCTGCGAGGCTGCCCCCACCGCCGACATCGATAAAGGGAAGGGAGCCATTGAAAAAGTGATCGCCCAGGTGCACCACATTCGCGCCCTTAAACCACACGAGGGTGTCACCATCCGTATGGCCGTGGGGCATGTGCATGAGCGTCAATTCGTCGCCGTTAAAGTGGATCACCAACTCGTCTTCGTAAGTGATATGGGGCAGGCCCTCGGCAGAGAAACGACTGCTGGTGGACAGGCGGGCCCGAACATTCTCATGTGAAATAATGATGCCGTCGCGGCCAAAAAAAGCGTTCCCTCCCACATGATCACTATGATGGTGGGTATTGAGAATAATCCGTGGTTTGTCGCCGCCCTCAGCATCCAGGGCGGCCAGGATCTTCTCTGCCAGTGGCGCGAACTGGTCGTCGATGAGCAGGGTGCCGTCTTCGCCAATGGAGGCACCGATGTTTCCGCCGGCCCCATACAGAACGAAGACATGATCACGGAGGCGCTCCCGGGTGATCTCTACGTGGGCAAAAGGATTAGGGGTGGCCGCCAGGGCGGGTAAGCTTATAACGAGCGCAATTAGCGCCAAGGTGAATCGTTGCATTGCAGGCTCCTATAGGCTGGTGATCACCAACCCAAAAATTATTCGCCAATCCAGGGCCGGGCCGTCATCTTGAGACATGCTGCGTCCTGGTTCGGTTGCTGGGTTTGACATGGCGCGCGGTAGAACCTTAGTCCACCTGTTTCTCTTCCACATGTCTTCGGACTGCGTCCATGTCTTTCTGGATCTCGCTGAGGTGAAACAAGAGATCGGGCACTCGTTCAGCGATGCGCCAAAGCAAAAAGGCGATGACGATGAGTAACACAAAAGCAAAAAAAACCATGCCGAAAGCTCCGTGATGGTGGTCCACGTATATCATTGGCTCGGGTGAGGTCAAATGAATCTTTCCCTGCGGGCCGCGCGCCCGCTGAAAGGTGTTTCGTGCCACATGCCGGAGCCGAGTCGTGCCTCAGCCCAGCATCTGGGGAATTATGGAAGTGTTTTAGGGATCATCTGACACAGGATCGTGCACCCCTCAGGGCGAAGGTCACACCAATCCCCCTGAACGCTCAGGCGGAGCAACCCCAGGGTGGGGAACTCGACCGCATGGCCTCCTAAGAGTGTCGCCAAGTCAGATATGCCGGGGTTATGTCCAACCAGAGCCGCGTGCTGAATATCTGGAGGCGTAGATTGGAGGGTGTCGAGGAGGGTTGTGCGGCTGGCCAGGTAGAGTTGATCCAGCGCGACGGGCTCACAGCGCCAAGCTGTGGCTAAACCCTGGGCTGTGGCCTGAGTGCGTGCGGCGCTGCTACTCCATAGCCATGTCACCTTAGGAAGCGCCAACCCAGCGAGCCAGGCCGCGGTGCGTCCTAAGTCCTCAAGGCCCCGCTCATTCAGCGGCCGCTCGAAATCTCGAGAAAACGGTTGATCCGACTTGGCATGACCGTGTCGTATCAACCACAGGCTGCGCTCAATCCCAGAGATCGAAAAACTCCTGGATAGCCTGCATCTGGCCACCCGAGGCTGAGGAAGGGACGATGATTGGGGTCTTGATCCCCGCATCGAACCAGGCTTCGATACCCTCCCTAACTTCGCTGGCGCTGCCATAAAGCGTTGTGTCCGCCAGCCAGCGGTCAGATAGGCAGCTCGGCACGCGGTCATAGTCCTTGTCCGCAAGGGCGGCCTCCACGCCGTTCATTTCCTCCTCGTAGCCCGCCGCTCTCCAGTAATTACGATAGTTGGGCAGGAAGGCATAGCTGGTCAGGGTCTTTCGATTGACGGCAGCTGCCGCTTCTCGGTCCTCACTAATACAGGTAGGGATCATGTTGCCGATAAAGAAATCTTGTCGAGCGCGCGTTTCGCTAGATAGGTTACCAAGAGAGTGCGCCATATAAGAACGAACGCCATTCGCGAATACCATGCCCCCGCCGATTTCTTGAGCCAGTTGGATCATTTTGTCCCGCAGGGCTGCCAACACAATGGGGGGCAGCTCGCCCACCCTTGGCGTCGCCTGCATGTCCGCTACAAATTGACGCATATCGCCCAGGGGCTTGCCTGGGGTGATGCCCATTCGACTCATGGCAGGCGCATGGCTTACCCCAACGCCAAAGCGGAATCTGCCCTCGGAAACCTCGTGCAGAAAGGCCGCCGTTTGGGCGAAATCGGTCACATTCCGGGTATAGATTGGCGTGATGCTGGTGCCAATCATGATGTCAGAAGTGGCCAGGGCCACTGCCGTGCAGAGGGAGAGGCTGTCGCCTAGGCTGGGGCCAAAAATACCCTGGAACCCGCGCTGCTCAATGTCCTTGGCAAGCTCTATGGTTCGTAGCCGGCGGCCGGGAACGGCCGCTAGACTGATGGCAGGTAGTTGGGTCATCTTCTCTCCTCGATATCGCTTTTATCCTTGCCCGAGGTGCCAGAATACTTGAGGCTTGAACGCTAGCCAATTGATCCAGGCCTCTTATCTTGGTGGGTCTGCATCTGTGAATCTGTTCATCTGTACATCAGGGCTTCGCCCTACGTGGAGCCGCGGACAAGGGGTTTTGACAGGGTTGCTACCCCGCTTGGATCAATCGGTCCAATTCCGTTAGCAGACGCTGCTGCTGTTCTTCCGTGCCGATACTGATCCTGAGCTTATCCTGCAGTCTAGGCGTATCGAAATAGCGAACCAAAATCCCCGCTTTCTTCAGCCCTTGGTACAGGCTCTGGGCGCTCAGTTGGGGTGGGATCGTTGCTAACAGAAAATTCGTGGCGCTAGGAGGGGAGTAAAGGCCCCGCTGCTCAAGAGACAGAGCAAGCTGGTCTCTTTGCCGGCCAACGGCGGCCCAGGTCTTGCGCGCATAATCCTGGTCCTGAAGGGCAGCAAGTCCCAGGGCCTGACTGATTGCGTCGACGTTGTAGCTGTCTCGGGTTTTTTCAAGGATAGGCCTGATCAAGTCTGCGTGGCCCAGCAGATAGCCGAGCCTCAGGCCCGCCAGGCTGTAGCCCTTGCTGAAGGTGCGGAGCAGCAATACATTCCCGTGGTCCCTGAGCAGGCGCGGCCCTGCCTTTGCTGCCAGATTCCCAGCAAAATCCACGTAGGCCTCATCAATTAGCAGAACGCCGCTAATCTGGGATGCGATCTCGGCTAGGCGTTGATAGTCGATGAGCGTGCCACTGGGCGCATGAGGATTAACGATGCAGGTGAGCTGAGCGCCAGCGCTGCGGGCATGGGCGGCAAAGTCTTCAGGTAATGACCAATCCTCCGTCAGCGGTTGGGTATGCATTTGTGCATCTTGAATCTGCGCCAAAACGGGGTATAGGGAATAGGTGGGATCCGTTGAGACGAAGCTGCCGCCAGTATCGACAAAGGTGGTCGCAGCAAGGCGCAGCGCTTCATCGCCAGCATGGGTAACGACCACGTTATCCACATCGATGCTGTGATGCTTGGCTATGGCGGTGCGGAGGTCATTTGCTAGGGGTTCTGGGTAGGTCCTCAGCTGCTCAGGGGCAAAGTCCAGAAGGGCGCGGTCCACAGCCGGGCTGGGCGGATAAGGGTTTTCGTTGGTATTTAGCTTGATCGTTTCCGAGTCGCTTGGTTGCTCGCCGGGCTGGTAACCCTGCATGCGTCTGATGTTGGGGCGTTCATACGGGTTCATTCTTCTATTTCCGCCGAAAGCCCCTCGCCCTGACCCAGCAGCTGCGCAATCCATAGGGTCTGCGCGGATGCCTCCAGGGCAATTTTGACGGTCATGGTCAGGGGAACCGACAGCAGCATGCCGACGGGTCCTAGGATCCACCCCCAAAAAATCAGGGATAAAAAAACCACTAGGGTAGAGAGTCCTAGGCCCTGACCCATAAAGCGGGGTTCAAGGATATTGCCAACGATCATGTTAATCATCACGTAGGCCAAGGTCACCAGTCCGGCAGTGCCCACGCCCAGTTCCACTAAGGCCAACAGAACGGGAGGGATAGCCGCAAAGATGGAGCCGATGGTCGGGACAAAGTTCAACAGCATGGCAACTAGGCCCCACAAAATGGGGAAGTCCACGCCCAAGACCAACATGGATAGACTGGCCAAAGCGCCGGTCAGCAAGCTCATCGAGGTTTTGATGGCGATATACCGGTTCATGGTTTCCGCCACTCGGCTGAAGTAGGCCAAATCACGTTCTGGATTGCTCAGTACCGCCCGAAGCTTGGGGTAAAAACTGGTGGCTTCGGCGAGGATGAAAATGACGGTAAGTATAATGAGGAAACTATTGCTCAGGACGCTGCCCAGGCTGGACAAGGTGGTCCCGGCAATGGTCAGTGCCGAACCTAGGGAAAAGCTGTCTGCCAGGCTGGATAGATCAACCGGCATATTCAGGCGAGTGAGCAGCAGGGTAATACCCTGCTGAAATTCGCCCAGGCGCTCTTGGTAGAAGGGTAGTTTGGCCGAGAAAGCGGACGTACTCTGGGTCAAAAGCGCGGCAATCAAGGCCAGGGCCGCAAAAATTGCTAGCACGACCAGCCCGAGCGCCAGGGCATCCGGGACCTTCTTTTCCCTTAACCAGAACATTGGCGTGCTCGCGATCGTCGCAATAAAGGCAGCCAGTAGGAAGGGCACCACGATACCCTTGGCCGCCTGCAGGCCGGCGCAGATGATGACTAGAGAAGCGACCACGACAATTCCCCTGCCACCGGTGGGCGGCGGGCTAGAGGAATGCGGAGCATTCGTCTGCGGTGGTTGCGTTTCTGAGGGGCCCGAAACGGTCATGATGAGAAAGTCCTCTGATTGGCAAGAGAGGGAATTTGCTGCCTTACATCTTGCACTCTCTTGGGGTCCAGGCTGGCGATTGCATAGCCATCGCCGTCAGGTATTTCGGCCAAGGTTTCACCCCACGGATCCACAATTAGGGAGTGTCCATAGGAGGCCCGATGGGCACTATGCTCCCCGTATTGGGCCGGAGCAATAATATAGCACTGACATTCTATGGCCCGGGCCTTGAGCAGGGCATGCCAGTGCGCTGCGCCAGTAGATTGAGTAAAGGCAGAGGGCACCGTGATCGCCATGGCGCCCAGGGAGACAAGGCGCTGATACAGTGCGGGAAACCGAACGTCGTAACAGATGCTGAGGCCCAGTACCCCTGGTTTGCCTGTCACGACTACGGCTTGATCACCAGGCGCGGTATGGCGCGACTCCATGAGCCGCGGCCCATCGGGGATGTCCACATCAAAAAGGTGAATCTTTCGGTACGTCGCCAAAATATGGCCTTCATGGTCCAAGTAGACGCTGGTGTTGTAGCAGCGACTGGGGTCTCCCGCCACCTTTTCATGAAAGCCGCCCAGCAGCAAATCCGTTCCCATTTCTCGAGCAAGGTCTTGGCAAAATGTCAGGATGGGCCCTGGCGCAGCAAGGGACTCCAAGAGAGCGCGCTTGCCTTCATGACGGCCAAGGTAGGCGAAGGCTTCAGGCCAGGTGATTAGCGAAGCCCCTGCGGCGGCGGCCTCTCGGCTCAACAGGGCCAGGGTGGTTAGGTTCTTGTCCACATCCGTCGTCGCCGAGTGCTGAATGACGGCCACTCGGGTGGGGTCGCGGGGCATCAAATCATCGTCAGTACTGTCCTGATTCCGCATCTGCGATCCTTTGAGCTACGCAGGCATTTACGCGACCGCATCCGGCTGGGTGCACTTAATCGCCTGACCCAGATACTCCTCTAGGGCAGGCAGGTTAAAGGCGTCGTCTTCGGAGACAAAGCTAATGGCGGTGCCGGACGCGCCAGCGCGACCGGTGCGACCAATACGGTGCACATAGTCCTCGGGATCTTCTGGCAGCTCGAAGTTAACGACATGCGAGACTCCCTCCACATGGATACCTCGTCCAGCAACGTCTGTGGCAATGAGATATTTTAGCCGTCCCTCTTTGAAACGATTCAGAGTGGCCAGGCGTTTCTTTTGCGGGATATCTCCGGCCAAGGCCTCGCAGGCCACGTCGTTACGCTTCAAGTATTCAACGAGGCGGTGGGTTTGGTCTCGCCGGTTGGCAAAGATGATGGCCCGTTCAGGGTGCTGCTGGGTGATGAAGTTCAGCAGCATGCGTTGACGTCCGCGTGCCTCCACCAACCAAAATTTTTGGTCAACGGTATCAGTGGCCACGCTCTCAGGCTCTATAACGATGTGTTCAGGGTCAATGGTCCAGGACTGTGCGAGGCGCATGACCGCATCATTAAAGGTCGCGGAAAAGAACAGGGTTTGGCGCTTTCGCTTGTGAGGGGTCTGGTAAACAATTCGGCGCACGTCGGGTATAAAACCCATATCCAGCATGCGGTCTGCTTCATCAATCACCAGGGCCTCCACGCGACCCAAACTCACATCCCGCCGTTCAAGAAAGTCAATCAGACGACCGGGTGTTGCCACCAGTACATCCACTGGGCCTTTTTCCAGCGCTTCCCTCTGCTTCGCAATGTCCATGCCGCCAACGATACACACGGTGCGCATATCCATATATCTTGAGAGACCGTCAGCATCACCCTCAATTTGCATGGCCAGTTCACGGGTCGGGGCAAGCACTAGGGCTCTGGGGGTGCCGAGGGGCAAAGCCTCCGCCAGGGGGTTTTCCCAGAATCGGGTGAACAAGGTGATCAAAAAGGCAGCGGTCTTCCCGGTGCCGGTCTGGGCCTGTCCGGTAACATCATAATCCGACAGGCTGTAGGGAAGGCTCCGGCCCTGTATGGGCGTGCACACCTCAAACCCTAATTTTTTGACCGCCCGAATTAACGGTTCTGGCAGCGCCAGCTCTTCAAAGAGAACGGGCTCATTTATTGGAGAGTCTGGAGTCTCTTCGCTTGGAATGGACTGTTGCACTGGATTGGACATGAAGAAAACTCTGTTGATTGATTTGTGGTTCTTTATCGGCGTTGCGTTCGGTTAGATGCCATATGTTAGGGGTTGCTGCTATACCGGGTAACGGCTTACAGCGCCGTGCATTCGTCGATACCGAGCATAAGGTTGAGATTCTGGATCGCGGCACCGGCTGCGCCCTTCCCTAGGTTATCGTATCTTGCCGTCAGCACCACTCTTGAATCATCGCCAAAGACGGCGAGATCCATCATATTGGAACCGTTTCGCTGAGTGGGATTGAGGTAAGAACCGTCCAACAACGCAGGGTCATTGAGTTCTGCCACGCAAATAAACGGCTCATCGATATAGCGCTCGGCAAGCTCCTTTTGCACGGTGCGCGCGCTCGCGCCAGACAGCTCATGCTCAAACAACGCTATTTGCACCAGCATGCCCTGGTCGTAGTTCGCAACCGAGGGCAAGAAAATAGGGGCTGCCGTGGTGCCGCTGTAGTGCTGCATCTCCGGTAAATGCTTGTGCTTCTGCGAGAGGCCATAAGCCTGGACGGCGTGGCGATTTGCCTGTTCGGCATCATAGCCCGTATAGGTCTCGATGAGAGGTCTCCCGCCACCGGTGTAGCCAGAGACAGCGCTGCACCTCAGCGGCGTAGCTGAGGCTAAAAGTTGGGCCTCAATCAGGGGGCGGACCAGCAGAATGAAGCCCTGGGGATAACATCCCGGGTTAGAGACAAGCCGTGCGCTTTGAATCCTCTTGCGGGCATCAGCATCAAGTTCTGGCAGACCATAAGACCAGTCAGGATGGACTCGGTGAGCGGAGCTGGCATCCAGGATTCGGGTGGTGGTCGGTGCGAGCGCTACTGATTCCTCTGCTGCCTGATCCGGCAGACACAGCACCGCAATATCCGCCTCCTTCAACAGGTCTGCGCGAACATGTGCCGCCTTCCGCTGATGTGCATCAATTGCCAACAGCTCTATATCGGAGCGTTGCGATAGCCTTTCGGCAATCTGCAGCCCCGTTGTTCCTGCCTGTCCGTCAATAAAAACCTTAGTCATCGTGCGGCCGATATTCTGGCTAATAGCGCAGTTGGATGAGTTGATGTTTGATGAGCTTGCCAAGTGAGGCTGATAAGGCGCCAGCACTCAGAACTGCGTGGTGGAGTGTACGGAGATTAGTCGAGGGTGTTAACCGCTAATTCCAAATGTTCTGAGGGCGCTTTCTTGCTCCATGTCGTGCTGATGCCCTGGGCGGGCTATTCGGCGTAGATTTGATTCAGCCACTGACCGATGTGATTGATTTGCTCAGGGCAGACCTCGTGGCCCATGCCGTATTGCCGCCACTCAACGCGATAGGAAAGCTTCGTCAAGGCCTCGCGTGCCGTGATCCCCCGAGCAATGGGGATCATGGGATCGCTAACGCCGTGCGCCATAAAGATCGGGATGTCCACGTTGGCAAAATCCACCCGCTCCGTTAAGTGTTCAAGGTCGTGAACGTAGGTCGATAGGGCCATGATGCCGCCTAGGGGCTTGGGGTGACTCAGCCCCAGCTCCAGGGCAATGACGCCGCCCTGGGAAAACCCGGCTATCGTTATGTTTTCCGAGGCGCAGCCACGCTCAATCTCACGGGCTACAACTTGGGTGACGGCAGCGACCGACGCGGCAATATCATTATTGCTGTCCAAGGGTGAGGCTGGATTGATGTCATACCAGGCCGGCATCTCCATCCCACCATTGATGGTGATGGCCCGGGTAGGGGCGTGGGGAAAAATAAAGCGAAGATCAACGGCTAGGGGCAACATGGGGACGATAGGTTCGAAGTCGTGCCCGCTCGCCCCGAGCCCATGCAGCCAGATCACGGTACCGGCCGGCCGGTCGCCGGTTTGGGTTTCAATGAAGGCCAGGGCGTCTTGGTCGTGCATTTTGTTCTCACTAGGCTTTCGCCGGAACACTATCGCTTATCCATGCTGCGCTCAATGGGGCGTCGGTTTTGCGTTCCTGGCCTTATGGTCCAGGAGATTTCGGTGCATTGTGCGGGCGAGCAGCCCATAATGAGGCATGACAGAAGAAGATCGGCCATCGTCAAGGAACCTGACGAATTTGAAACCCGCCCTGGCTTTCTTGAGGCCTTACTTGCCCCAGGCGATCCTGGCGAGCATCGCCCTGCTGGTGACGGCGGGCGCAACCCTGGCGTTGGGCCAAGGGATCCGAGTGGTGATAGACAGCGGTTTCGTTACTGGGTCCACCACGGACATGGGTTCGTCGCTGATTATTTTTGTTGGCGTCATTGCTGTCTTGGTGGTCGGGACCTGTGTCCGGCTTTATACCGTCTCCTGGATAGGTGAACGCGTCAGCGCCGATATTCGCCTCGCCGTTTTCGAACATCTGATCCATATGCATCCCGGCTTTTTCCAGGACAACGCGCCCAGTGAGATTCAGTCACGGATCACTACGGATACCACCCTTCTGCAGACGGTAATCGGGTCTTCGGTCTCCATTGCCCTACGAAATATCCTAATGTTTGTTGGTGGAATGATTTTACTGGTGATCACCGAGCCTCGGTTGTCGCTGATCGTTTTAGCGGCTGTTCCCTTTGTCGTACTGCCCATTGTATTCGTCGGTCGACAGGTAAGAACGCTCTCTCGATCTAGCCAGGATAGATTGGCTGACGTTGGCTCGAGGGCAAGCGAGAGCTTTCGACACATTAAAATCGTTCAGGCTTTCAATCATCAGCGTCAAGATTTTCAAGGCTTCGCCAGCGTAGTCGAACGGGCCTTACGGATTGCTATGCAGCGAATTCGGCAGCGTGCCCTATTGGTGGGGATCGTCATGAGCCTGGTCTTTGGGGCCATCGCGCTGCTGCTCCTGGCGGGCAACGACGCGGTGGCCTCGGGTTCAACAAAGCCGGGGGAACTGGCGGCCTTTATTTTTTACGCCTTTATTGTTGCAGGCTCGGTTGGCGCCATTTCAGAGGTTTGGAGCGACCTTCAGCGAGCTGCCGGAGCAACGGAGCGCCTAGTGGAGTTGCTTGCTGCGCGCCCGGCCATCGAAGACGGCGGAGAGTCGGAGCTGGCGCCTTGGCCACAGCGCTCGCTGGAGGTTGAGGCGCTGAGTTTTTCTTACCCTTCCAGACCAGAGATTAGCGTTCTTAACGCACTGAGTTTTGCGATAGCGCCAGGAGAAATGGTGGCGGTAGTCGGCCCTTCGGGCGCCGGGAAGAGCACCCTCTTTGACCTGCTCCAGCGCTTTTATGATCCGGATTCTGGATGTATACGCCTGGGGGGGCAGCCCATTGACCAGTACAAGCTTTCATCGCTGAGGGGTGCATTTGGCTTTGTCCCCCAGGATTCAGTGCTCTTTAGCGGGACGCTTCGAGAGAATCTAACCTATGGCAAGCCCGACGTCTCCGACACCGCCCTCCGGGCAGCCCTGGAGCAGGCAAACGCCATTGAATTCGTGGACGCGCTGCCCCGAGGTCTAGAGACCCCGGTAGGAGAGGACGGCGGTGGTTTCTCGGGAGGACAGCGACAGCGATTGGCCATTGCGCGAGCGCTGATTGCGAGACCCTCCATTCTTTTGTTGGATGAAGCGACCAGTGCACTAGATGCCCAAAGCGAGCAGAGTATTCGCGAAACCATTGAGGCACTTAAGGGGGAGATGACGATTCTTGTTATCGCTCATCGGCTATCCACCGTGCGGCAGGCCGACCGAATTCTGGTGCTTGAGGCGGGCCAGCTTATCGCCGTAGGCCCGCATGAGGAGTTGGTCTCAAACAACGACCTTTACGCTCGATTTGCGGAGATTCAGTTCGCCGCCTGAAACGCCTAGGGCGTCGGGTCGTCAAATAATTCAATTTGTTCTGAGGGGTTCTCCGTCTTGAGTTGAACTCCCAAGCCCAGCAGTCGAACGGGAATGCGGCCACGCTCCCAAGCGCGGGCTAGCATCTGTTGATAGACATCTTGGTCCAGCCGATACCCGGCCTCTGAGACCGTGGTGGTGTGAAAGCCCTGGAATCGAAGTTTGAGGGTTCGACTTTTGATGAGGTGCTCGCAGCGCGCCTTCTCCACTCGGCGTTCAAGATCCGCATACAGTGGAACCAGGGACTTCAGGCAGGCATCAAGGTCAGGCAGGTCACTGCTGAAAGTCCGCTCGGTGCTCACTGACTTGCGTATTCTTTCGCTGCTTACTTCCCTGTTGTCCTCGCCACGACACAGCTGATAGAGGCGTGCGCCGAATTTGCCAAACTGTCCGGTCAGTTCGGCGAGAGAGAGCTGCTGAAGATCGAGGCAGGTTAGAAGACCCATGTTGCGCATCTTGTTGGCGGTCACTGAGCCGACGCCGAATATTTTTGTTACCGGTAGGGTGCGCATGAAGTCGGGGATGGCATCCGGCGTGATGGTGAACTGCCCATCAGGCTTGTTCCAGTCCGATGCAATTTTTGCGAGAAATTTATTGGGAGCGATGCCCGCAGAAAGCGTAATGCCGATCTCTTCGCGCACCCGTTGGCGGATCTCTTGGGCAATACGCGTTGCACTGCCCTGGGCCTCTGTGCAGTTCGACACGTCAAGAAACGCCTCATCGAGGGATAGGGGTTCTATCAGCGAGGTGAAGTCCTTGAAAATGGCGAGAATCCTGGCTGATTCATGCCGATACTTCTCCATATTGGTTCCCACAATTACGAGCCCCGGACAGGCCCTCTTAGCTTGTGACATGGGCATGGCTGAATGTACGCCAAAAGCGCGCGCCGCGTAGTTGCAGGTCGCGACCACGCCGCGCGAGTCCGGACTTCCACCAACGGCGACGGGTAGATCTCTCAGGGAAGGATCGTCGCGCATCTCCACGGAGGCGTAGAAGCTATCGCAGTCGCAGTGGATGATTTTACGCATGAAAAACCTGACTAACCCTCGTTTTCCTGAGCCAAACAGTGTTTAGTTGTACGATAGACCAGTTCGTGGGTGAATTTTCTGAAATATGGCTTAACAAGGTCGGCCTGCGTTTTGTACTATGTCGACCAGAAGTTGTCAGCTAAATTGATTTGGTGATATGGGTCCGCTATCGGGATTTAAAATAATTGAACTTGCCGGGATCGGTCCAGGGCCTTTTTGCGGAATGATGCTCGCAGATATGGGAGCTGAGGT
>DKNY01000003.1:15445-25078 GCA_002470275.1 Gammaproteobacteria bacterium UBA7376 | reverse complement strand
CTCGCCCGAAACCGCCGGTCGGTTGCGGTGGACCTAAAACACGCCGAGGGCGTTGCCACGGTACTGTCCCTGGTGGAGAAAGCAGATGCGCTGTTTGAAGGATTTCGCCCCGGTGTGACAGAACGTCTTGGACTTGGCCCAGATGATTGCCTCCAACGAAATCCTAAACTGGTTTACGGTCGTATGACCGGCTGGGGTCAAGAGGGTCCGATGTCCCAAGCAGCAGGGCATGACATCAACTATATTGCCCTGGCTGGCGCCTTACACGGTATTGGTCGAGCGGGAGAAAAACCTGTCCCCCCACTCAATTTGGTAGGGGACTTCGGCGGTGGCGGGATGTTGCTGGCCTATGGTTTGGTCTGTGGATTACTTGAAACCTCGAAGTCGGGCCAAGGCCAGGTCGTTGATGCAGCCATGGTAGACGGAACAGCCGCGCTCATGTCCATGTTTTACTCGATGGCGTCCAGCGGTGTATTCAGCAATGAGCGTGGCACGAATCTTCTTGATGGTGGGGCCCACTTTTATGACACCTACGAAACAGCCGACGGTGGCTACGTGTCTATTGGGTCCATAGAGCCTCAGTTTTATGCGCTGCTGCTTGAAAAAGCAGGGCTTGACGAAGCGCAATATCTCCCGCAGATGGAACGAGGTCGCTGGGATGACCTGAAGCGCGATCTCAGCCAGGTCTTCCTAACGAAGACCCGAGACCAGTGGTGCCAGATCATGGAAGGTTCTGACGTCTGTTTTGCACCCGTCTTAACCTTACAAGAGGCGGCAGAGCATCCTCATGCGAAAGCGCGACAAAGTTATTTAACGGTAGAGGGCGTGCTTCAACCAGCGCCCGCACCGCGCTTCTCGCGGACCTCCGCGAGAGACGTTGACGCCGCCAAAGTACCCGGAGAAGACACGCGAAGCGTTTTGCTTGAGCATGGCTTCTCTGAGGCAGACATAAACCAATTGGAGCAGGACGAGGTGATTGCCGTCGCGTAGCGACGAAAGCATCTCATTGGAGTACACCGGGTAGCTACGGTATTAGAAGATCAATAGAGCCTCTATGAGTAGCAATAAAGTAAGGCAAGGTTAAGGAAAGATGAGATGAGCGTAGAACTGTTAGACAATCCGAGATTTTATGGCTTTCGAGTCCGTCGCCAAATCGACGGTAAGACCTATCAGGAGTATTTCTCTCTTAAGGAAAACAGCAAGCGCCTGCGTGGAGCGAAGCGTGCTGAGATCAAGGCTGTCGCTGATGCAAGAGACGAAGAACTCAAAGTGCTTCAGCAAAAAAACAGGGATAAGAAGGATCGAGAAATCGAACTGGACCCAAGCGGACAGATCCGCGGCATCCTGTGTCGTCTGAAAAAGGAAAAGAGCGGCACCATGACTCCTGTCTTTCAGGTCGGCGTGATGTCTCGACTACGCGGCAAGATTGTCAATACGACGGTTTCCATTACCCGACATGGCCGGGTGGAAGCATGGCAGCGTGCCGTAGACTTTTACTGCGAGCATAAGAAGATCGGCAAGCGAACGAAGACCTATAAAGAGTTAATCAGTCGCTGCCCGAAGCCTGCTCAGATCAAAAAGTACACCCAACAATAGCGGGTTTGTTGCGGACGCTGAATTTGGGGGGGAGCGAAGGCTCTCCTTAAAATGTGCCATCTGTGTTGGGCCGGCTCCTTGACGCTGCTAGGATTAAACAGCCGAGGCCCGTTGAGATTGGATATCGTGGCTACCGTAAATGGGTGTTGAGGAGATCGAGACCTACGCAGAGACCTATGCTCGCTCGCTGCGAGACCCGGCCGGGTTTTGGGCATCCGAGGCAGAGCGTGTGCCCTGGTTCAGGGCGCCGACGCGGATGCTTGAACAAGACGAGCAAGGTGTCTGGCGCTGGTTCACCGACGGTGAGATGAACACAGCCTATGTGGCGCTAGATCAACATGTGGACGCGGGTCGGGGCGACCAGTTGGCATTGATCTACGATTCTCCGGTTACCTCAACTATCCAGCGCCTTTCGTTTCGCGAGCTGCGCGATCGCACGGCTCGAGTAGCTGGGGGGCTCAGGCAGTTGGGGGTCGAAAAGGGCGACGTTGTTGTCATCTATATGCCCATGATCCCGGAGACGGTTATTGCGATGCTCGCCTGCGCTCGCATCGGTGCCGTGCACTCCGTGGTCTTTGGAGGCTTCGCCGCCAATGAGCTAGCCATGCGTATTGATGACGCTAAGCCCAGGGTCATCTTAGCGGCTTCCTGCGGCATTGAGGTTCAGCGGATTATTCCCTATCAGCCATTGCTCAATCGTGCTTTGGAGGTTGCCGAGCATCGGCCAGAACACGTAGTGATGTTCGAGCGGCCTCAATGCCCCGTCGAGTGGCTGGCCGATCGCGATCTAGAATGGCTAAGCTGGGAGCAGGCGTCCCAGCCTGTGGAGTGCGTGTCCCTAGGTGCCACAGACCCGCTCTATATTTTGTATACCTCGGGGACCACGGGTAAGCCGAAGGGGATTGTCCGCGACCACGGCGGGCACGCCGTTGCCCTGAATTACAGCATGCGCGCGATTTATGGCGTCGGTCCTGATGATGTGTTCTGGGCAGCCTCAGATGTTGGATGGGTCGTAGGCCACTCTTACATTGTCTATGGTCCCTTGTTTGCGGGTTGTACGACGCTCCTATACGAGGGGAAACCCGTTCAAACACCCGATGCCGGGGCTTTTTGGCGAGTGTTGGCGGAACACCGGGTGAACAGTTTCTTTGTTGCGCCCACTGCATTTAGAGCCATCCGCAAAGAGGACCCGGATTGCACCCTGCGCAAACAATACGATCTTTCCAGTCTTCGCTATCAGTTTGTTGCCGGGGAGCGCCTCGATCCGCCCACCTATCTCTGGCTGCAGGAGCAGCTCCAGGTGCCGATCATCGACCATTGGTGGCAAACAGAAACGGGCTGGCCTATCTGCGCCAACATGGCGGGTTTGGCGTTGCTGGAGACTAAGGCGGGTTCCTGCACGCTACCCGTGCCGGGCTGGGATTTAAAAATTCTAGACGAGGCCGGACGAGAGCTAGGTCCTGGTGAGGAAGGAGCTATCGTGGTGAAAGCACCCCTGCCTCCGGGCGCGCTCCCCACGGTTTGGGGCGATCATCAGCGCTACCTAGCAAGCTATTGGGACGACTATCCCGGTTTTTATCAAACGGGTGATGGCGGCTATCGAGATGAAGATGGCTACGTCTTTGTGATGGGACGAACCGATGACGTCATCAACGTTGCAGGCCATAGGCTGTCCACTGGGCGTATGGAGGAAATTGTTGCTGCCCATGAAGCCGTTGCGGAATGCGCCGTCGTGGGCAGGGCTGATGCTGAAAAAGGGCAGGTGCCTCTTGGGCTTGTCATTTTAAAAAATGATGTAAAAGTAGGGGGGCGCGCACTGCGGGACGATCTGGTATCGGCGGTGCGTCAGGGTATTGGGCCTATTGCGAATTTTCGTGAGTCTGTGATCGTCAAGCGTCTGCCTAAGACGCGCTCAGGCAAAATCTTACGCAAGGTGATCCGTAACATGGTGGATGGGGAGCGTTATCAAATTCCCTCCACCATCGATGATCCTGAAATCTTAAGTGAACTGCACCAAGAGCTCCTTGATCAGGGCGTTATTGGTGACAAATAATCGGTTGGAGCCATCAATGATGGACTGGATTAAAAATCGGGGGAGCGCTCAGCAGGTATGATTATCGTTCAGGGCAGCATTCCCATCAGGTCCGAGTGTCGAGAGCAAGCCATCGCGATGGCCAAGGAAATGATCGTGGCGTCACGAAGCGAGCTTGGCTGTATTTCCTATGAGTTTTATACCGCTCTATCAGACCCCAATTGCTTGGTCTTGTTTCAAGAGTGGGAAGATGCCGAATCGTTGCAGGCACACTATGCCACGCCCCATATGGATGCCTTTCTGCGGCGGCTGCCAGATATTCTGGACGGTGAAATAATAACGCGTCGTTATGCGGTTCAAAGCGTTGAAGAGGAGCAGGCGGTCGTGGTCGCCGCCGAGAAACCGACAATACACTAAGCGTCGCCTGGTTCTGATGAGTCCCCCTCGACACTCTGGCGCTCTCTCACGCTGCGCAGGAGCAGCGCGCTGATAGCGCAGAGGGTGAGTGCAAAAAATACCTCCGCCACCCCAAGGTAGAACAGCGATGGTCCGAAGAGTTCAAGAACGCCATCTATAAAGTAGAACATGCTGGCCAAACACAACAAGAGCAGACTGCGAGTCCCCCCTCGCAGAGCACCGGGTAGGGTTAGAGTCAGCGGAGCGGTCAAGATCGCAAAGAGAATCAGATTCGATGCCATGGATGGCCAAGGGCTGATGAAGAACTGGCGCAGGCCAATAATGCCCACAAGGGAACCAGATAAGACCAATAACAAAAAAAGCCTGCCCTTCATCAGACGGTTTCTCCTCTATCCATCAAGGTTAGGGCAAGCTTAGCGAGCTGCTCGCCCCCTGCCTCCGCGAGTTCTGCTTCATGCTGGGTAAGCGGATTGCCCGCATCGCTGGTGGGGGCATCAGCGACATTAACGTGGGAGGCGCCATAGGGGGTCCCACCACTTTGGGTTTTATTCAGAGCAGGCAGCGAGTAGGGCAGGCCCTGGATCAACATGCCGTGATGCAGGAGGGGGACCATCATTGTCAGTAGCGTTGACTCTTGCCCCCCGTGCAGGGACGCGCTGGAGCAAAAGACGCTGGCCGGCTTCCCCACCAGCGTTCGAGCTACCCAGAGATCTGCGGTGTCATCTATGAAGTGTTTCAGGGGTGCAGCTATGTTGCCGAAACGCGTGGCGGAGCCAAGCGCCAAGGCAGCGCAGTCCCTTAGGTCCTCCTTGCTGCAGTAGATGGCCCCCTGGTCTGGGATGGGGGGTTCCGTGCGCTGGGTGGTCGCGCTCACTTCAGGAACCGTTCTTATCCGTGGCTCGATGCCGGGGACTTTGTCCACGCCTCGAGCAACATGAAGGGCTAAATTTTTGGTGCCCCCCGAGCGGGAGTAATAAAGGATCAGCACGTGGGGGATCATAGTAACTCCAGAACTTTCTCAGGAGGGCGACCTAGGATGGCGCGATCGCCGTTAACAAAAATAGGCCGCTCCAGCAGGATTGGATGCTCGCTAATGGCCGTGAGCAGGGCCAGATGGCCTAACCTTGGGTCCCCTAAACCCAACTCAGCGTATTTGGGCTCCTTGGTACGCATCATAGCTCGGGGATCACCGCCAAGCTTTTCGCTCAGCGTTATAAGTGTAGGCACTGATGGGGGATTGTCCAGATAGCGGATGATTTCAGGTTCAACGCCGTGACTTTCAAGCAAAGTGAGTGCTTGACGAGCCTTGGAGCACTTTGCGTTATGGTAGAACTGACTCACTGACACTGGCGTCCTCAAAAGGCACAGTATAGGCATGGAAAAACACCGAACCAACGATTCAATCAAGCCGAGTCGAAGAAATAGCGACGAAAGTGCGGGTTGGCGAGCATGGCTGGCGTCCTGCTTGGGAAAAGCTCGGTTTGTGATTTCTGAGTTCTCTCGTCACAACTGCGTCACGTCGGCGGCAGCATTGACCTTCACGACGCTGTTTGCCGTCGTGCCTTTGATGACCGTGAGCCTGATGTCACTTTCCCTGGTGCCCGAATTCCTGGCCCTGGGCCAGGGGCTACAGGCGGATCTCTTTGCTCAGGTGCTGCCAGAGGGCGCTAAGTTACTTCAAGAGAAGCTGGTTGAGTTCTCTTCCAGAGCCCGAACGCTCACGGTGGCGGGTTCGCTCGGTATGCTCTTAACCAGTTTTTTGATGCTGCTCACCATTGAAAAGACGTTTAACGAAATTTGGGAGGTGCGTGCGCCTCGGTGGCGTCTCCAGCGTGTTCTTCTGTATTGGAGCATATTGTCCCTGGGTCCGTTAGCGTTAATTGGCGGCTCCATCGTTTCGCTTTACCTCGTTGGCTTGCCCTTTGTCCAAGACCTGAATACGCACAGCATGATGACGACGTTTCTCGCCACTCTGCCCTTTTTGCTGACCGCCCTGGGATTCGCGCTCTTGTATGTCTTGGTACCCAATTGTCACGTGCCCTTTCGTCATGGCTTAGTCGGGGGGCTGTTGACCACCGTTGCGTTGAAAGTCAGCTTTAGCGTCTACACCGAGGCATCAAAAAACTTTTTTTACGATGCGATCTACGGTGCCTTTGCGGCGCTTCCAATTTTTCTGTTTTGGCTGTACGTGCTGTGGGTGATCGTCCTTGCCGGGGCCGTGGTGGTGCGGCTGATGGCAGAGTCCGCTCGCGCTACAGGTCTCGCACAGCCTCCCTTGGTGACCGCAGTGAAGGTGCTGCGTGTCCTGCACCAGGCGCACCTTCGGGGCGAAGGCGTCACTGAGAAGACGATGGACGGCATACTGATCGCAAGCCGGGCAGAGGGGTCACGCGTCAAGGCGACGCTCAGAGGCCTCAACGCGATGAAACAAGATGATCGGGGCGAGTGGATACTGGGGCGGGAATTAGGCGGCCTGAGCCTGATAGACTTGGCGTCCTCGCTGTCCGACGGCTTCGATCGCTCACAGCTTGAATTCATGCAGGAGCTGCCCGCCTTGGCAGAAGTAGTGAGGCTGAGTCTCGATTCTAATGAAATGCTTTTCAGCCTCTCCTTGGACCAAGTTGTGCGAGAATAGGCCGCCTCAGCCTATCGAAGGGATATGGCTGACATACTTAAACCGAAGAGGATCCCAAGTATGGGTCACGTTTTACAGTATTTTAAGGCTCTCTTTTTAGCCCGAGGCCTACGGCCCGTGGTCCTGGCCGCCTGTCTGGTTGCAGGGTGTGGAGCGTCGACGGAATCCAGGGTGGAGCTGCGTCTGGGGGACGGCAATACCACCAGCCCTACGAACTGGGAGGGGAGCTGGGTGTTGATCAACTATTGGGCTGATTGGTGCACGCCCTGCCGCGATGAGGTGCCGGAGTTAAACGAATTGCAGCACCATCAGGGCGATAACCGAGTGCTTGTCTTCGGCGTTAACTTTGACCAATTGGAGGGGCCGGACCTGGCAGCGTCAGAAGCTGAGCTCGGCATTGAGTTTCCAACCTTGCTCGACGATCCCTTCCTGCTTCTCGGCTATGAAACGCCCCAGGTGCTGCCGATGACCGTCATCCTGTCGCCCACCGGAGAAGTTCGCCAGATGTTGGTGGGGCCACAAACCAAGCAGAACTTCATCAACGCATTCAACTAAGCTAGGAACGACTGTGCAAATCTGTGCCGCCGCCGGCTACCTATGCACCAGTCACCATGCCAAGGGCCGCCGTGAGCGGCACCTCCTTGATTTCCTGATCCTTCCGTCCGCGATATTCGACAACCTGATTTTGCAGGCCGCGGTCACCGACGACGATGCGGTGAGGTATACCCAGTAAATCAGCGTCGGCAAATTTAACGCCAGGGCGTTCGTCGCGGTCATCCAGCAGCACTTCGATGCCCGCCTCAAGTGCTTGGCTGTATAGCGTTTCTACAGCTTGCCGCACAGCGTCCGATTTCTGTGCATTTAGCGCGATCAGATGAAGGGTAAAGGGCGCCAGGGGTTCCGGCCAAACAATCCCTCGCTCATCATGATTTTGCTCGATCACTGCAGCGACCAGGCGTGTCACGCCCATGCCGTAGCAGCCCATGATAGGCACAACGTTGTTGCCCTCCTGATTAAGCACCTTAGCCTGCATAGGTTCGCTGTAGGCGCGGTCGAGCTGAAAAATGTGCCCCACCTCGATACCCCTTAAGAAGCGCAATACGCCCGTGCCATCCGGTGCACGATCTCCTTCCTGAACGTTGCGGATGTCAACGATCTGCTCAACAGACAGCGGACAATCCCGTTCCCAGTTGACGCCCGTGAAGTGTTCCCCGTCCTGGTTGGCCCCACAGACAAAATCGCTTAGGGCCGCAGCATCTCGATCAACGTACAGGGCAATATCGCAGCCAACGGGCCCCAGAGAGCCGGGGTGGGCGCCCATGGCGGCGACGATGTCTGCATCGTCCGCCAGATTCAAGGGTGCGCGAACGCCAGGCAATTTTTCTGCCTTGATCTCATTGAGTTCGTGGTCACCTCTGAGAACAAGTGCTACCACACCCTGCTCTCCCTCGACGATGAGTGTCTTCACATTTCTGCTCGGGCTGATGGCAAGCTGCTGTGAGACAGCGGCGATCGTTTTTGCTTCGGGGGTAGCAATGCGGCGAAGGGCTTCCTGCCCCGGCCCCTGAGGGTCCGGGGCGAGGGCGGTCGCTTTTTCCAGGTTAGCCGCATAGTCGCCCTGATCGCTGTAGGCGATCACATCCTCACCGGCCTGGGCCAGTACATGAAATTCATGTGAGTTATCACCCCCAATATTGCCGGTGTCTGCCTGGACTGCCCGGAATTCAAGCTCCATGCGCGTCAAAATACGCGCATAGCAGTCATAGACAATTTGATACGTCGTATCGAAGCAAGCCTGATCCTGGTGAAAAGAATAGGCGTCCTTCATGGTGAACTCGCGCGCGCGCATTACCCCGAAGCGTGGTCGGCGTTCATCGCGAAACTTTGTCTGGATTTGGTAAAGGGTCTTAGGTAGTTGGCGGTAGCTGTGAATTTCTCGACGAAAGAGATCGGTTATGACCTCCTCGTGAGTTGGCCCGAGACAAAAGTCCCGTTCATGGCGGTCTTTCAAGCGAAGCATCTCTGCGCCCATTTTTTGCCACCGGCCGCTCTCCTCCCACAGTTCTGCCGGCTGGACGACTGGCATCAGCACCTCTTGAGCACCGCTTCGATCCATCTCTTCCCGAATGATGTCTTCGATTTTACGCAGGACGCGCAGCCCCACAGGCAGCCAGGTGTAGAGCCCGCTGGCCAACTGCCGAACAAGGCCTGCTCGGAGCATGAGCCGATGGCTGATCACATCAGCATCCGCAGGATTCTCCTTGATGGTGGGCAGTAACAGTTGGGATTGACGCATGATAACCACACTTAGTGACGATGGGGCATTAGACACAAATGCCCTGTAGGTCTACAAGGCACAGCGGAAGTTTGGCCCAAAAAAAAGGCCGATCAAAGGATCGGCCATAGCGTAGAGCGCCAGCGCTAGAGGATCATATCCTTAAGCTTTTTCAGGGCGGAGATACGCACGCGAGTGGTCGCCGGCTTGGCTGCAATCACAATTTCCTCGCCTGTGGCAGGGTTTCGACCCATGCGCTTCTTCGTGGCAGGGCGTTTTGCTGCTTTAATTTTCAGCAGTCCTGGCATTGTGAATTCACCGACCGAACGCTTCCGAATATGGCGTTCAATGACGGATTCCAATTCGTCCATAACCGCGCCAACCTGCGCACGAGACAGATTAGTATTGGTAGCGATCTCATTTAGGATGGCCGTCTTGGTCATTTTTTCCTTAACGGCTGGACGTCTTTTGACCGGTGCAGCGGCTTTGGCAGCAGGTGCCTTTTTCGCTGGGGCCTTCTTAGCGGGTGCTTTTTTGGCGGGTGCCTTCTTCACAGCCGCTTTCTTCACAGCAGCTTTTTTGGCGGGTGCCTTCTTTGCTGGTGCTTTTTTTACCGGAGCTTTCTTACGGGTAGCCATATTCGTTTCCTCAATTTTCAGGTTAAACAGCGCGATTCCA
>DKNY01000003.1:0-15088 GCA_002470275.1 Gammaproteobacteria bacterium UBA7376 | reverse complement strand
AGTGGGCGCGGGGTTTCACAGCGTCTCTTGACCTTGGTGACCCATGTATCTGCGCTCGCAATCTACAGCTTTGCAAGATGCAAGGACAACACGCCTTCAAAGCTAACGACTGGCGACGTCGATGAACGATAGCCCTTGGGCAATAGTATTCATCAATCTGCGCCAGTGTCGAAGAGCAGCCCCAGGGCGCTTCCATCGACGGTAGTTCTGAATTCGCTCTGCCGCGAAAGGTTACACAAAGATATAACGACAGATCCCCTGATCTGCTGACGGATTTATAGCTGATCAATATCGGTGTCGCAACAAAAAAGGCGCAAAATCACTGTATTTTTACTGGGTTTTTAAACATCATACGCCGCGTTAACCAGTAAGCGCTGGCGAAATCTCTGCAGGAATAAAAATGCCAATCTACGAATATCGCTGCGAAAACTGCAACCATGAACTCGAGGCCGTGCAAAAAATCAGCGAAGAGCCGCTTCGGGATTGCCCGAAGTGCGGCAAACCGGCGTTGAAAAAACGGATTTCTGCATCAGGCTTCAGATTAAAGGGCGGCGGTTGGTACGAAACGGATTTTAAGTCTGGGAGCAAGAAGAACGTTGCGCCCACGGAAAGTGCTTCCGGAGGAGAATCCTCAAGCAGCAGCACATCGGATAGCTAGCAGACGAACTCTGTTATCGTTCCATAAAGCCAGAACGATCATTAAAAAAGGAAAGCCATGCGCAGCCATTATTGCGGGGACCTTCGCACCGCAAATGACGGAGAGGAAGTGGAAATTTGCGGCTGGGTTCATCGTCGTCGAGACCATGGCGGCGTCATTTTCCTGGATTTACGGGATCGAACCGGCATTTTGCAGGTCGTTTTCGATCCAGACGTTGAAGAAAGCTTCTCCACAGCCGACTCGGTTCGCAATGAATATGTATTGCGGGCACGCGGGCGCGTACGACCACGGCCGGAGGGGACGGTCAACGCGGAGATGCCTACTGGGGAAATTGAGGTCTTGGGTAAGGAGCTGACGATTCTTAATGTCGCTAAGACGCCGCCCTTTCAGCTAGACGAATATTCGGAGGCGGGTGAGGATGTTCGGCTGCGCTACCGCTATATGGATTTACGTCGACCGGAAATGCAGGATCGGTTACGTGCTCGGGCACAGATAACGAGCCAGGTGCGGGCCTTCCTGGAAGCTGAGGGCTACTGGGAGGTGGAGACACCAACGTTATCCCGCGCAACGCCGGAGGGAGCCCGCGACTACCTCGTGCCAAGTCGAACGCATCCGGGGGAGTTTTTTGCACTGCCCCAGTCACCTCAGGTCTATAAGCAGCTGCTGATGATGTCCGGCATGGATCGTTATTATCAGATTGCCCGCTGCTATCGCGATGAAGACCTGCGAGCTGACAGACAGCCAGAGTTTACGCAGATCGATATTGAGGCCTCCTTCACAACCCAAGACCAGGTCATGACGTTGACGGAAGGCATGTTGCGACACGTTTTTGACCACGTGCTTGGCGTTGAGCTGCCGTCGTTCCCGGTCTTGAGCTGGAGCGAGGCCATGCGCGACTTTGGAATAGATCGTCCGGACTTACGAAACCCGCTTCGTCTGGTCGACGTAGCTGATTTATTTCGGGAAGTGGAGTTCAAGGTCTTCAATGGGCCGGCGAACGACCCTCATGGTCGGGTGGTTGCGCTGCGCGCGCCCGGGGCGGCGTCGCTGTCGCGCAAGGCCATTGATCAATACACCGACTTCGTGGGGCGTTATGGGGCGAAGGGATTGGCCTACGTGAAGGTTAACGATTTAGCCGCAGGGGCTGAGGGCCTTCAGTCGCCCATCTTGAAGTTTATTCCTGAACAGGTTGTGCAGCAGGTGTTGGAGCGATTGCAGGCCCAGACCGGTGATCTCATCTTTTTTGGCGCGGACCGTGCCAGCGTCGTCAATGACTCCCTGGGCGCCTTGCGAAACGAACTTGGGCGTGACCTCGGCCTCCTAGAGGCTGGGTTTAAACCCTGCTGGGTCGTTGATTGGCCCATGTTCGCCCAAGCGCCAGACGGTTCTTTGAGTGCAGAGCATCATCCCTTTACCCAGCCAACGTGTACGCCACAGGCCTTGCTTGAAAAACCAACGGAAGCTCGCGCCGCGGCTTATGATGTGGTTCTAAACGGCTATGAGCTTGGGGGTGGCTCGCTGCGAATACATGACCAAGCCATGCAGCAGGCGGTATTCGACATTTTAGAGATGGATACTGAGGGGAAGGCTAAGTTCTCGTTCCTCCTTGATGCTCTGCAGTATGGCTGTCCGCCACATGGGGGTATCGCGCTGGGGTTAGACCGGCTCGTGATGTTGATGACGGATAGCCAGTCAATTCGTGAAGTCATTGCCTTTCCAAAAACCCAGAGCGCAGCCTGCGCCATGATGGACGCGCCCGGACGCGTAGAAGAACAGCAGTTGAGAGACCTGCATATTCGTCTGAGAACCAAGGCGCCAGCGGTCGAGCCCCAAGATGCAGGGGAAAGTAGCTAGTCTTGTTGACTAGCGCTTATGTCTGAACGGCGAGAAGGGTTAAGATTCCACGAGCGTAGGTGACTTAGGGAGGTCCCATGGCCGGACACAGTAAATGGGCCAACATCAAGCACCGCAAGGCGGCGCAAGATAAAAAGCGTGGCAAGCTCTACACCAAACTCATTCGCGAGATAACCGTCGCTGCGAGATTGGGCGGGGGCATTGTGGACGATAATCCCAGGTTGCGGGCGGCTGTGGACAAGGCGCTCGGCGCGAATATGCCCAAGGACACCATTGACCGCGCGATTCAGCGCGGCGCGGGTGGAGCTGAGGGCAATGACGTTGAAGAACTGGTTTATGAGGGTTACGCCTCAGGTGGCGTAGCGATTTTGGTTGAGGCAATGACCGATAATCGCAACCGCACGGTGGCTGAAGTGCGGCATGCCTTTAACAAGTTTGGTGGGAATCTTGGGACCGACGGTTCGGTGGCCTACCTCTTTACCCGGCAGGGAATCATTAATTTTGCCCCCGGCGCCGATGAGGAGGCGCTGATGGACTTGGCGCTTGAGGCGGGTGCCGAGGATATCGACAGTGACGCGGATGGTGGCATAAGCATTACCACACCCTGGGAGGGTCTTAACGCAATCGTTGGTGTACTGAGCGAGTCAGGCTTCGTGCCAGACCACTCTGAAGTGACGATGATGGCGTCAACGACCAGTCCCTGTGAGCCTGAGCAAGCAAGGAAGGTGCTGACACTCATTGACGCGCTGGAGGATTTAGATGACGTTCAGGAAGTGTATAGCAATGGCGAGTTTCCCGCCGAGGCCTACGAATAGCGTGGCGGGTCGCGATTAGGACGGTGGCGAAGCGCATCCTGGGTATTGACCCCGGCTCTCGCACGACTGGCTATGGGATTATCGAGGTGAGCGATCGTAAGGTGCGATACATCGCCAGTGGCTGTATCCGAACCCCGCAGGGAGAGTTGCCAACTCGACTGGGCGCTATCTATAACGGCATTGCAGAAATCATCACCCAATACGAGCCCGGCTTGGCGGCGGTTGAATCGGTCTTTATGGCCAAGAACGCAGCATCGGCACTGAAACTGGGCCAGGCACGCGGCGCTGCCATCGCCGCCGCCGTCACGGCAGCGCTGCCCGTGGTGGAATACGCGCCACGTGCGGTCAAGCGTGCCGTAGTCGGCACCGGTCGGGCGAACAAAGAGCAGGTTGGATTTATGGTCGAGATGATTCTTAAATTACCTGGGAAACCGCAGGCTGATGCAGCGGATGCCCTTGCGATTGCCCTATGCCATGTCAATACTGCAGCCATGAGCGAAGGCTGAGGACGCCTACTTTGATTGGGAAACTCAAGGGTACGGTCGACGATATTGATGGCACAAACCTGGTTGTAGATGTGGCCGGGCTTGGCTATGAGCTGGAGGTCAGCGCACGTGTCCTCGAGTTTGGCTGTACCGTAGGAGATGCTATTTCACTCTCTACCCACTTCGTTGTGCGGGAAGACGCACAGCTACTTTACGGCTTCGCAGATTCTGATGAGCGCGATTTGTTTCGCATCTTTATCAGAATCAACGGTGTTGGGCCAAGGATGGCCATGGCGCTCATCTCGTCCATGCCGCCTGCGGCGCTAGCAGCCGCAGTACAGGAAAACGACATCGCTCAGCTCACGCGCGTGCCCGGCGTCGGGAAAAAGACAGCCGAGCGACTCATGGTTGAGCTTCGCTCGCGCACTGAGCTGCTGCTTAGTCAGGCGTCGAGTGCCGTTCCGGTGCCGTCCCGCGGGGCGGGTCAGGGACAGGAAGCTGAGGACGCCCTGATCGCCCTGGGGTACAAACCGCACCAAGCATCGGCGGCCATCGCTGAGGCCTTGGTATCCCTGCAGGAAACAGAGACGAAAGATATGAGCACCGAGGCACTGGTGACTTGGGTGTTGCGTCGATTTGCTCGAGGAGCCGCGTCATAATGACCATCGAACCCGATCGCTTTATATCGCCACAGCGCGAGGCCGGAGAGGCTGGTCTGGATCGCGCTTTGAGGCCTGGATCATTGCAGGAATATATCGGCCAGCAGGCTGTTAAAGAGCAGATGGGTATTTTCATCGAGGCTGCCAGAAAGCGAGCCGATGCGCTGGACCATACCCTCATCTTCGGTCCTCCGGGTTTGGGCAAGACGACCTTGGCCAATATCGTGGCGAAGGAAATGGGTGTGGCCTTTAAGGCAACGTCGGGTCCGGTGATCGAAAAGGCGGGAGATTTGGCGGCCATGCTCAGCAACCTGGATGCCGGGGACGTCCTGTTTATCGACGAAATTCATAGGTTGAGTGCAGTAGTCGAAGAAATTCTTTATCCGGCGATGGAGGATTTTCAGCTGGATATCATGATCGGTGAGGGTCCGGCAGCCAGGTCGTTGAAGCTAGACCTACAGCCCTTCACCCTGGTTGGCGCAACCACTCGGGCGGGGCTGTTGACTAGTCCACTCCGGGATCGGTTCGGAATTGTTCAGCGCCTCGAATTTTATACGGTCCCCGAACTGAAAGAGATCGTCACTCGGTCTGCGAAAAAATTAGGCTTGGTCATAGACCCCGCCGGCGCGGAAGAAATTTCCCGTCGGTCGCGCGGGACGCCGAGGATCAGTAATCGTCTGCTGCGTCGTGTCCGAGACGTGGCAGAGGTTCGAGGAGATGGCCGAGTCACCGCCGCGATCGCGGATGAGGCACTCAATCTGCTTGATGTAGACAACGAAGGGTTTGACGCCATGGATCGCCGCCTGCTTACCGCCATCGTGGATAAATTCGGTGGTGGCCCTGTGGGTCTCGATGCTTTGGCCGCCGCGATTAGCGAGGAACGTGGCACCATTGAGGATGTTCTGGAACCCTACCTTATCCAGCAAGGGTATCTCATGCGGACGCCCCGCGGACGCGTCGCGACGCCACGGACCTACCTTCACCTAGGTCTGCCTCACCCCGCACCCGACCAGCTCTCGCCAAGCCAGCCGTCGCTGGAAATCGACCCCTAAGGACAGACAAGGAAAGCCTATGCCCCAGCAACTCTCCCTCTTTGAGCTGATCGCAAACGCGACCATCGTTGTCCAGTTGGTGATGTTGCTGCTTGCCTTTGCCTCCGTTGTGAGCTGGATGATGATATTTCAACGCTGGATGCTGCTACGCGGTGCGGCTAAGGAAATTGAAGAATTCGAGGACCATTTTTGGTCCGGCATAGATTTGCGCGAATTTTATGCTGAGTTAGCCCAGGAGGAGAATCTCAACGGTATTGAGAGTATTTTCGTTGCAGGCTTTCGAGAGTACACGCGGCTATCAGACCAATCTGGTGCCGATGCCGAAGCTGTCATGCAAGGCGTACAGCGGGCCATGCGGGTTTCGCTCATTCGGGAGGAGGCTAGGCTAGAAAGCAGTCTCCCCTTCCTCGCCACCGTGGGCTCTACCAGTACGCTGGTGGGGCTGTTCGGGACCGTATGGGGGATCATGAACGCTTTTCGGTCTCTGGCGAATATGAGCCAGGCGACCCTGGCATCGGTCGCTCCAGGCATTTCTGAGGCCCTGGTCGCCACGGCCATGGGTTTGTTGGCAGCCATCCCGGCAGCGGTAGCTTACAACCGCTTCTCTGCTCAGGTGGATGCCATCATGAAGCGCTATGAGGGCTTTGGTGATGAGGTGTCTGCCATATTGCATCGCGCGGCCCATGCGCGTCCTGGTCAGTCCACAGCGGTATAGGACTGGAGGCCACCATGAGCCAGCGTCGAAAACCCATAACCGACATCAACGTGGTGCCCTTCATCGATATTATGTTGGTGCTGCTGGTGATCTTTATGGCCACCGCGCCGTTGCTCACACAGGGCGTGAAGGTAGACCTTCCGAAGACGGCTTCTGAATCCATCGATACGGAAGAGTCGGACCCGCTGGTGGTTTCTATGCGTGCAGATGGCGCGCTGTTTCTTAATGTCGGGATTCAAAGCGTCAGTCGTGCGGAAGAGGAGGGCACTCGCGTTACCGTATTCTCGTTACAGGAGCAGGCTGGGAAAATTCTACGTGCGCGCGCCTCCGTGCCCGTCTACATCAAGGCCGATCAAAGCCTCAATTATGGCGACGTCGTGAGAGTGATGACGGTGCTTCAGCAGGCTGGAGCGGAAAGCGTAGGCCTGATCACCGACCCGCCCAATCTGGAGGGTTGAAAAAATGATGATGCGGCCCTCTTACTACTTAGGCCCTCTGCTGCTAGCCCTTGGGCTACATGGCGTGATCGGATGGATGGTTCTCCACGGTTGGGATAGAGATCAATCCTTGGCCCAGGTGGTCACGCCCTCGGTCGTCAACGCCAAGCTTATCGTCCTCAAGCCTCCCGCCAAGGCCAAACCCAAGGCGTTGACGCCTAAGCCGCGACCTTTGCCTGTGCAGGCGCCAACCACCACGCCCCTGCCTGCTGCCAACAACACGCCGCGCCAGGACCTGCCAAAGCCGATCAATCAGCAAGAAGCCTTAAAGGCTCGGGAGGCGCTACAGCGAGAGCAGCGGTTGAAGGCCCTCGGCCTGCTCTCCGAGGCCAGTCTGTCAGATTCCCTGGCCCAGGAAAGTGATGAACTCAGTGCCGAGCGGGATCAAGAGATTGCCCAGTCCTATCGCGCCGCCATCTATGACGTTGTGCGCCAAAATTGGAGCCGACCGCCCAGTGCACGCAACGGGATGAAGGCGCGCCTACTGGTTGATCTCATTCCCACGGGAGAGGTCATTTCTGTCACCCTGGTGGAAAGTTCGGGAAATGGCGCATTTGATCGCTCGGCAGAACAGGCTATTCGCAGAGCCAAGCGGTTCCAGGTGCCCGAGGATAACGCGCTGTTTGAAGCCTATTTCCGTCGCTTCTATTTTTTATTCCAGCCAGAGGATTTGTTACGGTAGCCTGACCTCGGGCGGGCGTCGATTAAGGTAGAGCAAGCTGATTCTAGGAAAACAGATGAACAGGGATGGTGAGAAAGAGCGCCGACGCGGAGTGGTTCTGGGAATGGCTTTGTGGGTGCTCGCGCTTTGTAGTCCGAATGCCGTCGCCAGTCTTGATACGATTATTATCGACAAGGGCGTTGATCAGCCCATAAGAATCGCCGTCGTGCCGTTTCAAGTTGAAGGCGAGCTGGCTGACCAATCGGACTTGTCGCGCATTATTGCCTTTGACCTGGCACGCAGCGGCCAGTTCGACCCGCTGGCTCCCGAGGACATGCTTTCCTATCCGGCTAAGGCTGAGAACGTCTATTTTCGTGACTGGCGAATATTGAACAGCGCCTACTTAGTGATCGGCAGCGTGACGGCTGGGGCAGAGGGCAGGATAAAAATAGCCTTTGAGCTATACGATGTGGCTGCTGAGCAACTGATTCTGAGTCGTCGGCTGGCTCTGGAGCGGGGCCAGTGGCGAGACGCAGCGCACAAAATTTCTGACCTGGTATACGAAGAAATTACCGGTGTTCGGGGCGCTTTTTCCACAAAAATTCTTTATGTACTCGCCCAGGCGGTGGGCACTAGCAGGGCGCGGTTCAGTCTTGAAGTAGCGGACGCTGACGGAGAGCGTGCGCGCACGCTGTTCGCGTCATCGGAGCCCATTCTTTCCGCCAGTTGGTCCCCGGATGGGGAACGCGTGGCCTATGTTTCGTTTGAGACAGGTCGGCCAAGCATTGTTCTGCAGGATATCGACGGCCCATACCGAGAACGACTTACGAATTTTCAGGGGATTAACGGGTCCCCCGTGTTTTCTCCAGATGGCGAACAACTTGCCATGGTGCTGTCTCGTGGTGGTGACCCGGAAATCTTTATCATGAATCTCAGAGATCGCAGGCTGAGAAGAATTACTCGGCATCAGGCTATTGATACCGAGCCCTCCTGGTCGCCAGATGGGCAATCTCTTATCTTTACGTCTGATCGGGGCGGGCGCCCTCAAATCTATCAGGTGGCGTTAGACAGTAACTTTCTTGAACGCCTTACCTTCGTCGGGGACTACAACGCCAGGGGACGGATGCTGCCGGACGGACAGCACTTGGTCTTCGTACATCGCCAGAACGGCGTTTTTCATATTGCATGGCAAGACCTGGAGCAGGACAATCTGAGGGTACTCACCGAGACTTCCCTGGATGAATCGCCGTCGCTGGCGCCTAATGGAGCCATGCTGATTTATGCGACTCAAAATCAAGGTCGGGGTATACTTGCCGTGGTCTCGATAGACGGTCGCGTCAGATATCGGCTGCCATCGTCGTCCGGGGATGTAAGGGAACCGTCATGGTCACCCTTTTTGGCCGACGAAGTAGTCGAGGACGGTATTTGATTTGGAGAACGTCGCTCTTGTCATGACCTGATCATGGAAATGGAAGAGCATTTTTTGTGTAGGATCGAAGACGGTTTCGAACGGTCTCACGTCATCACTAAGAACATATTTGAGGAGAATGTAATGCAGATTAACAACCCACTCAGCGGCCTCCTGCTGTTGATGCTTACGGCCTTGGTCACCGCTGGCTGTTCAAGTACCGCGACAGCGCCCGTAGAGCCCCAAGCGCCAGTTGAAGCCGCGCCCGAAGTGATGGCACCGGTGGAGATGGTTGAAGAAGAGCCAAGCGATTTCGCCAGTGACAATAGAACCGCGATAGACGCTTCGGGCCGGCCCATATCTCGAACATTCTTTTTTGACTATGACAAGGCCATTTTAGAGCCTAGTGATCTTGCTGCATTGGAGCTTCACGCACAGATTTTGCGCCGTAATGCTGACCGAAGCATCGTGGTTGAGGGCCACTGTGACGAGCGGGGCACTCGTGAGTACAACTTGGCTCTCGGGGAGCGTCGTGCACAGGCGGTGAGCAGCTTCCTCCTTTCTGCCGGCGTCAGGCCGCGTCAGATTGAGACCGTTAGCTTTGGCGAAGAGCGTCCTCAGGATCCAGGGCACGACAGCGCAGCCTGGCAGCGCAATCGTCGCGCGGTCCTCAACTACCGCTAAGTCGTAAAAGCGTTTCCAAGGCCGTGGAGAGAGCACTCTACTCGAGACAAAGCCTCAGTGGAGACCGAAGGGTAGGCCATTGGGCCTACAGGGTCAGGCGCCTGACGGCCTGCCTCCCCACGCGCTGTCTCCCTATGCTCTGTTTAGGCCTAGCTGCGCTCTCTATGGCGGATGGCCTACAGGCAGCCGTTCCGGTTTCAGAGTCCGTACCGGATACCGCAGCGCCGGTAGGTGGACTGGTGCAGCCCCAATCGGCTGAGGCCTTAGATGGCCGAAAGGACCGTTACAGTGATGCATCAGACGACGCCTTATGGGCGCCAGCGGGAGTTGGCCCTGCCGCGGACCTGCCCGAAGGAGGTTCGCTACAGCAGCTCTTTTATCGGCTCCAGGGTATGCAGCAAGAACTCCAAATTCTGAGGGGAGAGGTGGAAGAGCAGCGCTATCAGCTTGAGCAGCTACAGCAGCAACAGCGCAATCAATACTTGGACCTGGATCGGCGCGTTAGCGCACTATCACCGAATCGACCCGCTCCTGGGCCCGTGAGTGATGCGGCTCAGGAAGCACCCCAGCCTGCGGAAGAAGCCCGAAAGCCCAAGGTGCCGGCGAGCGAAAAGGAGGCTTACGCCTCGGCGATCGAGCTGATGCGAGCACGGGCGTTTGATCAATCCGCCATCGCATTTGAAAGCGTTATCGTCAACTATCCCAACGGCCAATACACGCCAAACGCCTTTTATTGGCTAGGTGAACTGTATCTGGCCATGGCCGACCAGGAGCGGGCCAGGCAGAATTTTGTTCAGGTCCTACGGCTCTACCCAGACCATGAAAAGGTGCCGGACGCGCTGTATAAGCTAGGGGTGCTGTATCACGGTCTGGGAGATGTTGAGCAGGCAAGGCGTTATTTAGCGCGAGTTCAGAGCGAACATCCCCAAAGCTCTGCTGCCACCCTGGCGAAGAAATACGCAGCAGAAATTCTTTAACGCCGAATGGCCCTGTATGCCCAGCAGAGCGCCTGGATTGACCCTCGATGACTGAGTTACGGATCACTGAAATTTTTTTGTCACTTCAGGGCGAGGCCAGCAGCGTTGGTAGACCCACAGTATTCGTGCGCCTGACGGGTTGCCCGCTGCGCTGCCAATATTGCGACAGCGCCTATGCCTTCTCGGGTGGCGATCTGTGGACGCTGGATAAAATCGTGGAGGCGGTTGCTGCCTATGGTGTCCCACTTGTTACCGTGACCGGCGGGGAGCCCCTTGCTCAGCCCGGGGTCACTCAGCTTATGCAGACTCTACTCGATAAAGGCTTTGAGGTTTCTCTCGAGACCAGCGGCGCATTGAGTATTGAAGCGGTGCCCACTGGCGTTAGCTGTGTTGTAGATCTCAAGACCCCTGGGTCTGCTGAGGCTCACCGTAACCATTGGCCCAACATGGGCCTACTCAAGCCAATAGATCAAGTGAAGTTCGTGGTCTGTGATCGTGCTGACTACGATTGGGCACGCATGCGCTGCGATGAGTACGACCTATATCACAAGGTTGCGGAAGTGCTGTTTTCGCCCAGCTACGAGCAGCTTATGCCCAAGGACTTAGCCGATTGGATTGTTGCCGACCGGCTGCCGGCGCGCATGCAGCTGCAGATGCATAAGCTGCTGTGGGGTGATGTTCCCGGCCGTTAGCTCATTCAGACAAGGATAAATGATGAGAAAAGCTGTGATCTTGGTCTCCGGTGGGCTCGATTCAGCAACCGCCCTCGCTATGGCCCAGGCGGACGGTTTTCAGTGTTACGCCATGAGCTTTGACTATGGTCAAAGGCACCAGGCAGAACTGCAGGCGGCTCAGCGCGTGACAGCCGCTGCCGGTGTCAGCGAGCATCGCATTATAAATCTCGACTTGCGGCAATTCGGTGGTTCGGCACTGACCGATGAGGCGATTGATGTCCCCACGTCGGGGAATGAGGAGGCAGAGCCTGAGGGCATCCCCGTCACCTACGTGCCCGCCCGCAATACCGTTTTTTTGTCCCTAGCGCTGGCATGGAGTGAGGTCCTTGGAGCCAGGGATATCTTTGTTGGGGTGAATGCAGTGGATTATTCCGGCTACCCGGATTGCCGTCCCGAATATATCGCTGCCTTTGAGGCCATGGCGAATCTGGCCACGAAATCTGGCGTAGAGCAGCATCACCTGTCCCTGCACACCCCGCTTATTGACCTGAGCAAGGCAGACATAATCACTCGGGGAACGGCGCTGGGGGTGGATTATGCGCTTACCGTGTCCTGTTATCAGGCCAATGACGAGAGCGCAGCCTGTGGACTCTGTGACAGCTGTCGCATTCGTCGTCAGGGCTTTGTGGACGCTGGTATCGCCGACCCCACGCCCTATTACTGATTGGGGGTGAACGAACACCCAGAGTGAGCTGGGAGACTTGTCTCGCCCTGGTCTGATGACTACAATGCGCTCCGCTTTCGAGTCCATGGGTCGTTAGCTCAGCTGGTAGAGCACCGGGCTTTTAACCCGTTGGTCCTGGGTTCGAACCCCAGACGACCCACCATTTCTCACTCCGAAGCGCTCCCTCAGACAACGATCCTCCAATGGCACCATTGTTGAGCGACCCCATTTAGAGCAAGACGGTATGGCAGACGACGGAAAAGTAGGCTTCAGAGCTATGAACCCCGCTGAATACGAGATCATAGAGACCGTCGCGGCAGGCGCAGACAAACCTTTCGTTATGTTGAACCTTAACGCTTACGCTGAACGTGCCGGGTATCCAAATGGGCAGGGCTATCAGGAATACATGGCAAAACTAGATCAGCTGCTTTCTGAGGCTGGAGGTAAGGTTTTGTGGCGGGTGCCTGTTGAGGGCTCACTGCTCGGGGGCATAGCGCTTCATGAAGTCATAGCCATTTACTATCCAAGCCACCAAGCCTTCTTAAACATGCGGACGCTGCCGTCGTCGGACGAGAATTTCCGGCTCAGGGAATTGGCTGTGGAAAGGGCTCAATTGCATCGGTGCACAGAATTGCCCGGCGAATGGCTGAGTCGCTAATCAAAACATTGCCGATGTTGGGGCACCCCAGCTGAATTGCAGTGTCGTTCTGTTCCGCGTCTTGATCGACGGGATCATTCGAAACCCGGCCGACAGACGCCCTTTCAAATTAAAGACCCTTTGTTTCTCGCTCGGTCTTGGCACTGTTGATTTGCTCCGAAGCGCCTTGATAAACACTTTGGACCGCAGTGGCGATGGTTCCCGCTCGGTAATAGGCTTCAATATCCCCTAGCCCCTTTTCCAGGGAGTATTCCGCATAGGGCTTAGTCATACCCACCAACAGCTCGGTGGCCTTGGTAAAACGAGCGGCACTCATCTGATACGCCAACGCATAGCTCGTTTGCTCCAGGTAAAAATTCTTATCGAACTCCGTTGCGGTAGAACTCACCAAGCCGCTTATGGCGCTGTATAGGGTCTTGGTGCCCTCTACGGTGGAGGTGGTGGATGCCCAGTTTAGGGCTTGAGAGGCCGCGCCAAGGCTGAATGTCCACTTGGCCCGGCCAGCGATAAGATTGCCCTCATAGCGGTGATAGCTGTAGTCCACCAGAAGCATGAGTTCTTCGAGGATTAGGTTTCTTTCGCGTACCTGACAATCCTTTATTTTTTGCTGATCCCCGAGTATGTCACATGCCCGCAGAGTCTCATCAAAGTTGTTATTAGAGTACTTTGTCCGCAGGGCTTCTAGCTTTGTCGCGTCTTGGCCAATAGGGCGCGTGGGGATGCTGGCGACGCCGGCTCCCCACCCCGTGCAGCCCGCCAAAAGCCCCATAACCCAAAAAAGAAAAATCGTATTGCGAACGAACAAGATAGGGCCTCTGTTTAGCACGTTCTCTCCAGTGTCGTGGGTGACCGGGCAGTATAGGCAAGCCTCAGAGAGGGTATTGCGCATAAATTGATCAACGGTATCTGTTGCTATGTAGACGTTATCTGGGCGGTCAGAGAGTGCTTCGATGTAATACCCGGAGATGCAATAGGCGGGACGGGGGTAGGATTTTCTTCGGCATCGTTTTGCCCAGCCGTTGGCCTGCGCTAACCGCTTGGCGGCAATTTTAGAACGCCTATCGCTCTCGGGTTCTTTGGGTTGGGGTTCCTTTTTAGTCTCTCTGCACCTAATAGAGAAACGGTTGCGCTGTGTTGGCTGGCCAATGCATCAACCAATGACCTGAATGCAGTACCCAAAAAATATACAAACCACAGAACCCGGGATCGAGTATGCCGCGATGAATAATGCCGTCCAAAAAACTCTGAAAAGCGGGGTGTTGTTGCTGGCGACCTATTCATTTCTTCTGATGCTACCCATCCTGCTCGTCGGGGGCTTTGTCCATCCTACCCTTGCGATGCCGCTTCTGCTGATCGTTTGCCTGTCTGCCCATGCCATATTGGTGAGAATCGTATTCGACAAAGCGCGTTAGGGCGTCGCCTTGGCGGGATAGGGTGAATGTCGATTCTGCTCCGGTGTTTTTCCGTACGCTGTGCTGACACAGCCTGCCCATGGTTAATTCCAGTGATACTTCTCAGAGGATGAGGGATGCCGCTGCCTTTGATGCAGAATGCACACGACCTTCTGAGGCTGAACAGCTGCGTGGTCTGGCATGCCGCTTGACCCCCTCGTCTGCGCAACGTCAGTTTTGGAGGGCCAGTCTTGGATGATTGATGAAAGGCTGGTTCGTAATTGGTGAATCCTGGCGCGTCGCCGGCCATGGCTGGGATCAATGAGACAGCCGCTACCCCTGCATGGTCTTAAGTTGAAGCATATCGATCATGCCGACCAAGGTCGCGAAGTCCGCCTCCGGTTCGGGGAGTAAGTGACCTGATCGTGCTAGGGCAGTGTAGCCATGCACCATGGACCAGATTAGGGTTTCGATAGCGCCGTCTTTCTCGGATGCAAAGGGTGCGCAGGCGCGGGCTAGAATCTGTTGAGAGCGCATGGACGCGGCATAAACCTCATCGGTCCAGGTGAATCGTTTGTCTACAGTTAGGATTAGGTCAAAGAGAGACTGCTCGTTGAGCGCGAATCGCAGATATCCCTTACAGACCCCCTTGATTCTGTTGAAGTGGTCGGCCTCGTTAAGCCCCTGGATTTCCTCTGTCATGTAGTCGGCGAAGACGACAAACCCGCGCGCGGCCACGGCGGCCAGCAGCCCATCCTTCCCGTTAAAATGATGGGCGGGCGCGGCGTGTGATACCCCCGCAAGCTTGGCCACCCCGCGCAGGGACAGTTCGCTGGAATCTCCATTTTTAAGAAGCTCAATGGCTGCGTCCATCAACGCCGTGCGCAGGTTGCCGTGGTGATAGGTCTTTTTCTTTTGCATGGTGCTTATTGTGCATACCGTCTTGACGGCGTCAAGATTACCGTCTATCTTGACGCTGTCAATATACATCGCACCTGTGGTGTATCGATGAATTTGAGGAAAACGGAGTCAATATTATGAGCAAGCATGTTCTTGTTACAGGCGCCAATGGCTTCATTGGCAGTTACATTAGCCAGCAGTTGCTTCAGGCAGGTCATCGCGTTACGGGTGCCTTCCGCAATGCGTCAGATCCGGCTAGGAGCTACAGGAGAGCAT
>DKNY01000058.1:22126-24117 GCA_002470275.1 Gammaproteobacteria bacterium UBA7376 | reverse complement strand
TCTGGGGCAGCTGGGGAAGACGTTTCTGTTACGACCTTGACGCAATAATGCGCAGGTCCTACGAGTATGCAGCACAAAATGCGCGTAACTACGTCTATCAGGCACGAAGCTACCGATTTCAGGCGGTCGCCCAACAAGCCGAAGCAACCCGCAAAAGTCATGACGCTCGCCAACACTATGCGAACGGCGTTGCCCTGTTTAGACAATCAGCCAGCAAAAATTCCCAAGCTTCGGATAAACGCGATCAGGCCGATAGTCTGCAGAATCTGGCGACCAGAGATTTGCGTGTTGCGCGATGGCAGGATGCTTATTCAGGCGTGCTGGAACGAGATATGGCAAAGAGAGAGGAAAGTGCAGCTCAGTTACAGGCACAGGCCAACCAACATGCCGCTAACGCGCAGAACGCTGCAGCATCCGCCAATAGACAACGCGCAGTGGCGCAAACGAAACTAGCTGAATCGGAAATACTTAGGGATCGTGCCCATGAACAGCTGGTATTAATGAATCGTGAACTTGCCATGGCGAAAACCGCCCTCGCTAATGCCGAACGGTATGGTAAAGAGGTTGAAGAACTGGAAAGGATGGCGGACAGCTACCAGGCTATTTTAGGCGATGAAGACTACGCCGTCTTCTGGCGTGCACAAGAACGTGACGCCGCTGGTCGCCTGACTTCTGCCCTTCATGGTAATGGCCTACGCACTGCCTGGCACTACGATCAGACCACGGGCACCTTAGATCGCATCGAGACCGGCCTGCAGTGGGATGCCCTGCGCGAGCTTGCATACGAATACGATGACCACAGTAACGTCGTTAGCCGCCGTGATCTGGTCAACGACCTATCCGAAGACTTTCAATATGACCGCCTGGACAGATTAATCCAGTCCCGGGTTTCTTCAGACCAGGCGCACAGCGCCGCCTATAACGCCACCATTGCCTACCAGTATGATCTCGCGGGCAACATGACCTATAAGAGTGATGTGGGCAGCTATACCTATTCTGGCACTCAGCCCAGTCGTCTCGCTCGGGCCGGTACCCAACATACCGACTATGCCTATGACGCCAACGGCAACGTGACCCGAGGCGGTGGCCGCACCTTTGTCTGGGCCAGCCACAACAAGCCCACGCGCATGACCAAGGGTGATGCCAGAGTGAGCTTTGCCTATGATCCGGAACGCGCCCGCTACAAGCGGGTGGATAATTTAGATGGACGGACCACCACGACCCTGTACCTGGGCAAGACTTTTGAGCAGATCACAACCGGGGACAAGACCACTTACAAGTACTTTATCTACGCTGGCGACCAGCTAGCCGCCATTCACTTTGATGAAGTAGACAGTGCCGGCGATCAGAGCAGCTACCAGACCCGCTATCTTCATGGGGATGCCTTGGGCAGCGTAGACCTGATCACTGACGGGACAGGTCAAGTGGTCAACCGGATGAGTTTTGATCCCTTTGGTAAACGACGGCCCGCCGACTGGCGTACCGCCATGGAAGAAAACAGTGAAACGACGCTAGCCCCCCTACTCACCAACCGGGGCTTTACCGGCCATGAGCACGTGGCGGCCATCGGTATTATCCATATGAATGGGCGGATTTATGATCCGGAGATGGGGCGCTTCCGAGGCGCAGAATCCCTGAACCACTCCAGCTCGCTGGCCTCCCCCTCGGCCTTCCACTACACTGCGTGCCATTCTCTAATGCGGCTAATAACAATGCCTGCGCTAAACGCATCCATTTTGAATCCCGCCACCCGACGGGCTCGTCTTCGCAGCATGTGGCTGACGCTGTCCCTTAGTCTCGGTCTCTGGGGCTGTCAGTCGCTTTCTGATCTCCTCCCTGAGGATCAGGCCTTAATCGAGGTGACCGACGCGGCGAGCGGCGAATCCAGCGCTCAGGGATCGAACGCGCCGCCGGTAGCGCCTTCTTACGATGCTGAGGGGGTGTCTGAGCCTGAGGCTGAGTTCCCCGTGGTCAGCCAGGGGTCCCTGATG
>DKNY01000058.1:11661-21792 GCA_002470275.1 Gammaproteobacteria bacterium UBA7376 | reverse complement strand
GTCCCTGATGGGTCAGGGGTCCCTGATGAACGAGGATGCCATCGACGATCTTTGGCCCACCCTGCGCGCTGGTTTTGCGCTTCAGGCCTTCCACGACATGCCTGGTGTGGATGCAGAGATTCGATGGCTGAAGCGCAATCCAGACTATCTGATGCGCTTGGCACCCAGGATGCAGCGTTATCTTCCCTATATCCTGGACCAGGTTCTAGCACGGGAGCTGCCCGCCGAGCTTGCCCTATTGCCAATCGTGGAAAGCGGGCTAAACCCTAGGGCTTTTTCGGGCTACGGCGCCAGCGGCCCCTGGCAGTTTATGCGCCCGACGGCTCGGGAATACGGCCTGCTTATCAATAACGATTACGATGGTCGTCGGGACTATGTGGCCGCAACGGATGGCGCGCTTAACTTTTTGACGTATCTGCACGGGCGCTTTAATTCTTGGCCGCTGGCGCTAGCGGCCTACAATGCGGGCAGCCGACGCGTGGCCAACGCCGTGCGTCAGGCGGGAACAGAAAACTTCTCGGCTTTGAAGCTACCCCGTGAAACCCGGGCCTATGTGCCGCGTCTTATGGCCCTGGCGGCCCTGGTTGCCCATCCCGCCCGCTTCAAGCTGTCTCTGCCCTCAATCTCGCCGGAGCCTCAATTCTTTGCCCTGACGCTGCCCGGAGCCTTCGAGCTAGATGTCTTGGCGGAGACCATCGACCTGCCTCTGGCTGCGCTGTACGACTGGAATCCGGCCTTAAAAAGCGGACGGCTAGCGTCCCCCTCCCCCCTGCGCGTCCTGTTGCCGATTCAGCGTGAGGACGGCACGTCACTGGACGCCCAGGATATTTTGGCCCAGGTGACCGCGGTCCCCGCTGACCAGCGCCTTCGCTGGCAAACGATTCGGGTACGCTCTGGCGATACGCTGAGCGGCATTGCGCTGCGCCATAAAACCTCTTTGAGGCTCATTAAGGCGTCGAATAACCTAGCCTCCGATACCATCCGCGTCGGACAAGCCCTAAGGCTTCCCGCGCCCGGCGCCAAGTTGGCACAAGCCGGAACAGGGGTTCCATACGTGGTGCAGCCCGGCGATTCTCTTTGGCTCATTGCCAGACGCTGGCAGGTCCCCATGGGGCAGTTGATCAAGGTCAATGAAGTGGGGCCTCGAGAGATATTGGCGGTCGGTCGACAGCTGGTCATTCCGGTGGCTACCAACCACCCTGTGGGCGCCCTGCCCCAATCTCGTTCGGATATCAGAAAGATTACCTACCGCGTGCGCCGAGGGGATTCTCTCAGCCGCATCGCGCAACGCTTCGGCATTGGCATCGGCGATATTGAGCGATGGAACAGCCTTGACCGCCGGCGCTACCTGCAGCCAGGCCAGCGCCTTACTCTGTATGTGGATGCCCTGGGCAGCTAGCGCCCGGTTAGGGGCGCTGGACTCCGATGTCTGCCTCAGCGGTGGCGAAGAAGGCTGTAAACTCTACCCGCTGGGCCCTGCCTGACAGACCCTCCTTAAGCTGTTCCACTTGGGCAGTCAGGGTGGCGTTGGCGTCTCCCGCCACAACGCGGCTCACCGCCAAGAGTGCAACGCCCTGAGGCAGGTCTACCGAACCAAAGCTCTGCTCCCCAGGCATGGGACGGGGCAATGCGAAGGCCTCCTCCACCAGCTCCGGTGCCAGTTCCGCGCCCAGTCCAGAGCGCGGCATCAGAGCCTGGGTTTGCCAGGATGCACCCAGAGAGGCGGCGACCTGACCGACAGCAGCTCCCCCCCGCAGCTCCAGCAGCGCATTTTCGGCGGCTAGCTCAATATTCGCCTGGGCCATTTCTCGACCCAGCTCTGCGTTCAGCTGATCGCGGACCTGGGCCAAGGGTAGCTGCTCTGCGGGATAGACCTCATTGACCCGCAGCACCAAGGCTCGATCATCATCAATATTGATCAGCGGGCTGTTTTCGCCCTGAATGACCTCTTCGGAGAACAGGGCGTCCTGAAAGTCCAGGCTTTCAATGAGCGGTATCAAGCCAGGCACCATGACGTTTTCGGCCGCCACATCGGCCAGGCTAGCGCCCTCGGGTAAGCCAGAGAGGGTTTGCACGGTCATCCCCATCTCTGCAGCCGTGTCCAACAGGCTGTAGCGCTCCTCGTAGGCCAAACGCTCCAGACGGTCCACGGTTTCAACGAATATGCTCTCGGCTTCATCTCGCGCTAGCTCGGCGGCAATGCGCTCGCGCTGCTCGTCAAAACTGGGGTACTCGGTTTCTACAATGTCGTTGAGCTTGATGAGGTGATAACCATATTCACTACGAACCGGCCCAGATAGGGCACCAGGCTCCTCTAAAGCCCACAGGGCATCTTCGAAGGCCTGATCATAGATGCCCTTGCCAGCAACGCCCAGCTCTCCTCCTTGAGCCGCTGAGCCTGGGTCTTCGGAGTATTCTCCGGCCAGGGTGGCGAATTCCTCTCCTGCGGCGAGTTGAGCGGCAATTTGTTCAGTCAACGCCAGCGCCGCAGCATCGTCCCGCTGCTCGTTCACCAGCACTAGGATATGGGCACTGTCCCGCTCTCCCTGAGTCAGGGACGCCTCTCGATCCGCATCGTATATATCCTGCAGCTCTTGTTCCGCCGCCGCCGGGACTTGCTTCATCAGCTCATCCACGGAGACGACGAGGAATTCTGCATCGACAGTGCGGGGGGTTTGGAACCGTATACTTTCTTCCTGATAGCGGGTCTGGATGGCGTCCTCTGACACCTCAACGCGCTGCTGGGCTTCCTCGATATCCAAGGTCAGGTACGCCATGTCCCGCCGCTGTTCCAGTACGCTCAAGGCCTCTGCCACTTCCCAATCGCTGACGAAGGCACTATCGGCTACCCCGCGTCGGAGCTGCTCCCCCGCCAAGCTGCGCCCCAGCTCTTCAACGAACTGAGGCGGGGTGTACCCAAGCATCTGAACCTGCTGAAGGTACATGGCCTCGTTAAAGCTGCCGTCAATCTGATAGGCAGGACTCGAGAGCAACTGCGTGTTGATGCTCTGCGCGGACACCTGGATGCCTAGGGCTTCAGCGGCTTGATACGCCACCTGGCGATTAATGAGCTGCTCTAGCGCATAGTTCTGCAGCTGGAGCCTGTCGATGCTATCGGCGTCAAAGTCTGGCCCCATCTGGGCCAAGACGCGCCGCCGCTCACGTTCGGTTTCATTGGCTAAGACGTTCTCGGTCACATCAAAGTCACCGACGGTGGCAACCGATGGCTGAACGCTTGAAAATATGTTGGTGGCGCCAAACCCAAAAAAGGTCAGCACGATGATAATGGCGACAACCAGGACCTTAAAACCGGTGCTCTGTGTCTGCTCTCTTAGATTCTGCATCATGTTCTTACTGCTCCCAGTACGCCGAAACTCGCAATAAAAAAGGGCGCCGCTGCGCCCTTCCACTTAGAGCCAAAGGCTCTAGTTCAATGCGTCCTTCAATCCCTTACCAGGCTTAAAGGCGGGGACTTTTGCCGCCGCAATCTGAATAGACTCGCCGGTCTTGGGATTGCGCCCTGCTCGGGCCGCTCTCTCACGCACCAGGAAGGTACCAAAACCCACCAACGCGACAGATTCACCATCTCGCAGGGACCCCGATATGGCATCCAAGGCCGAATCCAACGCTCGGCTTGCAGCCGTTTTGGAGATATCCGCTGACTCAGCGATGTGGTCCACTAATTCACTCTTATTCACTTTCTGCCCCTCTTAATTCTGGCTTGTTGCGCCGTCACCCTCTCGTTCCCTCTATCCGGCTGACGCTGGCGGTTGCCTCGTCGTGCCAGACCGATAGAACGTAGGTGCCTAGCTTTAACTACGTTCCTTCGCTCGTGTATCGTTTATACCAACCCGAAACTTCAGTCGCAAGCAGTAGTCTGGCGGGCCTTCATGACATCTGCATTTAGTGCGGATTAAGGCCCGTAGAAGGCTGCGAACCCTTTTCCTCGCCGACTTTTTCTGTTACCACCCCCGCGCCGGACAACCCGTCCTCAAGTACCGGGGTGGGCATCCTTTCCAGGGCGATTTCCAGTACCTCATCCATCCAGCTCACGGCATGAATTGTCAAGTTGTCCTTAACGTTTTCCGGGATTTCCTTCAGGTCTTTTTCATTTTCTTTGGGGATCACCACATGGCGGATGCCTCCGCGGTGGGCCGCCAGCAGCTTTTCCTTTAAACCACCGATGGCCAGCACCTGACCACGCAGGGTAATTTCCCCCGTCATTGCCACATCGGCCTTGATCGGGATGCCTGTAAGCACTGAGACCATGGCCGCGCACATGCCGATGCCGGCACTGGGCCCGTCCTTGGGCGTGGCGCCCTCAGGAACGTGTATGTGCAGGTCAGTCTGCTCGTGAAAATCTTTGGCCAGGCCCAGCACCTGGGACCGGCTGCGAACAAAGGTCAGGGCTGCCTGTATTGACTCCTGCATGACGTCCCCCAGAGAGCCTGTCTTTGTCTGACGACCCTTGCCAGGCACCGAGACGGCCTCGATGCTCAACAGCTCGCCGCCCACCTGCGTCCAGGCTAAACCGGTCACGATGCCGATTTGATTCTCTTCTTCCGCTAGACCATAGCTGAACTTCCGCACACCGCAGTAGTGTTCGATCTGGTCCACATCGACGGTCGTTTTGGGGAAGTGCTTGGCCTTCTTTCCCTGCCCAACGGACTGGAGCGACTGCTCCTTAACGACCTTACGCCCAATTTTCGCGATTTCTCGCTCCAATCCTCGTACCCCGGCTTCCCGGGTATAGAAGCGGATGATCTCGACCAGAGCCGCATCGGTTATCTCAAGCTCTGCGGGTTTGAGTCCATTGTTCTTGATCTGCTTGGGCACCAAATAACGGCGCGCAATGTTTTGCTTTTCGTCCTCGGTATAGCCCGGGAGTCGAATCACTTCCATCCTATCCAACAGCGGGGCCGGGATGTTCATCGAATTGGACGTGCAGATGAAGAAGACCTGGGACAGATCGTAGTCCACCTCGAGATAGTGATCGTTGAAGGTATCGTTCTGCTCGGGGTCCAACACTTCCAGCAAGGCACTGGCAGGGTCGCCCCGGACGTCCATACCCATCTTGTCGATTTCATCCAGCAAAAAGAGTGGGTTAACCACGCTGGCCTTTGCCATCTTTTGTACGATCTTGCCCGGCAGAGACCCGATGTAGGTTCTGCGGTGGCCCCGAATTTCTGCCTCGTCGCGTACCCCGCCCAGGGCCATGCGCACGAATTTCCGATTCGTCGCCCGCGCGATACTCTCGCCAAGGCTTGTCTTTCCGACCCCAGGGGGACCAACCAGGCAAAGGACGGGGCTCTTGGATTTCTTGACCCGATTCTGAACCGCCAGGTATTCGACGATCCGCTCCTTCACTTCCTTAAGACCGTAGTGGTCGGCGTCGAGAATCTCCTGGGCAGCGGCAAGATCTTTGCGAATGCGACTACGCTTGCTCCAGGGAATGCTGATCATCCAGTCGATGAAACTGCGCACGACCGTCGCCTCGGCTGACATTGGCGCCATATTCTTGAGCTTGTTGAGTTCCGCCTGGGTCTTGTCCTTGGCCTCGTCGGGCATGCCCAGACTGTTTATCTTTTCCTGTAGCTCATCGGCTTCGCTGGCGTTGTCCTCGCCCATTTCCTTCTGAATGGCTTTCATTTGCTCATTCAGATAATAGTCTCGTTGGCTCTGCTCCATCTGCTTCTTAACACGGCCTCGAACCTGCTTTTCGATCTGCAGGACGGCGAGACCTGCGTCCATATAGCCGAGGAGCAATTCCACCCGCTGGGTTATGTCCACTGCATCCAGTACCGCCTGGCGCTCTTGGATTTCCAGGGTCATTTGAGCGGCAATGGTGTCGATCATGCGCGAAGGATCATCGATGCCGGACAGTGAGGAGAGCACCTCTTGGGGCACTTTTTTATTGCTTTGGGCGTACTGCTCGAACTGGGTGAGCACGGTTTTAAGAATGGCATCGGCCTCTCGCCCTTCTACCGGCTGTTCGACCTGGGCCTCAAGCTCTGCACGCAAGTAGGGGCCATCGTCCATCAAATTCGTGATCCGCGCACGCTGGCTTCCTTCCACCAGCACCTTCACCGTCCCGTCGGGTAGCTTGAGCAACTGCAGAATGGTCGCGATGGTGCCCATCTCGTAAAGGTGGCTGAGGTCCAGCTCCGTTCTTTCCGCGTCTTTTTTAGCGATCAGGAAAATTTGCTTGTCGTCCGCCATGGCGGCGTCGAGGGCTTTGATAGAGCTTTCCGTGCCCACAAACAAGGGGTGCACCCCATGGGGGTAGACCACCATATCTCTGAGAGGCAATACAGGAAGGACTTCTTTTAGCGATTCGCTCATTTATAACACTCTATTGTTAAAGCCGGCCGTAAACCCCGTGTTGGGTTTGGCTGTGGAGGCCTTGCCTCAGCCTAGGAGGCTGAGTTTTGGCGGGGTGGGATACGCCCGCCGCTTGACGGGGGCGCTTGAGGCTACTCTTCGGGTGCGGCTTTGGCCTGCTCTAGGTTCTCGTAGATGAGCATTGGCTCGCTGTCGCCCTTGATCACGCTATCGTCAATCACCACCTTGCTTACCGACTCTGAGGACGGTAAGGCATACATGGTGTCTAACAGCACAGATTCAAGTATGGAACGTAATCCTCGCGCACCGGTCTTGCGTTCGGTGGCCTTGGCGGCCACGGCTCTGAGTGCGTCGTCCCGAAAATCGACCTCTACACCCTCCATTTCGAAGAGCTTCGAGTACTGACGGGTCAGAGAATTCTTGGGTTCGGTCAAAATACGAACCAGGGCGTCATTATCCAACTCGCTGAGCGTCGCGACCACGGGCAGTCGACCCACGAATTCGGGGATGAGGCCGTATCGCACCAGGTCCTCAGGCTCTACAGAGCGCAGGGTCTCGCCAATGGTGGCCCTGTCTGATTCACCCTTAACCTCAGCGCCGAAGCCGATACCGGACTTATCCGAGCGATCCATAATGACCCGATCCAACCCGGCAAAGGCACCGCCACAGATAAAGAGAATCTTGGAGGTGTCGACCTGCAGAAACTCCTGCTGTGGGTGTTTGCGCCCGCCCTGCGGCGGGACCGAGGCGATGGTGCCCTCAATAAGCTTTAGGAGCGCCTGCTGAACGCCTTCCCCGGACACATCTCGGGTTATGGAAGGGTTGTCCGACTTGCGGGAAATTTTGTCTATCTCATCGATATATACGATACCGACCTGTGCCCGCTCTACGTCGTAGTCGCACTTCTGTAGCAATTTTTGGATGATGTTTTCAACGTCCTCACCTACATAGCCTGCTTCCGTTAGGGTGGTGGCATCAGCGATGGTGAAGGGAACGTCGAGCAGCCGCGCTAGGGTTTCAGCCAACAGTGTCTTACCGCAGCCCGTAGGCCCGATCAGCAAAATATTCGACTTAGAAAGCTCTACATCGTCTTTTTTCGCGGCGTAGTTCAGGCGCTTGTAGTGGTTATAAACCGCCACGGAAAGCACCTTTTTCGCATGTTCCTGTCCGATCACATATTCGTCCAGGATGCGATTGATCTCTGAGGGCACGGGGAGTTTGGTCGTCTCGCCAGATTGGGCTGCTTCAGACACCTCCTCACGGATAATGTCATTACACAGTTCGACGCACTCGTCGCAGATAAACACCGAGGGACCAGCAATCAGCTTGCGCACCTCGTGTTGGCTCTTGCCACAAAAGGAGCAGTACAGAAGCTTGCCTGAATCGTCTCCCTTTCCGCTTTCGTCAGCCATTGAATTCCTCTACGTTTCACCTGAGGCCGCGCCACGAGTTAGCGGCGGGCTTTGTGGCTTTGGCCTCTTTGTCGGCCTTCAGCCCTCTTTCTTAATTTCACAGCGTAAAGCTGCTTGCTCACGCCATACATTGCGACGTCAGACGCTGTTTTGCAAGCCCGCTAGGCGCCTTCTACGCTGGCCGGTACGCGACTTTCCTGCACCGAGTCCACAAGGCCGTAATCTAGTGCTTCGTGAGGGCTCATCCAAAAGTCTCGATCAGTATCCGCAGCCACCCGCTCTATATCTTGCCCCGTATGCTTTGCAATGATGGTATTGAGGCGCTCACGCATGAGCAAAATCTCTTGGGCCTGAATTTCAATGTCTGCTGCGACGCCACGGGACCCACCAGAGGGCTGGTGCAGCATCATGCGAGAGTTGGGCAGCGCATACCGCTTCCCCGGTTCACCGGCGGCCATGAGAAAGGCTCCCATGCTAGCCGCCTGACCTACACAAAGCGTGCTCACGTTAGGACGGATGAACTGCATGGTGTCGTAAATTGACAGTCCTGCCGTTACGGAACCGCCAGGCGAGTTGATGTAGAGATTGATGTCCTTGTCCGGATTTTCAGACTCTAAAAACAGCATCTGAGCGACGACCAGGTTAGCCATGTGGTCTTCCACCGGGCCAACCAAAAAAATGATTCGCTCTTTCAACAAGCGAGAGTAGATATCGTAGGCTCGCTCTCCCCGGGCCGTCTGCTCTACGACCATGGGCACTACGCCTAAACCCTGCATGGGCATTTGGCCTCGATCTCGAATATCGTTCATTTCCTTCTCCGATCTAACCGTTTCGAGCCCTAGGCGTACACGCCCAGGGGCCCTTGCTTGAATTTGTCCTCTTCGACACCTGGTGTTCTTGAACTGACCGCTATTCCGCTGCTGACGTATCCTCTTTGGCGTCGTCTTCCGGTTCAGGCGCAATGGCCGCGCCGCTGATCACGTCGCTGTAGTTGGTATCCACTTCCTGAATTTCTGCTCCATCCAATATGCGGTCAACCACCTGATCTTCAAGTACCGCCATTTCGATATTACCCATCTGCTCTGGGTTGCTGCGATACCAGTTAATCACCTGCTCTGGCTCGCCATAGGGCGCGGCCATTTCCTGCAGTCGAATCTCTACATTTTCTGGCTCTGCAATCATCTTTTGCGCTTTGATGATTTCGTTAACAATCAAGCCCACCTTGACCCGCTTTTCCGCTTGGTCCTGAAATAAGGCGTCAGGCAGATCAATATTGGGACTCTGGCCAGGCGGCATCTGAAATTGACTCATCATCTGCTCTTTGAGCGAATGGATCTCCCGATGCACCAGATCATGGGGCAAAGAGAAGTCATGTACTTTCGCTAAACCGTCCATAACCTGCTGTTTTACTTGATTTTTTATGGCGTTATTTAGCTCGCGCTGCATGTTTGATGTGACCTCCGCACGAAAGGCTTCCAGGTCACCGCCCTCCACGCCGAACTGCTGCATAAAGTCTTCATCCACTTCGGGCAGCTTGCTCTCGTTCACCTCTAGAACGGCCACCGTAAACTGCACGGTCTTGCCCTGCATCTCCTCCGCTCGATAGTCCTCGGGGAAAGTCGCGTCGAAGGTTTTCTTTTCTCCCGCACCGAGGCCGATGACCCCTGCTTCGAAGTCCTCGATCATCTGGCCCTGGCCTAGGCTAAAGGCCATGCCCTCACCGCAGGCGGATTCCACGCGCTCGCCGTTCAGGAGGCCTTCAAAGTCTACTTTAACCGCGTCGCCCTCGGCCGCCGGCCGCTCTGCCGCTTCTTGGGTGGCATGCTGCTGTCGCAGCCGCTCGATCATATCCTCCAAATCTGCATCCGTGATTTCCGCCATAGGTCGCTTAACGGTGACTTTGTCAAAGGGCGCTAGATCAATGGAGGGATAGACCTCAAAGGTCGCGGTGAATTCCAGGTCAATGCCCGGGTCCATCTTGACGACATCAAGCTTTGGTGAACCGGCAGGATTGACCTCCTCTTGGCGGACCGCCTCAACAAAGCTGCTTTGCATCAGCTCTCCGGCAACCTCCATTCGAACGGCCTGCCCGTAGCGGCGACGCACTTCCTTAAAGGGCACCTTTCCCGAGCGGAAGCCCGGCAGTTTGACGTTAGCCCGGGCCTGTTCGAGCCTGCTAGTGATTTCATCTTCGAACTTTGTGCTGTCGATAGATATGGTCAAGCGCCTTTCGAGGCCACTCAAAATCTCAATAGATACGTTCATTTTTTCTTAATCGAGGTAAAAAAGGAGGGAGGGGCGAGCACGATGGACCTTGCTATATTGCCCTCCCGTAAGGCCTTCATAGTGCCGACGGCATCGCATAAAATCAATGCCG
>DKNY01000058.1:6190-11250 GCA_002470275.1 Gammaproteobacteria bacterium UBA7376 | reverse complement strand
AGGGTTCAGCCCGGGGACCGCCCTTTAGCGCTTTGGGCAGATCACTCGCCCTCGGAACAATAAGAATGAGGTTTTAATGCAGACCACCCACAACGACGCCGCTCCAGCGATACGGCAAAGACTGACTCGGTTGCTCCTGGGGACAGCGCTTCTGACCTGCGTCGTCACGCCCGTGTTCATAACGGCGGCGGAAGACCCGCACAACGCCTTTATCGAAATCTTCCCGACCGGAGCAAAGCAGGACAGCCTCGGGATTGCGATCAAGGACAATATCGACATCGCGGGCCGGGTGACCTCTGGGGGCTCTCTCGCCTTGGCCAACAACGTAGCCCCCGACGATGCCCATTTGATCGAGAACCTGCGTCAAGCCGGTTTTCACCTTTTCGGTAAGACCAATCTCTCGGAGTGGGCCAACTTCAGGTCCATCAAATCCGTGAGCGGTTGGTCCAGCCTGGGTGGCCAAACCACCCACGTCCTCGGTGCTGAATACAACCCCTGCGGCTCCAGCTCGGGCTCCGCCGTGGCCGTGGCGGCGGGCATGGTCCGGGTCGCCGTCGGCACCGAGACCAATGGGTCCATCACCTGCCCTGCCTCGGTGAGCGGCATCGTGGGCATGAAGCCAACCCTGGGCTTGGTCAGTCGAGACGGCATCATACCCATTGCCGCCTCTCAGGATACGGCAGGACCCATGGGCGATAGCGTTGCCATTGTTGCCCGCGCCCTGGAGGCCATGGCGGGATATGATGCCGAAGATTCGCGCACCGCAGACATTCCCTCGGACTTCGACTTCAACCTGGTGGATGCCACCAACACGGCAAGCCTTGCCGGTAAAAAATTTGGCCTGCTGGATTCAGGGCGCGAGAACGAACAGGGCCAGCGCTTTCTGAATGAACTGACGCGCATGATCGAACATCTGGGTGGCCAGGTGATCGCCATCGACGACAGTCGACGCTATCCCTCGGACGCGGCCTACTTCCTGCTGCTTTACGAATTCAATCTGGGTCTCGAGAGCTACCTGCGGACTGCGTCTGAGCCGAAGAAAACACTCCAGGCTTTAATCGACTTCAATAACCAAAATGCGGCCACGGTGATGCCCCACTTCGGCCAGGAAATTTTTCTTCAATCCCTGGCGGCAGCCGGCAAGAGCCGCCAATACAGTCAGGCTTTGACCGACATTGAAAAAACCCGTCGCGCCACCCTCCGCCTCTTCCAGGCCAATGAGCTGGATGGGCTGGTAGGTCTCACGCGAGGCCCAGCGTGGAAAATCGACTATGTCGGCGGTGACGATCGTGCCGCCGGGGCGGTACCCGACTTCGGTAACGGTGGTTTTGCGGCTATCTTAGGCATGCCGCATATTACCATTCCGGCCTTTCAGATAGAGGGATTCCCGGTAGGCCTATCCATTATCGGGCGCAAATGGAAGGATAAGGACATCATCGGCTACGCTGCCGCCCTGGAACGTCATATAAGGCTTGGAGCCCCACCCATAAGATGATTACGCGGATCAAGCATCACCTTCAGCCCGAAGAGGCCCACCGGGCGCGTGACCTGAGCATCGGTCTCCGCGAAAGGTTAGACCACCCACCGTGGGTACGTTGAGCCTACAGCGGCGGCTCCGCCGCTGGCATCGTTGGTTGGCCTTACTGACCGCCGTCCAGCTTTTGGCCTGGACGTTGAGCGGCATTTACTTTGCCTTCATCGACCTGGACTTTGTCAGAGGCACACACCATCGGCAGGCAGCTGAGCCTCTACCCCTAGACTTATCCACCTTCACTGCGACCCTTTCCCCAGGTACCGGCTATGCCTTCCATCAGCGCCTGCCCGATGAGTGGGTGGTCGGGATCGAGACCTCGCTGGGCATGAACTGGGTCACGACGGCAGGTTCGCCGGTCGAGCCGCTATCCGCTGAGGAGGCTCTGGCCCTAGGCCAGCGCCTCACGGATCTCAATCCGACAGAAGCTGAACTGGTTGCAGAGGCGGAGCCCGATGCCGAGTTTCGGGGCTACGCACTGCCCCTTTGGCGGCTTTGGAATCCAGACGCTCCCCGGACAGTTTGTTACCTGGACCCGAGGTCCGGGCAGGTGGTGGCCATTCGCAATGAAGCCTGGCGCATTTGGGATCTACTGTGGTCGCTGCACATCATGGACTATGACGACCGGGAAGACATCGGGACGATCCTGCTGAAGGTTTTTTCCCTCCTAGCCTTGGTCACTGCCCTCTTGGGCATCGCTCTCTATGTAGTGATTCCCAAAAAATGGCGTCGCGCTGGCACCAAGGGCTGATAGCATGCCCATGACGGGGGTAACGATGTGACGTCTTTCGACTATACCGAACATACCCTACCTGTCCGCGAGGACATCCCAGCGGCCTACCGCCAATTTTGGAGCGCGTTGGCGGCGCCAGGGACTTGGTGGACCGGGCATCAGCGGGTGGCCATCGCCGATGAAAGTCGACATGCTGGTGCCTGCCTGCTCTGCGCCGAGCGCAAGACGGCCCTCTCTCCCTACGGCGGTACAGAGAGGCACGCCGACACCTCCGACCTGACCGCCCGCGCCGTGGACGCTATTCATCGAATCATCACCGACCAAAATCGCATCACGCGCGCCTGGGTTCAGGACAACGCCGCAAACGGCCTGAGCCAGGAGGCCTATGTGGAGCTGGTGGGTATCGTGGTCACCGTGTTCAGCATTGACGAGTTTCATCGAGCCCTGGATATGCCGCTGGAACCCCTACCCCATCCCCTCGACGGTGAGCCAAGCCGCTATCGCCCGAGCATCCTGAGCCACGACATCGGATTCGTGCCCACCGTGCCGCCGGAAGGCGCCCTGGGTGAAGAGCGCGATCTCTGGCCGCTGGGGAAAACGGCCAACGTGGTACGGGCGCTGAGCCTGGTGCCCAACGCCCTGCGCGACTGGCGGAGCGTGGCGGCTGTGCAATATCTCGCCCTGACGGACATGGGCCACTACGGAGCCTTCCGAGGACGATCCCTTCATCGAATGCAAATGGAACTCATCGCTGGCCGTGTCTCTGCCGTTAACGAGTGTTTTTACTGAACCAATGCCCATGCGGCCATGCTCCGTGTGAGCGCCAAGATCTCCAACAAAGATATCGATATCCAGGCTCTTGCCGGGGACCCAGCATCGGCCAATGTGGCGATGCCCCTTGGCGCTGAACTGATGCGGTTTGCCGAGAGCCTGGCACAACGCGATGGGCCGGCCCTGGGGGTGGCCCGTCAAACCCTAATGGAGGCCGCAGGTCCTGAGGTTTTGGTGGATGCCGCCGGCGTTGCCGCAAATTTTCAGCGTATGGTGAGGATCGCTGACGCTACTGGAATACCCTATGATGATATGGGTTCGGAGATGGGCAAGCAGATTCGCAAAGACCTAAACCTTGACGCCTTTGTCAGTGCTCAACACTCCCACCCAAGCGAGTGATCTTGGGCAACCTAAAATAACTCGGTCCAAGTAGGGTAAAGACAGCCGCCTATCCGGTTTATTTTGACTCCTGCGTTTTTTTTGAAACAATTTGCTGGCATCGTACGGGCGAGCGGCAGCCGCATCCGACAACGCCTAAGGTGTCTTCAATCGCCTGCAGGCAAAGCATTTAGGAAGATACAGTGAGCAAGCGAACTCCAAAGGCCTGGTCTAGAAGGCGATTTATGCAATCGGCAATCACGGTGACCAGTTCATTCACCGTGTTGCATGCCTGCGGCAACGGCGCAGGCTCTGGCAACGTAGCCGCGCCTTTGACGCCTCCGCCGAGCGGCTCAGGGCTAGACGACCCTGCATTGCCTTGGGATCAAGTCTTGGCGCCAGATTCTGCGGGGCTCCTAGACCTTCCGAACAGCCTCAGCTACCGCGTCGTTGCTGAACGAGGGACGATGATGGCCGACGGCCTGATGACCCCTCCGCGTCCAGACGGTATGGGTGCCTTCGACATCAGTGACAACGAAGTCGCCCTGGTCTGCAATCATGAAATAGGCGGCGAATATAGTTCGGGTGGCCGGGATGAGGCGATCAACCCTGAAACCGCCTACAACCTGGCCAGTGACGGCTCGGCATTATCTGGAGGCACGACCACCATTATCCTGGATGCGGAGTCATTAGACACCAAACGCGTTCACCGCAGCCTGGCCGGCACAGTCCGAAACTGTGCGGGTGGCGAGACACCCTGGGGTACCTGGATTTCCTGCGAAGAAACTGAAATCGACGAACACGGGTATGCCTTCGAAGTCGACCCGCGAGAGACAACCCTCGCTGGCTACAAACGTCTCACCGCCATGGGTAGATTCGAGCGGGAAGCCGTTGCCGTCGATCCAACCACCGGCATTTGCTTTCAGACCGAGGACGATCCCAGCGGACTCTTCTATCGATTCATACCCGATCAGATCAATCAGCTGGACGGTCCGGGCAGGCTCGAAGCGTTAATGATCAGGGCGTTCTCGGGCAGTACGGAATCTTTCCTCAGTGAGGGCGGAATCCTTGGGGAAACCTATGCCGCGGCCTGGGTCCCTATTGCAGACCCACAGGCCGCCGAGGAAAAAACTCGAGACCAAGGTGCGCAGCTCGGCGCCCACGCGTTCAACGGCGGTGAGGGGGTGATCGTCGATGACGAAAACCGCTTTGTCTACTTCGTTAACAAGCGAGGCGGTCAATCCAACTCTGGCCAAATTTGGCGATATCACCTGGAAACGGACGCCATCGAGTTGTTCTACGATTCTCCAGACCCCAGTGCCTACTGGGCAGGTGACAACATTTACATTGCCCCCTGGGGTGATCTATTGGTGTGTGAGGACCATGATCAGCAGCCCTGCCGCGTCATCGGCTTCCGCGCGGATGCCTCCAGTTACGTGCTGGCAAGCTGCCCGATCATTGGGGATGAACTGGCAGGGCTATGCTTTTCCAATGCGACCCAAACCATGTTTATCAACGTTCAAGGCTCTGGCAAGACACTGGCGATCAGCGGCGATTGGACCGCCATTGAGGCCTTTGCGCAGGCTTAGGCCCAATGGCCATCTCAGGGATGGCGTCGAGCGTCCAGAACTCAGCAAGAACCCTTCC
>DKNY01000058.1:4103-5860 GCA_002470275.1 Gammaproteobacteria bacterium UBA7376 | reverse complement strand
CGTGTTTCCCTCGTGTTTCGTCAAAGCTGCCATCGGACTCTAGCCCCTATTCAGCTTTCTGCTCCGTCTGCGGGTAGTGAATGTCGAAGGGCTTGTTGGTTATGAATAAGGCGGTGACGGCATTGTCTTCTGTCGCGCCATGAAACATCAGTTCCCCTTCAGGGAACCAAATAAATTCTCCTGGCCCAAAATCGCCCTTGTGCGTGTTTAGGATGCCGTCCAAAACATAGAACCCGTGTGCACAGTTGTGCGTATGCCAGGTGTTGGTGAATCCAGCTTCGTAAATCAGCTTATCAACGGTCATGCCTGTTTCCGGATCGTTGAGCATGGGTTTCACGGGGATTTGCGCATTAAGCTCGGGTACATCGACTAGTTGAAACGGGACTGCGTGGGTATCTACATGCTGATAACCATTGTCTATATCTTCCTGGTTCAAGATCACCAGGTCATGGGCCATGACCAGCGGGCAGATAAACAAGAGCGATGCGGCAAGTAAAAAACGTCCTTTGAGTGAAGCGAACATGGGTCTGGCCTTTTTTATTCTTTGACCAGCACGCTATCAAAGGCCGGCAACCCGAGCAAATCGGCCCTGCCCAGCCTTAGGCAAAGACACGAACCTCTATCATTAGCATTTTGTGCGGAGCGGTTCCGTTGCGCGTCACCAAGGCACTAGTCATCATAGTGCTGGCCAGCAAGATGCCGGTCAGCATCCTGCTGGGGCGAACCGCTAGGCCGCGGTAAAACCACCATCAGCCAGATATACCCCCCCGTTGCAGTAGGAGGACTCCTCTGATCCGAGGAAAAGCGCAAGCTTCGCGATCTCTTCGCTTGTTCCGTAGCGCCCCATGGGATTCGAGGACATCACCATGTCCCTAAATGCGTCAGGATCATCTGGGTTGGACTGCAGGCCTAGGGACTGCATCATCCTATTGTCAATGGGCCCCGGGGCGAGCGCATTGATCCGCACGCCATGCTGGGCATTTTCAATGCATGCGGTCTTCACCATGCCGCATACCGCATGCTTGCTCGCGGCGTAGGGACAGAGACCGGGGAAACCCACAACGCCGGCGCCGGACGCCACCGCCACAATAGCGCCGCCACCCTGATCACGCATAACCGGCACACCATGCTTGAGATACAGCCACACGCCAGTCACGTTGACCAACAGCGTTTGATTAAAGTCCTCCACCGAATACGCCTCCAGGGGCTGTACCACGCCTTCGGTGCCAGCATTCGCGAAGATAATATCCAGGCGTCCGAAAGCCGATAAACACTGGTCGATAGAGGCTTTAACGGCTGCCTCATCCAGCGCGTCGACCACACACAGCAGGGCGTTATCCGGCTTGCCAAGCTCGGCATGGAGCTGGTTCAGCTTGTCTACGGAGCGACCGGTTAAAACCAGGTTAGCCCCTTCATCGAGAAACAAGCGGGCTGTGGCGGAGCCAATTCCACCGGTCGCACCGGTAATCACTGCAGTCTTACCTTCAATTCTCATCAGACCTCCTTTTTTTATCCACTCTAATTCCCTACCCAGCCTACGTTTTTGAGAAGCAGGCATCTGCTGCTAGCCGCTGCGTTGCTCCGAGAGCTGTAACCTATCGCCCTGGACGCCAGCCTGGCTGTGGGTCACGGCAGGAGACCAATCTCTTTTAGGCGCTGCTGTCGGTATTCGTTCGCAGTCCAACCCGGCCGGAGGGCCACCTCGGGCCTTGGGTGCAAGAACATGGGCATGGAATAGCGGGAAATATTCTGCGCCG
>DKNY01000058.1:0-3728 GCA_002470275.1 Gammaproteobacteria bacterium UBA7376 | reverse complement strand
ACCGCCAGCATGTCGCCGGTATTGATGGTGATCATGCTGTTCTCGCAGGGAATATCGTGCCAGGCCCCCGCAGCATCCTTTGCCTGTAGGCCAGGACTTGAACCGGAAAGCAACAGGGTTATGAGGTTGATATCCTCATGGGGGGCTGCCCTCATGGCCCCGTCCTCTGCATTGTCGATTGGCGGATAGTGGAGAATCCGCAGCAGGCTTTGGGTGCTGTCCTGCATCATTTCATCCAGCGGCATGGTGAATTTCTGTTTAATGCTGGGTGGCGTTTGCTGCTGAATCCAGTTCAGCAGTTCAACCCCAAGGGCCCGTAAATCCGCATACATCCTGTTCGTTTCCTGCCTGAGCGAATCCGGCATGATCGACTCAGGATAGATATGGAAAAACTCTTTGAGGTCCTTCGTGGTGGAATCCTTGGCGTTTTCCGAGCGAAAGGCAAAATATCCATCCGGTCGATTGGGCTGAATGGCATAGGAAAATTTTTCGTCGTCGGCGAAGAATGCGCCCCAGCGATCGTAGAGGTCAGAGATTCGGCCAGCCGAGATGGGGTGATTGGCGAGTACTGCAAAGCCCGTTGCATGCAGCGATCGATGCAGCGCCTCACTGGCATTGTTTGCTTTGTAGTCTATGGTCTCGACGAACACTATATTTCTCCTCATGCAAAGCCGACCTTTGCGGCCCGCCGCTGAAATCACCCAAGGCACAGGCCCCTGTGTCCCATGAAAGGCCATGCAGTGACCGGGTGTTCGAGCATTTTGGGCCTTTAAGCCCATGCGATTTCGTCTTATTGTGATCGCATTCGTTGTGGTGGTTTTCAAAGCCACGAAACGGCTCATAAGAAAGCCGGATTGCCGTATCGCGCAGGCACAGCATACAGCGTGGTGCATCAGGAATTAAAGCGCCTGGTCTCCATAGGCTACCCCGGTTTTCTAACAACGTCTCTGAATGATCGGCGTTGAATATGGACGGTCGCTCCCTTGTACAGATAACACGGCTTTCAACGCATGACCTTGGTAAAGAATCTAACGATCGTAACAATGAATCAGCGACGAGAGATCATCGAGGACGGTGCTCTGGAATTCACTGACGATCAGATCAGCGCGATTGGCAAATCCGCCGATTTCCCCGACCGATCGGATGCGATTGACGGCACGGGAATGGTGGCCCTCCCGGGGCTGATCGACACGCACTCTCATGCCGATCAATCCTTGCTGAGGGGGCTTGGCGACCAGATGCACTGGGTTCCGTTTTTGCAGAAAGTAGTGGATCCGTACCTTGCGAAACGATCAGCAACACACTCCGTGTTATCCAATACGCTCAGCATGGTGGAGATGATCAAGAGCGGGACGACCGCCTTCGTTTCGCCAAATACCGACCCTAGAGATACGATGTCAGCGTTGGCGCAAGCCTCGGCTAAGGTTGGAATCCGTTCCATCTTTTGTCGCTTTACCACCGCCCAGGACGATTGGGCTTCCTTAGTGGCGCGATTCGAAGACTGGTCCTCATCAGGCAGCTCACTGGTGGACGTCTGGTTCGGTCTTGATATACCGAGAGTGATGGGCGATCGAGCGCATCCAGATTTTTATCGCCGAGTAAAAGAACAGAGCGAAAGGCTTGGCGTTGGGATCGTCTATCACTTCTGCTCTGAGTTTGAGGATGCGGCGTTCATGGTCAATGAGTTTGGCATGACGCCCGCAGAATGGTCCCGAGCCAACCATGTCTTGGGCAACAACGTTATCCTGATTAACGGCTGTCAAATGACGACCCAAGAGATCGACATCCTAGCGGAGACCGAGACCCACCTCTCTCACAGCCCAGTGGCGAACATGAAAATGGCAACGGGCATTCTGCCGGCCTCAGACGTACTGCATGCCGGGGTCAACGTAGGCCTGGGTACGGATGGAGCGCTGAACAACAACAGCTACGATATGTTTTTTGAAATGAAGTGCGCCTGCTTATTACAAAATTCAACGAAACGCAGTGCACGAGCGCTGATGCCTGAGCAGGCGCTGGAAATGGCGACGGTGAATGGTGCAAGGGCAATCGGACGGGACGACCTGGGCTCGCTTGAAGTCGGCAAGCAGGCAGACTGCATCCTAGTGGACATGGCGTCAGCGAGGACCAAGCCGATCCACGACGTAGTCTCGAATCTTGTATTCAGCGCCAGCGCGAGCCAGGTGAGACACGTCTTCATTGCCGGTAGGCAGGTCGTCAAAAACTATGTGGTCCAAGGTCTGTCGGAACCCGATCTGCTTGCGCAAGCAGACGCGGTGGCCGATGAAATCAAAGCCATTACGGCTGAAAAGCGCGAGAGCCTATGGCCAAAGATTTGAAAAACGCTATATCGCTCACAGCCATATCCTTCCTTTGCTATTTCGTGCTTTCTGCCTTGTTGGCTCCCATCGGGATTCTTGCGCCGGTGATGGCCGAGTACTTTGATGAGCCGGTGACCAATATCACCAAAAACTTTGGTTGGTTAACCACCGGCAATCTCTTAGGTGCCCTGCTGGCCGTGGTGATCTCCAGTCATTTTCCGTTAAAAACGCTCTTCGCCTGGATTTATGGCCTTATCGGCGTGCTCTTGATCTCTGTTGGCCTGGTCAGCGATTTGCTCGCTCTGGGCCTGGTGCTCGCCCTGGTGGGTATGGGCTGCGGCATCGGGCTTGCCGCCGCAGCCATCTTAATCACCCTGCGGTTTGACGCCCAACGAAAGGCATCCATGTTAATCCTCACAGACGCTTGTTTTAGCGTTGCTGGCTTCGTCATTGCCTGGACCACTGCGACACTGCTGTACTTCGAATTTGGTTGGCAGAGCACCTTTCAACTGATCGGCGTGTTTGCGCTGGTGATCGCTGCTCTGGCCATCACCGCTAATTTTGGCGACCTGAGTCAGGAAAAACCGGGCGCCGAGGAACGAAAGCTGCCCTGGCCTACATCGGTAAAGCTGCTTGGCGCAGGACTTTTCCTGTATACGCTGGGCCAGTATTCGGCCATTTTTTGGCTGCCGATTTATGCCGAAGAAACCTTTGCCTTGAACAAACTCTTAGCTGGCGGGCTAGTTGGCCAATTTTGGACCGGCATGTTCGCCGCTCAGATTTTTACCAGCTGGTGGGTGATGAAAATCGGGGCTGGGCGGCTGGTGGGGCTGGCGGTCTTCACAACCTTTGCGGGCTCCGTATCACTTTGGGTGACGCCCTCGGGTTCGTGGCTGCCGGCGTTGGCGGCCCTCTGGGGCTTTCTTAACTTCTCCTTGCTCAAGGCGACCCTGTCCTATGCGACAGAGCTGTTTCCTGATCATCCGAGAAACTTGGTGCCTATGCTGCTCCTCTGCGCGACAGGGGGTACCGCGATCAGTCCGCTGCTCACTAGCGCCGTAGTAGACCTGTTTGACGCTAGGGGCTCTCTCATCATGGGAAGCATCTGTTATGCGCTGTTGATTCTCTGCGTCATGCTGGCGCGGCAGACGCCCCGAGCACAAAGCTGACAGCGCCCAAGTAGCTTAGAGGTATTGTTTAGGGAAAGGGAATCCTGAATCGCTGGGGTGCAGGCAGTTTGAAGTTGAGATGCGCGATTTATTGATGCCGACGTAGACGCAGAGCAGGCCGCCATTTGGGCTACGATTAACTGAAATCCCTCACCAAGTGGTGCCAAAGTGGTGCCAACATTAACTCGACAATAAAAAAGTCAATTAAATCAGTGAGTTAAATGGGGTGGACGATGGG
>DKNY01000044.1 GCA_002470275.1 Gammaproteobacteria bacterium UBA7376 | reverse complement strand
GCGCGCCCTGGAAGCTCTCCCGTGGCGAGCAGGTTAATAATCTCACTCCCACGCTGCCAGGCAGCATCACGAAACAGGACTTCCGCGAGAGGTTGATTGGTCAGATTGGTCAGGAGGTCGCGGCCTGGCCCGGTGGCTGAGGTCACTGTCCTTGCCAGGGCAACGGGTTCAGTTCCCGCACAAAGCTGAATGTGGCGTACGAACAACGGCTCCGACGAATTGAGGGCGCGACGTTCCCATGGCGCACCGTCTTCGGTTCCGCAAGCCAAGACATTTACCGTGACGTCGCTGCAAAAGGCTTGGCCGATCGCCTGGGTCATGGAGGTTTTGAGCGTAAGCCAAGGCCGATAGGGCTCGAGCAATTCGGTGTGATCATCCGTGCTCGGCATGGCATTGGACATGCGTACAACGTCAGGGTGTCTGGTTTCGCTCAGCGGAGACGTCATATTGGCTGCGGGTAAAGGACGCAAGGATAGCAAGACCGATGCCCTTGGCGTTGAGCTTTATTCGGCAAGCCTGATAAACCCTGCATTTTGAATCATTGCCTTGCGCTCACGCTTCACCCCATTGTTGCTAGCTTGTAAGCTTTTGGCAACGGCGAGGTGGTCGGCTAGAGCAAGACTTAAATGAATCGATTCCCACAATACCCAAACTTGGTAGCGAAGGGCGAAGGCCCGCAGGACTACGACGTCGTTTACCTCAAGGATACGGATGTAGCGCTGCCCGAAACCATCAACTACCGCACCCGCTACGCCTACTTTAAGACCATTGCTCGGGGCGGGAAGTCCTTGATTATGTCCTGTAAGGACCTGCATCTGTCGCGCGTGGTCTGTTACAAGACGCTGCGCCCCGAGCTTGCGAATGACCCGGTGGAACAACAGCGCCTGCTCCGAGAGGCTAGGGTTTCAGCGCTGTTACAGCACCCCAACACTATCCCAACCTACGAAATTGGTCGGGACACAAAGGGACATCTCTACTTCACCATGAAGTTAGTTCATGGCTATACGCTGCGAGAGCTGTTGGAGTACCGAGAGCGGTATGACCTAGACCAGCTTATGGAGGTGCTGATCCAAATTGCCCGAGCCCTGGACTATGCCCATACCCACGGTGTCATTCATCGAGACATCAAACCAGACAACATTCTGGTCGGCCCCTACGGGGAAATTCTGCTCCTCGACTGGGGGTTGGCGAAGGTTTGGCACCCGGACGGTAGCGATGCCGAGACTGCGGGCCCAGAGGGTAACTTTGCGCCTGTGGGGCGTACCATGACAGGGTTCGGCAAGCTTCAGGGCAGCATTTGCTACATGTCCCCGGAACAAATAGAACGTGACCCAGGCATTGACGGCAGGTCAGATGTTTTTAGCCTTGGATCCGTGATGTATGAGGTCTTGACGGCCACTAATGCGTCCCAGGGAGAGACCATGGACGAGTTGATGCGCAGTACGCTGGAGGATGTACCAATCTCTCCCAGTGAGATTTCAAAGACCAGAATTCCCTCTCGTCTTGAAGAAATTTGCCTCTGGTGCCTTAAAAAGGACCCGAATGAACGCCCCCAGAGTGCTGCCGAGCTTGTGCGTGAGCTAGGGGAGGACTGGCGGTCTACCTAGGTAGAGGTGTCTCTGCAGGAATGATCTTGATCGCGATGCGGCGAAAGTCGATGGGGTGAGATTCGCTCTGCAGTGCAATGTGGCCTGAGGAAAGCTCGAGCCCTGCCCCACTATCACGACTTCGCATAGTATCGCCAAAACGCAGCACCTCTTCACCATTTACATAATGGACGAAGAGGTCACTGCCGCGCACCAAAAATTCCGCACGCACCCATTGGTCGCCGTCCAGCGTTGGGCTTGTGGAATAGTTGCAGTGGCTTCGAGCGTGCTTTATTTCGCCCGACAGGGTGACTTCTGTGCCGGGGCTGCAGACGTTGGCCGTTGGCCGTGCCTTACCGTTGTCTAGGCCACCGAGAAACTGAGCCTCTATGGCGTCGGGAAAGTCCTGGTCGATGGCCAGGCTAGTCGGCGCCTGAGCGTGGAGCATCACGCCGCTATTGCGACGAGCCCAGCCCGGACCGCCGGCAAGCTGTTCCCCTTGGAAGCGGTACTCCACCGATAGCCGGTAGTGATCAAAGGCTTGTTCAAAAAACAAGTGACCGAATCGGCCGCGAAAGCGGTCGTAGTTCTGATAGCTAACGCGCAGTAATCCGTCTTCCACGTGAAAGGTTTCAAGCGGATCTTCTCCCGCTTTGTATCCGCGGATCTTGGGCGTCCATCCGGTGAGGCTTGTCCCGTCGAAAAGTGCTACCCAGCCCTTCGACCCATAGTCGTCCGCCAGAGCCCCATAAGGCAGCCAAAGGACCAAGATCGTTAGCAAAATGTTGTGCATGGTGCCTCCCTCAGGGCAAAAGTGTCCAAACTTAGCGCCTGACTATAACCAGACGTAGGATGACCCGCACCAGCGACGTTTTTCCCGCTGTTGAGGCAGCGGGTAGTGGGTGAACTCCAAGCAGCTCATGTGATGCCGACATCAACATGAAAAAATGATTGATCTATTCTCGGTCGAGTACCGTTCAAGGAGCCAAACTAAACCATGTGGTGCAAATTAGAGTCGCGTGTGTCCAGCGTGCATATTCAAAGCCTCGTAGAGCGAATTGGAAGTCTTGGTTCTGGCGATGAAGGCGAGGAATTTTTCCACAAAGAGTTTTTTTCAGCGCACCAAGACGCAGATGAAAACCGGGATATCCTGAAGGCGATTCATCTCGACGTCTGGCCAGAAATCGGGGAAAGAGCGGGCTTTGACAAGCCCGTGGTCGATCACGCTTCCTTACTGATTAAAAGAGTTGGGGGCGCTGCCACCGGCCTCCACCAGGACCGTGCCTATTGGGAAACGCGAGAGACAAAACCCACCTTCTTCTCCGTTTGGATCGCCCTAGAGACAATGACCGAAGAAAAAGGTGGATTGATGCTGTTTGGCCCTAACCAGGTCGACGCCACGCATCTTTCTAGCTTCAATCAAGGGTCACTGTTTCCCCACGAATATGTGGAGCATGCTCCAGGGGAATTTCCCCTGCTGATTGCCGAACCCATTGCCCCTGGAGTTAAGCAGTCCATGGAGTTCGTGGCCCTCGAGGGTGGAGAGGCCTTGGCATTCGACAGTTTTGAGCCCCATATGACTGGTCCTAACCAGGACGCGACGCCACGCCTCGCTATGAAAATAGCCTACTGCGAGGGCTCCAACAAAGCGCGCTATCTTATTAGCACGGATGAGCTCGAGGGTTGCGCCTGAGCCAGGACCCCCGGCTGGGGTTAGACGAAGTGCAGGCCCTCTTTGACGATCATAGAAACCAGCAACATCGTAGAGACAGCGAAGATACAGCCCCGCCAGGTAACATTATTGATGGTGAGCTGAATAATGCTGTGGATCACCCGTAAACCCACATAAGACCAAGCCAGCGCGATATGCGTCTCGTCGGTATGGTTCACAAGGAAAATATAGACAACCACGGCATAAAATAGGGTCGGCTGTTCGAAGATGTGATTGTAATTGTCGGTGATGTACCGCATGCGCTCAGGCAGATTTGGTCTGGCCGCATCGGAGTGCTTGGCCGCCTGCAGGTTGCCCCAATACTTTATGATTAGGGGTGCTCGAGAGAGAAGCAGCTGCAGGGCAATGACACCCGATAGCGCGATCATGCCGAACATTGGATGCAAGATTTCCATACCGTGGTTCCCCCTAACATTCATCGATGATGCCGCTGCTAACGGTTTAAATCTATCACGTTTAGCTGGCTATTACATGTTGGCTGTCGTTGCTTCCCAATAGTTATGCTACTGGGAACAGGAGTTCTGGAATGGCGGGCAGTTCATCTCGGTTCTAATCTGATATCCCAAGGAAAGCCCCCACATTGCATACTCCATCAGGAATAACTGCCAATACCCCGGCTACTTCGCTCCGTCTCTAATACGCCGTCCGCGATAGACGGCGAGGTTATCGAAATAGGCGTGAACATCCTGGTAGTTGCCCCGAAAATCCCTGGGAGCCCAGCGCGGTTTATTACCCCCATGAAACGCACTGAAAAGGAAAGTGCTAATTAGAGATTTTTGTTCAGTTGCCGCTCGGAACTGAACATCGTCATGTTGAATCACGCGCTCCCCGTTGATGTAAATGTCCGCAAATCCATCTCTTGCGTCGGCTGCTCCATTCAACCGAACATGCAGTGAGACCGAGTAATACCGCTCCTTTTCAAACCGAAACTTTTGATTATATTTTCCCGTGCCGTATCGACCGTCCTTGTTCTGACAATATAGGTACGAGCGTACATGCCCGCCCTCCTTGAAGGTTACCCGCGCACTCCATCCAGCAGGCTGCATCGCCCTACCGCCAGTGATGGGTGCGTCAGGACCCAAACCATGGAGTTTCCCGCCTTTTACGAACTGAAAATCTTCATCGAACTTTACATCGTAGCTCAGCGTATATTCTGGGCCCCGCTCGCCTAGAAAAAGTCGCTCGGTAATCCGCTCGCTGCCTCGCGCACTTCCCTGATAGGTTGCCCTCAGCGCACGACTGTTCCCGACACCCTCGGATTCGACCACCTCAAGATACTGATTTTCCAATAGCAGCCCATACAGGCCGTTATTGCTAGCCTGTTCAAAGTCCTCTAGCAATACCGCCCGTTCGCGGGAATGGGTACTAAACGCCAGGCATCCGCCTGCTGTTATCAGCCACAGCAGGACATTTTTGATCGGCCTTTTGCGCAACACTATGTGTGTCCAGCAGGGAACACTGGTGACCATGGTTAATCGTTGCCTGATGGTCACGGTAAGTAGGCGGCAACTTGCATAGAGCCCCTCACTGCCCCAACGGCATACAGTCGCGATGCAGGGCTCTAAAATAAATTGCCTGTTCTGGATGCTCATTGACGCTCTGGGTTAGCTCAGGCCGTCGACAAACCTTCTAGGTCGCTATCCCTTTCGTCAAAAACCATTAGATCGGCGGCCCCAAAGCACTGATCCGGTGTTGATGCAGGACACTAGCCTTGGCAAACCAGCCAACCGCTCGACAAGCCTATTGGCCGGAAGAAACGTTTCTTCAACTAGAGGATCAGCTGCTTGCCCTTTGGTTGTTGGGTTAGACGGCCTAGTACCTACGCCGAGCATCAACCTACACTTTTACGCAAACCAAGCTATTTCTAGTGGTGCCGATGATCAGAGTCCAACAGGCAGTTGGGAGAGATAATGCGGGGGAATCAACGAGCGCGTGAATTCGCGCTTAACTCAAAGAGTCGAAACTAGGCCCTAATTGCCAAAATCGAGCGTCAAGAGCAAACGGCTCTGCCCAGGGGAAACTGCGGGGGAGCGATGTACTAAACCTGCGTCCTGATTTCCCTGCCACGTTTCGCCTTTGAGTAGGGCAACGTCTCCACAGGCCATGCTCTGGATGTGATCAGTACTACTGTATATCCCAGATTCCTGGTCAGACTGGCCCGTGCTTGCAAGTCCCAATCTTTCGCGGTTAACCAGATGATGAGGCAGCCACTCCGTAGCGACACCCAAATAGGTTGTGACCATTCTGCACGGCACGTGATCAACGTGAAATTTGGGGCACAAGGTTTCGCGCAGGACGGTCAGACGTAAACCGGCTCGGCTGAGGTCAAATAGGTAGCAAAACATATCCACGAGTTCCGAGATATCTTCGCCTAACTCCGTGAAGCTTGAGCTACCTAGACCATCACGAATAACAGAGCGCGCGTCATTGGGCGTCACAATGCAAGATAGGTACGGCTGTTTTCGGGAATCGACGAAATCGCTAACGATATGCTGAAGAGGTTCAGAGAGCTGGCGTCGCCATATAGCGATATTGGTATCTTCTTTGTAGATATCCGCAAGCACAGCGGGTTCGCTACTGCGACCAGCATTGTGCACTGGCGCTTGCCTATCGATTGCAGAGTTAGAGCGTGCCCGTTGAGTAGGATTTAAGAGGCTCACATCTCATTCCACGCAGGGAAGGGGTCGCTTAAGGTCGCCCAGTGCTTCCTGCCGCGTAAAACTTCTTGTTCGCTTAACAGGCATTCATCAAGCGCTCGAATCATACCGTGCTGATCCAGGTCTTGACCGATAAACACTAATTCCTGGCGCATATCACCAAACGGTTCGACCCACTGCTTTTTAATGGAAGCGAGGTAGTCCTTATCCGAGGGCCATTTCTCCTTAGGAACAGCTTTCCAAAACATGCCTGCAAAACCATAGCGGGCAATGCCGCCTGCCTGGCTCCACTGTCCAGCGAATTCGGGCCGCGTTGCTAACCAGAAATAGCCCTTGGAACGAATCAGCTTGCCGTACTTTTCCGTGCTGTGGAGGAACCGGTGAAATTTCTCAGGGTGAAAGGGGCGGCGCGCTTCATAGCTAAAGCTGCCGATCCCGTATTCCTCCGTTTCGGGAACATGCTCACCACGCATCTCCTTGAGCCAGCCGGGAGCTTGTTGCGCACGCTCGAAATTGAACAGGCCGGTGTTAAGCACATGGTCGATATCAACTTGGCCATTCGCGATTGGAACTATTTTGGCGTGGGTATTCAGGGTTTGGAGAATCGCAGTCAAGCGTTCTATGTCCTCAGAACTCGCCAGATCAGTTTTGCTTACCAGAATCAGATCAGCGAACTCGACTTGGTCCACGAGTAAATCTGCAACGCTGCGTTCGTCGTCTTCGCCCAAAGATTCACCGGTATCCTGCAGGTATTTGGCTTCGTCATAATCCTTCAGGAAATTCACCGCATCGACCACGGTAACCATGGTGTCTAGCTTGGCGACGTCGGATAACGAAACGCCATTTTCATCCGCAAAAGTGAAGGTTTCCGCTACGGGTAAAGGTTCTGATATGCCCGTTGACTCTATGACGAGGTAATCGAAACGTCTTTGCTGCGCGAGCTTTGTCACCTCCTCCAAAAGGTCTTCTCGTAGCGTGCAGCAGATACAGCCGTTGCTCATTTCTACGAGTTTTTCCTCACTGCGGTTGAGCGAGACCTCACTTTGGATCAATGCTGAGTCAATGTTGATTTCGCTCATATCATTGACGATGACAGCGACTTTCTTGTCCTCGCGATTGTTTAAAATGTGACTGAGAATCGTCGTCTTACCTGCGCCGAGAAAACCTGAGAGAACGGTTACCGGGAGTTTGTGGGAGATCGCGGCCTGCATAGTCTGATCCAATATGATTTTTTTTGTTACAACGTAACATCAATTTTGGCTGGAAGCCAAGGCTTTGGAAGCGCTCATCACTGCCGATCTAAAAAGCATGCCGGGCTGCTCAAGGGTGAGACAAGAGAGGGTTGAATGGTGGCCAGAGACAGAATCGAACTGTCGACACGAGGATTTTCAGTCCTCTGCTCT
>DKNY01000001.1 GCA_002470275.1 Gammaproteobacteria bacterium UBA7376 | reverse complement strand
GATCAGCTAATTCGGAGCCTTCGATTTCGGGTTTTTCTCCCCCAACCTTAATCAGTTCTTGATTAGCAACAAAGAAATAGCTGCCGGGATCTCGGGGACCACGATTCCGAACAATCATCTCGGCGCCATTGGCTGAACGGCTGGTAATTGTAAAGGACGCCGTTGACCCTCACCGCTTGAGCGATGAAGTCAGCATAGGGGCCGCTGCGAAATACTTGCTTATCGATAGCCATAGATGCGATCCCCTACTTAGCTCGTTCACTCAGGCACGGCTGCTGCGAGGAGTGTCCTAGGGCACGCCACCCGCACTGTCCGGGGAAATCGCGGCCGTCTCCTCTTGCCACTCGCTCTCCAGCAATCGCGCACCCCGTAAGATATTGCCCATGGCGTAATTGCCCTCATGGCAGGCGTATTCGTAAACTTTGTTGTCGCTGGCACGCCACTGGTATCGGCCGCTCCATGGCGCTGCCCAGGCTTCTGGGTCGTTGACGGTAAAGTCGTAGTCTAGGTCCCCATTTGGCTTTCTGCTAAATCGCTCGACCACATGAAGGTTTTCGGTCGCGCCAGGCAGGCTGCTCACGGGCTTAAAGTTTTTGGTTTCCACGACCAATACGTCTCCATCCCAATAGCCAATAGAGTCTCCAAGCCAATGTCTGTTGTCATCCGAATTATGCTCGGAGTCAATGCGGATAACGCGGGCGTGATGCACCATTTCCTGAAGAATCATGACGTGAGTATCCGTCTGAACAATCCGCTTGTAGTTATTATAGAGGCTGGGAATGGTTGGCACGGTGGACGCAAAGCTGAGCAGGCAGCGCTCAGGCAGCCCAACGCTTTCTGGTCCATCAAAGGGTCCTGGCCCTTCGGTGTCTAGCCAAGTAGCCGTGCCGGTATTCTGGTGGAAGGCGCTGGGATAGAACTTTCTTACCTGGCTCATAAAGTTGGCTGAACGCTGAGGCTGCCGCCCATTGGGTGGATCATAAATGATGGAGGTTGGTACGACGCCGTCGACCACCGTCAGAGAATCGCCCAGGTCAATGTAAAAGGCGTTATAGCCACCGGTACCGCCAGCTGCACCCCCGAGGTCTCCCTCACCGCCCTTGGGTGGCGCGGCTCTGTTCGGGTCGCTTTTGCGCTGCTCTAAATATTCTTTACCCGTTTTCGCAATCCAATTGCCGATTTCCGCTACCCACGGGTAAACATAAGAGACGGACCCGAGAAACTCCGGGCGTTCGAGGGGGGTCAGGGTGCCCGTATCATAGGTGCCAGACAGGTCGGGCTTACCCGAGCTGGTGCGTTTGGTCTCGGCATGCAGTGGGGTAGTGATCAGCGCGATCACTATTGCTGCTAAAAAAATCCAGGCTTGATTAAGTATCATCGCTCGTCCTCCGTCGTAACCCTCTCTCCAGAGAACATTCTGCCGCATAACCTAGAGCTCGGAAAGCACCTCATCTTCCCGCTAGACAGACCCTTTGAGAGGGATTTGATGCTGCGCAGCCCAACATTGAATTAACTGATATGGTCCTCTTTTTCGATGAGGGGATTGACTAATGAGGGTGAAAACAGCGGTCCGGGTTTGGTGCGTCATGTTCGTATGCCAATCCCTTACGGCTTTTGGAGAGGGTGCGTTGCGGGTCACTACCGAGCAGGGTGTGTTCGTCGGCCAACGAGAGGAAGGGTTAGCGGTATTCCGTGGGATGCCCTACGCCCAGCCACCGGTTGGCAATTTGCGCTGGCAGCCACCCAGTGCGCCTTTGGCCCACACAGGGGAGAGACAGGCCCAACGTTTTATGCCGGTGTGTATACAGGCTGTCCGCGGGCAGCAGGGTTCGGCGGTCGGTGGGGAGGATTGCTTAGGCCTTAATGTATGGACACCGGGACTGGGTGATGCAAAGCGCCCGGTTATGGTCTGGTTTCATGGGGGTGGCCTGCGCTCGGGTAGCGGACTAATTGCGGGAGAAGTTTTAGCGCGGCAGGGGGTAGTAGTCGTGTCGCTAAATTATCGCCTGGGTCCGTTGGGTTTCTTTGCGCATCCGCTGCTACCGGCCTCTGAAGCTAATTTTGGTCTTCAAGACATGGTGGCGGGCTTGGAATGGGTGCAAAAAAATATAGCCGGCTTTGGTGGCGATCCGGACAAGGTCACCATCTTTGGCGTTTCTGCTGGCGGTATGGCGGTCAACATGCTGATGGTGACGCCCGACGCGAAGGGCCTGTTTCATCGTGTCATCGCTCAGAGCGGTTACGGCACCTGGGCGCTGCCCAGATCGAATAAGCTGCCGTCATCGGATGTACTTGAAATGGACCTGGGAGCCCCAGCAGCAGCGGAGGAAATCGGCGCTTCGCTGGTGGCAAGAATCAATGCAGATCTGGACGGTGAGGACGCTCTAAGAGCTTTACCGGCGGCCGATCTGGTGCTGGCGCTGAGCGGTTTTCAGCTGCCTATAGTTGATGGCGTGACCCTGGAGGATGAACCCGCGGCTTTGGCCGAAGCTGGCAGGGCCCACGATGTTCCTCTGATCATGGGGGGCAATAGTTTCGAGGGTTCGGTGATGCCTGCTTCGGGGATCACCTTGGACGCCTATGCGGATTACTACCGGGACTTCATGCCTCGGGTGAAAGCCGCCTATGCGCAGGACTTTGCGGTGCAACGACGTCTCGGGTTGATGCGCATGTTTGGCGACAATCGCTACTTATTGGCCGCCAGGGTCACGGGCCGGGCGGTCGCAAAGGGTGGCAATGCCGCCTGGCTTTACTACGTGGACGCTCCCGCCGCCGCCAAGGCGGCGTCTTTGCCGGGCACCCCACACGGTGCTGATTCCTATATTTTTTGGAATGGCGCGGGCAGTGAGGACGCCGAGATCAGCGGTCTAGCCAAGAGGATGCAGGCGTATTGGTTGAACTTTGCGCGCAATGCAGACCCTAACGGGGAGGGCCTAATTCCTTGGCCAAGCTACGATACTGGCTCAGAGACCTGGCTGGTTTTTGGTGGCGAAGATCGCGCAGAGGCCGGGGTTCTGGCAGATAAGCTAGACCTGGTCGAGGCGCACTATCGAATGCGCCGGAACGCGAGGTAAGCCCGCTGAACCCTAGCAGGCGTTGAGGGGCTAAAGCCCCTCCGCCAGTTGCTCCGGGACCTCGATATATTTTGCGCGAAGGTATTCGCCCAGGGTTTTGGCCTGTTTGTCGATGCGATGGTTAGATGCTGCGCCGGTGCCCAGCACACCCTTGATATAGAAATTCAGAGCGCGCAGGTTAGGCATCTCGAAGCGTTCGACTTCGTACTGGCCGAAGTCGGGCACCAGACGCTTGAACTCCTCCACGGTCAAATAGTGATAAAGGAAGCTGAAGCTCTCGTCGGTCAGTGCCCAAACGCCAACGTTAGCGTTGCCGCCTTTGTCCCCAGATCGTGCCCCGAACAGCCGCCCCAGATGGATGCGCTTTGTTGGGCCGGTTGGCGCCGGCGCAATGCTGGCCGGTGTTTCCTGATAGTAGATTTCCTCTAGCGCCAGACGCTGGGTAGGCAGCACCTCTGTCACCTTTCCGCCTAGGTGCACGCGCTCGGTCAGCCTTTGGCTATCGATCAGTGCAGGCCAGTGAATAATGGCTGGAGTGCCGTTAAAGCCTGCAGCGCCGCGCGCCGTATTACCCGGAATACCCGCAAGACCCAGTTCGGTAACCTTGGCAGCAAAGATGCGCCCAAATTTTGAGGGGTCCTCGCTGGTCACGGTAACGCGCAGGGCGGCGTGTGCGACCTCGTTGCTCTCTGGGTCATCTTGATCGCTGCGAATCAAATGAATATCGATGTCGTCGAATTGCTCACGTCCGCCGAGGTTATGGAAGACAGCATCGAGAAAGCGTTCCGCCTTACGCTCGATATCCAGTCCGGTCAGCAAAGTTTCCATCGACTGCTTGTAGGGCCCCATCGTATTGATGCAGACCTTGTGGGTTGGCGGTGGTGAACTGCCTCGGCAGTCGCTCACATAGACCCGGTCTTCCCCCTGCTGTTCGATCTTCATGGTGTCGAAATGGGCAATCACATCCGGGTTGTAGTAAGCGGGAGTAGAAATTTCATAGAGCAGTTGGGCTTTCACCGTGCCCTCAGAAATGAGTCCGCCAGTGCCGGGGTGTTTAGTGACGGTAAAGTTGCCGTTGGCTTCGATTTCCGCGATGGGATAACCCACGTTGCGGAAACTCGGCACTTCCTCAAAAAACGCATAGTTGCCACCGCAACACTGTGCGCCGCATTCGATAATATGACCGGCAGTGAGTGCACCGGCCAAGGCATCATAGTCGTTGCGCTGCCAGTTAAACTTCCAGGCAGCGGGACCGATCACGACGGCCGCATCGGTCACGCGAGGGCAGATAACGATATCGGCCCCCTGATCCAAGGCCTCTTTGATGCCCCAAGCTCCCAGGTAAGCATTGGCCGTTAGCGTTTTCTGATCGCTATCCGCGAGGGCAACGCCAGTGTCCAGGTTGGTCAATGCCTCACCTTCGGTCTGAAGAGTCTCGAGGTCCTCAAGCAGGTTATCCCCGTCAATGTAGGCAACCTTCATTTCAACGCCCAGCTCAGCCAGAATTTTTTCCACTTCTGCAGCCATGCTGCTGGGATTCAATCCGCCAGCGTTGGTGACGATTTTGATGTTTTTTTCCTGGCAGGTCTGGGCGACGGCCTGAAGCTGCTTCAGAAAGGTTCCGACATAGCCGGTATGCTCGCCCCGGGTTTGCTGCTGGCTGTAGAGAATGGACATGGTGAGTTCCGCTAGGTAATCACCGGTCAGCACATCTATGGGTCCGCCATCGACCATTTCCTTGGCCGCATCCAGACGGTCGCCATAAAAGCCGCTGCAGTTCGCTATTCTTATAATATCTGACACGATCTCTAGTTCTCCTTATTCGTGAGCCAGGACGGCTTTCGTTTTTCTCGGAAAGACGCCATGCCCTCCATTCCTTCATCCGATTTGAACATGCGCGCACTCCACGCAGCGGTTTCTTTGAAGCCGTCGGCAGTGGATAGCTGGGGCACTCGACGAACCAGTTTTTTGCATTCCTGGACAGCAATTGGGCCACCTAGGTTGATCATGGCCACTTCCTCCAAAACAGCCGCGTGCAGAGCCTCGGCAGGAACGGCTCGATGAGCCATGCCCAGGGTTACTGCCTGGTGACCATCAAATCGCTCTCCGGTGAGGAACAGCTTCATGCCGTTGTGCGTCCCCAATTTAGGCAGACAAACCACTGAAATGAGGGCCGGGATGACGCCAATGCGAACTTCGCTAAAGCTGAACTGAGCATCCTCGCGCGTGATCACAATATCGGATGCGCCCACCAGGCCCAGGCCGCCAGCAAAAGCCGCGCCGTTTACGGCAGTGATCACCGGCTTAGGGCTCTCCATCATGGCCGTCATGACATCGCCAAAAGGAACCGCTCGATCTGAACCCTCAGACAGCTGCCCCGGAGGACTTTTCAAATCAGCTCCGGCACAAAAAGCAGGGCCGTTGCCGGTAAGCACAATGCAGCGCACCCTATCGTCCGCGTTGGCTGCAGCCAGGTGATCATGGACCTCTGTCACCAGGGCAGCGGACAGGGCGTTGCGACTCTCGGGTCGGTTGAGGGTTATCCAGGCCGCCCCCTCTTTGATTTCATACAGTGTTGCTTCCGTAGTCGGCATTAATCTTCTACTCCCTCTTCTGCTAGCGTTATTAGTAATTGTGCGTTGTCCACCTGGTCACCAACCGCCACGTGGACACGTTCTACAGTGCCGTCCCTCGGTGCGACGATTCGATGCTCCATTTTCATTGCCTCGAGGATGACCAGCAGATCACCCTTGTTGACCGTGTCGCCTGGAGCTACTTCAGCCGCTAGGACGGCTCCAGGCATGGGTGCGGTAAGCCCGCTATCGGCTTCAAGTGCGTTGGGATTCGGATAGCGCGGTGACTCTCGCAGCAGTAAATCGCCACGTTCGCTATGCACTAACCAGCTGTCTTGATGGGGCTCTATAGCAAAGCGCAGGCGCTGTCCGTTCACCTCGATATCTACCGCTCCGCGACCGGCCTCATGAATGGTCAGCATGACTGCTTGATCATCTCGTACCACCTTAAATTTGCCGTCTCGCTGGCGTCGGTATGCTAAGGAAATGACTTGGTCGTTCACGGTAAATTCGATTTGCTCCAGGGGCATACTGGAATTACGCCAGCCGCTGGGCATCATTCTGAGTACCTTTGCCGATGCTCGCCTTCTCGCCTGTCCCTCAGCAAGCGTCGCGAGGGCCGCCTCAAGGTATTCCGAGGGCGCGATGTCCCGCGTGAGTGCTGGCTTTACGCGTTCAATAAAGTCTGTGGTGGTCTCTGCTTGCAGATAGGCCGATGTGCGGAGGGTGGAGACGAGAAAATCCCGATTGGTCTTCAGGCCCTGGACCGCAGTGGTTTCTAGCACCCTAGCGAGGCGACTGGCAGCTTCTCGACGCGTGGGCGCATGCACGATGATCTTTGCGATCATGGGGTCGAATTGAGTGCTGATCTCACTGCCTGCCTCGACGCCGGAGTCAAAGCGTGCGCCGCCCAGCGTTGATGGCTGCCAGACCAAAACGGGACCCGGAGAGGGCAGGAATCCATTGAGCGGATCCTCAGCGTAAAGTCGCGCTTCGATGGCATGGCCATTGATGCTGAGGTCCTCTTGGCTAAAGGAGAGGGCTTCTCCTTCCGCTACGCGAATCTGTTCGCGCACTAGATCCTGGCCGATGATCTCTTCGGTAACGGGGTGTTCCACCTGCAGCCGAGCATTGACCTCCAGGAAATAGAAATCACTGCCTGACAGCAAGAATTCCACGGTGCCCGCGGAGGAGTAACCGAGCTTCCTGGCAGCAGCGATGGCCGCATCGCCCATTCGCGAGCGCAGGCTATCGTCCACAGCCGGAGAGGGGGCTTCTTCGATGATCTTCTGGTGCCGACGCTGGATAGAGCACTCACGCTCATAGCAGTGCACCAGATTGCCGTGGCTATCGCCGAGAATCTGAATCTCGATATGGCGCGAAGTCTCCAGCCATTTTTCCAGAAACACGGTGTCGTCTCCGAAGGAACTGCCGGCTTCGCGCTTGGCACCAGCCACGGCATCAATCAGTTCAGCTTCCTCTTCTACCACGCGCATCCCTCGGCCACCGCCTCCCGCAGACGCCTTGACCAGAACCGGATAGCCAATTTGCGCTGCGGCTGCAGCAATATCGGTATCGGCCGTGATTTCGATACCCGGGAGTGTTGGTACGCCAGCCTCATCCATAAGTTTTTTAGCGGAGAGCTTGTCACCCATCAGGCCGATCACCTCAGGAGTGGGGCCAAGCCACTTAATGTCGGCATCGATAACGGCCTGGGCGAAGGTCTCGTTTTCGGACAGGAAACCATAGCCGGGGTGGATGGCGTCTGCTCCGCTCTGTTTGGCGGCGTCGATCACCTTAGCCATATCCAGGTAGGTTTCAGCTGAGGTTTTGCCATTGAGGGCAATAGCGGTGCTTGCTTCATGCACAAAGGGGGCATCGGCATCCGCGTCGGCATAGATCGCCACCGTGCTGATGCCCATGTCGTGTGCCGTGCGAATAATACGCCGCGCGATCTCGCCGCGATTCGCCACCATTAGACGATGGATGGGGGAGATTACATGCGCCATGTGCCGTACTCCTTGGTGCCTTCAACTTTGTTGTTGTGACATGCCGAGAGTGACATGGCGATAACGGCGCGGGTATCTCTTGGGTCGATCATCCCGTCGTCAGCCACCCTTGAGGTTGCGTAGAGGCCCTTGGATCGTTCTTCGGCCCAATGCTCGGCGAAGGCCGCGCGTTTGGCATCCGCCTCTTCGTCGAACTCAACGCCCCGTCTTTCCGCGCCGGCGCGGCCAACCAACGTCATTACCCCAGCCATTACTGATGGACCCATAACCGCAATTTTTGAGTGCGGCCAGATGTAGGTGAACTTGGTGCCGAAGGCCCTGCCGCTCATGCCGTAGTTGCCCGCCCCATAAGAGGCCCCGACGATCACCGTGATATGGGGCACAGTGGAGTTGGAAACAGCGTTGACCATCTTTGAGCCGTTTTTGGTGATCCCACCCTGCTCAAAGTCTGTACCGACGATAAAGCCGGTGATGTTGTGCAAGAAAAGCAGCGGCACATCTACCTGATTGCAAAGCTGGATAAATTGGGCGGCCTTTTCTGCTGACTCTGAGAAGAGCGCACCGTTGTTCCCGATAATGCCCACGGGATAGCCATGTATCGATGACCAGCCGCAGACTACGGTCGGACCATAAAGCGGTTTGAACTCCTCGAACGTGGAGCCATCGGTGATGCGCATGATGATCTCTCGAATATCCAGGGGGCTTTTTAAATCCTTAGACACCATGCCCAGCATATCGTCCGCATCATGTATGGGCTCTTGATAATCAGTCGTGGGTTCAGGCCCGAGCTTGCGCCAGTTTAGATGCGAGACCACCTCTCGACAGATGCGAATGCCATCCATTTCGTCCTGCGCGAGGTAATCGCCCAATCCAGAAGTTTGGGTGTGCATATCGGCTCCACCCACGCTTTCGGCGTCTGCATCCTCGCCTGTGGCCATCTTGACCAGCGGTGGTCCGCCCAACGACACCATGGCTTGGTTCTTGACCATGATGTTGTAATCGCTCATCCCAGGCTGATATGCGCCACCGGCCGTAGCGGCGCCGAAGATCACTGAAACAGTAGGAATACGCAACTTAGAGAGCTCTGAGATCTCATAAAAAAGACGACCGGATTCTGCGAAATGACTCAGTTCGCGTCGCAGCGCGGCTTCCGCAGCAGCGTTAGGGTCGCCTCCGCTACCCCCGCTGTCGCCGCGCAGATCTGCTCCCGCGCTCTCGACAAACTGAACGTAGGGCATGCGGTTTTCTCGAGCGATCTCGAGGCCGCGCATGAGTTTTTTCCCGTTGAACGGGTTGAAGGCCCCAGCGCGAACAGAGGGGTCATGGCCCAGGATGACGCATTCAACCCCTTCAATAACGCCAATGCCGACAACGAAGCCAGATCCGATGTCGTAGGGCGATCGCCAGGCGGCCAGCGGGCTAATCTCAAGAAAGGCAGAGTCGCGGTCCAGCACGTGTGAAATGCGCTCGCGGATGGGCATCTTGCCGCGCTTGCGCAGCCGTTCGACGGCGTCTTTGCCGCCACCCTCTGCTGCTTCGTCATACAGCGCCTGGAGCTCTGATAGCGTCTCCAGCATATCTTCTCTATTTCGCTGGAAGACGTCGGCTCTGGTGTCCAGCTTTGATTCCAGTATCGGCATGCGCTCCCCCCGAGGTCGACGATAAGACGATTAAGGCCGGCTAACCTAGCAGAAAAAAAAGCCAGTCATAAGGTTTTTTTATGTTAACTTCCCAGCGAAAGGAAGGAGGTCATGTGCGCGCAGAGGTCAGTCTACAGCAGGCAAAAAGCGCGCGATCACGTGATGTTATTTGCCGATCCACCATCAAGCTGCTGGCGGAGGTGGGCTACGCTGAAACGACGATCAATCGCGTTGCCCAGCGGGCCGGCGTATCCAAGGGGGCAGTGCAGTATCACTTTCCCGGCAAGGAGGACCTGATCGCGGCCACGGTGGATATGCTGCTGCTGCGTACTTTTCAAAAGGGCCGAAAGCCAGCGGATGTCGAAGCCTCGCTGCTCGATATGTGGCAGCGCTTCGTGAATACCACCTCCTACCGGGCGTTGCTGGAAGTGCTGAATGCGGCGCGCACGGATAGGATGCTGCAGGCGCGTATCTCGGCACAGCTGGTGGCCTGGGGTCAGCGCATGGACCAGCAGTCACTGCAAAATTTTACGGCCAGCAGCGGTGAGGATGCCGATGTAGTCATGCTCCTCAATATGACGCGTAGCTTTATGCGCGGGCTTCTGTTGCAGGAACAATACGGGGTGAGCCAGGAAACCACCCTGGAATACATGAGTAAGTGGATAGAATTGGTAGGGCCCTTGCTGCGTTTACGACAGCAGTAGCCCTGGCAAGCGGCAACACGGCCTGCCGGACAAAGGATTTAATCTTAGGGGGAAGGACGATGAGCATCAGTCAAGCGGAGATCGCGGACTTCGAGGAGCAGGCAGATCGCTGGTTTGCTGAGCATAAGCCTGGAGACCCGGGGTTTATCTTGCCCGAGACCTTCATGGAGGTTGGCACTGATAGTCAGTTTGAATTTTTGCGAGATTGGCAGAACAAGGTCTATGAAAACGGCTATGTCGGTATGGCCTGGCCAAAAGAGTACGGCGGCGGCGGCATGGACCAGGTATTTCAGGATATCGCCACCAAGGCTATGGCCAAACACCGAGTTCCATTTTTGCCGAATACCATTGGACTCAACTGGGCAGGGCCGCTAATCCTGCACATGGGGTCGGACGAAGATAAGCAGAAGTACATCAAGGGTATCTTGAGTGCTGAAGACATTTGGTGTCAGGGTTTTTCCGAGCCAGATCACGGCTCAGATTTGGGTCGAGCCCAGTGTAAGGCAGTTAAGGATGGTGATGAGTATGTCATCAACGGCTCTAAGATCTGGACCAGTCTCGGCTCCTACGCTAAATACATGATCCTACTGGCCCGAACCTCTAACGAAGGCCCGAATAAATATGCGGGGCTAAGTTTCTTTCTGGCACCCATGAATCGAGACGGCGTCGAACCCAGGCCCATAAAAAAACTGACGGGTGAATATGGCTTCTGTCAGACCTTCTTTAACGATGCGCGCATTCCCGCCTCCTGCATGATGGGCAGTGAGGGTCAGGGCTGGCAGGTAGCCATGGCGACTCTGACCTTTGAGCGCGGCGCAGTGGGTGGTCAAGCCGGAGGATTGTCGATGATGGATTTGAACATCAACGATATCGTTGAGCTGGCTAGAAGAGCTCGTCGCAATGGCCGTCCGGCCATAGAGGATGGGCATATTCGAGAAGAACTCGTAAAGCTGATTACGGAATCTCAAAATAATGCGCTGATGGGGGCGCGAGCTAAGGTCCCGGCCTTAGCTGGAGACTGGCCAACGGCTACGAGTCTGTCGGGCAAGCTGCGCGCCACCGAACTCAAGCGGCGCATGTGTCAGTTTGCTCTATCTCTGCAGGGAGCGAATGGCGCTCGCTATGTCAGTCAGGACGCGGTGGATGGCGGCCTCTGGCAGCGCTCCTATTTGAATGCCTTCTCCGGCACCATCGGCGGCGGCACCAGCCAGATTCAACACAACATTATTGGTGAGCGCGTACTCGGCTTGCCGAAGGGCTAGCCCTAGATATTGAGCCAGGAGCAGGCAACGATATGGCAAGCATCGAGTTTTCTGAAGAACAAACCATGCTGCTGGAAACGGCTATGGATTTTTGTAGGGATAACTCTCCCCCGGATGCAGTGCGTCGGCAAATCGCGGAGGAGCACAGCACGAGTGCGGAGATCTGGCGTCAGATGGCTGACTTAGGCTGGCTTGGGATCAGTATTCCTGAGGAGTATGGCGGCCTTGGGCTCAGCATGGCGGATGTGGTGCCGGTGGTGGAGAGCATGGGCCGCCACCTCATGGGCTCCCCATTTTTGGCAACTACGCTGGCGGTTCAAGCGTTGGTGACTTCGGGCAGTGAGACCCAACGTCAGACATGGCTGCCTGAGCTTGCGACGGGCACTGTGGGGTCCGTCGCCCTGACCGAGGAGGACGGCAACTGGCGGCTGCGGGAACTTTGCAGCAAGGCCGAGCCAGAAGGGGATCAGCTGCGACTCACCGGGAAAAAGTGTTTCGTGCTAGATGCCACCCAGGCCCAGGTCATTGTGGTTTCCGTTTTGCTGGCAGATGAACCTAGGCTGCTGCTGTTGACTGACGATCAGATACCCCAAGCCGCACTGCAGCGAGAAACGGTGATCGATGAAACACGGCGCAGCTACACCTTGACCCTAGACGGCATCACTATTCCCTCTGACCAGCTGCTTGACGGCACCAATTTCGATGCAATCGAGCAGTCGGCAATGCTGTTGATCAGCGCCGAAATTGCGGGCGGCCTCGCGGGGGTACTGCATGTCATCGTTGACTACCTAACGACGCGCAAACAATTCGATCAATTCATCGGCAGCTATCAGTCCCTAAAGCATCCGAGCGTACAGATACTGCTGTCTGTGGAAGCTAGCCGGTCTCATCTTTACCGGGCCGCCACCTGCGTCGCTGCAGAGGATGCCGAAGCCACTGAAACTGCGATTCGTATGGCCAAGGCCCAGGGCAGTGAGGCCTTTGCCTATGCCGGAGATCGAGCGGTCCAGTTTCATGGCGGTTTTGGTTTCACCTATGACTGCGATGCACAGTTGTTTCTCAGGCGAGCACTTTGGTGTCAGTATCAGTTTGGCGATGCTGCCTATCATCGGAGCCTGCTCGCGCCGCTTTTGCTTGACGAAGCCGCTCAGGTTTAAGGACTACCTGAGGCTTAAGCGACGCGAGTTCGTGAGGGAGGAGTAAAGAAATGAAGCTATATCACTGTCGGAATGCACGTTCATTGCGACCCCTCTGGACCCTGGAGGAAATGGGGCTGGAATATGAGCTTATCAACATGGCCTTTCCGCCGAGAGCAGCCCACCCAGGCTTTCTGGACATCAACCCCCTAGGAACCGTGCCTGCATTTACCGACGGTGGCCTGGTAATGACTGAATCCGCAGGCATCTGTCAGTACCTCATCGATCGTTATGGGCCTCATCCCATTGGCATTGGGGTGAACGAGCGAGGCTACGGTGAATATCTCAACTGGCTGCATCGCAGCGACGCAACGCTCACCTTCCCTCAAACCCTGGTGCTGCGCTATGCCCATCTTGAACCGGAGGAACGACGAAATCCCCAGGTGGTAGAGGACTACACTATTTGGTATCTATCCCGATTGCGCTCGGTGGAACAGGCCCTTGAAGGCAAGGATTTCTTGGTCGCCGATAAGTTTACGATCGCCGACATTGTTGTCGGTTATGCGCTCTTCTTTGGCGCGAACCTCGGGCTGGATGATCGCTACAAGCCTAACTGCAGGCGCTATTTAGAAGCGATGATGCAGCGCCCGGCATTTCAGAGCGCACGACGCAAACAAGAGGAATAGCTCCGGTGAAGGTTAATACCGGCTTACCCGCTCATGATCTAAACGCTGTTGGTGCGGCCGCTAAGGCCGTCGAAGAGGGTGGTTTTAGCGGTGTCTCTACCCAGGAAAATAGACAGGACGCCTTTCTGCCCCTAGCCGTCGCCGCAACCCATACCGAGACCCTAGAGCTGCGCACAAACATTGCTATCGCGTTTTCACGCAGCCCCATGGTGGCAGCGAACTTGGGCTGGGATATTCAGCGTGCCAGCGCGGGGCGCTTCACCTTGGGTATTGGCAGCCAGGTGAAGGGCCAC
>DKNY01000024.1:1485-3382 GCA_002470275.1 Gammaproteobacteria bacterium UBA7376 | reverse complement strand
GCAAGGGCAGCTGCAGAAATATGTTTGCAATGATACCGACAAACACAACCATTATACCGGTGATCGTAAAGCCATACATGAAGGAGAAATCTCTCTTCGAGGACATGGCGAATCCGGCCAGCCCCAGGAATATGACGGCCGTACCGCCCAAGGCGGTAGCGACGATCTGGGGACCACTGGACAGGGTTAGGTATTGGCTGATGATCGGTCCTAGGCCCAATCCTAGGAGGCCCGTCACCAGAAAAATAACCCCTAGACCTGCGCTGGAGTTAGCGGTTCGCGGCAGCACAAACATGCCGAGAACCAAGGCGAGCCCCACGCTTATAAGGTAAGTGATACCTGGCAGGCCGAGGGCCATGGACAACATGGCCATCAGGGCACTGACGCCCAGGGTTGCGGAAAGCAACAAATAGGTATTTTTCAGTACTTTATTGGTTTCGAGTCCCGACAGCCCCGCGGCTGTTGCTCGGTTTAAAGATCTTTGTTCCATTACTTCCAACCTCTTTTAGAATTCAGAATGCAGCGTCACTTCGCTATCACCCGTTATATTGGCTGCTGTGCGGCAGTTTGCAAGCCCTAAGGTAAAAATTCGCCCAATGACTCCCGGACGCATTTCGACAGTGCTTGGTCTCGAAAAAAGGCAGCGCAAAAGTGTTACACAATTGACACAATCTCACTCTTAAATGACAGGGCTCATTAATCTAAGCTGTCGGCATGCCTGGCTTACCTTTGAAAAACTAGCGGCGAATATTTGTAAATGTCTCAGCCTCAAATTGACTCCCACTTTGCAGAATATGTCCGGGAGGACCCCAGGATTTCCTATGTGCAGCCCGACGATCCCTGGTTTGTCAAACAGCTCATCACCACCATCGAGGTAGCCTTAGGCCGACGCAAGATCGAATCAATCTACAGAGGCTTAAAGCAAGGCCCCTTTGATATTCAAGCCTTCTTTCAAGAGGCTTTCGCCGTCACTGATATTGAACTCGTATACGATCAGCACCGCCTCGCATCTATTCCGCGAACGGGGCCGCTGGTATTTGTGGCTAACCATCCTTATGGCGTCATCGACGGGATGGCACTCTGCGACATGGCGCTCAAGGCACGCGGAAATTTCCGCATCTTGATCCACGCCATGCTCTGCCAGGATAAGGATTTGGCACCCTATTTCCTGCCCATCGACTTCAGGCTTACCAAGGCCGCCATGAAGAACAACATTCGCGCTAAAAAGATGGCCCAGGAGTTTCTGGCCCAGGACATCCCGATCCTCATCTTCCCATCAGGATTTGTGTCCACGGCGAACAAAAAAGGATTTGGCACCGTGGTCGACGCCCCTTGGACGACCTTCGCCGCTAAACTCATCAGGGACGCACAGGCCAACGTTGTGCCCGTTTACTTTGAGGGCCAGAACAGTCGGCGTTTTCACCTGGCTTCGCACATCGCGGAGCCGCTGCGCATGGCGCTTTTACTGAACGAAGCCAAGAACAAATTTGGTAAGTCAATCAAGGCATACTTGGGCGATACCCTCCCTTGGGAGACTTTGGAACCCTTCGAAGGCCGTCAAGCCCTTACCGACCATTTGTACGATCAGGTGCAGCAACTTGCCCCGGCACTGCCGGCGAAAAAACAACGCATCAGCGCCCTGAGACCCTAGTCGGAGCGCGCGCGCCCTGCGTGGGTCATGCCAACCTGGGTTAGGCGGCGTTAATCCCCCGGGCCGGGCCGTCAAAAACAGTTGCTCAACGTTAAGCAACCATTCAGTTTGACCGCCCTAATCTGAGCACAATCCAATAGAAAACGTGCCCAGGACAATGATTCATACCCGCTCCCACCTTAAAAAGAGCTTCCTTATCGCCCTGCTCCCTCTCTGTGCCAGCCTCGGGTCCAATACCCTGGCGTC
>DKNY01000024.1:0-1135 GCA_002470275.1 Gammaproteobacteria bacterium UBA7376 | reverse complement strand
TCACAGGGGGCCCTGGCCAATCCAGCCGATGATCCATACGACGTTCAAGAAGGGCCTTCCCCAGAACAGATCGCTGCCTTGGTCGCGCCCATAGCCCTCTACCCGGACGACTTAATCGCCATTATCCTGCCAGCATCAACCGAGGCCCTGGATATCGTTCTGGCTGCACGGTATCTACAAACCTCGGAGACCAGCCAATTTTCTCCCCCAGAGGGCTTACATCCCTCAGTGCTGGCGCTCATGCATTATCCAGAGGTCCTGGAGAACCTGAACAACGATCTCGCTGGTACGAGGCAGCTGGGTTTCGCCGTTAACGAGGATGAAGCCCTTGTCTTAACGCAGATTCAGCGGCTTCGACGTGAGGCAGAATCCGATGGACGACTGCGGTCGGATGACTATCAGGTCGTTGAGACAGTCTCAGGGGCGATCATGATTCGTTCTCGAGACCCTCAGGTGGTCCACATACCCCAGCCTACCCCGAGCAAGATTATCCGAACCCAGCCCTTGGCCGCCTCCCACTACCCTGTGCGCGTCATTCGATACCGAGCGGCTCCTGTCTATTACTATCCCTATCGCACCGGGCATCGACACTATCGAGGCTGGTATCCTCGAGAGGCGCCAACCTTCTCGCTTTCCTGGCGTCATGCTCGAATCCACCGCCACCCGCGACACGGACTACATGGCCCTAAAGGCCGAATGATTTACCTTGCTCCGGGCTATGGATCAACCTTTAGGGGCTATGGGCATGGGCGACATTGGCGAAGTCATGACCACTTCGGCAACAGGCATCACTTTCGAGACCGAGCCCATCCTCGTCGCGACCGTATTCATCGTCACCCAGAGAGAGATCGTCGGAACAATGAAAGACACAGGCCTCCGCAAATTGAAAGAGAGGCCCCCCGGAACGGAGATCGAGATCGTCAGCGTCCCGAGGTGGGACTGATCGATCGCGACCATATTCGCCACCCCGGACGGATCAATAATCAGTTACACGGTCGTTTGCGCGGAGAGGACGCTTTTCGGCCTGAAACAGGCCGCGTGCAGGACCGATCGCCAGACAAAACAGCGCAGGCCAAACAAGCCCGCAATGCCAAACCTGTCCTGGAACGCGGAACGGTGCCACCCGTCCGAGACC